>JBBQLX010000032.1:0-49510 GCA_038328375.1 Aggregatilineales bacterium | reverse complement strand
TCTGCCTTGATCTCTGCGTCTTAGCGGTTCAATTCTTTTTCTTTATTCGGGTAATCCCTCACGCAGTTTGTGGAGAAAGTTGCCGGATGTAATCGCGTCGATGTCGGCTTCGCTGTAATTGCGCGTCCGTAATTCATCTGCGATTTTCCACAGGTCAGCTACTGTATCCAGTCCGTCAGGATACTCATCACTGCCCATACCCGCGTACCAATCGGTACCGATGCCCACATGCCGGTTGCTTCCGGTCAGTTGGGCGACGTAGTCGATAGCATCAACAATCCGCGAAATCGGCACAGGTTCGCCCGGTTTCCAATCTTGCTTCCAGAACACGTTCAGCAGGACTAACCCCATCACCCCATCGCGCTTCCCCAGCAGTTTAATGGCATCATCCGTCAGGTGACGGTCAGTGTCACAGAACGCGCGTGGGTTAACGTGGCTGGCGATAATCGGGCCGGGGTAAGTATCGAGTGATTCCATGCAGGCTTCTTCCGCCATGTGCGAAAGGTCAAGCACCACGTTGTACTTCGCCATCTGCTTGAGCAGTTGCCGCCCCAAATCGGTTAATGGCCCCGGTGATTGTGTCCCACCAGCATAGCGTGTCCGGCTCCATGACGTGCCGAGAATTCGGACACCTCGTTCGTACCAAGTTCCAAATTGGCGCGGCTCAATCACCGGATCAGCGCCCTCCATCAGGATTATCATGCCGTGCAGTCGCTTGGCTGCGTCAGCTCCTTCTTCATAGGTTGCCAGCACGTCGTTCAAATCCGTTTTGGTCTCGATAATGCGGACGCTCGGTGTGCTGGCTGCCAGTTGGATGTAATATTCCAACTGCTTCATCGCGACATCGTGCGCTTCCTGTGGTGTGCTGTAGGACGAAATCGCGTGTGAGGTTGGGGCTAAACCACCCCACGGTTTAAATTCCTTGGGTTCAACAAATAAGGTCGCGCCTACAATCCCAATCCGAGCCGCTAGCGCATCTGGTAGACCCGTCGCTGACAACCCTTTACGTCGTGGGTGGTTGATACCTGCTTCCAATCGTCGGCTCTCGGCTGAACTTAAACGATAGTCACGGGCGCAGTCAATCGCGTCGTAGGCAATATCACGGTGCATATCGACAATGATCATAGTGTTTTATCCTGCTGAATAAGGTTGTTGAAATTAAGGCAGGTTTTATGGATTAAGACGTACTTTCGATGAACTCTTTCGATACCCAGCCTTGAATACCGTTGTTTTGATCACGTCGTATCAGAACCCACTTGCCCGTCGAGTCGGTATCAATAATAAATACATTTTCGCCTTTTGTCACACTGGATATAGCATTGAAGTCCGTTCCCGGGCCTAAACGTAACTTAGCATTGTTGGTTGCTTGTCCTTTTTTCGCTGCTGCGAGGGCCGTATCTGAACGATCTAGGGAAAGCACAACCACGTCATCAATACAAGCTTGTGTGGTTGCACCTAGCTCTATGGAAATTGAGCCTTTAGCAGCATGTGTATCTTTGCCTGTCGCGACCAACTGCCCATCAAAATAGGTACGGATGGTTGTACCATCAACTTCCGCTCGAAGGGTATACCATACATTGGCCCGTATATAGACACTTCCAGAGCCTAAACCGGCATCAGTTGTTGGGTCACCGTAGAAGAATTGATAAGCGCTATAGCTAGTAGAGGTAAAGTCAATCGAATGGCGATATCCGTAACGTTTTGAGTCGAGGCGTGTGATAATTCCTAAATGACCTTCACTGGAGCTAAACCGAACTCGTAATTCAACTGCATAATTAGCATTCTCTGGATAAGTTAATTGAGTAATTTCTACATTAGGGAAATCACCATAGCGATGTTCACTGTTATCAATGCAATAAGCCTGCTCATCCTCTTTACGTGACCAGCCTTCACCACTTATTATGTACGCATTCTTACTAAAATCCTGTTTGTAGAGAACACCTAAAAATGGAAAGGTCGCAACAACAGGTTTTGGTGTGGGAGAAGGCGTTGGATTTGTAGTCGCCACCATTGCAACTGATTTCCCTGACTCAACACCCCAATCGGGTTCGTAATCATCTGCGCTGCTGTTAGCAGTTATATTGGTTTGCCCACTGCCGTCGGCTTTCATGACCCAAATGTCTCGGTTGCCTGACCGGTTTGAAACGAACGCGATGTGTTGTCCATCCGGTGACCATGTCGGCTGCACATCATCAGCTTGATCGTGAGTTAAGCGCTTGGCATTATGCCCTTGGGTATCCATTACATAAATTTCGTAATTCCCACTGCGGTCAGAGGTGAAGACAAATTTAGTGCCATCAGGTGACCAATCCGGATCACCGTCTAGACCATAGATACCACTCACATTAAACACATTTGAACCATCAGGATTCATGGTAAAGATGTCGCGGCTATTAGTTCGGTTGGACTCAAAGGCGATATATTGTCCGTCCGGTGACCAAGTGGGATTATAGTCAGGAAAGTCAGTGTTCAAACTGATCATTTTGACAAGCATATTCTCTAGATTAATTGAATAAATTGAGGACTTACCAAATCCTCCGCCGTTGTAAGTAATCTGCTTTCCATTTGGTGACCACGAAGCATTTGCGTTAGCCGCATTATCTTGAGTGAGTTGCTCTGTACTACCGCCGAGCTGCGTCAAATAAATGTTGTAATTCCCACTGCGAGTAGAGTCAAAAACGATTGATTTGCCATCGGGCGAAATTGCGGAGCGCGAGTCATTTGCTGCATGGTTGGTTACCCGTTGAATGTTGCTTGGGTCTACAGCGCTCATGATATAAATTTCAGGATTGCCATCCCGATTGGATGTGAAAGCGATTTGCCCCGCCATAATGGAGGTCGCTGCGTTTGCGGTTGAATTTGCTGCTGTTGTTTCTGTAACCGAAGCTGGGGTTAACTTAATCCAATCAAAGGCAAGACCTAGTGTACGTCTGTCACCATCTGGAATTTGCGTTTTACTGATGTTGAATTCAAGTTGAACATACCCGGAGTGTGTAGCCAAAATCCCTTTTGGTATTAGCGCGGTGAAATTGGCAGGTGCAGTATTGCTGCTTAGTTTCAGAGGAAACTGCTGACCATTCACCTTCATCGTCAGGCTTTGCAGGATCTGGTCACTCATACTGAGGTTAACGTGAGCCTCTAATTCTAAAGCTTGGTCTGTGTTCACGTTTAAACGCAGTGTTGCAGTTTTGCTGTTCATCCAAGCAAAAGTGATGCTATTTCCCATTTCAGTGCTGCTCCAACCTGTACCCGGTATGAGACGGTCAAATTCAAATCGTACCGAGTCTGGGATTGGCACAGATGTTGGTGTCGGGAGAGCTGTCGGTGGAAGTGTCGCGATGGGTGAAGCACATGCACTTGTCGTATTAGCACCGTGTACCAACCGAAAATCCATGATTTGGACGGTCCCCTTTACGCTGGAGACACCATCTGCGGGGTCTAAGCGTATTTTCGTAAGGTAATTCCCCGTACCTGTGACGAGATTTTTTAAGGGATAAACGATGGTTTGTAAATCAGACCCTGATTTTAAGGGAACATACATTACCCTATTTCCATTAAAATCTTGGTTGCTATCCTTATCCATCGTGTAGAAAATCTGAAGTGTTTGGTCACTCGTAGCGTTTGGGAAATCGACAGACAATTTCACAACCACATAATCATAATCGCGCAGACAGATCGAGAATGGATCAGTATAGATAATATAGGGATCGAGTCCAATTTCCCATGTATTTCTGCCAATCGATTTCATATTTTGTGCGTTCCAGAAAAAAGGACTGGATACATTGAAAATATAATCATGGAAGGTGAAGGCAGGTATTCCTCCGGTTGTTGTATGCGTAGGCGGTGTAGTTGAGGTCGGCGTTTGAGTGTAGGTCGCTGTCGATGTCAGACTGGGTGTAGTGCTGGGTGTTACCGTCAGTGTAGGTGTAGTACTCGGTGTTATCGTCAGTGTAGCTGTAGATGTTTGTGTTAAGGTTGCTGTAGCAGTCGATGTTGAGGTCGTTGTTTGTGAGGGCGTAGCGGTTGGGATAACCGTAACTGTGGGCGATGGCTGGCTTATGTTGGTAGCAGTTGCGATATCTAACCCACTGTTGACTGTTGTTGGGGTAGCTATTGGACTCGTTGCCGAGGCCGGTATACCTGTATCGGTGTTGGTCGGCGTTGAGATTAATGCGACACTCGGTTGGCGGTTCGTCAGTAGGAAGACCACAAACACGACCAACAGAATGATGATGCCACCAAGCGCCCAATACATACGATTGTTTTTTGGCGGTTCCGTAAAGGAAGGTTTGAGAGGTGGTATCGGCGAGGGTGTCGGTTGGAGAACGGTGTGCGCATCGTCAGATGAGTGCGAACCTATATCAGATCTGATTATTGGGGTCAGGGTACCTAAAGCAGGACTAGCAGGTGCGAGTGGAAAGGGAAGCGGTTTGCTATCTAACGTGAATGTGAAAAAATTATTGGATTGGCCTTCATGCCCACTAATTGCTTTTTGAAATGCTTGAGCAAAAGCCGTCACATTTTGAAAACGATCTTCTGGTTTTTTGGCGAGTGCTTTATTGATAACTTCGCTTATGACTTCGGGTAAATCAGCACGATATTGCTGTGCTGGGGTGGGCATTTCGTTGAAGTGCTTATACATCAGGCCGTGGGCGGTATCGGACTGATAGGGGTAATGTCCCGTCAGTACAACGTACATAACCACCGCTACTGCATATTGGTCAGCGGCTGCTGTTAGAGGGTCTGATCGCCATTGTTCGGGCGACATATAAGTGCTCGTCCCAACAGTCATGCCGGTGTTGGTTAAATTTTGGTTGGCTCCTTGCAGCTTGGCAATACCAAAATCAACAACATACGCATTACCCTGATTGTCGAACATGATATTGCTGGTTTTGATGTCACGATGGATAACCCCTTGCGTGTGGGCGTAATCCAAGGCGCTCGCAAGCTGATTGAGCATTTGCGAGGCTTCTCCCAGTGATGGGAGTGGTAAATTTTCGTTTAAACGCTCATTGATGCGTTGAGCAAGGTTGCCACCTGTGAGGAGGCGCATAACAACATAGCTAATGCCACGTTGTGTTCCGTAGTCGAAGGTTGGGACAATATGGGGATGTTGGAGTGCGGCCGCGATTTCTGCTTCGCGGTTAAACCGTTCGAGGTATCCAGCCTGCTGAGCTAACGAATTCGGGAGAACTTTGACAGCAACATCCCGCTTGAGATGGGGCTGCCCTGCGCGATAAACTGCGCCCATGCCACCCTGTCCCAGCAGTTCGCGTAGTTCATACGGTCCTAAGTTTTGCCCGGAGAGATTCTCAAAACTCATGTATTTTGATCAGTACGAAATAACAGAATTAGATTAATTACATGTTATACGCTTCCAGCTTGTAGCACCATTAAGGTAAAACAAACGGGCAGATTTAACTGCCCTGATGCGCTTTGCTTTTGAGGCCGCTGGCTAAGAAATCGGCAATGTGTTGTACACGGCGGCTGGATTCTTGTCGGCTGAGTCCACCGTTCATTTGAGTCAGGCAGCTTGCGTCACCTGTAATAATCACATCGGCTTCTACTGCATTAATATTTTTGACCTTTTCCGTTAGCATGGCGTTGCTGATTTCCGGCATTTTTACGGCGAACAACCCACCAAATCCACAACATTGGTCATGCCCGTTGAGCGTGGTGATTTCCACACCTTTAACACCACTCGCCAGAGTTCGCGCTTGATCTTTCAGTTCCATCAGTCGATAGCCGTGGCAGGCATCATGGAAGGCCACTTTGGTTGGGGGCAATGCCGCACCAATGTCGGTGATGCCTAGACCATCCACCAGATATTCGGTGAATTCCCAAGTGATATTACCTGCCCAAGTCGCACGTTCCAGCCATTCCGGTTCATCTTTGAAAAGTTCAGGGTAATAATGCCGGATCATCGACGCGCAGCTACCGGACGGTGCAACGATTACTTCTGCATCTGCGAAAGCCGTCAGAAAACTTTTGGCGACCTCCCGCGCATCGTTCCAAAAACCAGAATTAAACCCGACTTGCCCACAGCACATTTGGCTGAGGGGAAACTTAACCTCAATGTTCAGATGGTCGAGGATTTCGACCACTGATACACCCGTGTGCGGATAAATCATGTCGACGATGCAGGTCACGAATAGGGAGACAGGTTTGTAGCGGGGTGATGGGCGCAGTGAGTCAGACATGCGACTAATCCTTAATCAATAATTTCTGCGATGCGTCATAGAAACTTCAAGCAAATTGTTGATTTGCTTGCGAACGATTATCCCTAAGATTAACATATGCTACCGAACCAACACGTACCGTAAGGATAGGGCTATGACAGACGAAATAACCATCCGGCAAGCAACTATCTCCGATATTGAGCAAATTGTAACGCATCGCCGCCGGATGTTCGAGGACATGGGCAACAAAGACACCGAGGCGCTCTCCCGCATGGAAGCTGCTTTCCGCCCGTGGTTAATCGACCACATGCGCCGAAATCTCTACATCAGTTGGTTGGCTTGTAAGGCCGGGGGCGCGGTTGTAGCCGGTTCAGACCTGTGGTTGATGGATTGGCCGCCCGGTCAATATGATATTTCGTTGTATCGTGGTTATCTCCTCAATGTTTACACCCATCCTGATTATCGCCGTCGGGGATTAGCGCGGCAGTTGGTTCAGCTATGTACCGATTGGTGTTACGCCAATGATGTCCAAATTGTGACTTTACATGCCAGCGATGAAGGCCGCAAGGTTTACGAACGCTTGGGTTTTACTCCTACGAACGAGATGCGAACATGGAAGGGGCAGCACGACTAGGCCACGCGCAAGTTTATAGAGTGATTGCTCATTTTATCGGTTTGCTTTACGTTGCAGGCGATTTGCAGCTAAGTCGTGTGCTTCGATAATCAGTTTCTTAGTGCGATCTTCATTTGCTCCAGACGGATTCAGGATGCAAACGAAATGTTGTTTGGCATACTCTGGATGAGGCATGAAGACATCAAGCGCGGAATAGTCGATGTTTTCTGAACTTGAATTACCGACTAAAGAGTCAAAGGTTTCTCTACCGACTCCGATGTTGATACGGAAGACCCCTTCACGGTTTAGATTAGAGACCTTGTCATACTCATTGTCGGAACTGGCAATCGAAACGAAAGGGACAAGGTGTTCATCTCCGACGAAATACATGGCATATCCGTAACTGTCATCACGCTGAACGTTATCCAATGTTGATACAAATGCTTCCACTTCTGATTGGTTCATTTTCACAATTCTCCAGTGTGGGATGGAAATATGGGGGTGTTATTCTACCAAACTTATTGGATATGTTGATGTGTAAAAAACGAGGATTGAGACGTTAGCCGCAGCTAAGAAAACCACCGTTTTACCTACGCAAACCCCTAAATTGTGCTGTTTTTATGACATCTTAATCGTCGTATTATTAAAAAGATGTACCATGATGAATGGGTGTGCAAAACTTACAAAAATAACCCTTGTATCGCTGTCTATTTTTGTTATACTGCCCGCCCGCAACGAATAGGCCGAAACATATCTGAGAAAGTGGTGACACACAAAAAGGGAATGGAACAAACAGACATCGCATCTATTAAAACGCTGGCTGGTCGGGACGTATTTGTAATCCGTGAAGCAACACTGAATGACCTCCCAGCGCTGGTGGCGCAGCGCCGCCAGATGTACGAAGACATGGGCTATACCGATACTGCCCGACTCGACGAGTTGGGAAAAGCATTTGAACTCTGGTTGCATGACAAACTAGAGGATGGGCATTACCGTAACTGGCTGGCAGAAAGTAGCGATGGTCGCATCGCAGCCGGTGCGGGGTTGTGGCTGGTGGATTGGCCACCTCAGATGATGGATTTCTCACCTTATCGCGGGTATATCATGAATGTGTATACCTCGCCAGACTTCCGCAAACGCGGTTTGGCAAAGCGAATGGTGCAGACCATCCTCAACTGGTGTTCCGATCAACGCATTGAAACAGTGAGCCTCCACGCAAGCTGCGAAGGCCGTCCCGTGTACGAATCGTTGGGTTTTAATTCAACGAATGAGATGCGGTTACAGGTTCCGTAACCGAAGTTGTGTTTAACAGACAGGGAGCTTAGCCTCCCTGTTTTTGATTCATACTGACAGGATGATTGCGATTGAAGCCTAAATCAGACTAAAATAAAAGCTATTAGATTTAAAGGTTTGAGCTATGCCTATTCGCTCCCGGAAAAATCAGTATCGCGGTATAAATGCTCATTTACAGAGTGTGTTACAGAATGATGGCGGTTGGGATAGCTTTCATAGTAACTATATCAGCGACTTGGGCGAAGCAATTGATAATCGACTACCACCGGGCTATCTGGTTGACATTGAGCGATCACTCCAAATTCGCGAGTTTCATCCCGACACGGGTGAGTTGCAGACGCGCCATCGTAAACCGGATGTGACCATTTATGATACAAAAATAATACGACAGCGGTCCCCTAGTCGCATGGCAGGCGGTACTGTGGCGACCCTTGTACAACCACTTGCCGAAACGCTGACGATTACCGACGAGTCATTTTATTCAAGTGTCGTCATCTATGAACAGCAAGATGACAAATCATTTGGAAAACCAATTATTCGCCTCGAAGTTCTGTCTCCGACCAACAAAGCGTCGGGGCAAGGCTATTTTCAATATACTGATAAGAGATATGCTGCCTTGAAAAGTGGGCTTCGGTTAATCGAGATTGATTATCTCCATGAGTCACCTTCGCCCATTAACGGGATTCCCATTTATCCCAAGCAAGATGCATCCTTTCCCTACAGCATTACCATTAGCGATCCCATACCTTCCTTACAAGAAGGTATCTCTGAAACCTACGAATTCGCGGTGGATGAAAGTATCCCTAAACTCGAAATCCCATTGTCAGAAAGTGATTTGCTTTCACTTGATTTTGGAGCTGTTTATAACCGTACCTTTCGCAAATTACAGGTTTACAGTTACCTTGTTGATTACGAGCAACTGCCTGTCCATTTTGAGCGATATAGTCCATCTGATCAGGAACGCATTAAACAACGGATACAGGCGGTTATCACAGCACAACAACAAGGTCACAATCTCGAAGAAGGGCCGTTCAATCTGCCGAATTCATAGCCTATTCCTACACAAACTTCGTAAGGTACTATTGACCGAATTCATTTCCAGACCAGTGCTAATAAAGGGCATTCATGTACCCCATCTATGATTTTGGTGGCAGCGGGCAAATTATTAACCTGCTGCCTGCGAACGGTTTCCCGCCCGAAACCTATATTCCGATGCTGCGCCCATTGACGGATCGTTATCATGTGATTTGTATGCTGCCCCGTGCGTTATGGCCTGACGAAAAGCTACCAACCGAACTCCGTCAATGGGATATGCTGGCAGATGATTTGTTGGCGGGCTTGGCTTATCACAAATTGGATAATGTGATCGCTATTGGTCACTCGTTTGGTGGCATCGCTTCGATGATTGCAGCCGTGCGCCAACCAAAACTTTTCAGCGCGTTATGCTTGCTTGATCCGACCTTGTTCCGCCCCGAATGGTTAGAAGGTATGGAACAGATGCAGCGTGATGGCAGCATTATGGAGTTTCCGTTGGTACAAGGGGCGATGCGTCGACGGCGAAACTTTGAAACCGTCGAGGCGGCTTTTGCGTATTTTAAGACAAAGCGACTCTTTGCGGACTGGCCTGATAAAAGTTTGCATCTGTATGTTGAACATGGTTTGCAACCCGCGCCGAATGACGGCTTCGACCTGCGCTGGTCACCGGAATGGGAAGCCTATTATTTCAGTACTGGTTTTACACGTTCGTGGGAAGTCGCGCCCAAACTGCGCGATTTGCTCCCGATTTTAGCGATTGGTGGCGGGACAACGGACACTTATGTGCCCGAAATCGCAGCCATGTTAAAAGAGGTATTGCCAGAGGCAACTTTCGCTGAGGTAGCAGGGCGTGGTCACCTGTTTCCACAAACCGCGCCACAGCAAACGGTGACGGTTATCAGCAAGTGGTTAGATCAATTGAAGTAACATCTGTTCGTTACATCGTGTCTGTGCAATGGAGCAACTAGTGCATTATTTAGGGGAATAATGAATATCGACTCGCTTATTAATCGTATCGCTGATATTCCGAACCGCATTTCGCGCACGGTAGACGGTTGGTCAGAGGCCGAACTCCGCGCACGGCCTATACCAGATCAATGGTCAACGGCTGATGTGCTGGCGCACTTACGTTCAGGTGATGACATTTTGACCCCGCGTATCTACATGATGCTGGTGCGTGATAACCCGACGTTGCTGGCTTACGAGGAACGCAAGTGGGCGGTTGTAATGGGTTATGCGGATGCTGATTTTCACACCTCGTTGCAAGCTTATATCTTGAAACGTGCCGAATTGGTGAATGTCCTGCGACGTTTAACACCCGAAGAATGGCAGCGAACGGGTATTCATGAGCATAATGGCTCGTTGACGATTGAAGAACTGGTCAACGATATGCTCTTGCACGAGGCGGAACACTGCCGACAGATTGAATCGCTGCGACCACAAGCGGCTCCAGCACCTGTATCCTATGTGCGTGCCCTTTTAATTGATAACCAACCGGAATCACGAGACAAGTACCGGACGATGTTACAAGATTCGGGCTACAGTGTAGTCGAAGCTGTGGATAACGCGGCAGCGATGGATATGCTATTGGCTGACGGGAACTTTCAGATTGTCCTCGCTGATTTCGATGTGTTAGGGCAGCATGATCTTAACTTTCTTGACTCATTGCGCGTGATTTATCCACGTTTGCCTGTCGTGGTACTCGGTGCGGACGAGGACTTGGAGTGGGAAGCGATGGCGCGGGAACGTGGTGCGGAAGCTTTCTTCTATGAACCTGTCAACATGCAAGATGTACTCGAAACGGTGTTGGCACTGACGGGTCAAAAGTCCTATTAATTCGTCTAAAATGTTGCAGATATTGCAATTGTTACTGCATTTTCCGCACAATTTGCAATACTTCCGCTGAATTGTCCGGCGGCAGGCTCGGCTAAATCCGCGGAATTGACATTTTGATCTGGCGGGAAGCTGCCGTGATGCCGCTGAAATGACACTTTTGCGGCGGATTGTTCGGGTGATGCCGCCGCTGTGCCATTCGTGTCTGCCGCCGCCATAATTGCTCTCATTTTAAGTGGTAGAAAGAGGCAGTGGATGACAACATACGGCTTCCCCTAAATAATCCTCGGGTAGGAGTGCGTTAAGTGGTGGAAGGCAAGTTTGGCTATATCTACCCCTCCCCAAAACACAGGGAGGGGCTTTAAATGCCGATAAAGCACGATTCGTCCCTACAAAGGCCCGTGTTTCACGTGACATCATCGTGAAAAAGTTCTTCACCGTTTAGTGTATTCCTACTAATCTACTTTCCACTTCTAATTTTAGAACAAAAGTTCAATTCCGTCAAGCCGAATCCGTTCGAGTTTCCAAACTTTTGAGGGCAATGCCGGTGAGTATGGAATGGAGTAACGGACATAACATGTCGTATCCCTACGAAGACTCGCGCCACTCTGGCGCGAGAATTGAATAGCAAATTAAGTCTTCATGTGGACCGCGCAGGGAATAGGCTTGCCGAAGTACGCCTTCACGCTGGAAACCGAGTTTTCCCAGAACACGAATTGAGCCAATATTATCCGGCAAAACAGTTGCCCCGACGCGATGGAGGTTCAGCGTTTCAAATCCGAATTGAAGAATCGCTCGTGCCGCCTCAGTCGCGTAGCCTCTCCCCCAATAAAGCCGATTGTAGGCATAACCCAAATCCGCACGGGCATCACGCACATTATACGAACCCATCTGGATGCGCCCGATCATTTTGTGGTCAGCCCGATGTTCAACTGCCCAATCCAAGGCTATCCCTTTGGCATAAGCATCCAGCGCACCCTGCAAATCATCAATGTTTTCTTGGAGTGTTTTCTGCGGCAGCCACATGCCGAAGCCCGCGATTTCGTCTTCTTGAGCATATTCAAACTGATCTTGAGCATCATCTAAGCGAAGTTCGCGCAGGATGAGATGTTCGGTTTCGAAGATGGGCAGCGGTTTGAACGTAAGCTGATCCGGCATTGTGATAATCTCCCAAACAAAAGGCGAGTCAATATACGACTCGCCTTTTATTTTACTGTGATCTTGGCTAGCGAATAGTGCTAGTGCAGACTGAGCTTGGAAGCGTTAATGGTTACGACCACACGGGTTTCACTTTCGGGTGTGGAGTAAGTATTAAAGCCGCCGTAGTATTTTTGGCCTGTGTACTTTTGCGACAGGGCTTCAATATGTTCGCGACCACCTTCTTCTGTAACTTCGGCAGTACCACGTACTTCCAGCCAATGAAATCCGTTTGTGGGATCAACAATAACCAGAGTCACTTTGGGGTTATCAATGAGATTCTTATCTTTTTGGCGACCGCGAGCGGTGTTAAAGCGAATGTTTTCGCCATCATAATCCGCCCAAACGACGGTCGATTGGGGTTGACCATCGGGCATGACCGTGGTGACGATTGCGTAATAGGGTTTTTCAACAAGGTCTTTATGCGTATCGGGAATTACTGTGTTTGTCATGATTACTCCATGTAGATAGATACAAAAGGATAATTAATCAGAAATGCCTCGTTGCCGGATAACGTTTGTCGGATTCAGGCGGACAAGATATTCGCCTTCGACCGCATTGCGTTTGCCGTAAGATGCGCCTAACTCTGCACCCATATAACGGGCAGCGATGCGGGTAGACCAATCGAGAAATTCCGCAGGTGTGGGCTGAACAATCTCAGCAACCCCCTCAATGATTACAAACGAAAACGGCGGCTTTTCATCATCAACACACAAACTGACGCGGGGATCGCGCCGTATATTACGGCCTTTGACGGTATTTTCGTTGGTCATGAAGACGATAACCTCGCCATCCATGTGAAACCAAACCGGTGCGACATGCGGTCTGCCATCTTCGCGGACGGTTGCCAGTTTGCCGGTACGGGATGTGCCTAGCATGAACTGATGATATTCCTCGGATGTCATGACTTTCATAAACGAAACTCCTTAACAACCATCGAACTTTAGCCGTATTTGATTACGCGAGTTGGGCGAATTTTGAACATGATGCCTGCGTAAGAGGCTTCACCTTCGGCGGGTTCGACCGTGCCAAAGTAGTTCGGTTTGCCCATGTAAAGCTGGGTATGACGGTTCAATTCATCGAGTGCGCCTTCGGTTTCGATGCTTTCCACAACGCCTTCAATTTCGAGGAAGCGATAGGGATTTTCAGGATCAAGCGCCATGACTGCAACATTGGGGTTCGCCAGAATGTTCTTATGTTTGCGGTTGTCGGGGTCAGAGGTGATGCGGACGAATTCACCATCCCAGCGCCGCCAGATGCCGACTGAGTGCGGTTTAGCATCAGCGGAAACGGTGGTGAAAACGACAACGATGGGTTTTTCCAGCAGGTCTTTATGCGAGTCGGGGATAACCACTGCCATATAGTTACTCTTTCATTGAGGTTGATCTGATTACAGTAGATTGACGCGGCAGTGTGGGTGTTTCTTCCATGAGGTGGGGATTATTGGAGGCGTGGCCTCCATGTTGGGCGGATGTAACGGTTGGATGTAATCGACTGCGGATGAATAAAGCTCGTGCAATCTTGGTGTTGGATGATGCAAGCGGTGTCGAGCAAATTTAAATGTGATAGGCGCTCGTTCACGGTGACGAATGCCAGCCAACGTCCATCGGCTGACCAACTGAGATTATCTTCGGGGTTGAGTTGACCCGCTATTTTCTGGATGCTGCCTGTACAACCTCCCGATGAGCCAATGCAGTTGGCATCGAGAATATAAAGGTTGCTGTCATCGACTGGTTGTTGCAAGTTGGTATTGCCGGATACAAAGGCAATCCAATGATCATAAACTGCTACGGATGGCGAGGCGAGGTTCGAGTTAATGGCGAGACGTTCAGGTGCGTTTGATGACTGTGTATCGAGGCTATACATGGCATAGCCACCTTGTTTGGTGCGTTCGAAGGCGGCTAGAAATAAGCGCGATTGATCCAACGGAATAAAGGTGGTGGTCATCAAAGGGAGGCCGTTGGTATTGAAGGCGGCATGAACGGTATCCTCACAAGGCTCGACGCAGTTTCTGGGAACGGCAAGCAGCGAGTCGAGATTTTCGAAGTCGCTAAAAAGTATCGACTTGCCATCAACCGACCAAATGGGATGTGGATTGAGGTTGGTTACACCTTTCGTACCAGTGAGGACATGTTGGCCTGAACCGTCCGCGTTCATCAGGTAGATTTCAGGTGTGCCGTAGCCATAAGCGGTGTAAGCAATTTGCTGACCGTCGGGCGAATAGGCTGGATACAAATCCGCGCCAGTTATGGTGGTGAGGCGTTGGGCAGGCGCATGAAGATTAGTGCTAAAAATATCGGTGCTGCCATCGGAGGACATATCCACGACATAGGTGAGGGTGCGTCCGTCGGGCGACCATGTTAAGCAGCAGTCGTTTATAAGAATTCCCTTGATGTGGGTGTTCAATTGACGTTGTGCGTCGATGAGGTAGAGGTTGTTCGCGCCGACACGCGAGGAGATATAGGCAAATTCGCCCATATAGGGCAGGGTTTTGGCTGCGAAAAGGCCAAGCAAAATGAGTGCGATTGAGCATAACAAGATGCCAAGGGTTAAACGCAGGAAGATAAGTGGAAATTTCATGATCGCCATGCCGGATTTTGCAGAAACATTTGGACGGTAGTGAGGCGTTGAAGATGACTGCCATCGGCATCCATGATATAGGTTTCAAAGTCACTGCCGCGAACGGTGCGCTGAAATAAGATTTGTAGTCCATCGGGCGACCACTGCGGCGTAAATTCATATTCAGGTGTGATGGTTAGGCGACGTTGATCTGTGCCATCCACATTCATGATGTAGAGTTCAGCGTTGATGTCACGCTCGGAAATAAAGGCAATATGCTGACCATCGGGTGACCAATTGGGTTGTAGATCGCGGGCGGGGTTGTCGGTCAGGCGTGTTTGATCGCTGCCATCGACATTCATTGTGTAAATCTCAAAGTTGCCATTGCGATTGGACTGAAAGAGAAGGTGCTTACTATCCGGCGACCAAGCGGCTTGATCATCGGCGAAGGTGTTATCCGTGAGGCGTTGGGCTTCACTATCTTGACAGCGAGAGGCGTGTAAGCAGGCAGTATGGGTGATATAAATTTCAGGATTGCCATCGCGTTCGGAGGTATAAGCAAGCCAGTGACCGTCCGGTGAAAAGGCGGGCGAGTGATTGTTTTTACCTGTGCCAGTGATTTGGCGGAAAACATTCTCGCCAAGGTTGGTGGCGTATAAGTCGATGGTGATGTTTTGGACGACGCGAAAAACAAGCGTGGTTGAATCCGGTGACCATGTCACATCGGTTTGGCGACCGATGAGTGATTGACGAATGGTGCGGGCGACGACATGACGCTGAATATCCATGATGAAAATGCCGGGACGCTCGGCATTCGAACTGAAAAAGCTAATTTCGTGGGTGGGTATGGTCAATATGCGGGCGAGTAATATGACGATGATTGTGACCATCATCATTAGGGTTATGACCCTCAAATACCAACCCGTCATGACTAGCATAGACTGTCCATCCGTTAACCGTTGGTGAGCCGTAGGGTATCCAGATATTGAGTTTTTTGCCAATGCAGGCATACTCTAGAGTATAGAAAATGATCACCTAACCTTTAACGGAATAATTCACTATGTTGCCACGTCAGTTGATACGCTTATTCATTGTTGTGATGTTTGCACTGCCTGTGACGGCGGCTTTTGCCCAGCAGCCTTGTGAAGATATTGAAGGATGTCAGGGCGCGTTGGGACTGCCGCAATCGGTATTGGATGCATATCCCAAACCGAATGTAACGACACTGCCGATTGATGACTCGCTGCTTTATGACCGAACCTACCGCAAGATACATGGCCCGGTCAATATTGAGGACACACCCGGTGGAAATGTCGTCGGTTCACTGGGCGCAGGTTTTACCTACATAACCTTAAATGGTTTAAACGGTGACTGGGCGCAAATTGCTAGAGACCAATGGGTTCCGGCAAGCAACCTGACCGATGATGTGTTGATCTCACGTTACAGCGGTGTGAAACTACCGGATGATCCGCTGCCATATCCCACAGCATGGACGATGAAGCACTTACGTCCGGCTTCGGTTCCCGGTGGTGACGACGATCCAAATAATCCATTTATGTATCGTTACACACTGGTCAACTTGTATACCTATGTTATGGTCGATGGTAAGCGTTGGTATCAGGTTGGGCCTAACCAGTGGATACACCAGTATAACGTTGCCAAAATCACACCGATTGCCAAGCCGGAAGGTATCGACACTCACAAATGGGTAGGGGTTGATCTTTATGAGCAAACGTTGGTGGCTTACGAAGATGACAAGCCTGTGTTTTCGACGTTAATTTCATCCGGTTTGAAGGACTGGGGAACCAACGAAGGCTTGTTCCATGTGTACCTGCGCTACGAACGGACGACGATGAGCGGTGCGGTGCAGGCTTCGGATTTCTACTCGCTGCAAGAAGTGCCTTGGACGATGTACTTTGACCATGATATCGCGCTGCATGGAACGTATTGGCACGACGGGTTTGGTTATCGTCACAGTCATGGATGCGTGAATATGTCAATCACTGATGCCCATTGGTTGTACGAGTGGAGCGCAGACGAAACGGATTACAGCGTGCCGAATGATCCCGGCATGGCGGTTTATGTGTACAGCAGTGGGGCATATGATAGCTAGGCTGGAGAACCCCACCTCAGCCCACATCTGCTCTACCTTCGCAGGCTCAGTCCGCTGATAGCCCATAAACGAGGGAGGGAGCAAGAATAGAGCGATTGGAAGAGGTGTCAAGTTGTCACCTCTTTTGATTCGGGGTGATTAGGAATGACCAATCATCGAATGGATAAGGGGTTTAATCTGCTCCATCAATTGGTGATAGGAATAGTATTTGCGGCCTAATTCATAATTTTCTGCTGTTATTTTCGCTACCTGTTTGGGGTCTTGCAGCAGTTGGCGGACGTTTTCGACGGTTTTGTCGGTGATGAACTCGTCAAAACTAATGACCTGAAAACCTTTGGGTTCGATGTCGGTTTTGAAAATTTCGTAGGTACTCATGACAATTGGACGTTGATAGTAAACCGTTTCGAGGAAAGCGTTACCGAAACCTTCAACGGTCGAGGGATAAGTCACCATATCAGCAGCTTGATAGGCATCTGCCAGCGAATAGATTTTGTGTCCATGTTCGTCTAATCGACGTTGATAATCGAAGTGTCGGTCAGCAAAGATCACCCGAACGTGCAGCGCTTGAGCATAATCTTCGAGGAAACGCTTGTAATCCAAACCCTCATCTCCGGCGGAGTGGGTAATCACCAGAACGGCTTTTATACCGAGGCGGCGGGTTAAGTCGATGGCTTGCTCGATACGTTTGCGCGGCACAATCCGCGTGGGTTGGAGTAAGAAAATCTCGTCGGCAGCGATGCCTAGGACTTCCCGAACTTCGTCGGCATAACCATCTTTTTGAGGCGGATGCTCGAAGTCCATAACGTTGGGAATAAGGGTGATGGAGGCGACTCCGGTGCGAAGGGCAAGTTGGTGACTGCCAAAAGAGTTAATGACCACATGGTGAATGCTCGAAAATGTAGGTGGGAAAGCGGCTCGTAAATAATCGGCAGCAGCACCTACGTCAAAACGAGTACGCTCCCAGCTAAAATCATGATGATGACCAATAGTTGGGATGGCTGTTTCGGCAATGACTTCGGCAATCGCTAGGCCGAGTGGAATATTCATAGGAATGGAAAGGGCATTCTCGGCAATGAGAATATGGATGTTGAAGTGTTTGATAAATTTATAGAGATGATCTTTGAGGTGGTCTTTCAGGCGTTGAACACCCGCTGATGTGTCGCGCGTTCGAACGCCATCACCAAATAGGTCGCTATTCTGGGCTTGAATTTCGGGCGCGGAGAAATGGGCTTCAGGAACGATGTAACTGCGGTCAGCAGGCCAATCCGACTCACCAGCGAAACAAAAGCACTGGTAATTCATTGTGGTTAGTAGGCTTGACCATTTGAGGGTTTCCAAAGAAACACCATCTGTTCCAGCAAATCGTGTGGATATGAAACCGATATTCGTTGGGATGCTTGCTGTTTTGTGGTTGTTTTTGTGTGAGGATGTCATATTAAACTGAAACCTTTTTGTTAGCTGATACCCATATTTGGGGAAGCGCTATTTTCCATTCCATCCTACAATCGTACATGGGGATTGTAAGACACACATGAAAAGGGAATATGATGCCACAAATTTTCCAGAACCCACTAGTCCTCCCAATTATTATTGTGATACTGGTGTTGTTCATTATGGGTCTGCGGATTGTGCAGGAATATCAACGAGCGGTGGTGTTCCGGCTAGGACGCTACAGCCGCACAGGCGGGCCGGGTGTGTTCTGGGTTGTTCCATTTTTGGAATACACACGGACAATTGATATTCGGACGATCACCGAGGCGATTGAGCCACAAGAAACGATTACCCGTGACAGCGTAACGATCAGGGTGAACGCGGTGGTGTGGTATAAGGTGACAAGTCCATCTAAAGCGACGATTGCTGTACGTGAATTCTCGCGGGCGGTGAACCAAGCTTCCTTAACATCTTTGCGGAATGTGATTGGTCAGCACGATTTGGACGAAATCTTGCGTGAACGCGATAAGATTAATATGCAACTCAAGAAGATCGTTGACGCGACTACTGAACCGTGGGGCGTAGAGATTGAAGCAATTGAAATGAAGGATGTTGAAATCCCAGTTTCAATGCAGCGGGCAATGGCTCAGGAAGCCGAAGCTTCCCGTGAAAAACGCGCACGTATCATCAAGGCCGAGGCTGAACTCGAATCCTCGGTCAAGCTGGCGGAAGCCTCGCAACTGATTGTTCAGAATCCGGCGGCATTGGAACTGCGGCGTATGCAGATGATTTCGGAAGTGGGCGCGGAACATAACAGCACAACCGTTATCCTGCTGCCTTCGGACTTTGTGAACTTAGCTGGCAGCTTGAACACGATGATTAATAACAACCTGACCAACTCGCGTCGTCAAGCAGCAGAAGACCTCGAACATCGCCAGAAGCAACAGGGACATGTGCCACCTGTGCCTCCAGCAGCGCCATCTACACCCACAGCAGCACCTACACAGCAGATACCGCGCGAGTAAATGATCGGATTTTGGGGGTTTGCCAGCGGCAAACCCCTACAGAAGCGAAAATATATTTGTGGTTATGGTTTTTCGACCATATGAACTGGTTTTAAGAGGCTGCGGTCGAAGTTGGCGATGTCGGCTGGATTGATGCGTTCGAGTTCGGCACGGACACGAAACGAATCCTCTCGCAGTTGCTTGATGTCGATGCCCTGACAAACATCCGGCAGCAGCGCGAACCACTGAACACTCCGCAAGAGCATCTTGAGCGCCCCGCGATGGTTTCCCCGCGTAATTTGAAAATAAGCGATGCCCACCTGTAAAACGGCTCGATAGAGATCGCGCACGGGGCCAGTGGTGTGCATCCATTGTTCCTCGAACATATCGTGCTGGTGATAGTATTCACCGATATTGAACTGCTCGACCGCTTGAACGGCGAGATCGGGCAGCGCTTCCTGACATTCGCAATCGAGTTGTTCGGCGAGTTTGGGGTCGAGTGTTCGGGCATAATCGGTGATGAGTTGGGGTGCTTGTGCGAGTAGTTCGTCGGGTGTTAAGGCCAAATCCGCGCCTTGACCGAGGGCAGCATTACGCGCATCAGCGCTGTTGGCGATTAAGAAAATGGGAATGCGACGGGTAGCAGGGCTGCTTTTGGGTGTGGCTGTCCAGAAGTGCCAATTGGGCATATCGCCATCCACAAGGATGAGGGCAGCGTGATCATCTGCCAAATGAGTGACATAACCCGTTTGACTGGTGTAGATGATGAAGTGGTAGGTCGAACCAAGCTGCGATTGAAGGATAGCAGCCCAGTTGGGTGTGCCGATTAGGATAAGAACAGGGTGTGTCATGAATGCCTCTTGACTGATTACACCTTTATTCTATCCTATTTGAAAATCAGATTACCGGACACAGCGCGCCGTGTCCGGTTCTATTTTATTGGGATGTGATCGGTTACGAATCCCTCTTTCGATGGGACAATACCGAATATTCAGACCGATTCTTAGCTCGGATTGTACATTTGCGACTTAATATATTCGGCTAAGTTAGCGGGTCGTGGAGTATCGGCCAAGCCTTCTTGATAGGCAATTTCAGCTACCGACTCAGCAATAGCTGCCGAGACAGAGCGAATATCAGCTAGAGAGGGATAAATCTTGCCCGCTTGCAAATCAGCTTTTGAAACTTGTTGGGCGAGAGTTTCTGCGGCGGCTGTGAACATGGCATCGGTGACGCGCTTAGCACCACTCACTACAATCCCTAATCCGACACCGGGGAAAATGTAGGAGTTGTTGGCTTGTCCGGGTGTATAAGTGACATCGTTCAATGTTACTGATGGGAAAGGGCTACCACTGGCATAAATCGCCCGACCGTTACTCCAGCGATAGGCTTCTTCGGCTGTACATTCCGATTTCGAGGTTGGATTGGATAGGGCAAAAATGACAGGGCGATCATTGAAACGAGCCATCGCTTCGACAACCGGCTGTGTAAAAGTATGCGCTATGCCAGACGCGCCAATTAAGATTGTCGGGTGTAAAGCCTCCACCGCAGATTGCAGATCGGGAAAGAATTCATGCTGGTGAGCAAAAGCCAATTTGTGTTCTGCGAGATCGGTGCGACTGGCGACTACTAAACCCTTCGTATCAACGAACCAGCAGTGCTGACGCGCTTCTTCGATGGAAAGCCCTTCACTCTCGATAGCAGAGGCGATCAAATTGCCGATACCGATGCCTGCTTCGCCTGCACCTAAGAACAGAATGGTTTGGTCGCGGAGACGTTGACCGGTGATTTGGAGCGCGGACAGGACTCCAGCGAGGGATACGGCGGCTGTTCCTTGTATGTCATCGTTAAAAACGCGCTGTTGGTGGCGGTATTGTTCTAGGAGGCGAAATGCATTCTGATTACCAAAGTCTTCAAATTGGATCAACGCCTTGGGGAAACGTTTTTGAACAGCGGTAATAAACTCATCCATCAGTGAATCGAAGTTTGCACCGCGTGACCGATGTTTTGATAAGCCGATATAATGAGGGTCATTGAGGAGTTTGGAATTTTCAGTACCCATATCAATGGTTATCGGTAGGCAATATTGAGGATTGATGCCCGCGCAGGCGGTGTATAAGGCCAGCTTGCCAATGGGAATACCCATACCATTTGCACCGAGATCGCCCAATCCTAAGATGCGTTCACCATCGGTAACGACGATGACACGAATATCTTTTTCCGGCCAATTAGCGAGTACCTGATCGATTTCGCCCCGGTCATCTTCCGAGATGTAAAGCCCGCGTCCACTGACGTAAACCTCACTGTATTCTTCGCAAGCCTGCCCGACGGTCGGGGTGTAAACGATGGGCATCATTTCAACCAAGTTACGTATCAATGTGTAGTAAAACAAGGTGTGATTACGCGATTGAACGTCCATGAGGTAGACATATTTTTCAAGTTCGCTATTTTTGTGGCGGAAATTCGTAAGCACATTCTTAGATTGATCATCTAAGGTTCTGACGCGGGGAGGCAGTAAGCCGCGCAACTTGCGGTCACGGCGCTCCTGAGTGGTAAAAGCCATTGAGCGATTTAACTGTGGGCGACGCAGTAAATCGAGGCCGTCTATTTGTTGGATTTCGTGGGTGGTGTTGTCATTTATAAGCATAGATGAATCCCTCATATATATTTTGTGTTGTATCTATTGACTCTAATTCTCTTCATCGGCAAACATGAGTATGGTATGTCACCTAAGCGGTGTGATGAAATTCACCTGACTAGTGAACCTCGCTCGAATAGTATGCATAGTGGTATCATTGAAAAACATTTCCCAATAACTGGACTAAGAGAGAAAGGACAATCCTAATGACGATTGCCACAGCCCCTGACCAAGAACTGACTATCGACCGGATTAGTGAATTACTGGGAGCAGATGCTGACACACTGCTCAACCATAAATCGGAGACGATCAGTAAAGATGTGCTGCATCTTCCCGGCCCGGATTTTGTTGACCGCGTGTGGACGAGCAGTGACCGTCACCCACAGGTTTTGCGGAGCATCCAACAGATGTTGGGGCATGGTCGGTTGGCGAATACAGGCTACTTGAGCATTCTCCCCGTTGACCAAGGGATTGAACACTCGGCAGGTGCGTCGTTTGCTAAAAACCCGGCGTACTTCGACCCGGAAAATATCGTTAAGCTGGCGATTGAGGGTGGTTGTAACGCAGTGGCTTCGACCTTCGGCGTGTTGGGAATTGTGGCGCGTAAGTATGCCCACCGGATTCCGTTTATGGTGAAGATCAACCACAACGAACTGCTGACTTACCCGAACAAGTTTGACCAAGTGATGTTCGGGACAATCAAAGAAGCATGGAACATGGGCGCGGTAGCCATCGGTGCGACGGTGTACTTTGGTTCAGACGAAAGTACACGTCAATTGGTGCAGGTGGCGGAAGCTTTCGCACTGGCACATGAACTGGGTTTGGCGACGATTTTGTGGTGCTATACCCGTAACCCCGGCTTCAAGGTGAACGGTGTGAACCACGAAACCTCGGCTGACCTGACCGGACAAGCCAACCATCTCGGTGTGACTATTCAGGCCGACATTGTGAAGCAGAAGCTCCCGACCCAAAATGGTGGTTTCAAGGCTTTGAACACGGGTGGCTCTTCATACGGTAAGTTGGACGAGCGCATTTATACTAAACTAACGAGCGATAATCCGATTGACCTGACCCGTTACCAAGTGGCGAACGGTTACATGGGACGTGCCGGATTGATTAATTCCGGTGGTGCAAGCAGTGGTGAGGGTGACCTCGAAGAAGCCGTGAAGACAGCCGTTATCAACAAACGGGCGGGCGGCATGGGTTTGATCAGCGGACGTAAGGCGTTCCAACGGCCTATGGATGAAGGCGCAGCGCTGCTACGCTCGATTCAAGATGTGTACCTGTGCGAAGAAGTGACGGTGGCGTAAAGCTACCCCCTCACCCAACCCTCTCCCCCAAAACACAAGGGAGAGGGCTTAAGACAATACAAATTGACCGCAGAGATTTAGAGATCAGAAAACGTCGTTCGCGTGGGCGGCGTTTTTGATTCGAACTCTCGCTCAAATCCTCACCCCCCGCCCCTCTCCATTTCATGGCAGAGGGGAGCAAATCAGGGAGAAAAAATACAGCAATTCAAGATTTTTGTCTCATAAAAATGCTTTGGAGAGGGGGAGTCAGAGTCATGCTCAAGAAATTGCACAATTTGCAGATTTCGCATATTTTCCGCTGAAATGGCGGGCGGGAATACGGGAGCACAGCGCTGAATTGATGCAGTTGCAGTGCGGCTGGCTCGGCTGATGGCGCTGAGTGCAGCGGAAATGAGGGAGTGATGCGCCGCGTGCATATTGGGGTGCTGCCGCAGCGGGAATTAGGGAGTAATCCGCCGAAGATGCAAAGGCGAGTGCAAATACAAAGACTCAACGCAAAGGTGCAAGGATGCAAAGACGCAAGGATGCAAAGACGCAAGGAGGGTGGAGGGAGATTTTTAACACAGTCCCACGGGATGCTTCGCACAGACACCATGACTCAAAGGCACAGAGATAATAGTGTTATTGTAGCACAAAAATTCTGATTTGAGCGTTAGAATAGACAAATTTTAGGTATAAATTGTGAAATATTAATAACCTTTGCATTATGCAATGGTTATCAGTATAATTTGATTATATTCAAGTATGAGGTTGGATGATTTATTATGCTTAAAACCGTTGCTGAAGCTGCTACCATTTTAGGAGTTTCTACGGACACCATTCGAAGATGGGAAAAGAAGGGGCTGATTCGTGGGCAACGTTCAGGCAACAATTATCGTCTTTTTGAATTAGATGAACTCGAACGTGTCCATCAAAAAAATACCGGAGATGAATATCAAAGCCACTATCGTATACTCGAAAGTGAAGCTACTCCCTTTAAAGTAATTGAGTTGTTTTCGGGTGCTGGGGGAATGGCGTTAGGGTTTGAAAACGCTGGTTTGCAAACTGAACTCCTCGTCGAGATTGACAAGAATCCTGTTGCGACTCTGCGTAAAAATCGACCTCATTGGAAAGTTATAGAAGATGACATTAAAAAAGTCAGCTTTAAGGAATATCGAGATAAAGTTGACGTTGTCGCGGGTGGGTTTCCATGTCAAGCATTTAGTTATGCAGGGCTTAGTAAGGGTTTTGAAGATATACGAGGAACCTTGTTCTTTGAATTTGCGCGTTGTGTGCAAGAGGTAAATCCTAAAATCGCGCTGGCAGAGAATGTGCGTGGTCTGTTGCAACATGATGGTGGACGGACTTTAGCTACGATGATTAATGTTCTGGATGAACTTGGTTATCATGTTGTCTATAAACTGCTTAAAGCTCAGTTCCATGATGTCCCTCAAAAGCGAGAACGTCTCATCATTATGGGTCTCCGGAAAGATTTAAATTTTCAACATCTATTTCCTAAAGAACGTGATTATTTGGTTACAATGCGAGAGGCTTTAGAAAAGTGCCCTATATCCGGAGGTTCGGCTTACCCAAGCCGAAAACGCGATATTTTAGAATTAATTCCTCCCGGTGGCTATTGGCGCGACTTACCGATTGAGTTACAAAAAGAGTATATGGGTGGGAGTTTTTATCTCGGTGGTGGAAAGACTGGTATGGCACGCCGATTGGCTTGGGACGAACCATCCCTGACACTGACTTGTAGTCCTGCCCAGAAACAAACTGAACGTTGCCACCCGGAAGAAACACGCCCTTTGAATATCCGCGAATATGCACGGGTTCAAACTTTTCCCGACGATTGGGAATTTGTAGGGTCCGTTGCGTCTCAGTATAAGCAAATTGGAAACGCTGTTCCTGTTAATTTAGCTTATCATGTTGGGCGTTGTTTGATCACTATTTTGGAAAATCGATCAATGCAATTTGATCACACTCAATTTGAGAATTTCTCTCAACCCACTTTACTTCAACCGCTATTTATTGGTTTGACTTAGGGAAGGCGGATTTGAAGAAATAGTCATATGCACTTTTTAATGCAGTGTCATTTGATGTACGTTGATTTAGGTCCGAAATCGCCTGTATATCTGTCGATTTTATAGCACCATGTTCCTCAATGATTGTCGCTATCACTTTAGGTATTACAGCATGTAATTGATACAATGAATTGGTGACGCCTGTCACTAATGTGTAAAAGTGATCACCGGATATTAGTTTGACACGATTGTGGCTAACTTCACTGACTATCCATTGTTCTTCAACAAAATCGGCTTTATCCATAATTATCCACACCATATAAATAGTACTTTTCTTATGCCAATTCGCAAGGCTGATAAGGTATTGAAGCGCATCAATTTTAGAAGAACCTTTAATGGTATTGTATTTATTCTTAATTTCAGCATAAATTGATCCATCAATTTTCCTTAAATCCACGCCTGATTCGTGACCCGTTCCTAGATTTTCCCAACCTTCGCATGAACTCAAAATATTCTGGTGAAATTCGCCAATCGTGTTTGAAAGCTTTTTTTGTGCTTGACGCTGAGCTTCAATTTTTAACCACTCTTCAATGCTTGTTTCTGTAAGGGCAGTTTCAAAGATTAAGCTAAATGGATCAATGATATTTCGTTCTAAGTATTTGAGACTTGTACTCGCAAAAGCATCACTCACAGACGTATAAATTTTCATAACTGCATTCACTAGTGCGTCATCATCAATCCAAGATAGGTAAGTTCTGTTTGGCATATTATCCTCTAATTGAGAATGCAAAATTGGTTGCATTAATGTGGAAAATTGTAACACTAACATAAGTGTTTTAGTTATTATGTTGCTTTTCTACCCATTTGGCATCCATGCGTTTGAGGCGGTCTTTTTTGAGATTCTCGCGCATGAGCCAGAGGATGTCCTTGTTGGTTGAGGCCAGCCATTTTTCCATGAGGGGTTTACCGTGTTCTGGTAGCGCGACAACGGCGACACTCCAACAGTAGGCGAGTCCTTTGCGGAGGGCGATGAAGTCATCAGCTTTGCGATTGGTGACGGCAGGAATCGCGGCGGTGATATCGTCCAGAATTTTGAGGACGCGGGTGACATCAGCCGGATTTTTGAGCAGGCGCGGTTCGCATAGGGCGGCGGCAACTGCCCGTTGTTCGTAGAGTGTCCCTTTACTCCAAGGTGCTATTTTGCTGATGAGGGCAGACATATCGTGATCGCCAAAGTGTTGAAAGGCGATGGCTACGCCTTCACGGACACGCCAACGGGGATCATTGGCTGATGCACGTAAAGTGTCGAGTGCGTTGGGATGATTTTCGATAAGCAGTTTGCCAAAGCCTACCGTGCCGCAGAGTGCGAGAAATTCACCAGAGGTGTTGGTGGGCGCGGTGATTGGGTCATAGGTGAGTAGATGGCGGAAGAGGGTTTCTTCGCCTACGGTGGCTACGGCATCGGCTAAGGGGAGGTTGGCACGAGCGCCGGGTAAGCCGGAGTTGGTGCTGAGGTAGGCATCCCAATCCGATTGGGGTAGGGCGTTGAGGTGGGCGGCATAGTCGGTTATAGCTGGCATTTGAGTGTAATCCTGTATTCATGTTTTTGAAGTGGAGGGCGCAAGCCTTGCGCCTCTACAAGAATACATTTTTGAAATCAAAAAATTATCTAATGAAGTTCTCTCTAAGTTTCCCAAAAATAGGCTGAGTTTCCTAGAACAAATGCTACGGTTTACTCATGCGGGTGCTTGCTGAAGCATTTAGACTTTAGAAAATAACGCTTCTTATGAGATCTATTTTGTGACTAATATGCGTACAAATCAAACCAACTATGAAATCAGAGGACAACGTATAAGAGAGTCAGTCTTGGGGCGAGGTGTTGAGATGAACATCAAACTCATTCGGAATGCCATGTTTGTTACGGCGGTCATTGTGGTTATTTCAGTGATGGGTAAGGCTTCGGCATATGATGGGTTTTCGCGGTCAATGAGGAATGCTGGTGATGTGACTTGGATGGCTGAGGCTGATCGGTAAGTGGTTGATAGAGTAGGAACCCCCTCCTTAGTCCTCCCCCGCAAGTGAGGGAGTAAATCAATACCAAATTTTATAAATCTGTGATACTTGCAACTGTTTAATATTGAGGAAATTAAAAGGCGACTGTTGAAGTCGCCTTTTTGTTTACGCAGAAGTTTGCTGGTAGAGTTCACCGAGTTTGTCGGCAGTGGTTTCGGTTTGGTCTTCTTTAGCGGCCTGCTCAGCGACTTTCATCAGTCGGTTGACGGTGCTTTTAGCGATGATGCCTTGCTTGAGGGGACGATCCAGATACAATGCGCCGATGCCGACGACTGGAATGACCACGACACCGCGCAGATTGTCAAAGTTGGTTTTAGTCAGAGGTGCGCTGGCGACATCACGGACGGCGTTGTTGGTGATGACGGGCTGACCGCTGGTGATGGCCTTTTGGACGACATCGGTTAAGTGTTCAGATAGAATTTCGGCCTGATCTAGATTGACGCTGCCTACAATGGCGAGATGGGTATCACAAACCATGGCGCGGTCAGCACCGGTTTGTTGGATTGCGATCTGCATCAAACTGGTGAGAAGAGAAGTGTTCATCGAAATTACAGCCCTCATGACCTCGTGATCTCCCTATTATATTATGTGTGGAATGGCTGATCGTCTATAGGCAATAGGTGCGAAAGGCTGTTACAAGTTGCAAGAGACAGGTCGCAAGTTGCGGTGGCATTAGCACCTCGTCTAATGAATAATGTCGGCAAAAGACACGATTTAGACAAATTGGTTGGGGAATGTGCGGTGGCTGGTAAAATAGGGAACATTTAGGAAATCAAATTCATGAGATAGAGTAGTAAACAAAGTTTTTAATGTGGGAGCACACATAGGTGCTCCCCTACATCAATCCATTCTTTAGATTAATAATTTTTGTGAAGAATCATTTCCGTAATTACCCGAATAAAGGATAGAAGATGGTAGAGACACCGGTATTGATTATTCTGGCGGGCGGGGCATCATCACGGATGTGGCCGTTACGCGAAAAGTCGTTGATGAAGTTTGGCGAACAACCGCTGCTGCTGACACAACTCCAACGCTATGCAACGTTGGGTTTCAAAGAGGCGATCATCGTTGCTAATTTAGAAAACCGGACTGACATCGCGGGTTTGGTTGCGACTGTGACCGAGATGAAGGTCGAGATTGTGGTGCAGCCCGAACCAAAAGGGATGGGGGACGCGCTGCTAAAGGCCGAGCCTGTGCTGACAAGCCGACCGAATACGGCGGTATATGTCAACCAGATTCATGATGTGGTCGAGGACAAGCTGCATCTGGATATGTTGGCAGCGCACGAGAGTGATCCAACGGTGACTTATCTCGCGGGATATGAAATGCAAGATTATTTCCCCGGTGGCTATCTGGTGGTGGATGAGGCGGGACGAATCAGTGGCATCGTTGAAAAGCCGGGTGCGGATAAACGTCCGAGTCATTTGGTGACATTCGTGGCGCATTTGCACAGCAACGCGTCGCAGTTGTTCGAGGCGATCAAGGCCGAGTATGCCAAAGATATCTCAAGTGACGATCATTATGAACGGGCGATGGATACTCTGATGAAGCAGCGGGTGTATCAGGTGGTGCGGTACAGCGGGCAGTGGAAAGCGCTCAAATTTCCGTGGCATGTGCTGGACATTATGAATGTGTACCTTGACCAGTTGAAAGGTAAGGGTCAGCAAGTGGCGGAAAGTGCGTTCATCGCCAAGACTGCTTCATTGGTGGGCGATGTATACATTGGTGAAGGCGCAAAGATATTTCCCGGTGCGGCGGTGGTCGGGCCAGCCTATATCGGGGCGAATGTGATTGTTGGGAATAATGCGTTGGTGCGGAACTCGATGGTGCTGAGCCACAGCAACGTAGGCTTTACGACCGAGGTGGCGCGGAGTTATGTGGCGGAGCATGTGGATATGCACGCCTGCCGGGTGCTGGACTCGGTGCTGGCTTCGAATGTGAATTTTTCGGCGGGATGTACCACCGCGAACTTGCGGATTGATCACGGGACAGTTAGCAGCCGCATCAAGGGCAATAAGATTGATACGGGTCGCGATAAGTTAGGCGCGATTATCGGGCATGGGGCGTTCATCTCTGTGGATGCGATGACCATGCCGGGGGTGAAAATCGGAGAAGGGGCGCAGATCGGGCCGGGAACCCATGTGCTTCAGGATGTGGGGGATGGCAAGCGGGTGTATGTGAAGCAAGAGATTGTAGTAAGTGATTAATCATGAAGATGCCACTTGCGGCATCTTCATATCATAGATGATGAAATCGTCATTGCGCTCAACGACAGTGAAGTGCGAACTGAGATATTGCTCTAAGTCATCCTGAAGTGAGAGTTCATCAAAATCGGTGATGATAAAGTATTGAGGCGAATTTTCAGTGTTCATGGCGTTTAACCGCTGTACTAGACTTATTGTGGGTTTGCCTGCGACACGTTCAGCATTGAAGTCCCATGTACCGGGCCAGCTCAAACCAGCAATTTCGCCGTAAAATTTCAGGAACGAACCGTAATCCTTAGCAAGAAAAATTGTGTGCGTTGAATGCTGAACTTTATCACCAACCTCCTGAGCAATTTCCACTTCGTGTGCTAATTCACTCGTCACCGTGGTGGTTGGTAGATAAATCGCTAATCCAAAAATGCTGAAGGCTGCAATTCCTGCTAGCGTAAGCCCCGGTATCCATTGTCGTTGGCGCGGTGCTTGCAATCGAACAAAGATAAAGTCAGCCACACTCCCTAGTGATAATGCGACGATGGGTATGAGCGGCATACTGTAATAACTATGGCTCATAATCGGCCAACTGATGACAAATCCATAGAGCAAGTATCCAAGCCAAAGACTTCGTAAGGTGGCGCTTTGTAAGGGTTTGCGGGCAGTCAACAGGGCTTGTATTGATAAAATTAAGGCAATAAAGCCGACTACTTCGCCTATGAGTGCTACCCAATTTATCCAATATATCGGTGTGAGCCACAAGCTTGGATTAAAAAGTGCGCCGGTTTGCGATCTTAAATAGCCCGCGATAAAGAGTCCATTAAAGTAATAAATCCCGGACGGAAGCAATGACAAGAATAGGAAAAGCCATGTGTCCGGTTCTAGTAAGACGCGCCGCAAACCATGACGTTGAAGAGACAGCCAACCAAATAACAGAAAAATTGTAAAAACGGTATAGATCATTACCAAGTTGGTGATGGCAGCAGCAATAATAGCCCAGAATAGACGCTGCTTAGAGGGCTGCTCAAAATAATGAAGAATTGTAAAATAGCTAATAATGGACAAGGCAATCATGGTTGGGTTGGCCTGAAAACTGCGGGATGCGGCTAGGCCAAACGGAGTGAAGAGATAAAATGCCACTGTAACGAGAGCAGCTTCTTCGCGCATGATTTTTTTGGCGGCGAGAAATAGAAAGAAAGCCCCAATCACCCAAGCGAGCGCGGAAAATGTACGTGGAATCCATAGTTGTTCGCTGCCCACAAGTTTATAACCAAGAAGGGCAACGGTTTGGATGACTGGCGGTTCTAATGAAGGCGGCTGGTTGGCTAATGCGACAGCGCGTCGCCATTCAGGAACATCAGCCGTGGCAAAATAATCACCCCGAACCATTTGTGCGGTAGAAAATTGACGGGTCAAATGAAACTGATTTGAAACGCTGCCAATTTGGTAAACGCGTGCTAGGAAACCAATTACCATAAGGATAATTAGTGTAATTTTGATCCAACCCAAACGTTTCATGATTTCTCCAACGAGTCGTTATGAAAAGTTTACAGCTAAAGACATGGGATTCAAACGAAAGAAATTTGATAATCTGTCGTTGATGATGGGCGCAGATCGGGCCGGGAACACGTGTGCATCAAGATATAGGTGATGGCAAACGGTCTATGTGAAGCAGAAGAAGGTGGTGAGTGATTAAGTATCAGCCACCACATGTGATTTATATATGAGACAGATTATTGAGCATTTGTTGGACAATCGGCACTTTGGTTTACATAAAGGGTTCGATCTAATAGTGTGGTTAATGGAGTGAGCTTCGGTGCATCAGTGCGCTGACTGATGATGCGGTAATTCTTCTCATTGAGGAACAAGTAGCGTGATTTGAAGGTTAGAATTGGGTTCGCGGGGTCTTTGAAAAAGGATAGACCAATGCCTGCGGGCGTTCCGACCAAGGTTGTGCCGCTATAATCCGCCACTGCAAAGAGCAGTGTATTACACCACGGGTTTGTCGCTTGGGGATCATAGAGTAGATGGGTGTCTGCTGCTGGTCTAAAGACGTTATAAGCAGCGCGTTCGGGTTCGTATTTGGAGAGTACACTATCCCGAAAATCACTTAAAAATACGGTTACGAAAAGTAAGTTGACGACAATAAACACGAGGACGAGGCGATAGTGCTTGAAGGCAATCATCACCAGCAGTGAAATGAAGAGATGACAAGCCAGCAAGCGATAATCACCACCTGTACCGATGAGATATAAGGAAAAGGCCGCGATGACGGTTATGCCCAAATTGTAGAGATGGAATAACCATTCGGAAGCTTGCTTGGATTTCTTTTTACGATGAAGGAAGATTTGTAGGACGAAGGTGGCTAATCCGATAATCAAGGCGATAATCTGGTAGGTTTGCAAGACATCGGTGCCGGGTTTGGGCAAGAATAAGAAGCGACCCAAGTTGTGGGCAAAATAACGCACGAAATAATCCAAGCCTGCGCCGAAGGATACACGGAAGGCCGATACCATATCGAATATCGAGTTGTTGCCGGGTGCGCCGGTGTAGTTGGAAATGAGCATGACGACTAATGTGCCGACTACAGTTGCAATAATATAAGCAATCCAATGCCGATAGGTTTTCTTGCCGGTGAGTACAAAAAAGGGCAAGAATAAAATCGCCCATGATAAGCGCATGACTGCCGCAAATCCAATGAGCAGTGAGCCAATAATTTTAGCTCGTAGGCTGATTTTTTCGCCTTCACGCAGCGCGATAACAAATATACTGGCTAAAAGAATGGCTAATATTTGTTGGTAGGCTTCTTGCATTCCCGTAAAGAAATAGAGCAGCAAACCCCACATAGTCGCTAGCAGCGCCATGACTAACAATAATTGACGCTGATTCAGTTGGGCGGCGAGGCAAAAGATCACCAACGCCAAACCAATGAGCAGCGAGTTGATAATCAAAATGGTTGTGGCATTCCAACCGATGACACGGGCGATTGTGCCGTATAAGGCAGGATACCAAGGACCATAGGTATAAAAGTGGGTGAATTTGGCAGGCGGCTCAAGTTCGTTGATGGTGAAATAACCGCCGTTTAAGCCAACTTCTTTAAAGGTGTCGATTTGATTCCAATAGCTGACTTCGTCGTTCCAACGGGGCATAAAGTCAGTGAGGTGATAACCCTGAAAAGTAATCAGCAAAGTGGATACCAATGATGGCATGATGGCGACCATCAAGATGAGTAAGCCGCGAGTCAGTTTGGGTGTGAAAATTGATTTTGAGGGAGATTGAATGGTAGTCATGATTTCATTATAGAAGTGAAATTATCATAAAATCATGAAGGTTATTTACTGGCTTATGGGCTTGAAAAGCATTGTCTGGTACTCAATGATGTCGGAGGTTGCACCGCCGAGGGCTAAAGCCGCACGGCTAACAAGCGGACAAGTCTGCTAAAGCGACTTCAAAAACGGGAGTCAGACGTTAAGTAAATTCATTCATGTTCTAAAACCGTGCAGAACAAGGTTTATTTCTCGCGTGAGTTCACACAAAACCAGTACTGGACAAGTCTTTGAAGGGGTATTGGGGATTCTTAATGTAAGGTGACTGGGGTCAATGTTACAGTGAGATGAGTTGGGTGCATCATTTATAAAGCGATCTGAGTTAGGACATTTATGCGTTTTGGAAATCGTGAATATCGAATTACCTTGATCGTCATCACCGTTGTGCTGGCGCTGCCGTTATTCATGCACATCGTCAATGGGGTGAGCAGCCGGATGCTGGCTGATGATTATTGCTTTGCAGCCAATGTGCAGGGCAAGGGATTCACCGGTGCGATGAATTATTATTTCTACAACTGGCAAGGAACATTTTCATCGACAGCGGTGCAAAGTGCCGTTGCTCTCTCTGGTGGTTGGTTAGTGCCGTGGATGCCTGCCTTGCTGGTTATTGGTTGGTGGGTCGGGTTGTTTTTATTAATGTGGCAGTTATGTGGGCTGCTGCGATTCCAACTGCCGCGATTGTCCGCATTAGCACTGGCAACGCTTATTCTCTACACAATTTTACAGGGTACGCCGACGGTATTTCAGTCGATCTATTGGATATCGGGTTCAGTGACATACGCTGTGCCGATGGTGTTACTTACCATAGGGTGTGCAGGTTTATTGTATATCACCCGAAAAACGCTATCTTCAATTTGGATAGTGGTGGCATTTGTGGTGACTGGTCTATGTGCCATGCTGCTAGCCGGGTTTTCGCCAATATTTGCTGTATTTGAGATCGGTCTGTTTGGCCTGATGCTTTTGTATGTGGGGTTTAACCGACCGAAATGGCTGCGGCCAGCAGGGATTTTGTTAATTGCCATATTGATTGGGGCGGGGATTGGCACGGTAATTATGGTGGCTGCGCCGGGGAACTCGGTGCGGCAGTCGCTTTACCATAAGCCAGAAGGCCTGTTGGCATTAGTTGGTGTCAACGTTGTGTCGACGGCATCTTATATTGGGATTGATTTGTCGGCGTTCTCGCTTGTGCCTCATTTGGTGTTATTGGTGGTGGGTGGGTGGATAATCAGCCAAGGCATTGTTGGCAACAGCGACCTTTACATCCGTGTCAAACGCAGTCCTCGTAAATGGTTGGCGACGGCATTAGCTGTAGCATTAATATTGTTGTTCGGAATTTTCTTGCCTACCAGTTATAACATTTCGGGATTTCCACCGGGGCGTGCGCTGATTATTCCGCATGTAGTGATGGTTGGTTTGGTATTGGCATGGGGCGGTGTGATCGCGCTCAGCCTCAAGAAAAATTCTAGCGAAACAGGTAAAACTTCGAGTGTGCTGCTTTTTGTCATGGCAATACTACTTGTGATTGGCCCGTTGCTCTCGACTGGAAAATCGGTGGCTTTGGTACCTAAGTTGCAAACTTTTGCCGCAGAATGGGATGCGCGAGACGCACTGATACGTCAGACCAAAAATGAAAGCGGCGAGGTGAGTGTGCCGCCATTTAGCGTGGATTTGGCGGATTATGTGAATGTGGGGACAGTCGAAGGGGAGTTCGTGGGCTGCCTTCAAGATTATTATCACATCCAGCAGCTTGTTGTGCAGAAATAGTATGGAAAATGAGGTTCATACTCGACAGCCGCTTTGCCAAATATCATAGCCACAGCCGCCAATCAACACCTAAATGTGGCAAATACAGTAGAATGCCGCCGATGAGGTGAAGTAATAAAACTGTTATGATCAACACAACGCGACGGTTCAAACGATGTTCTTTGAGGAGTTCCTCATTTTGCTGAAAGAGAAACATTAGTGTTGCTACAAATAAAATGAATAATGTGATTTGACCACTCCATGTGAAGTTTCCAGATATGTAGTTACGGCTTTCAGCTAAGAAATACGTATAAAACGCGCCTGCGCCAAATGCAAGCCACGCCAGTTTCATCACAATACTTTTTAACGCATTTCGCCAGTAAATGGCGGTGACGATAAGCGGGAATAGAATTGACAATATAAACTTAAGCAGTAGGTTTTCTGGCGAGTAGAAACTCATAACAGCTAGTGGAGCAAAGAGGAATCCACTAAGGCTCGAACCTCGAACATAATTTAGCTGCCATAACAGAACTTCGGCGGCGGGCAGTGCAATACCTATAATCAATAATGACCAATCCAGTTTTTGCTTCCTCAATAAGGTATAAAGTACCATAAGGCCTATTGCTGGAATTACCGAAATCGTATAATTGGGTTTGGCAATGGTTCCTAAAAGTGTGACTGTTGCACACATAATTATGGTCGTTCGACTACTCTGCGGTGTCGTAAAAATTCGAATAGCGAAGAAGAATAACAATAGGGCAAAAGGCTGTAACAAAACAATGGTCGGGTTATGGTAGCTGTGGGGTGCAATGTAACCGAAATACAAGTTGTGATTCCCAAGAGTCCCTAAGTTTATCGGGCCAACGAGCATTAGTACCAATGTGACAATAAAAGCAATTAAAGTTCTTTGACGCGCTGGACCAGCGGTTATCAAAGGGCGAAGAATAAAGAATATAATTAGACCGACGCTTACATAACAAACAATTCCTACAAATGCAGCGGCTAAATCATAACTGTTTCCGGGAAGTATATGCTCTGCCAGAATAACTACCACCTGATATAAAAAATGTGGCAACGGGTCAGGAACCATCCCCGTTTTATCTAACAAAAAGGCCCAATAAATGTGTGCAGGGTAATCGTTGCCGCTATTAATCATATTGATGATAATCGGCGCGAATAACGTGACTAATAGACCTGCAAACAAACCAAGACTCATTGGCGATACACGAATGGATGATTTGGATTTGACAGCTTGCATCAATTGTTTACCTTTGTAATTTGTATCACTAGTTGTCACTAAAATAATCCTTCAAAGTTTTCCGTGCTTTTTCAAGCATAAGGCACGATTGGCAAAAAATACTTGGAAGACTTTTGCGGTTCGAAATTGAAAACAAAAAGAGCACCCGAAAGTGCTCTGTAAAATTTGATTTAGGATCACTGTGAAAATCTGATAGATTAATCGGCGATGGCCTGATACGCCAAGTTACGGAAGATGTCATTGGCGACATAAGGCGAGGTTGGTAGATGTTGCGTCATCATCAAACCAATAAAGTCTTCGGCAGGATCAATCCAGAAATAGGTATTGGCGAGACCTCCCCAACCAAATTCGCCGACCGAGCTTAAACGCCGAGCTTGTCCGAGATGTGTGGTGACACGGAAGCCTAGACCGAAGCCATGATCGCGCTGTTCCACGCCCATAGAGATGGGCATAAGAGAGTCGGGGATGTGGTTAGCAGTCATCCACTCGACGGTTTTACGGCTGAGAAGTCGTCCACCTTCGTAGATGCCTTTGTTCAGCATACAATTACAGAAGGCCAGATAATCTGAGAGGCTGGATACTAATCCCGCTCCACCTAATGGTGACACAGTGGGTTCGGTCACATCGCCAACTCCCGGAACGGCATTCGGTGGAACAGGGCGGATGTCGTAAAGGGCTTCAGACGTGTAGATTTGCGCTAGCCGATTAACTTTGTCTGCGGGAACGGTAAAGCTAGTATCGACCATGCCTAAAGGTTTGAAGATACGTTCTTTGAGGAAGTCTGCCAAGGGCATACCGGATACCACTTGGACGATATAACCCAGTACATCGGTTGCCACACTGTAGCGCCAGTTTGTTCCCGGTTGGAAAACAAGCGGGATTTCGGCGATGCTTTCGACCATATCTTGCAATTGATCAGCGCGGGTGAAGGCATTCCTTCCTGATTGGCGATAGAGTTCTTCAACGGGCGAATCAAAAAACGAGCCGTAACTCAAGCCGGAGGTGTGCGTAAGCAGATGTTGTAAGTTCATGACGGGCTGCTGATCGACCAATTGCAGACCCATCACACCCGAACCCACACAGACTTTGGTTTTGGCAAAGGCCGGAATAAAGTTCGAAACTGGATCAAAAAGATTGAAGCGACCTTCTTCCAGTAACAGCATAATGGCGACGCTGGTGATGGGTTTGGTCATCGAGTAGATGCGGAAGAGGGCATCTTCCTGCATCAGTTTCCCCGCTTCAATATTCATCGAGCCGAATTTCCCTAAGTGGGCGATTTTGCCATGACGCTGCACCAATGTCAGAACACCGGGCAGGCGATTATCACGTACAAGGTCTTCCATGTAGGGCGTAATACGTTCCAAACGTTTTGATGATAAACCTATTTCTTCGGGCGATGTGATTTGCATGAAATTAATGCCTTTAAAGTATATGATTTTAGGCATTAGCTTAGCCGTGATAGCTGAAAAAGCAAAAGTGATTGGTTATATGTAGATGTTCCAGCGACCAATTCTTGCCTATTCGTTTAGGATAACCGAGCTGCTTATGCGGCGGCTGAGGCAACCAATGGACTTTTGGCAGCTTCGGTGATGCCCAGTTGGGCGAGATGGTCGAGGGTCGCAACGAGTATCTGGTTATCTTCGATGAGGTGATCTTCGATCACAATCCCCATACGGATGCGGAGAATCTGGACACCGCGATTGTGATACGGCTGACCATCAGGCAATGTGTCACTCACTGTCCATTGAGTGGTGACGACCATATCCCAAGGTGGGCCGCTGACAAAGATGCGGTTGGGAACCAGTTGTAAGTGCGGGAATATTTTGTGGACACGGTTGAACCACTGACGAACAGAGTCGCGGTCGTGGAAGTCACCTGCGAGGGCATGACTGCCTGCGAAGGTGAAGTGAATATCGGGCGCGAACTGATTGAGCAACGGTTCAAAATTGGCACTGCTGATGTCTTTGAATCCTTGACGTACTTTTTGCTTGGCGATCAGTTGGTACATTATTCGGTTCTCCTTTGAGGGTTTGTCAACGCCAAACCCCTACAAATCATTTTTCATGTTATTGGGAATGGGATTCAAACTGTTGAAGAGTTTCTTCGATCCAGCCAATGTACATTTCCTCGTAAAGTTCGCCATGTCTTCGCGTGGCTTCCCACAAGGGCGCGTTAGTGAGCAATTCGGGATGGTGGGCGGCGAATTGTAGAATCTCGGTGGGTGATTGCTGACGATAATGTTCCAGCTTTTGTTGATGCAGGCGCAGTTGAATGCGTAACTGAGTGATAATTGTCGGGCGGTCGTTTGGTGAGGCGAAAAACAATTTCAGCAGCAGCGGGTCTTTCTTGTCGACTTCTTCAAGGATGGGTGTGGCTAACCATTGTTCGAGGTTGGCTTTGCCGGAGTCGGTGACGGTGTATACACGACGGTCAGGTCGGCTTTCTTGTGGTTCAACATGGGAGGTAACCTCAGCCGATTTCTCCAACTGTTTGAGCGTTTTGTAAATCTGGCTGAGTTCAGCGTGCCAGAAATTACCTGTTGAGGCGTTGATCCAGCCTTCGAGTTCGTAGCCCGTCATGGGTGTGTAGTTGAGGAAACCAAGCAGTACAAATTTGAGCATATGGATAATTCATATATAACTTTGCATATATGGTAGTGTATATATGATTGAGATTTGAGTCAAGTAGATTAACAGAAAGGGCTTGCCAGCGGCAAGCCCGTACAGGATGGAATAATTTTATGGGTCGATAATCAATTTGTTGCGTTCGTGTCAGCTACATAGCCTAAGCAGGCCAAAATATCATCATTGGTTAAAGAAGGAAAGTCATTCAGGATTTCTTCGTGTGTCATACCAGCAGCTAAATAAGACAGCACATCATAGACCGTAATTCGTAGGCCACGAATACAGGCTCTACTACTGCGTTTCTCTCGCTCTAACATGATGATATTTTTGTAATTAACCATTCGCAAACCCCAACCGATACACTTTATTCCTCGTAGCCACAGAAGCGTAGGGCGGTGAGGGCGAGAGTTCGGACGACCGTAGCGAGGTCTTCGACTGGCACATACTCGTCGGGTTGATGGGCTTTGCGGACGTTGCCGGGGCCGAACATGAGTGTCGGTGTGTCACCATTGTTGACGAGCAAACGCATATCCGCGCCGTAGGGCATGCCACGATAAATCGGTTCGCTACTCGTAATATCGGTGAAGGCTGTACCAACAGTCGTCACAATCGGATGATCGGCAGGAATGATTGCCGACTCGAATTGTCCACCCCACCATTCAACGGTTGGTGGATGTTCACGCAACCAACTATCGGATTGGGCGACAGTGGCAACAACCGCTTCAAACGATTTACGCGCCGTGGGAATGTCTTCTCCGACAGCAATACCGAAGCGACCTTCAAAGGTCAGACTTTCGGCGACGGTGGATGCCCAATTGCCGGCTTGGAGTGTGCCGACGCAAATGGGATAGGGAAGTTTGTAAGCGGCGAACAGCGGGTTATCTGACTGTTGATTGCGTGAGGCTTCAAAGGCCATCAACGCCTGATAGATTGGAATGAACTTTTCGATGGGATTCACGCCTTCGTCACGAACCGCACCGTGAGCTGCAAGGCCGGGAACGGTGATGCGGAAGTTGAGCGCACCCGCTTGCGCTGGAGCGATCATGAGTTCTGTGGGTTCCATAATGACAGCGGCATCGGCTTTATAACCGCGCACAACTGTGGCTAATGCACCGACTCCACCATCTTCCTCACCGATTACACTTTCGATGATCAGTTTGCCTTTGAGTGTCACGCCTGCGTCACGGATGGCTTTAGCAGCGAAGATGGCACAGGCGAGGCCGCCTTTCATATCGAGTGCGCCGCGCCCATAGACATTGCCATTGGCGACGGTGGCTTGAAAAGGTGGGTAATGCCAGTTAGCCGTATCGCCTGCTGGAACGACATCAATATGTCCGTTGAAGATCAGTGATTTGCCGTCACCGTTGCCCATTGTGCCAACGACACCTAAACCTTCGGCACGGTCAATCTCGGTGCTAAAGGCGGGATGTTGGCTGAGTGCGGCGAAATCCAAATCCCAGACATCCACTTCCATGCCGAGGTTTTGGAGATACTTAGCGAGGAAGCGCTGAATAGGTGACTCATTACCGCCGAGGCTGGGGAAGGCCACCATCTGACCGAGTAAGGCGAGAAGGTCGTCCATGTTGATGGCGGCTAAGACGCGTTCTTCGACGGTAGGCATGATGTAAGCTCCTTATTGCGGGCGGAAGGTGGCACGATATGAAATGAGAGCGGCTTGACCCGTGTCGGGATCATTACATGAACCAGCAACCAGCGCTTGTGACGGATCAGAACGTCCAGCGACTTGCACGGTATAAGATTTGCCACCATCCATTTGGAAGTCGGCATAATCCGCACCGCGTTCAGGCTTCAGCCCAGTCACAAAACTGCTTTCGCCGCTGTCCCATTTGACGGTGATGGATGCGCCGGGGATGGGATCGCCGTTGTAGTCTTGCACACGGACTTCAATCAGTCCCGATAACTCTTTGCTACAGTAAGTGCGTACATCCACCAACGTGAAATCAGCCTGCGGTTGAATAGAAGGGATGACGACAATTTGCTGAGTTGGTACGACTGTTACAGGTATAGGGGGTGTGGGGGTTTTGGTGGCGGGCGGACGCAGCGTTGGGGTTGCAGCTTCGATGAGCGCGTTGGGTGTCGATTGGTCGGTCAATGCCATCAAGGTATCGGCACAGCCTGTACGTCCCTGCAACTGGTAGAAGGTCATCATACTGCGGACGGCACGCTGCCCGCTGCTGTTATCGACATAACTGCTGCTGGCGAGTTTGCAGGCGGTATCGGCAACCGCTTGAATGGGATCACCTGTGAGTCTCAGGACGACCAGACGATTGACCGCTTTAGTAAGGTCACTATCATAGTTGTATTGGAGGGTGATGCCCGCGATGTAATTGGCGCGATCTGCATCACTTAACTGCCACGGTTCGGTATTAAATTCGACACGCGGATTGACGACCCACGCGTAAAGTAATCCTCCAGCAAGGCCGAGGATAAGACCAATTACTACGCCCCACGGCGAGAACGGATAACGCGGGCGACGATATTTGCTCTTTGAATCAGGCGCATAGTTGCCACTGCTGTCGTAACGACTCATGGTTGTTGCCCCGGCGCATGAAGCTGAGAATAAGGCTGCATAATCGGCGTTAAGCGTCCTAATCCTTCGGAAAGGGCAACCAGATAAGCGATGTCGTTAGAATCCTGCGAGTTGCTGATGTAGCGTTCGGTGACGCTTTGGACATAAGCGGGAATATTGGGCAGACCCAGAACCCGTAGACGATCAACCGCACCGCCGAGGTCACCATCTTTAAGGTAGCCTGTCGCCACCATGGTGGTGTATTCATCTTTATAACGGTCAGCGAGGCTGGCAGCAGGACTATTAAGGTACAGCACCGGGAATCGTACCCATCCGAAATAGAGGCCGATGACTGCACCGATGACGAGCGCGACGATAAGCGATAGTAAAAAACGGATCATGGGTTAGTCTATAGTCATTAGCTATTAGTCGATAGTTAGCAGATTTGTCGTAAAGCGAGCACACATAGGTGCTCCCCTAGATTTGGCAATACGAATTCTATATGGCACGTTACATAAAATTTTACTATTCCGGTAACAGCGTTATTTTACCCTAATTTTCCCAAATAACCTGTGCCGTCGTCAAATTGAGGTTTTCATGCAGAAACGAATCCATGATAGGGCAGAATTTTGATAAGGAAATTGTAATTAACTGGGCTTGGCTGAGATGCTATTTACGCGGTAAAATTGGTTTGACAGCACTAGTGGATTATGTTAATCTACGTTAGACTTATTTGTTCAAAATAGCACAAAGTCCCGCAGGGAAGCAAAAATATGGCACTTAACGAATTCGCCCCGATTGGCGCACTCTTTGCACTGGCCGCCCTTGTTGCATTTATCGTTGTGGTTATTTCGTGGATTTTTGGGCCACACCGCCCGACCACACGTAAGGCCGCGCCGTATGAAAGCGGTATGAAGCCGATTGGTCCGGGGAGACGACGGATGCCGGTTAAATTTTACTTGGTAGCCGTGTTGTTCATTATCTTTGATGTCGAGGTGGTGTTTTTCCTGCCGTGGGCGGTACAACTGCGCGACCTTGGTATTTACGGCTTGATTGTCATGGGCGTGTTCTTATTCATACTGACAATTGGGTTCATCTATGAGTGGAAGAAAGGCGCAATGGAATGGGAGTAAGTTCAAAACTCGGCAATCTGGGTGTGGTGACAACTACACTCGATGCAGCCGTTAATTGGGGACGTACCGGTGCGATGTGGCCTCTGCTCTTTGGGCTGGCCTGCTGTGCGATTGAGTATATGGGTACACAGGGGTCTAACTATGACCTTTCACGTTTTGGAATGGAGCTTAATCGTGCTAGTCCGCGTCAGGCCGATTTGCTGATTGTTTCGGGTCGGTTGACGCGTAAGATGGCTCCTGTGGTGCGGCAGCTTTACGACCAAATGGCCTCACCGAAGTGGGTTATTTCGATGGGCGATTGCGCGTCCTGCGGTGGCGTTTACAACAACTACGCAGTGGTGCAGGGCTGCGACGAGATTATTCCGGTTGATGTGTATGTGGCGGGCTGCCCTCCACGACCGGAACAACTGCTGCACGGCATCATGACACTGCACGAAAAGATCAAAGGCGAGAGCGTCCGTAATTGGGCTAACGATGAAAAGTGGGCTGACGACAGAGCCGAACGCGCGATTAGCGTCTAAAGTATCTATCGCCACAGCAAATATTCAAAGATTTAAGGGGTTTGCCAGCGGTAAACCCCTACAATAACGATTTTTCAAGGACTATTTATGAGCGTAGCAGCAGCAATTGACGCGGTTGAAGCTGTAAAGAAAGCGTATCCACAGGCGGTTGAAGATGTGGTGGAATACGCGGGCGAAACCACGCTGGTCTTGAACCCCGATTATCTGCCTGCGGTCGCACGGTTTGTGCGCGATTCTGCGGGTCTGGTTTACAACTTTCTGTCAGATATTAGTGCTGTTGATTATTACCCTGATTACAATCGCCCCGGTCGGTTCGGTGTCAGTTATCATGTGCTGTCGATGCTGTACAAGCGGCGGCTGCGGCTCAAAGTTTATTTGCCGGAAGATGAACCCGTGGTCGAAACAGTAACCACTGTTTGGCCGGGCGCGAATTGGCCGGAACGCGAAATTATGGACATGATGGGTGTGGACTTTAAAGGACATCCTGACAAGCGCCGCATCTTGATGCCGGATGATTGGAATGGGCATCCGCACCGTCGTGATTATCCACTGGGTTACGAGACACCGATGTTCTCGTTCAACGCGGAAGAAATCATGAAGCACAAGCCGAAGGCGAAAGAATAGTTTTCAGTTACAAGTGGCAAGTTTATAAATCAATTACAGCGGATAACTGCTGAAATGAGCCATAACGTCAAGTTGGCGGAGTAAATAACGATGGCGATACAAACGGCTGGCGACAGTGTTGGTGAAATTAATGAGTGGCAAGGCGCACTCGATGAACTCAAGGGCTTAGTCTCGGAACGTGCTATGACGGGCGAGACGATGCTGCTGAACATGGGGCCGCATCATCCGAGTACGCATGGTGTGCTGCGGCTGCTGCTGGAACTGGACGGCGAAGAAGTCGTAACCTGCTTGCCGGACGTGGGCTTTTTGCATACGGGCATCGAAAAGAACATCGAGTCCAAGAGCTACGAGAAGGCCGTCACACTAACTGACCGCATGGATTATCTTGCGCCGATGTCCAACAACATGGCCTATTGCTTGGCGGTTGAAAAGTTGGTCGGGCTGGATGTACCGAAACGCGCACAAATTATGCGTGTGATTTGTATGGAAATGACACGCCTCAACAGCCACTTGGTTTGGTTGGGAACCCACGCGATTGACATGGGCGCGATGAGCGTGTTTTTGTACGCGTTCCGTGAGCGCGAACTGCTGCTAAAAATGTTTGAAACCCTTTCAGGACAGCGCTTAATGGGCAGCTACATCCGTCCCGGTGGATTGTGGCGCGACTTCCCGCCAGAATTTATGCCCCAGTTGGAAGCCTTCCTTGAAATCTTCCCGGCACGTATTGATGACTATGAAAAGCTGTTGACCAATAACCCGTTGTGGATTGACCGCACACAGGGTATTGGTGTGATTGAACCGGAAAAGGCGCTGGCATGGGGTATTACTGGCCCAAGTCTGCGCGGCAGCGGTGTGGCATGGGATATTCGCAAGTCGATGCCTTACAGCAGCTACGAAGAATTTGAATTCAACGTACCTGTGGGCGAACATGGTGATGTGTACGACCGCTTCTATGTGCGTATTCTGGAAATGCGCGAGAGTGTGAAAATTCTCAAGCAGGCCATCAAGAAGCTGCCCGCTAAAGGGCCGTTCCGTTCACAGAACCGTAAGTTCGTGCCACCGCCACGCGCCGAACTCGGACAGAGCATGGAAGCCGTCATCCATCACTTTAAGTTATGGACAGAAGGTTTCGCCGCGCCTGATCAAGAAGTTTTCAGCGCGATTGAAAGCCCACGCGGAGAAATTGGCTGCTATATTCATGGTACGGGCGGGAACAAGCCGCGCCGTGTACACTTCAAGACACCTTCGTTTATGCACATTGGCGCACTGCCGATTATGACTCACGGGCATATGATCGCTGACTTGGTGGCGATTGTGGGCAGCGTGGATGTGGTGTTGGGCGACTGCGACCGATAAAACTTAGCAAATGAATTGTTTTACGTAGGGGTTTACCAACGGCAAACCCCTACATCGTAACCATTTTAGGACAGATTATGGCCTTAACAGAGAAGTACGCCGCGCAGATTGAGAAGACTTTTACTAAATACCCGGATAAGCGCTCGGCGGTGATGCCGATGCTGCATCTGGCGCAGGAAGAATACGGATGGGTCAGCCCTGAAGGTATTCAAGAAGTGGCTGAAATTTGCGAGATGGATCCGACACAGGTGAAGTCTATCGCAGGTTTTTACACCATGTATTCGGAACACAAAAAGGGCAAGTATTGGTTGCAAGTTTGCACCGATTTGGCCTGTGCGTTGTGCGGCGCGGATAAGTTCTATGAAGACTTGAAAACCGAGTTGAATGTCAGCGACGGTGGAACGACCGAAGACGGTTTGTTCACGGTCGAGCATGTGATGTGCCTTGCGGCCTGCGACAAAGCACCGATGCTGCAATGCAATTTCCATTTCGTCGAAAAGTTGGATATGGATAAGATGCGGATTCAACTTGACGAGTGGCGGGCGGCATCGAAAGAATAATATTGAGTGCTGAGCTTAATGTAAGCGTCGGGAGACCAGAATGAATATTTTACTGCGCGGGCGTGACATCGCTGATCTGGATAAGCTGGATGTTTATGTAAAGAACGGTGGCTACGAAGGCTTGAAGAAAGCTCTTTCGATGAAGCCATCCGAAGTGATTGATATTGTGAAGGCATCAGGGCTGCGTGGACGCGGTGGTGCAGGTTTCCCCACTGGCCTCAAGTGGAGTTTTATCCCGCAATCCGAGCCGAAGAAATACGTCACAGTAAACTGCGACGAAAGCGAAACCGGCACGTTTAAAGACCGTGAAATTATTGAAACCAACCCGCACCAACTCATCGAAGGTGCGTTGATTTGTGCTTATGCGATTCAGGCGACAGCGGTTTATATCTACCTGCGTGGTGAGTTCTGGGATCAAGGCCATGCACTGGACGCTTATATCGAGGAAGCTCGTGAAGCGGGTTATGCTTTCGATAACATCGCGGGCAGCGGCTGGTCATGCCCGGTGTACACACACCTTGGCGCAGGTGCTTATATCTGCGGTGAGGAAAGTGCGCTGCTGGAAAGCCTCGAAGGTAAACTCGGTCAGCCGCGTGTACGTCCTCCATTCCCCGCGAACAAGGGCGGCGGTTTGTACGGCGAACCCACCGTCATCAACAATGTTGAAACTTTGACGAATGTGCCGTGGATTATGGTCAACGGAGCAGATGAGTTTAAGAAGATCGGTACCGAGCAGAGCGCAGGCACTAAGATTTTCTGTGTCAGCGGTCATGTAGAGAAACCGGGTAACTACGAACTGCCGATGGGCATCACCATGCGCGAACTGATTTATACCCATGCAGGTGGCATCAAAGGTGGCAAGCAGATCAAGGGTATTCTGCCGTCGGGTGGATCAGGCCCAATTATGCGGGTGAACGGCAACGATGACGCGGTATTGGACACCAAACTCTCCTATGAAGATATGGCAAAGGTGGGTTCGATCCTCGGTTCGGCTTCGGTTATCGTGATGGATGAAACGGTTGATATGACTTGGGTGGCCTCAAAGGTCATCAAGTTCTTCAAGCATGAAAGCTGCGGTAAATGTACACCTTGCCGTGAAGGTACGTACTGGATCGACAAAGTTGTTGACCGCATCATGGCGAATGAGGCGCAAGTCAGTGACATTGATTTGATTGTGAACATCGCCAAGAACATGCAGGGTGTGACTCTGTGCGCGTTGGGTGACTTCGCAGCTAATCCGATTATCCACACTGCTAAGAATTTCCCGGAAGATTTCAAGAAACATATTGCTAACCAGACATCCGCACCCGCTAAACAAAGCGCGGCTGTGGGGGACTGAAACACAATTTGAACCGCAGCGACACTGATCCTTCAGAGTTCAATAATCTGGCTTCTAACGACACTGAAAACAGCGAGATCGTTGAAGGGGTTGAGGGCAACCTTCCCCCTATTAGCGATTTCGATGCTGAGGACACTGACTTGGTAGTCGTGCCGGAGCAGGCGTTTATCGGTTCAGCGTCAGATGTCGCTCCTGAGTTTGAGGATCAAGCGTCCTTTGAAGATCATCCCGTAACGATAGTCAGTAGCGATGATGTGCAAGAACCGCTTCTTGATGTGTCTGATAAGGTCGAAGTTCCTTTACTGGAACAGAAAACCTTACAGCTTCCGCAGCAGGTGAGTGGTTGGCAGCGGTTACAGCGAATATTCATAGGTGGTTCGTCTGATGACATCGCACGGTTGCATAATCTGACACAATCGATTGAGGATGCGCCGGAGTCGTCAGTTAATTACGTTTTACGCGCCGAGTTGTACATGAAGATGCGAGAATATGCGCTGGCGCAGTCGGATTTCCAACGAGCTTACGAATTGGCTGAGACCAACTTTGAACTTGCTGACTGGGGCTTATTAGAACAGGTGATGCGTGATCGGGCTTTGACCGGATTGGAAAAGGTTCAGCGGCGCTTACAATGAGCAAACGACTGGGCATTATTGGGCTGGTGTTGGTCGTGGTTATCGGCCTGTGTGCGCTGGGCATGGTGGTCGGTGGGGTCAAACTGTTCGGCGGATTAATTGATGGTACGCGTAGTGTTGGGGATAGCGCGAACGCTTTTATGGTCGCGCTGCGGGATAATAAGCTCGATGATGCCTACGCGATGCTGACACTGGAATTACAACAGCAAGAAAGCAAAGCGAATTTTCGGGAAGACTTCACGGGCAACAGCATCAAGGATTGGAAGTTTACGCATTTTTCCATCAACAATGATGTTGGGTATGTCGAAGGCACAGCGTCTGATAAAGATGGCAACCATTATGCGGCGTTCCAATTACTCAATAGCAAAGGAATTTGGACAATCAGTGGCTACAATTTAGGAACGTTAGGTTGGGTCGGTACAGTTAGTGATCCATCGAATTGAGAGCAGCGGAGGTCAGTTGAGATGGTCTCAAAACCACTTGAAAGACAACTCTATAGCGATGAGGAATTTGAAGCCTTTTTAAAGTTGTCTGAAAATAATGATCGCTTATTTGAATTGATAAACGGCGAGATTGTCGAAAAGATGACGACCGAACAACATGGTGTTATTGCTGCGCTTATTGCTACTTTCATAAACATATTTCTGTTTGAACATCCGATTGGTCGAGTTGCTGTTGAATCACGGCATCGGCCTGTCAAACCTAATCGCAATAATCGGTTACCGGATGTTTCTTTTGTAACAAATGAACATCCTCTTACAACGCGGGGATCAGCACCTTATATTCCTGAATTGTGTATTGAAATTCAGTCGCCAGATGATAGTGCGAAAAAGATGGTGGATAAAGCGACGTTCTATTTGGCGAACGGCGCAAAAATGGTGTGGTTGGTTTATCCGAGTAAGCAGTTAGTGGAAACGCTGACACTCGATGAACGTGAACTGCTGGGAATTGCCGATACGATTGATGGTGGGGATGTGCTTTCGGGATTTAAATTGCCAGTGAAACAGATTTTTCCTGCGGTATAATCAAATCAATACCAATGTTAAATTGTAATTTCGGTTCTCGTCTTTTGAGCAGAGATTAGCTACACTAGAAATGCTCTAGTTTTTATGTGAGTGAGATAACTGATGGTAGCGAACATGACGCAAACAGTCACGATTTTTATTGACGGCAACGAATATCAGGTTCCTGCGGGTCAGAACCTTGTTGATGTCGCCAAGTGGATCGGTAACGACATTCCGGTGTTCTGTTACCATCCGAAGATGTCTCCGGTAGGCATGTGCCGCATGTGCCTCGTGGAAATGGGTTCGGCTTTCGACCCCAAAGAGAAGAAGATTGTGCGGGATGAGCAGGGTGTGGCACAGATTAAGTGGCAGCCCAAGATGCAGACGGCCTGCACCAACAAGGTCAGCGAAGGTTTGGCGATCCGCACTAACACCGAGATGGTGACAGCGGCTCGTAAGAATGTGGTCGAGTTTATCCTGACCAGCCACCCGCTCGACTGCCCGATTTGCGATAAAGGTGGCGAATGTCCTCTTCAAAACTTGACGATGGCACACGGTCCCGGCGGAACCCGCATGGAGTTTGATGATAAGCAGCGTCTTGATAAGCATGTGCCGTTGGGCGATCTCATTTTTCTTGATGAAGAACGCTGCATCCAATGTGCGCGCTGCGTCCGTTATCAAGCAGAAGTGGTTGGTGACGATGTGCTGGCTTTCCACGAACGTGGTCGTCGTTTACAGATTATCACCAACAGTGACCCCGGTTTTGATACCTACTTCTCTGGCAACACCACTGATATTTGTCCGGTGGGCGCGTTGACCACCGCCGACTTCCGCTTCGGCGCACGTCCGTGGGAACTGACCGAAGTGCCGAGCATTTGCCCTTACGATGCGGCTGGCAGTAACATCAGCTTGAGTACACGGCTCGACCGTGATTTCGGTGGCAAGGCCATCATCAAGCGCATCATGCCGCGTCAGAACGAATATGTGAACGAAATTTGGATTAGCGATAAGACCCGTTTTGGTCATCACTTCACCCACGATACTGGAAGCCGCTTGGCAGAGCCGATGATCGGCAAGGGCGACAGTTTAGCTGTGATGAACTGGAACGAAGCCATTCAAAAGGTTGCTGACAATTTGAAGACAGCCGGTGATGATATTGCCGCGATTGCAGGCAGCAGCATGAGTAACGAAGACCTGTACGCGCTGCGCCAATTGGTGATGGGTGCAGGTGGTAAGCGCTTAGGTGCATGGCCTCCAACTCATGGCGGCGCTGATGTAGTGGCACAGGTGGGTGTTGGCCTCGGCACGAACCTGAGCAAGTTGGGTAAGGGCGATGCCATACTCGTGGTCGCCAGTGACCTTGAAGAAGAAGTCCCCGTTTGGC
>JBBQLX010000031.1:0-49796 GCA_038328375.1 Aggregatilineales bacterium | reverse complement strand
CAACGGATTGGCTGCTCACTACGGGTTGGACAGTAGCCGATGACGCTGGCAACGCTGTACTGACTGCCAGTACCCCCAACGAAATCGCAACCTTGACCGCTGTTACGTGGCCTTACTTCACCCTGTCATTCCGTGTGCGCGGCACTATTCAGTTGAATATGGCCTCCGGTGGCAGTAATTATCAGGTTAAAGTGGCTGCCGATGGCGCAGCAGATTTGTATAAAGATGGCGCACTGCTAGGACAAGCAGCAGGCGAACCAGCGACTGATGCAACTGTGGAGCCAAGCGCAAATTGGCATACTGTGAATCTGTTGGCTCCCGGCAACGTGCTGGCGGTCAAAGTCGATAACTTCACGCCCATCAGCACCAGCGATCCGACATTGGTTGGCATGGGGCCAATCATGTTTAGCACGGCTGGTGATAACACGACCAGCGTGGCTTTCGATGATCTGAATATCCAACGGTTGGATGCACCGCCTCCCGTACCAACTGCTCTTCCCACCACATCTGGCGTGGCTCCTATTCCACCGCCCATGAACGTCACTGCCGAACCAACAGTTGATGTGATCGCAGAGGCGACTGTTGAAGCGACACAAGAGGCCACAGCCGAAGCCACAGCAGAGGCAACAACTGAAGCTACAGCCGAAGCCACTGTTGAGGCAACAACTGAAGCCACAGCAGAGGCGACTGTTGAAGCGCTCAGCCTAAGCGAAGCCGGACGCACAAAGCTGCCGTCGGCATTAGCAGATATTTTAGATCTTTATGTAGCAGGGGATAGCGCTGCCGCACAAGCAGCAGCATCCGATTATTTCATCACGATTGATAACCAAGAGCGCATCAACCTCACCGTGTGGACAACCGATGAGCAAGCATCTGCCAAGATTGCGGGCGACATCACAGCGGCAGGTGACATCATTACGGATGCCTTCAGTATCCGCATACAGGCATCCGTAACTCTGGATGGGTTACTGGCGCTGGCAAATGCACCGGAAGTGACCTTACTCACCGTGCAACCGAAAGCCGTTTCGACCAGCGATATGCAATCGACTGCACCGGGCGGCTTCGGCACGGGTACTGAAATCAGCGAAGGTGTGGATACAACCGGCGCAGCCGCATGGCAAAATGCGGGAGTAAAAGGTGCGGGTGTCGGTATCGCGGTAATGGACACCGGATTTGGCTTCGGAGTTACTGTAGCAGGCGAATATGCCTGTTTGGGTAGCAACACAGTAATCAATCAGCCCGCCGACCCTAGCGATACCGTTCACGGCCTATATATGGTGCAGGTACTGTGCGACATGGCTCCCGCAGCCAAGGTCTACATGTACAAAGCGTTTAATGCCGCAACGCTCAAAAGTGCAATTGACACTGCTACTAGTAGCTCGGCTATCAAGGTTATCGTCATTTCGATGGATTTGGGCGCTTCTCAAACACCGGGTGATGGCACAAACGGCGGTGGCGCTTATGGTCTTCTACCGGGTGCAGATGTCTATACCGCTATCCATAATGCCCGTGTCGCAGGCAAGATTGTGATTGTCAGCGCGGGCAACAATACAGGCCGTTATGTCACCCTGAATTACGCCAATGCCCCGACCACCGTCCCGATGACCGTATTTGCGGGCGACACCATTCACATCAGTTGGAACGATTGGGGTGGCACAACCAAGAGTATTAATGCGCAACTTGCTGGCACAGGCATCACCACCACCCCTCTTTATACAGAGGTAGGAACTCGCAGCGGTCCGCCCAGCGGTTCTTATACAATACCCGCCGGAACTTGTGCCGCTGGCTGTAGTGGCAACCTGACCATCAACGGCGGCATAACACCCCTCGTCGTGCAAGTACAAGTAGCAGGACAAGGTACGATTAACAGCGCGGGTGTAAGCGGTTCGTCAGTGAACACATCGGCGGGTACTATCGCTCGTCCGGCTGACTCGCAGGATGCGATTGCCGTTGGTGCTGTTTGTAACGATGCAAATATGAGCTTGAGTCTTGATGGTTACAGTTCACACGGCCCTGTGTTTGACTCAGGTGGTGAATTACCGGTTATTGGCGTTTTCACGCGGGATGTGGTTAAGCCCGATTTAACCGGGCCATCGCATGTCAGCACTTTAAGCAATCCTGCCTCGGTTGATTGCAGCGATGGAACCGGATTCAATGGTACATCAGCGGCAGCGGCGCATGTAGCAGGTATGGCTGCGCTGCTGGTTTCAAACACCAATGTCAGCATGGGTGCTTTTGATGGCAGTACCAGCGCGGCAGTTGATGCTGTGCAAGATTATTTGCAAACTCATGCTGTAGATAATACGAGCAGCCCCGTTTACATTGTAGGTTATGACAATTATTGGGGTGCAGGTTTTAGCATTTTGGGCAGCCCAACTTATGATTTGGGTCAAATAACCACACTGATTACCCCTGCCAATATATTGCCCCCAAGTTGCTCTACAGCTTTGTATGTTGGTCTGGCAAATCCCGGTTCTGTGCAAGATGGCGATCTCGCTACGCCTTATATCAGCATCAACGAAGCCATTATCAAAGCAACCGCTAGCCAGTGTGTGATCGTGCTGCCGGGCGAATATGTTTCACAGATTTATGCCAAAAACACGAATGTCACACCTGCTATTATCTCATACAACGCGGCAACTTCCTTCGCAGCCGCACCCTCCTATCTGTGGTCGGTAGCCTTGCCGCCTATATTTATTGATGCCAATCCGATTGTCATAGATGGGTTTGTGGCTCAAAGTGCCTTTACCTTGACCTACGCTTCAGGGGCTGGCACAACCATTCATCCCGCAGCCCTACGTCTACGCAATCCAGTTGGGACAGTTATTCAAAATAGCAGCTTTAGCGGCTATAAATCACCGGGTACAATCACCAGTACAGTCACGACTGCTACCAGCGCCCAAATCCTAAATAACACTTTTAGTAATTTTGTGATCAGCAGCACGTTCGCTGACCCAATCACCTCATCAGAATCAGACAGCGCTGTGCTGAAGATTTCAGGTACAGGTGTCAATATTTCGACGGGTAGTGTGACTGGCATTGTCGCAATAAAGAATAACACCTTCAAGAACAATACGATCACAGCCACTAATGGAACGATCAGTACTTGGCAATCGGCGCTCGTAGGTATCCGATTTAGCCGCGCGGATGTCTTCGATAACCGATTCGAATCGAACTCAACTGGCACAATCGTTGGTGTTGACCAATGGCAAGGAAGTCCCAGCACAAGCCTTAGCGTAACCGGCGAAACCCGCTTTTTCGGCAATCTGTTTAACGCGAACTCAATCCATGGACCACTGATTCATTTATTTGCCGCACCGAATATGCGCTTCGTGAATAATACCGTTGTGAATAATGTTATGTACGGGCATATTGATGCCAACGGGGATTCACAACCGGACAGCGATGCACGATACGATGGTTACCTGATGTACGGCGGACCCAATTCAAATTCACCCGACATCAGCAATACGGGCGGTCGTCAGGTTGAAATCCACAACAACCTGTTCTATAACAATGGCATACTGAAACGCGGTTTGATGGACAACGTCAATGCGGCTCTTAATATTAGCTGCTTGCCCATCAATAGTGGCGCACCAGTACGTAACAACTGGTTTTCCCCTGCCATCGGCGTAAATGTTGCAACAGATACGCTGGCTGGCGAGTGCGACGCAGGTGGCAAAATTACGGGTTCAATTTTAGAGCCATTGTCGACTGCAAACTTCTTCGGTGCAGCCGCAGACCCGCTCGACCCTTACCGTTTGCGCCCGACTGACCCCAGCATTACCAGCCTCAAAAGTGGTATCAACACCGGCGACAACCAAGCTCTGATTGATATATTCACTTCTCCAGCCTATTTGTCGCAGCTTGATTTGCGTGGCGAGGGACGCGTTATTATCGGCGGTAATCCCAATCCAAGTTATAACACCTTAGTTGTCGATATTGGTGCATATGAACTCGGTACGCCTAGCGCACCAGTTGCTACCGCTGTTACCGACAGCTTTGCCGAAGATGCAAAGACCTCTGTTGTCTATACCCTGAAGGCAGCAGGCGGTTACACGCAGTTCTTTACCATTACAAGCCTACCAACCGAGTATGATCCCAATCCAACCAACGCCTGCAATGGTCTGCCGATACTCTTCACCACTCCAAACATTGTCACATATTGCCCACCAGCCAACTTCAACACGCAATATGGCGCGGGCAATAGCAACGTTCCAATTACCATCGGATTCAGCGTGGAAGACCCCATTTTCAAACCGGGTCAAATTAGCACAAGCAGTATCAGCTTGACTATTACGGCTGTCGAAGATGGCACACCCGTTGCACCGGACTTCAATATCCTGTCGGACTACTTTACGCCGATCAATCAACAACTCACCCCTGCCTACCAACTGGGAAATTTCATCCTTACGGGTACAGGAACGAGCGTTGACTATCCATTTATTTACACCTACGAATCGCTAAACTCCACAGACAACGCCACATTGTTGCAAACCAGCCCAACTGATCCCACTACTGTAGCGGTACTACAGGCTGCACTTACAGCAGCCAATACCAATGGTGGCAAACTCTTGCTCAACCCCGTAGCAGGACAGCAAGGGTATTTTTCCTTTAAGTATCGGGTTACTGACCGCGACGGTAATTCTGGTATCGGCAATGCCACGATTGTGATCTTGCCTGCCTTAGCCAAAGAGGGGTTGTATGACGATGCCAGCTTCAACTTTATCTATGCGCCTATTGCTCCTGCCAGCAACAATTGGAAACCGAGTTTCGTTCCCGGTGCATATAACAACACGCTTCATTCAACCACGACCAGCACTGAGTCTATCGAGTTTCCCTTCACTGGCTCAGTCGTGCGCTTTAATATGCGCGGTGTCAACAACAGTAGCAGTACACTCAAGTTGAGGTTTAAGATTAACATTGGTAACGGGGGTACTGTCTATCAAGACTACGCGACAACCAAGATCGCAATACCCACTCTCTCTTGTACAAACAGTTTGAGCGTAGGAACGCCGCCCAACGGCACATCGGATATCACGAACTACAGCCCGACAGGTGCAGCTTACACCATCATCTGCTCTGGCTTCACAGTGGGTCAAGTCCACTCCATACAACTGACCAATAACATAGGCGCAGCCATGACGGTGGATAGTGCCGAAGTCAGTGCGGGTGTCTTGACGGCAGGCAAGAGCTATCAGGAAAACAGTCCCAATCTGACTTATATGAGTGGCTGGTCACAGGCTGCGAATGCCTCGATGCTGGGCGGCGGATGGGCTTATTCGAATGTGAACGGTGCGACATTCACTTTCAATATTGACAGCAGCGTTGGACGAATAATCTTCTATCGGGCCACCTATGTTGCAGGTGTGTACGGCTCGATGAATGTCTATCTCGATGGCAACCTCGTCACACCGATTGCGACCATTGGTAATACAAACGCCACGACTGGCTTCTTGTTCGGGCAACCTTATCTGCTGACGATTGCCTCACCGGGCAACCATGTCGTCACAGTCAAGAATGTCGGTACAACCTATAGTGATATTGACCAGATTACTACGCTGTCTGTTGCTCAAACATTAGGCGCAGGCATTTATCAGGAGTCATACCCTGATTTGACCTACTCTGGCGTATGGACTTCAGGCGCTAACGCTTCGATGCTAGGCAACGGGTGGACTTACACCAACGATCCAACCGCCAGTGTCAGCTTCAAGATTGATAGCACTGTGTCGCGCGTGGTCATCCATCGGGTGACTTATCTCGCGGGTGTGTATGGCGTAATGAACGTCTATCTCGATAACAACTTAACGACACCGATTGCCACCATCAACAACAACAGTGCGACCATACTTTATCAACAGCCCTTCCTATTCAGCATTCCGATACCGGGCAACCACACCATCACGATCAAGAATGTGGGTTCGACTTACGGCACTCTTGACCAGATTTCGCTGCTCGGTTCAACACAACGCTTGACAGTGGGTAACTACCAAGAGAGCGACGCTAACCTGACCTATAGTGGTATATGGTCAACAGCAGCCAATACATCAATGCTCGGCAACGGCTGGGGTTACACCCTCGACCCGAACGCCAGTGTCAGTTTCAAGATTGATAGCAGCGTGTCGCGTGTGGTCATCTACAGACTGACTTATCTCGCGGGTGTCTACGGTTCGATGAATATCTATCTGGATACCGACCTAACGACACCGATTGCCACTATGGATAATACCAACACCACCGGGGGTTTACTCTATCAACAGCCCTTCTTGGTCAGCATTCCGATACCGGGCAACCACACGATCACCATCAAGAATGTTGGTACAACCTACGGTGACATCGACCAGATTAGCCTGTTAGGGGCTACTGCAAATTTACCCACCGGTACCTATCAAGAAACTGACTTGAACTTAACCTACACAGGTACGTGGGCTTCACAATCCATCGCTGCCGCGCTAGGTGGTTCGCGCAAATATACCAATCAAGATGGTGCGAGTGTCAGCTTCAAGATTGATGCTACAGTAGGACGTGTGATCGTCTACCGATCAACCTATCTGGCGAGTGTCTATGGTTCGATGAAAGTTTACCTTGATGCCGACCTACTTAACCCAATTGCTACCATCAATAACGCCAGTTCGACGTTCTTACTAGGGCAACCGTTCTTAATTCCCATTGGCTCACCCGGCATTCACACGATCACCCTCCAGAATGTCGGCACAACCTACAGCGACATCGACCAAATCATGCTGCTCACCAACTCAACCAAACTATCTGCCGGACCTTCAGGCAGTATCTATCAGGAGACTTATCCTGATTTAACTTATACGGGAACATGGGCATCACAGGCTCTTTCATCGGCACTCGGTGGATCACGTAAGTATACTAACCAAGATCAGGCGAGCGTCAGCTTTGACATTGATAACAGCGTCTCACGCGTCATCATCTACCGCACAACCTATCCGGGTACGCTCTATGGTCCGATGCAAGTACTGATCGATGGTACACCTGCACCCGAATCACCTATCATTAATACCAACCTCACGACCGGTTTCCTGTTTGGACAACCTTTCCTGTTTACCATCGCTACACCGGGCAATCACACCATCACTCTCAAGAACATCGGCTCTGCTTACAGTGACCTTGACCAGATCAGGCTGCTGCCTGTGCCAGCAACGTTAAGCATTGGCACCTATCAAGACACTGATGTAAACGTGACTTATACAGGCGCATGGACAACCCAGACAATCTCGAGTGCGCTGCTCAACTCACGTACCTATACCAGCCAGAACGGGGCAACAGCCACTTTCAAGATTGATGGTGCGGTCGGGCGTATGCTCATCTACCGCACAACCTATCCGGGTACACTCTATGGTCCGATGCGGGTGCTGATCGACGGTACGCCTGCACCCGAATCCCCCATCATAAATACCAACACCACAACCGGCTTCCTATTCGGGCAACCGTTCTTGGTTACGATTGGTTCACCCGGCATACACACCATCACGCTTGAAAGCTTCAGTTCGAGCTACAGTGACATTGACCAGATTACACTGCTGCCAGTCGCAACAGAACTAGGTCTTGGCACCTATCAAGAAACCGACGCGAACCTCACTTACACGGGTGTATGGACATCCCAGACTATCTCAAGTGCGCTGTTGAATTCGCGTATCTATACCAACCAGAATAATGCCGGTGTCAGCTTCAAGATTGATGGTACGGTAGGACGTGTAGTGATCTATCGTACAACCTATCCGGGTACGCTCTACGGTTCGATGAAAGTGTATCTGGATACCGACCTCATAAACTCGGTTGCCACTATTGATAACACCAACATCACGACGGGTTTCCTGTTCGGTCAGCCATTCGTGTTGAATATCGCATCACCCGGCAGTCACACCATCACCCTTAAGAATGTCGGCACTACCTACAGTGACCTTGACCAGATCACGCTGCTGCCGCCCGCCGCACCGCTGCCACCCGGCCCCTATGATGAAACGGACTTGAATCTGACCTATTCAGGGTTATGGACACCGCAGACGATTGCATCAGCAATAGGCGGTTCGCGTATGTACACCAGCCAGAATAACGCCAGCGTCAAATTTGATATTGATAGTACCGTTAGACGGGTGGTGATCTACCGTTCGACCTATCTCGCAGGTGTCTATGGTACGCTGAACGTCTACCTTGATGCTAATCTGACGACACCCGTCGCCACTATCAATAACACCAGTGCAGGTTTCCTATTCGGTCAGCCGTTCTTCTTGAATATAACGGGATCACCTAGCACTCACACTATCACCCTCAAGAATATCGGTGCGACCTATAGTGACCTTGACCAGATTACGCTGCTAGGCGCTGCTCCTACGCTCAGTGCCGCAGGCATCTACGAAGAAAACAATTCGGCGTTCACTTTTACAGGAGCATGGACAAGTGTTCAAGGCAGTGGGCCTTCCGGTGGTGCGGCCTATTACACTTACGCTACCGGTGCGTCAGTCAGTTTCACCGTGACCGGTGCTGCAACAGGGAGTGCCTTCTCAATCGCGCGGACGCTCGTACCGGGTGCAGGTACATATAGCGTCACTATTGATGGCACGCCCCAAACCCTGTCCGACAATTTCACGAGTGTTATGTGGCAACAGTCGAAAGAGTTTTCAGTAGCAACAGGTGATCACACAGTTGTCATCACCAAGACATCAGGGACAACCGACTTCCTGTACTTCGACGCGATCCGATTTATTGATCCGACTGCGCCGTTGACTGTTGGGCAGTATCAAGAAACCTATCCGGGTTTGACCTATACTGGCGCGTGGACGACAAACGCGACATCGAAATCCACAGTAACAAATGGGAATACACTAACCTTCAAGTTTACGGGGAATGGGTTCGGTTTCGTAACTTTGAACCCGACTGCCGCCGGAACAATGAGCGTAAGCTGCAAGATTGCGAGTGGTCCAAACGTCTGCACGAACCCTACGCCAACACCTGTGAATGGCGGTTACGTCTTCTATAATCTGAAGCAGGGTACATACGACGTAATCATCACCTATACAGGGACAGGTGGCTTGTTCATTGAGCGCGTCTTTGTCCTGAATACTCCGACGACCATTTTGCAACCCGGTACTTACGAGGAAAACAATCCGGGTATCGTCTACAGTCCCATTGACTTGTGGACGACCATCAGCTCAACGGCCTACTCCGGTGGTACATCGCATTTGACCACACAAAAGGGTGCGGTTGTTCAGGTGCGCTTCAACGGCAATTCGCTCATACTGTATCAACTCGCTTATGTAGCAGGAGCCAGCGACCTGAATCTATGCGTGTTCCTGACCGATGCAGGCGGCAATCCAACCACGGTTTGCTCAACGTTCAGCCAGAACACAGCAACCATCAATTTCACCGCGCCGGTTGCCTTCTACGGTTTCGGTAGTGGAACGCACGAAGTCATCATCGAAAATCGCTCACAAGGGTTACAGTTCGCCTTAGATAAAATCTTGGTAAACTAAAACCCGAAGCTACTCACTACAGTCTATTAAGGGCGGACATATGATCCGCCCTTAATTATCCGCTTGAATCGAGAACCTCATGAAAGCATCATCACGACAAGTTGGAATGTTTATATTGGTACTTTGCGGAGCGCTAACCGCCTGTTCTGGAACCCCCACCGATGACGAGCCATTACCCACCTTAGCGCACTTGCCAACAGTTACACCGGTCATAAACCCGCTTACAGTCATTCCAAGTTCGCTCATAGCACCCAAAACCACCGATCCCGCAGCGGAGACTGCTACCACACCAAATCCAATTGTGTTACCCAATCCGCTTTCGGTAGATGTAACCGCCACATCAGTCGGTGATTTTGGGCTGGATACTTTCCCAGAGGTTTTAGAAGTTGGAGCACAGGTGACACTGCAAGGAACGTTGACCTCCACCGACACTAACAGCGGTGTTGCCATCCTGACCAACAGCAAGGGACAGACGGTTAATCTGCTGGTTGATCCGTTCACGGCGATGTCGGCTAATAATCAGGTCGTACAAGTTACAGGTACGGTTGAGAAGCAAACGGGGATTGTCGCTAACGCAGTCCGAGTGTCCGAAATCAGCATGATCAATGGTGCATCTGCATTAGCAACCGCCACCGACTCGCAAGCCAACATGCCGATACCGGGTGTCCCAACCGCTACTTCTTAGCTCCCATTCAAAAGCCCCAAATAGTTTTCGAGTGGAAACTGCACCAAGTTGTTAAGGGTTGCAGTTTCCTCAGGCATACGGCAGAATACACTTCAATATTTACGAATTAATAGACAGTGTTTGATGTGAGTCAGTGCTTAATCCTATTCAAAATATGGCTCAACCGACACCAACAGCATTTTATAGTTCAACACCCAATTCATTGCTTGAATTGGCCTCAGTATGCATCTTGATTTTCTTCTCATTCAATAATGGTAATCCTCTATGAACCGAATTCCTGTCGCTGAACCTGTCCTAAACGGTAACGAAAAAAAATATGTTAATGACTGCATTGATACCGGCTGGATTTCCGGCAGTGGGAAATACGTCACCGGACTTGAGGAGCAGTTCGCCGCTTACTGCGGTGCCCGTTATGGGATTGCGGTGTTTAATGGCACGGTCGCGCTGCATGTAGCACTCTTGGCATTAAAAGTCGGCGCAGGTGATGAAGTCATTGTCCCTGATTTGACTTACATCGCATCGACCAATACTGTCGTTTACTGCGGTGCAACGCCCGTCTTAGTCGATGTTGATCCCTACACATGGACGCTCGACATTGAGGACGTAAAGCGCAAAATTACACCACATACCAAAGCCATTATGCCTGTGCATATTTATGGGCATCCTTCTGAAATGGGACCGTTGGTCGCGCTCACCAAAGAACACGGCATCGCCATTATCGAAGATGCAGCCGAAGCACACGGCGCAGAATATAAAGGTCAGCGTGTCGGTGGCATCGGTGAAGTATCGGCCTTCAGTTTATTCGGCAATAAAATCATTACCTCCGGCGAAGGTGGCATCATCACCACCAACGATGAATCGATTATGCAGGAAATTCGTCTCCTCAAGGGACAGGGCGTAGATCCTAAGCGCCGTTATTGGCATCCGGTCATTGGCTACAACTACCGTATGACCAATGTGCAAGCCGCCATCGCGCTCGCCCAACTCGAACGAATCGACTGGTTTGTCGAACGTCGTTTAGAAGTCGCCCAGTGGTACAGTGAAGAACTCAAAGGTAGTTCCTTCACTTTGTCCCCCCAAGCCGAGTGGGCAAAAACGGTCTACTGGCTCTTCAGTGTGCTTGTCCCTGAAGGCATTGATCGTGACCGCATCATGGCTGATATGGATACACAGGGTATCGAGACACGTCCCTTCTTCTATCCTGTACATGTCTTGCCGCCCTACCTCGACACTGAAGGCGATGCCAAGTTCCCCGTATCCACTGCGGTTGCGGCACGCGGCATAAATCTTCCTTCATCGGCCAAGATCACACGGGCTGATGTTAAACGGGTCTGCGAAGCCATGTTCAAGTCGCTTGAGTTGCAGCAAGGGAAATAAACCGTCGTGAAGCTGCTGGCTGTACGTCCGCTGACCCCGATTGATGCACCGTCATTCAGTGGTATGCTGATGGAACAAACGCCCGACTATATCCAGTACTTTCGCCCGTTCGACTTTGATGTAGAAACCCTCAGACATTTACTGACGGCTGCTCGTAAAGATGTCTATATGGGTTTCTTCGTCGATGACACAATCGCTGGCTTTTTTATGCTGCGCGGCTGGGACAGCGGTTATGCGATTCCAGCTTACGGCGTAACCATCGCACAAAACTTTGGAGGGTTGGGGATGGCGACTCTTTCACTGGATACGAGCAAAACTTTATGCCGCTTGCGTGATGTCAAGCGCTTGATGCTCAAGGTTCATCCTGATAATCTCACTGCTAAACGGCTGTATGAAAAAGCGGGTTTTGTGCAAACGGGTGTGGATACCCACAACGCTAACCTGATTTACCACTTCGACTTTTCGTAGTTCACTCCTATATGAAAACTTGTCTGGTCAACCTCGCCTATCTTGACCCATCGCGCATCGGCGGTGTAGGTCGAATTGCCCACGAGGTCAGCAACTTGTTAGCCGATTGTGCCAACGAGTCCACCGAGCTGCGCGTTATCTTTGTAGTGGGTTGGCGCTTTGCAGGGGCATTTGCCGCATGGTTAGACCATGTAGCGGTGGTTGTACCCTATATCACTCGCTACGACTTGCAATTGACGTTGTGGCTCTTAAAACCGGATGTGATTGTCAGTCCGCTGTTTGGCTTAGAACCCTTTACCCAATCCACCGCTTTGCATATCGCAGGAATGCCGGACGCGCTGGCACTCGACCATCCCGAATTGTTCTCGGCGGTTGATTTAGCTTACCGTCAAACCGTTTATGCCCACCTCAAGCAGGCTTTTCGGGTCATCACCCTTTCAGAACATGCGCGGGAACGTCTACTTCATCACACGTCACTCCAACCGGAGCAAATCGCGGTCGTGGGCTTAGGAGCAGATTCGCAGACTGCGCCTCAGGCATCACCCGTTCCCGACTTGCCCGCTCGTTATGTGTACTATCCTGCCAACGTTTGGCCTCATAAACGTCACGAACTGTTATTTCGTATCATGGGTCTTTTATGCGAGCAGCAGCCCGATATTCATCTGGTCATGACCGGAGGCCGGACAGCACAAGACCGCCAGAACTTGCAGGCTTTAGCGTCCAAATATAACTGCCCACCAGAACGCATTCATGACCTCGGTTATGTGGATGACTCGCAGTTGATTACCCTCTACCGGAATGCCGAAGCGCTGTTGTTTGTCTCGCAATATGAAGGCTTCGGGATGCCTATGCTCGAAGCGATGCAGCAAGGATGTCCGGTGATCTGTGCGCCCTTAGCATCTATCCCCGAAATGGTTGGGCAGGCAGGCATTTACGTTGATAGTGAAAACCCTGTCGATTGGCTGAAGGCGATCACAGTCACACTGCCCGAAAAGCGCGCTCAACTCATCGCATTAGGCTTAGAACGAGCCGCACACTTTACTTGGGCGCAAACCCGTGTGGGTTGGGCTGGTGTGCTGACTACAGCCGGAATTAGCTGTGATGAGGCTTCAAAGACACTTGATAAACGATTTGCTAAGACATGCATTGCTGTCCATATGCTGCCACTACTGGATCAGGTCAGCAAAATCGCTTCATCAACAGGTAATTCACGTAGACAACGATTGATAACCTTACCTCATTTGCTCATGCTGCAACTGCGTTTGTTGTGGCAAGCGCGACGTTATCGTTACGGAGATTGATGAGGCTTATTAACCGCTGTTTCAAACACCTGCACGTATTGGACACCCACATCCAACCACGATGCTCTTATTGTCTTGCTCGCCGCTTGAGCAGCCTGTTTATAGTGATCGTAGTTCCCCAGCAGTGTATTAACACCGTTGACGATTTCATCTGGCGAGTGGGGATCGAACCAGCACACAGCATTATCTCGACCTGCTAAGGTTTCACTCATCACAGGAATATCTGAACATACTACTGGAATACCCAGCGCCAGTGCTTCCTCGACCGGATAACTGCCACCACCTTCAGATAAGCTGGGCATAATGATGGCTGCTGCCCGTCGTTGAATGTGGTTGAGGTCAGCATTGGACACATAACCAAACGTATACACATCACGCCCTGCGACCAAGCCCAAACGCTTCATCAATCCTTGAAGAACATCCTGCCGCCAGTAGTGGTTAGCGCTCATAGAGTGATTAGCGCCCATCACGTCAACGCCCTCACCCACCAACACCAACGGATACTCTTGCCGACGCGCAAATCGCGCCCACGCTAGGAGAAGATTTTCATGGTTCTTATGGGCATTGATGTTGGCAGGATACAGAAAATATTGAGGCGGAAGTCCTGCTAAGCTATCCGGTAGTAGCGATGTGTCATCTGAGGGCAATGATTCGTCTAACAAGATGTTATGGTAAACGCGGTGCAGATTAGTAAGCGGCAGTTGGGAATGATGCCTCAAACGGTCAGTTGTGTGGTCGGATGATACGATGATAGCGCGTGAACGCGTCAGCCAATCTCGTGCGCGTTCCTGTTCCAATACGGTCACTCGCCCACCCAAAATTTCAGGGTAATCGAGCAGCGTTACATCCTGAAACGTGCAAATGATCGGTTTTTCAAATGGATAAAAGGGGACTAGATGAGGCCAGAAGACGTAGACCGCATCAACATCCTGCTCAAGTGAGTGAAATAATCCCGGCGCAGTTGTCTGATAACGCAGGTAACGCGCTCGACTGCGAACGACACGGAATGGATTTGACTCAGCCCGCCAGCCTTCTTTTGCCATCCAGCCACCGGATTGTGCCGGACTCAGCCGCACGATTTCAACCTTATCGGTGTTGAAACTCAAGCCATCCGCAGCGGCAGCAGGCAGCGCCAACCGTACATGGCTAATCGTCGGTTGCGCGGCGATAGCGCCCGTCAAACGTGTGAGCAACCGTTTACCACCACCGAGGTTGACATGTGGACACCAGATCAATAAGCGCATGAGATTATTTTTGTGTTTTCAGGGCTGTTTTAAACACCTGCACGTACTGTTCGGCTGTATCAGGCCAATTAGGACGCGGATCATTACGCCCTGCTTCGGCTGATTGCCTGTAATGGTCAGTATTATCGAGGAGGCTATTCACCTTGCTCACAATATCTTCCGGTAAATAAGGATCGAACCACAGCACATCCGCGCTGCGTCCAACCAACGTTTCGTGCAGAACCGGAATATCCGAACACAAAACCGGAACGCCACGCGCCAACGCCTCCAAAACCGGCAGCCCAAAGCCTTCGGTATGGGTGGGCATAATCAGTGCGGTAGCGTGATTCATCAGGTAAATGAGATCACTGTCACTGACATATCCAAAAGCATGAAAATCATGTCCTGATACCAACTCCAAACGGTTCTTCAGGCCGCGCAAGGTATCTTCGCGCCAATGCTTGCCGGGAAACGTTTGATTCTCAGGGCTTAAAATCTGGATGCCTTCGCCCACCAAAACCAACGGCAGTTCTTGGCGACGGGCAAAATGCGCCCAAGCGACCAGCAGTGTTTCATGATTTTTGTGTACGGTGATGTTCGCCGGATAAAACACATAACGAGCGGGCAAGGCTGCGATAGCTGCGCTCGGAGTCCCAGCCACTTTATCCTGTTGAACCTCATCCAACACAATATTATGATATGACAGCATGTGGAAACGATCTACGGGAATACCATAATGCTTCTCGATGCGCCGCGCTGTGTTGAGTGATGACACCACCAACATCGTACTCTCTTGGAGCCACTTGCCGAGGTTGATCTTTTCTGCCGCAACCGCTTTGCTACCCAATATCTCAGGATAATCCAGCGAAGTCACATCTTGGAACATGCAAACGCTGGGTATGCTAAATTCATAGAAAGGGATGCTGTGAGGCCAGAAAATGTAGACCACATCCATATCTTTTTGTAATTCGCCCAGCAGCCCACGAACGGCTATCCGATCCGGTTGATAATTGACCCACGCCCGTATCGACCGCAACTTGCTTGGTTGTGACCGCCATTTGTCTTTGTCGAGCCAACCGCGACATTGTGCCGCAGTGAGCCGGACAACTTCAATTTTATCGGTTGGTTGAGGCAAGACATCCGCAGCGGTATCGGGGATAGCAAGGCGTACCATCTCGATTTCAGGATGTTTTGCCAAAGCGGTCGTAATAGGCGCAAGCAGCCGTTTGCCACCACCCAAATTCACATAAGGACACCAGATGAGAACACGCATTAAATTGCCACAATCAATGATCTTGTTTTGTAAAATTTGGAACACTTCAATGAACAAGCCGATTATAAATGACACACCATTGCTTGAATAGGCGACAGCGACGCGTTCACGTTCGTCGTATGGCTGATGCTTCCCTTTTCATGTAAAATTGCCCTTTCCTGAGTCAGAAATCAAAGAACGAACTCATAACCCTATGCCCAAAAAAGTGATGATATATGCCGCCACCCTTGCCCCCGGTGGCGTAGAAACCTTTACGTCGCGCATCAGTGCGGCGCTTGAACAAATACTGTCCGATGCGGGTTGGCAGCTTTCGATCCTCGGTAAACCCAACAACAACTTTCAACAACCTATTGATTGGTCGAAGTCAGCCTTTAAAGCGCTCGTCCAGCCAGAAAAATCACCCTCGGAAGAACTGAATCTCAACGCTGACCTACGAGAATTTCGCCAGCTCGTGGATGAAAACAGCCCATCATTCGACATACTCTATTTGCCATCACCTTGGGGCAATATTCCACTGGGTTCAACCTTACCCATTCCTGCGCCTGTAGTAATCAGTATCCATGACCTCGAATTTGAGGATGTGGATTACGGCAGCATCACCGACCAGTATCGCAAAGAGGCCGCAAAATTCGCCAAGTTGGGCAGTGCCTTTGTTTTTTCCAGCGAATATGTACGTGAACGGGCAATTGCGCTGTATGGCTTTCCTCGTGAGCGCACTCATGTGGTTCACCAAGCGCCAACCGTAACCACAACCCTTCCAACAAGCGATATACGCCAGAAATATGGCCTGCCTGAAAAGTACATGTTTTCCTTGGGTTGGTTATCGCGTCGCAAAAACGGAGCCGTCTTAATTGAGGCATTAGGCATCCTCAAAGCTAAAGGACTGCCATCTCTGCCATTGGTAACGGCAGGTTATACCTTTGATGATGTCTTGTCCGAAAATATCGCGCATCAGCAGTATGGTGAACGAGTACGCGCACGCATTAGCGAATTAGGGCTAACCGATGTCCATGATTTGGGCGTGGTCGATCAAGCTGATATTCCGGCACTAATCGCGGGGGCAACGGTGGTTATTGCGCCTTCCAAGTCCGAAGCAGGTTTGAGCTATTTGATGCTCAATACGATGGCTTTGGGTAGGCCGTTAATTCATGCTCGCATTCCGGCTGTTACCGAGCGTTTAGGTACGGATAATGCCTATAGTCTCAGTTTTGAACCCAATGAGCCCACAGAACTCGCAGCACAGATTACCAATGTACTCAATAACGAAACGGTTGCCCAAACCCGTGCCGAAAAAGCCCGTGCCTTCATTGGTCAACGAACGCAAGAAGATGTCGCCCGTGAATACCTCGACATCTTCAAATCAGTCAGCGAGTCACCATGGGAAACACGTCCGCGCCAGCGCGACCATGTGATGCGAAGCCGCGAAGAACGGGTGGCATGGTTAATGAACCACACCACTTTGCGTGATTCTGAAGTCCCGATGATACGTGAACTCGGTCTGGAAGTTTATACCAGTAAGGAAGTTCCGGTCAGTAAAGATGTAACTGACCAGTCGATTGATACGACGCGTTCGATGTCAGTGGACTTCTCTGAAGACGAAAACTCGACCCTTCCCAACTGGGTTCTCAACCGACTTAACCGACACAATTTTTATAATGACGGGATTCCACCGGATATTGCCGGACTATTAGATGGTTATTTTGGAACGGTCATTGTCGGTGGTGTTTCTTTACCGCTTTTGAATGGGATCATGGCTAGCTACTCAGGGCGTATTGTAGTCCGGGTATTTGGACGGGAGACTCCCAATAACTACACTCAACTTTTTACCTATTTCGGCGGGAAAAGTTTTTGGAAGTCCTTCAAGCAAAAGCAATATCGTTTCTGGTTTACACCTGCCTACGACAGCATCACCGAATTTGAAATTCCAGCGCTCCAGAATCGAGCAATAACACTGCCTTTAACCCTACCGGATCGCACATGGCGAGCGACTAACCAATGGGTCGGGAATGATAAACGTGTACTCTTCTTCTGCCCGCGTATTGGCAGTAACCCCGAATATTACGGCAAAATCTATCAGGAATTTAATAACCACCTCGGTCATCTGCCGCATTTGATTGCCGGAAATCAACCAGTACCTGTTGGTGACCCACATGTCGCAGGTTACGTTAGTGATGACCAAATGCAAAGTTGGTATCGTGAAATGCGGGTGATGTTTTACCACAGCCGTGAACCGCGTCATTTACACTATCATCCACTTGAAGCGGTGGTCTATGGAATGCCACTGATTTACATGAAGGGTGGTTTAGTCGAAGCCTTCATGGGTAGGGATAAACCGGGGGCGTGTGATAGCTATGAAGAGGCCGAACAAAAATTACAGCGCATCCTCGACGGCGATGAAGCCTTTACACGCTTGGTGATCGAGAGCCAGTCACCCGTGCTTGACACTTTCCAGCCAGCTTATGTGCGCCAAGTCTGGAAAGACCAGTTCCTGAATAACATCATGAACACCGCTTATATTCCAGATTTACCGCCTTTTGCCCAATGGAAACCGTTAGAGAAGAAACCGCTTCCACCACCACCAGTCCCATCTAAAAATGGGCGACGGATTGGTGTTTATGTACTCATGTGGCCTTTCGGCGGCGTTTATAAATACATTACTGGCTTGCTCGATACAGCCGCAAGCCTCGTTGAGTCCTCCAACTGGAAATTTGATCTCATCTGGGGATCTCCGTTGATCGGTGAGCATGGTTATCCTTCACTCAAGTGGGAATATCAGCCTCATTCCAACCTCCATTTCAGAGTGATTTCTAAACCATCAGCGGCAGCACAAGCCATTCGAAATTTACGGCAAAATAATCAACTCAAAAAATGGCGCACATCCGCTATTTATCTCAACCACCGACCGATACGGATTATCGCGGAAGCGGTCATTTTCCCTTTGCAATATGTCTATGAAGCAGTGAACCAGCGCCGATTACGCCCGAAGGGAACTGTGTTTTACAAGGTTCTTAAAGACGCACGTATTGGCAGACGTGCCTTAGAACTGCCTATATTAAAACATCTATTTGTTGATGAGCCGGAGGGATTGACGACTGACCAAGTCTCCAATTACCTAGCTGAACTACCCAAACCACCCAAAGTTCCAAAGTTAATTGAAACACGGCGACCACCATTTCGTGATTACTTAACGATACGGGAGTTGGAAAAGATCGCTTCCCAATATGAGGCACTCTTGTTTGGTAATCCTTTCCGATTGATCTCGCCTAACACACCAATAAAAGGGCTGAAACGGCAGCCAGTCGCCATCACCATGTATGATCTGGCACACGAGTTTACCGAGGTTTGGGCTGAAAACGCCCATTCGATTTCGCGCGAGATGGTGTTATGGGGGAAACTGGCTCAGATTATCGTGTTTGGCTCAGAATACATTCGGGATGAAGCCATTAAGCGTTACGGTATTCCGTTCGAGAACACGCGTATCGTGCGTCCTTCGCCTCTGGTGATCCGATGGGATGCGCCTCAGCAAGAGGAAAAAGAGCGCATCAAAGCCAAACTAGGACTGCCAGAACGCTATCTTTTCAATTCCGGCTATCAAGGGACACATAAGAACAACATTGCCATTTTCCAAGCCATGCAAATTTTGCACTGGCGAGGCTTCGATGTTCCTCCGCTGGTTTTAGGGGGAACGGATGCGCTTACCCTACTGAGGGGTGAGGCCGTGACCGAATATCTGGCGGTATTACAAAAGATGATTGCCGACGGTTATTGGGAAATTGGCAAAGATTTGATTATTGCCGATTACATCTCAGAAGATGATTTACCGGCTGTGTATGGTGGCGCAACCATTGGTATAAGCATGTCACGATCTGAGTCCACTGTTCATGGGATGATAACCGAGTCGATGCTTTATGGTGCGCCTGTTATCTGCTCGACTATCCCACAAAACACGGAAGAACTTGGGCCGAATGGCGATGTTGCTTTGATGGTTCCATTGGATGATCCGGTGGCGCTGGCGGATGCGATTGAGTACACACTGAACAATCCAGAAGAAACCAAAGCGCGGGTTGGTCGAGCTTCAGAATTTATAGCCAAGAAAACGTGGCACAAGATGGCGCAGGAGTTTCTCGAAATTTTTGAGGAAATCGCCGCGTCACGCACCAAATGATAAAGCTGTTGCAGTTGTTGCACAATTCGCACATTTCCCGCTGAAATGGCGGGCGGGAAGCAGCCGAGAAACCGCTGAATTGACAATTTCGACTGGCGGGAGGCTCGGCTGATGCCGCTGAAATGACACAAGTGCAGCGGCTGGCTCGGCTGATGCTGCCGCTGTGCAGTTGTTGCATTTGCATGGCGGCTGTGAGTGAGCAATCCGCCGAAAATGCAAAGTGGAAATGCATTTGTAACACAAAGGCGCAATGACCCAAAGACACAGAAAGAAATGCAAAGTGTTTTGACACAACGACTCCGAGACAGAATGACGCTACGATAACAACAGTTTAGCAGAATACGACAGGCAAGGGCTTACCATTTGGAAGAACATTTTGTAACTGTTTCGAGCGATTGGCATTAACCATTTTGAGGGAGCAAGTGTGTTGGACAAGTTGGTAAGAGGTTGGAGAATGGTTTGTCGGGTTAACCGAAATTAAACCAAGATCATAAAGGTTAACGTATTCGCAAAATTGCCCGATGTCATAAATTGACGGTCACAAATTGCGGCGTTCTTCAATTTGCAGGGTTATCGACCTATTTACGGGACGAGGCGATAAAGCTTGTTAGTCCTACGAGAGGACACGCATCTCAACATTGGGTGTATAGACCAAATCGGCCTGTGGCGCATAATAATGATGTTCAGCATCACGACGCGCGCCTATGGTAAAAAAGCGTGGGCCAATATCTTTCCACGACGCGAGTTCCAATAAATCAACCGGGTTCGAGGTGGTCACTAAAACACCCAACCCGCGTGGTCGAATATAAGTCGCAGGAAAAACCGCTTCCAGAACCAAATCACCAGCCTTCAGACCCAGCGGGTCAAGCTGCTGATTATCGCAGGCGGTGATGACTGCGCGACTGTTTATATCGATGATGCCGATCACCACTCGCAAATCCTTTATGGGCGATGCCAAATGGATGTGGCAGCGTAACACAATCGTTTCGCCAAATTCAAATTGAGACTTCTCAGCACCATCACTACCATGAATGCTGACCGAATGGATTTGGACACGCGGGTCAATCATCCGTTTATCGGCTGCAATACCGCCATCCGTTTCGGTTTTTTCTTTTAATCCATAACTAACATTAAGCTCTCGCTGCTGATCTTTCATGTAGCCTGCGATGACTTCCGAGGCATTTCCATCTGCGCGTACCTGACCATGATCCATCCAGATGACGCGTTCACACAATTTTTCGACCGAGTTGAGATCATGTGAGACGAATACCAATGTGCCTTTCCCTGCAAATTCACGAATGGCGGTGTTGGCTTTAATCCCGAAAATGTAATCACCAACGGATAGCACTTCATCCAAGAGGATGACCTCAGGGTTCATATGGATAGCGGCAGCAAAACCCAAGCGTGCCAACATACCGGATGAATACAGTTTGATCGGTACTTCGATATAATCCCCAATATCGGCAAAAGTAATAATTTGATCAATACGATCCAAAGACTGCTTACGGCTTAAGCCCATCAACGTACAATTCAAAAACAGGTTTTCGTGTCCGGTTAGGTCAGGATGGAAACCTGCGCCCAAGGCTAGCAGCGGCGCAACTTTGCCTACTACACGGATGCGACCTCTGGTTGGCAGCGATACCCCCGCCAACAAGCGTAACAAGGTGGTTTTACCAGAACCGTTATGACCAATGAGTCCCAAGGATCTCCCTTGTTCAAGGTTGAAATCAATATTGTTCAACACGTAGCGCGGCTCGGCGTTGGTAGTGGTTCGCACCCTTGCAGATGTTCTGCGGAATAAACGAGCCATATCCTGCGCGAAGGTTTTCAGGCGCAGTGTACCTATCGAATTGTATTGTTTATAAACATTCTGGACTTGAATAGCATCAGTCATGTGAATTGGAATTTCTTTCAAAAAATAGAGATGGGTTTAGGCGACTGAGTTTAGAGCGTATCGGCAAATCGCCACTCGGTGCGCTTGAAAACGCGATAGCCAATCACCAACACAATGGCCGCGAAAATCGTCACGATGAGCATTTCGCGGCCATAGGTGAAGCGCCCAAACAAAATCGTTTCTTGATAAGCCGCAAAAATTGGCCCTAACGGGTTAATAAAGTAAAGCGCTCTGATGCTATCTGGAACCGCATTGATGGGATAAAGAACCGGACTCACATAGAGCAGTAATTGCAGCAAAATGGGCAGAATTTGGAATAAATCACGAATATAAGATGAGACACCCGCCAGCAAAAACGCCACCCCTAAAGCAAGGCATCCGTGAATAAGAAAAATGGGAAGCGCCAACAGGATATAGGGTGTGACGGGTTGGTGATAGACCACAAATAAAACCGCCACAATCACCAAGCCAATGGCTAGATCAACGAAGGCTTCAGCCGCGACACCAATCGGTAAAAATTCACGCGGGAAGCTGACACGCGTCACAATATCCAAATTGCTGACAACAGAAGCCGATCCGCTGAAAACAATCCGCTGCCAGAAGCTCCATAGAACCAGACTGGTCACTACGAACAGCGGGTAAGGTACAGGATTGGTGGAAACGCGGGCGATAAACGAGAAAACGATGATATAAACCAGACTCGACAGCAAGGGTTGCAGAACCGCCCATAATAGGCCAACCGAGGTTTGGCTGTAACGGGTGATAATGCCGCGCCGCACCCAATAAACAAAGAAAGCCCGATATTCCCAAGCGAAGAGCAAATGATCTTTTAAGGTGCGATTGATGCGGTTATCGGCAGCTTCATATATACGTTGCATAGTCAGCGTCAGTGCGCTCATTTCCCTTCATGTCGGGTGGTTGGAAGGGGTAATGATAGCATGGCGCTGTCAAGCAAAGCAATAGTGTTGGCGAATACAGAACCCCGCCCAGCCCTGCAAACTCACACGACGATGGTTTTGTAAGTTCTCGCTCAAATCCTCACCCCCAACCCCTCTCCATTTCATGGCAGAGGGGAGCAAAAGCACAGAAAACGTTCATCAGTTTAACGTGATTGAGGGTTTATCCACGATTCAATGTCGAGTGATTGCGACCGTTCCAAGTCCTGCGGCGTACCAATTGGATTCCAGAATTGACCCGGTACGATGTTGACTTCGGCGCTGGTCGCAAGATAGGTCATATAATCGGTAATTTCGTATTCACCGCGTGAGGAAAGTGGCAGTTCATAGTCGAAAATACGGCTATCAAACTTATAAGCACCAGCATTCACAAGTACCGGATTTGGGTAGATGCCTTCGGGCGGTTTTTCGTGAATACGACTTAGCTTGTTATTCTGACCCACGACCAGCACACCCCATTTTGATGCGTTATAGCGGGTTGCGCCAAGAATGGCGATGGGTTGCGCGGCTAATTGCTGTAATGAAGTGCTGTCATAAAGATCATCGCCGTTGAGAACCATAAACTCAGAGGAGTGCAAATACGGTCGGCAGCACTGCACCGCATGACCTGTACCCAGCGGTTTCGGCTGCTGTTCAACCAGTGAATAGCTGTGGATAATGTTCTGCCGCTGCATATACTCCGCGACCTGTTCCTTCAAGTAATTGACGACCACCATCACATGATCGACTTGTTTCGGAAGACTCATGAGCGACCATTCTAAGATTGGGCTGCCCTGTACGAGAAGAAGCGGTTTAGGGGTTGTAGCGGTCAAGGGCATCATGCGTGTACCCTTGCCCCCGGCTAATATAATGGCATCCAAGGCGGCTCCAATTCGGCTAGCATCACAGCCATCTATTGTGCCTGAGTTTCGATTACCCAACAACTGAATCAGGCACATCGTCTGCCATTACAAGTCTTGCCGCCTTGACTTTAGTCCATTCATTCGGCAATATTGCAAAAATGAACCCAATCATTTACCCTTCACCCGAATTCATTTTATGATCTTAATCGCCCGCACACAATCTTTGCCGAAGACCAGTCAGCTATGTTAATTAGTATCGTTGTCCCCATATTCAATGAAGAAGATGCCTTGCCCGCATTCAATGAGTCCTTGGTGAAAGTGCTTCAGGCCACGCCGCATGACTACGAGGTGTGGTACGTGGCAGGTGGATCAACCGACCAGACCTCAAGCATTATCAAGCAACTCCACGCTCAAAACGACAAGATTAAATTGTTGGAACTCAGCCGTAATTATGGGCATCAGGCGGCGTTAACCGCAGGTCTGGATTTCGCAGCCGGAGATGTGGTCATTACGATGGACGGTGACGGGCAGCATCCGCCGAGTCTCCTGCCAGTGCTAATCGCAGCTTATGAGCAAGGGAACGATGTTGTGCTGACGCAGCGGCGTTCGACAGGCGAAATCAGCTACTTCCAAAAACTATTCTCGAAGACCTTTTACCAGCTCATCAACCGCCTCAGCGAATCCGAGATTGTGCCTGACTCGGCGGACTTCCGGCTGTTGAGCAAAGAGGTTGTTCAGGACATTCGCGGCCTCAAAGAGCAGCACCGTTTCTTACGCGGCATGATTAGCTGGATGGGTTTTCAGCAAACGATTATTCCATTTGATGCGCCACCACGTATGGCGGGACGGTCAAAGTTTAGTTTTCGGAAGCGTATTCGGTTAGCGACCGACGCGATTTTCTCGTTTTCGATTGTGCCAATTAATCTGGTGATCGCTTTTGGCTTTGGTTTATTAATCGTTGCTGTTATCCAAATTGCCTATGTACTACTGACACTCATTACCGTTGGCAAAGAAGGACTCCCACCCGGTTGGACATCAATGATGCTGGCGATATTGGTCATCGGTGGCGCACAGATGTTGACACTGGGACTCATCGGTTATTATGTCGGGATGACGTTTCAGGAAAGCAAACGGCGACCGTTGTACTTCGTGAACAGGCGCTTGAGTACACTCGATAAACCACAGCCTCAAACGATTGAGCCTGAAGAATTAAAGGATATGCAAATTGATCGACTGGAATAAGCGCAAAGTACTGGTGACAGGTGCAGCAGGTTTCATCGGCAGTCACCTGACCGAACAACTGGTGATGGCAGGGGCATCCGTCCGCGCTTTCATTCGCTATAACTCCAAAGGCGATCAGGGTTTTATCGCGACTTTCTCGCCGGAAGTACGCGACAAACTGGAAATTGTCTTTGGTGATTTGACCGATCCGCAGGCGGTGGCGAATGCTGTGAAGGGAGTGGATGTCATTTTCCATCTGGGGGCGCTGATCGCGATTCCCTACTCCTACGTCAACCCGATTCATGTGGTTCAAACCAATGTCATGGGAACAACTTACGTACTCGAAGCGGCCCATCAGCAAGGCATCGAGTACATGGTCAATATCTCATCGAGTGAAGTTTATGGCACGGCGCTTTATGTGCCTATAGACGAGAAGCATCCGTTACAGGGGCAGTCACCTTACTCCGCTAGTAAGATCGGCGCGGAAAAAATTGCTGAGAGTTATTACCGTTCCTTCGGTGTTCCGGTTGCGACCATACGCCCTTTCAACACCTATGGCCCACGCCAATCTGCCCGCGCGGTAATCCCGTCGATCATCACGCAAGCACTGACCCGAGATGAAATTCATCTCGGCAGCTTATTACCCACTCGCGACCTGAATTTCGTACTGGATACGGTTGATGGCATGATGCACGCGGTAGGCGTTAAAGAACTCCTCGGACGCAGCACTAACATCGGAACAGGTACGGAAATCTCGGTTGGGGATTTGGCGCAAAAGATCATCGCCATGATCGGTCGCGATGTCAAAATTGTTCAGGACGCTGAACGGCTGCGTCCCGGCAAAAGTGAAGTTGAGCGTTTATTGGCGGAAAGCAGCTTCATGCGAGAGGCAACAGGTTGGAGCAACCGAATTTCGTTGGACGAGGGTTTAGCGCAAACAATTGAATGGATACGACAGAATATCGCGCTTTATCGCCCGAAAGAATACGCGGTTTAATTGGAACACAGACAAAATGGAGTATAGCAAACTATGAAAGCCGTCGTATTGGCGGGTGGACGCGGAACACGCCTCGCACCTTACACCAACGTCTTGCCCAAGCCGCTGATGCCTGTCGGGGATATGCCGATCCTTGAAATTTTGCTGCGACAGCTCAAGGTTTACGGCGTGAGCGATGTGGTGATTGCCGTTGGTTATTTGGCCTCGCTGATTCAGGCGTATGTCGGCGATGGTTCGCGCTTCGGATTGAACGTCACTTACTCGATGGAAACCACACCACTCGGTACGGCTGGCCCGCTCAAGTTAGTGAAAGGTCTGGATGACACCTTCCTGATTATGAACGGCGATTTGCTGACTTCGCTGAATATGGGTGATCTGATTCAGTTCCATAAACAGCATCAATCGCTGGCAACCATTTCGACGATTGTGCGCCACACTCAGATTACACTGGGCGTTATCGGCACGGACGACGAATTTAACGTCAACAGTTATACCGAAAAGCCAAGCTACGATTTTAGAGTGAGCATGGGTATCTCTGTGCTGCAACCAGAAGTGTTGGAATATATTCCAGCGGATAAACCGTTCGATATTCCCGACCTGATTAAAGCGTTGATTGCCGATAACAAGCCGGTCAAAGCTTATCCCTTTACCGATGGTTATTGGCTGGATATTGGTCGCCCGGAAGATTATCAAAAAGCGCTGGATGACATCGACCATATCAAGAGCCAAATCCTGCCGCACAAACCGGATGAAGATCAATAATGGTGGCAAGAAAGGCGCTGGTTACGGGCGCTGCTGGCTTTTTAGGTGGGCATCTCCTACAACGTTTAGAAGCTCTCGGCTGGGAAGTCACTGGAACGGCACGACAGGCACAAGATCGTTTATTGGCCTGTGACATCAATGATGCAGAACACCTAGCGGAGATCGTCAGCCAATCCAAACCGGACGTTATTTTTCACATCGCCGCGCTCACACCCGCCGCTGCGCCTAGCGCCACCGCAGACGATTATCTGCGAGTGAACGTCAGTGGGACACTTAATCTATTGGAAGCGACAAGAAAAGCTGTGCCGAACGCGCGTGTTGTGCTGGTCACGTCCAGCGCCATGTATGGCATTGCAGAAGCCGATGATGGTGTGATTCACGAGGACAGTGCGCTTCTTCCGGTCAATCCTTATGGGGTTAGCAAAGCGACGCAGCATCTCATCGGTTATCAGTATCATGTGCAGTACAAGTTGGATGTGGTGCGAGTGTGTCCGTTCAACCTGATGGGTTACGGCCTGCCCAAAGGCTTGGTCGCCTCGGACTTTGCAAAGCAAATCGTGGCGATTGAACGCGGGTTGCAAGAGCCAATCATTCGTGTAGGCGACCTGAGCGCCAAACGCGACTTTTTGGATGTGCAGGATGCGATCAGTGCATTAGTCGGTTTGGCAAATACTGGCAAAGCAGGGGAAGCTTATAACCTTGCCTCGGCGCAAGCGATTCCCATCAGCGATTTGCTGGACGAGATGATTAGCACGAGCAGTCAACCGATTGAAATCCAACTGCGCCCTAACATCACCAAAAATACTGTGCCAATCCAAATTGGCTCACATGATAAACTGGCTGCCACGACAGGCTGGAAGCCACAAGTGTCGCTGAAGCAATCGTTGTCAGATGTACTCGCCTATTGGCGTACTGTTCAAATCGAGGAAAAGTTATGAGAGCCTGTCCAGTCTGCGGAAACGACAAAAACCAAACTGACCTGTGGGATATGTCGAATATTGCTCGTTGTTCAGTTTGTGGATTAGGCTTCGTCAAGCAGTTGCCCACACTGGAAGAACTGGCTGCCATCTATGCCGCTGATTATTGGAACGGACGCAAAGCCTACACGGATTATCTGGCGGATAAAGTCGGTACGCAGCTTCACTTCAAGCATCGTATCGCCAGCCTTCGCAAATACAGCACTGGCGGCAAACTGTTTGAGGCCGGTTGTGCTTACGGCTTTTTCCTCGAATTGGCGCAGCAATATTGGCAAGTCAAAGGGGTCGATTTCTCGGAAGCAGCTATTGCTTATGCGCGAGACACCTTACATCTGCCGGTCGAGCAGGGCGACTTTGAAAGCAATCCTCCCGAACCAAATACTTACGATGTTGTTACGATGTGGGACACGATTGAGCATCTTTATGATCCGGCTTTAGCCATTTCCAAAAGTGTGGAAGCGCTGAAACCGGGTGGGTATCTGGCGCTGACCACCGCCGATTTGGATGCTTTAATGCCCAAGATTCAAAAAACCTCGTGGCGTATGATTATTCCGGCGCATCTGCACTACTTCTCCAAGCAATCCATCACCTATTTGCTAGAAGCACACGGCTTGAAGGTAGTACATTTCTCCCATGTCAGCTATTACCGCAGCGTGAGGCAGATGGCGCAAATCATCACATGGAACAAGCCGGACTCGCAGTGGCGGCTGCGCTTACAGAGCCAAATTGAACGCCTGCCGTTTATGGGCAGCTATATTCCGTTGAACTTATACGACATCATGTTTGTAGTGGCGCAGAAAGCATGATCGGCTCTCACTCTAAATAGTTGGTTCACGGGAGGGATGAATCCCTCCCCTACAAAACAGGATATTGGGGTTGAGAAATAATATCCTGCATAAAGAACGTGACCCCAAAACGCACGATTTGCCATAAACCCATACCTCAGCGACAATAAGAATTGTCATCTCAGGTAGTCGATTTTGCTGCCCAATTCGGGTAAGATAAAAATAATCCTTTCTGAGAAACCATTCTTTACAACCCTTATATGTCTCAAGGGGGCAGATATGTCCGGTCGTTTCCGCCGTATTTTCAGCGTGGCTCTGTTGTGGGTCTGTTTTATTTTTGCTCTGCCGGTGTTCGCCCAGCAAGAGGTGAAATTAACAGTCAATTATGCAGAGGTCGCCAGCGAATCAGACAAGAACCAGACCGTCAACATATATTTCACACTGTTTGATGGGCAAAATAATGCAATCCCCAGCCCGTCGATTGCCTCCGCACAGATGATTCTGAATAATCAAACCTTTACGGCTTCCAAAGTCGATAAACCAACAACACCGTTTTACATTGTGCTGGTGCTGGATAACAGCAACAGTATGCAAAGTAACGCGCCCAAACTACGCGAAGCCGCACTCGCCGCCATCAACGGCGCACCGGATGGCACGAACATCGCCATTTTGCGCTTTACCCAACAAATCCCGCCAATCACCAGTTTTACGACTGATAAAGGATCGCTCAATAACGCGATTGGCGGCATGACCAACGACCAATTTAAAGGTGGAACCTGCTTATATGACGCTGCTTCAGCCGCTGTTGATGCACTAAAAATTGCTCCAGCAGGCAGACGTGCAGTTGTACTTTTTACTGATGGCGTGGATGAAGACCAATTCGGCAAAAAGCCATGCAGCAAAGCGACTGAAGATACCGTCATTAAAAACGCCAATGACAGCCAACAAACACCGATTTACACCATCGGCTTGACGGGCAACGCCAAGACCGACTTTACCACTCTCAAAAATATGTCGGATCGCACAGGTGGTATCGCCAACGCGGGCGGCATCAATGAAATCGCGAGTGTCTTCCAGAAGGTTATCAACACCCTTGCCAGCCAAAAAGAAGCGACGTTTGATAACATCTGTTTGCCAGCCGGAACGTATTCGGGCGCGATAACGGTCGCCATTAGCCAACCGTCATCCAATTCTACGGGTGTGATTAGCAACGTCATCCTGAACAAAACCTGCTTTATCCCGACACCCACGCCCACACCAACCGATACACCGCTGCCTACGTCAACCCTCACCGTGACACCCAGCCTGACACCCACGCCGACCAATACGCCTGTGCCGCTGGATCTGGGCATCAACCTCAACCTTGATGTGGCAAAGAATGCGATGGTGTTTGAAGTGACCCGTGAAGGTGATGGTGATATTGGTTTCTATGAGATCACCATCAAAGACAAAGCCACCGGCATTTTATTGGGACAACCTTATGGACGGCGACATGTCACGCCGGATGAGGCTGCGGCGGGCGTTTTAACCTCCTTAAACGATGTTTCCGCTTCAGTATGGACGGTATGTATCCGTGCTTTGGCAGCGGACGAAAAGACCCCACTTTCGGCGGACTTTTGCCAAGACACTACACCACCGCGCACACCCACACCGACCAATACACCTTTGCCGACCAGCACTAATACCGCAACGCCGAGCTTAGAGCCTAGCCTTACGCCATCGCTTACACCGACTACGGCTCCTACAGTCACGGCTACGCTGGCAGCCGTCATTCCTGAAATTCGCTTCAACCCGACCTCGCAGGAATTTGAAATCCAACTGAATACCTCGAATTTCAAGTTGGATCAAATTAATTCCTACACTGTCCGCATTGAGGATGCGAACAAATTAGTTGTCCGGCGGGTTGAGCAAAGCGGCTCCTTCGAAAATCCATTGAGAGTCAAAGCGATTGATGACCGTACTGGCGCGGAATTGGCTGAAGGTCAATATAACATCTTCGTTGAACTGAATGTGAACGGGCAGCCGACCAGCTTCCAAGCCGTCAAGGAAATTAAGAAACCTGCTCCGCCCACGCCAACACCCGAACCCGGTTTGATTGATCGTATGGGTGGCGCGATTAAAGACAGCCCGATACTGGCAATTGTGTTTGGTCTGATTGTCATCGGTTTGTTCGCGCTGATTTTCTTCTGGCTGCGACGTGGACGCGGCAACCGCTTTGATTACGAACCAGCTTATACCAAACCACAGAAACCCTCACCTCAGCCCAAAGGTGGGGCGGTTATACCGGATGCGGGTAAAGCACCGTCACTGGAAATGGAGGGCGGAACCCAAATCGAAATCCCGATGGAGTCCACCTTCCGCGATAAAGGTGGCAGCTTGAAGGTCGTCCAGTCCAACAGTGAAGCGGCAGGACGCACATGGAACTTCACAAGTAACGACATGCCCTATCGTATGGGACGCGGCGGAACCAGTGACTTCCCTGTGAAGATTGACCTCAAAGATTTGGGTGTGAGTTCGGTTCATGCGACGATTCAATTCTCCAACGGGCAGTATTGGATCGTGGATGAAGGCAGCACCAACGGCACGTTCATCAACGGCGACCGCTTGAAGCCTGCCCAACGCCGTGTGCTGGAAAATGGTCAGACCATCCGCTTGGGGGCGAATATCGAACTGGAATTCACCGATAAGAACAAGGTGTTCCAGAATATGTCGACTTCGCAGAAACTTCCGCCCATATCCAAGCCGCAGACGCAAGCGCCACCTCCATCTGCGACTACTACACCTGCCGTGCCGCCGCCTGCTGCACCCGCAGCGGCTCCGCCACCTGTGCCTGTACAACCAACCGCGCCACCGATGGACTTCTCCGAGGAAAAGACCAATGTGACGCGGCTAGGCTTACCAAACGGAGTCAAGGCTACACTGGAACTTCTGCCAAGTGGTCCGGTTTATCCAATAATGGAATTAGAGTATACAATTGGGCGACGCAGAACCAATTCGCTGCCGTTGGAACGATTGGGCGTTTCCCGCGAACACACCCGCTTTGCGTGGCAGAACACGGAACGATGCTTCACCGTCGAAGATTTGAACAGCGGTAACGGTACGTTCGTGGATGAACAACCGCTGCCACCGAATATACCGCGACGGCTTGAACCGGGTAAAACCTATGAGATTCGTTTGGCGAAAGACGAAAATGCCGTCCTGATGCGCTTCCAATATACGCTGCCGCCCGCGCCGACAGCTTATGAGGATGAGCCGACACAAGTCTAGGCTGACCGAAGATTTACGCGGGAGGGTCACAGACCCTCCCGTACGCGAAAGCATCCGATTATTTTCAACAGGGTCAATCAGGGGGTTAGGAACACGATATATGTGATCTATCGTGTCCTATTGTAAGCAAGCGATTTGCTGCATTCAGCGCTTTATCATATAACTAAGATAGGTCTCTTCATCGGTCAACAACTATGAGCCAGAATATCACGCAGCAAATACAGGTTGTCCAGCGGTCTGAAATCGGCTTAAAACGTGCCGTCAACCAAGACTCGATTGGTGTTCGCGTACCTCAAGCGGGGCAAGCCAGCCAACATGCCTTGTTTGTGGTCGCGGATGGGGTCGGTGGTAACTTGCCCAAGGGTGAGGTCGCTAGCCATACGGCTATCGAGGCCGTGTTTGCCTATTACTACGCCGAATCCGACGAGACGGATATGCTGACGCGGGTTGGCGACGCGCTGCAAGATACTAACATCGCGGTACGTGACCAAGCCTTGGCTGAGGGCGTGAATGCGATTGGCACAACCATCGTTGGTTTGGCAGTCGCACCCAATGGCGAGGCGATTGGCTTTAACGTGGGCGACAGCCGCCTTTATCGTATTCGAGGTGGCGAAATTGAACGCATCTCGGAAGATCAAGTTAGCCTGCCGGAACCCGGTGTCCTCAAAGACGAATTCAAAGCCCGCCGTGTCACGAAGATTTCGTCGTACATCGGTCAACCGAATCTGCTCGAACCAAACTTTTACCGCCTCAAAACCCAACCGGACGATACCTATCTGTTGTGTTCGGATGGTGTGTGGTCAAAAATTCCTGATGAGGAACTACTCGCCAATATTCATCGTCAGCCGCTCGATCAAGCCTGTGAACGGCTCATCAAACTGGTGTATGAACGCAATGCGCCTGATAATCTGAGCGTGATTTTAATCCGGTTGGAAGCGGCTTCTGCTTCTCGCAAAACTATCGCTGAGCCAATCGGTGAGATGCCGACCGCGATAACGTCTAATCCGACTAGCGCTCCAAGCAGCGGTGGACGCAGCATACTCCCACTCATCATTGGTGGCATCGTCATTATTGCGGCTATTCTCGGTGGAGTGGCACTGTTGAATAACCAACCTGCCAGCATTCCAGCAACTCCCACGGTCGGCGCACTTTCGATTGCTGCCAGCGCGACCAGCGAACCTACTGAAACCGTTCTTGCTGCTTCACCTACCAAGCTGGATGCGACTGGCACGACCATACCCACTAAGGTGGCTGTCATTGCCAGCCAAGCCAGCGATACACCTGCGCCAAGCGCAACGTTAGCCAAGAGTGCCACACCTTTACCGTCACCCACGCACACCCCGACTGTAAGTGTGAGCGCCACCAAGTCTCCAACAGCAACACCAACCGTGACCGCTACCCATACTCACACATCAACGCCGACCACCGCACCAACCGATGTGGCGCTCGTCATTCCGGTGGATACGGCAACCGAGGCTGCTAGCCCGACCTTAAAACCATCGGTTACGCATACGGCTACACCAACACTACCGCCAACCCAAGCGCCCAGCGACACACCTACAGCGCAACCCTCTCAAACACCGACGGTTATCACCCCCACAGTAACGCTCAATGCGACGCTGATTACCTATACGCCGTCACCCAGCCCGACATCAACGTTGACGTTTACGCCAACGGCGACCGCCACGTATACCGATACACCCACTGCGACGGCGACCTTTACTGATACGGCGACCAGCACATCCACTTTGACAGCAACACCCAGCCCAACGCTGACACCCACCACCACTCTTACGCCGACAACGACCTATACGCCATCACTCACGCCAAATGCCCTGCAAGCCGCGCAAACCGCGACTGCCAAGGCTCGCATCACACCCACGGCTGCGCCGACGCTGTATGCACCGAAAAACGATGATGTCATCACGCTATCGCAGAGTGTCACCTTCTATCCTTCCGATGATGGCAGCAGCTTTACATTGCCAACTACAGGTGGTGTTGAACTGCCAGCAGACACGGTTGTAAAGGTCATCAGCAGCCAATCCACACCGATTGATGGGCTGATTTATTCCTACGTGACTTTAGAAAGCAAGGTCGAGGGGATTTCGGCTCAAACTGGATGGGCAGCGCTTGTTCACGCTATCCAACCTCGCGTGACAGCACATATCAAGAACGGTATAAATGTTCGTCGTGGACCTGCAACAACTTATGAATCAATACACATTGCATTAAAAGATGGCGAAAGTGCCGTCATTTTGGGAAAAATAAATTATAAAGGGAAAATTTGGTATTATATCAAGCTTGAAAATCCTCAGTCGTCAGTGGGTTGGATATCTGCGGATATTCCGGGGTTAACAATAGAAGGTGACATAAGTAAGTTGCCAATAAATAATAATTTTCCATTTGAACCAACTGTCACCCCTACATTATCGCCTGTTCCAGAAGTTACTTTAGAAACTCCTTAAAATTATCGAGTAGTAATAACATCTATTCATGTCACATATCTTCATCAGCTACAGCACCCGCAATCGAGATTACGCACTTGCGCTTGCAAACAAACTACGCGATGAAGGATTTGACGTTTGGATTGACAACCGTCGACTTCACAGCAGTGAGGATTGGTGGCGTTCAATCGTATTGGCGCTCCGAGGTTGTGCAGCCTTCCTAGTTATACTGACACCAGAATCAGATGCTTCACGCTGGGTTCAACGTGAAATCACTCTTGCTGAAAAATATGCTAGACCAATGTATCCGTTGTGGTTGACAGGAGATTTAAACAGTCCAAACTGGGAAATTTTCATTCGCACCCAAATTGAAGATGTTCGTGAGGGACAATTACCGAGTAGCGAATTTTATGATTATCTCGCTCAGCACGCTCCACGTCACATATATACCGGCAGTAATATTACTGCATCTACTCCTGATTCACTATCTACTATCACCGATCCTGATCTCGCCCGTGAGATTGCCAACCCGCCAACACCGGATACACTTACGCTACCAATCGCACCAAATATATATCTCCCCCCCAATCGGCGTATGCTTTTGTCTATCGGAGCGCTTGTCGCCGTTTTACTGGTAATCGCCTTACTGCTCCTCAATAACCAATCTAGGCGAATAGCCGAAACCCCTACACTCACCCAACAAGTGGCGCAAGGTTTGACTCTTCCGCCTCCCACACTAACTAACTCACCTACAGTTACTATCACCTCTACTCTAACACCAACGTTATCGTCAACCGAAATTGAAGGCACAATTCAGGGCGAAATGGGTATTGCCCAAACCGATATTGCTCAAACGCAAATAGCGGTTATTGCTTTGCAAACTGCCAATGCGGTCGCCACGGATGCCCGTAGCGCTGTTGATCAAACCGCTACTGCTAGCCATTGGACTCTCACACCTACACTCAATGCTCGTGCTACCGCCAATGCCCGTCTGACCGCAACTCAGATCGCTCTTGCTACAGACATTATCCTCAACCAAACTGTTACCGCTGCTAGTTTTACAGATACACCTACACCGATGCCAACCAAAACTCCGATACCAACTATTACAGCGTTCATCAATCCTACTGATACAGCAACCATAACATCTAGTCCAACATTAGAACCATCAGCTACAAATACTGATACGTCTACACCACAGCCAACTCAAACCCCGACTGCTATTACACCCACTGTCACGCTCAATGCGACACTAATAACCTATACGCCCTCACCGACATTCACGACCACACCCAGCCTGACATCGACACTTACGTTTACGCCAACCGCGACTGCCACATTTACCGATACACCGACCGCGACCTATATAGATACAGCGACCAGTACATCAACTTTGACCTATACGCCATCACTCACGCCAAATGCCCAACAAACCGCGACCGCCAAGGCGCGTATCACACCCACGGCTGCGCCAACATTGTATGCACCGCACGATGATGATGTGATCACCTTGTCACAGGCTGTAACTTTCTATCCGTCAAGTGATGGCAGCAGCTTTACACTGCCTAGCAACGGCGGTGTTGAACTGCCCGCAGATGTGGTTGTAAAGGTCATCAGCAGCCAATCTACACCGATTGATGGGCTGATTTATTCTTACGTGACCCTACAGAGCAAAGTCGAAGGTGTTACAGCTCAAACCGGCTGGACAGCGCTTGCACCTGCTGCCCAAGCCACCATCACGGCTCATATTCTGGGCGGCGTTTCTATTCGCAAAGGCCCCGGACAGGTCTATGAACGGTTAGGAATTGGTTTGAAAGATGGTGAGCGCGGTGTGATCCTAGGGCAAGCCATTTATCGTGGGCAGCTCTGGTATTACATTGATCCCGAAAATCCGCAGTCCTCTTCTGGTTGGATTTGGTCGGGAGTCAAAGGTTTGGTATTAGAAGGCAACATCAGCAATGTGCCGCAGAAAGGTTTCCCAGCCGAACCGACTCCAACAGCTACATTACCTCCATCAGAGACACCAACATTGCTTCCCTAGATGAGTGGTTAATTAGAAAATTTGGCAAAAAAGTGATTTACTGGTAGTCGCTATTGTATTTAATTTGTCAATTTTCGGCATATTAGTCGTTTTATGAACCTAAAATATTAGGTGAGCAATTTGTTTTGACTTGTCAATAGGTCGCTGGGCTTGCTTGACAAATAGTTTTTTTTAAACTTAGAATGAAATGAGTGTCATCTAAAACACAAAGGGAAATTAAAACATGGCCGATACCGTTTCTATCGATTACGCAAATATGCAGAAGGTCGCCCAAGGCTTCAGCCACGAGGCTGCTGCCGTCAAGAAGATCATTGGCGATCTGGATCATCACCTGCAAGTTCTTGACCAAGGTCAGGGCTGGAAAGCAGATGGTGCAACCAAGTTTTACCAAGTCATGCGAAATGATGTGATGCCCCGTCTTAAAAGATTGGAACACGCTCTCGAGCATACATCTTCGCGCTGCTCTGGCGAACTCACACAGACATTCAAAAACGCCACAGACGAAGCCTGCAACGCTATCCCTAACGCGTAATTAATTAAAGGAGCTATCACTGTGAGCGGTGAAATTAAGTTTGATGAAGCGAAAATGCGCCAGGCCGTTGACCATATGCGCCGTGGTGCCAAAGAATTACGACAGACTATCCAAGCAACCCAAACTTTAGCAGGTTTGATCGAAAAGGGTGCATTGGTTGGTGAAGCTGGAACCCAGTTTCAAACCAGCATTAAGAGTACTTTGAACTCGAAGATTGAAGATATTGCCCAGAAGCTTGAAGAACAAGCCCGTTTCACCGAAGTTGAGCTTGAGCAGCTTCTCAAGGCCGCCAGCAAACTTCGCTAATACCAGCCTAATGAAAGGAAATAACCAATATGGGTTTGTTAGATGGCATACTAAAATTTGTACAGAAGATCGTAGAAGCTGTACTGTCTGAAATTACCAAACAGCTCAACCGCGTTCAGAACGAAGTTGTGAACGAAATGATGAAGATGGTATCGGGTCCGTTTGACGAGATCTGGCGTGGTGAAGATGCTGATCAGTTCAAAGAGAAGATCCAAAAGATTGCCACTCCAAAAGGAACTGACATTGTCAGCATTTTGGGCAAGATCGGCAGCGGCTTGAAGCAAGCCGGAGACATCATTCAAGGCGCTGACAAAAAAGCGACCCAAATCGTCGGTGACATCGCCAGCGAATTTTCCAAGATATAATCAGGATAAAGGGATAAGAAACGATGGCAAAAGAACGTCATATGGACCCCGCCAAGGTGCGGGCAATGGGCCAAGCCCTTGAAACTATGTCGAGTATCTTAAAAGTCGTTAGCACAGTACTTGAAGTGCAAATGACCATTCTCAAGACAACCGCCTTTATCGGTTTGGTCGGTGGTTTGGCAGTCGAACGTTATCTGGCACAAATTAAGCCAAAGATTGACGATCTCGCCAAGCAGACTAAGGAACTCTCGCAGGATGCCATTTTGTCGGCACAGGACTGGGAAAAAGCGCAACTCGCAGGCTAACAACCCGGTTTCATAGCATTACAAATAAAATACCCGCAATGGTGCGGGTATTTTTATTTCTCAATGTCGGACACAGCATATTGATGACTTGATAAATTAAATCGGTAAAAGGGAACAAGCGGACGGCATGTATGCTATCTCTACACAAGATTTCTGTTCGTAGGGACGCGATATATCACGTCCGGCATCCGATTTAGCCGTGTGTGATGGCGCTGATAATAATGCTCAGGACGAACAGCACCAGCAGCCCGACCATCGAGTAGATCGCTACCCGACGCACATCAGTAAAGAATACATTCATGTCAAAACGGCGCTTATCTACGACTTCGCCGTACAGGTTCAACAACGCCAACCGGAACTCTGCTACGTTGTTATAACGCTTAGGATGGTCATGCCGTACCGCGCGCTGCACAATGTCCAGCAGACCGTCCGCACCATCCCCATTATCCTTTGCCCCTTTACGACCACGACGAGGCGACACCGGCAGATCAGTACGCCTGAGTACCGGACTCACCTGTTGAATTTCGTCGTAAATGTCTTCGGTGCGGCGCAGTGTATAGGGGTAGGCAGGCTTGCCGGCTAACATCTCATAGAGAATTAGTCCTAGTGCATAAACATCGGCGGTCGGGGTCAATGTTCCACCGCGAATCAACTCGGTTGGCGTATAAGCTGCCATCAGATGATGTTGTAAAGCCTGCGCTTCAGTCGCGGGTAGCTGCTTGCCTGTCGGGAATAATAGACCGACATCCAACAAAACAGGCTGTGGCACACCCGCATTATTGCGCCGTACCAACACCATATCCGGGTTCACGTTGAGATGCAGCCGTTCGGTAATCTTCTCGATGCGGATAATAGCTTCCGAAAGCGACAACATGAACCAACCCACGTCTTCATGCCACGGTTGGGCATTATCGAGCAGCGAGTCGGTTAAAAACTCGCCTTCGATGTAATCCATCAGAAAGAAATAGCGGGTTTGTTCGCCGGAAGTCGCGATGCCATAAGCATCTTGCCCGTTGACCGCCATATGAGGATGCCAGTTCGGTAAAGCTGGATGCTTGTCACGAGAGGACATGGTAATAGTTCGCAGCGCTTCAGCTTCATTGCGTAAATAGGCTTCGTTTTCCGCGCCGGGGTTGGCGACTTTGAGGATCAATACTTCATGGTCTTTGTCGATGCCGCGCTCGACCTTGTAGATGGTCGCGGTCTTCAAAACCCGCATGAGTTCTAGGATTTTGAGGTTGCCGAGAAAGTCACCGTACTTGAAGAGTAACGGCAGTGATCCAGCAGGACAATCGACTTCCTGACACCACAAGTTCCCATCGGGTGAGGTCAAACGACAATGGCTGCAAATATGACGCATAAGCGACCTCTCTCCCCGAAACATCATTTGACACACTTTTCCAATTATGCCACAATGATAATCATTAAGGCAACTCGCCCAATAATCATCCTTGCAAAATTGCTAGCCATATTGTGTTATTTTGAACCGTGGCTGAAGGGGAAATTGCCATGCCCAGTTCGCCTCATTATGTTGATCGTCCACCACGCATCCAACCAGAACTTCCGCAGGGAGTGGTGGATATTCCAAATCCTCCCAAAGAAGACGAAGGCGGCACCCCGCTGTGGCAGTCGCTTGTCCCCATCATCACCATCATTGGTTATCTTTTGGTTAGTACTTCCGGTCAAGGTAGCAACATCGCTTTCATGATACCTATGGCGCTGACGGTGATTCTTTCTACGGGTATTCAGTTGTACAGCGGCCTGACGCAACTCGCACGGCGACGCGAAAAACGCCTCTCGTATACGCGCCGTCTGGTGGAAATGCGGCGGGATATGGTCGCCAGCCACATCCGCCAGCGCACCTTCTACGAATACAACTACCCTGAACCGAATGTCATCTTGAATATGAAAGGTGACAGCCAAGATAACCGCGGCGGCGCACGGCTGTGGGAACGACGCAGCGGCGATCCCGATTTCGCGGTCACACGCTTGGGACGTGGTGTACGCCCAACCACTGTTGAATATAAAGTGACGCAAAAGGGCGATAACGACGAAAATCCCCTACGCTCTGATGCCGAGCGTCTAGCGTCTGACTCACATTTTGTTTCGGATGTGCCGATCACCATTCGCCTTTACCAATTGGCAAAAGAACGCGAAGACCGAAAATCAAAAGATGCTGGCATAGCGGCAGCAGGTGAAAGCGGCATTAAAGCGCCTAAAGAAGTGGTACGTCATGCCCTCGGTATCGCTGGCGAAGAACGCGATGCCTACGAATTTATTTACAGCATGGTGGCACATTACGCAGGCTTCCATTCCCCGACCGATATACAGATTTCCGTCGTGGGCATGAACGCCGCCGCTACTCATTGGTCGTGGTTATACGCGCTGCCCCACAGCCAGATTAATCCGGCTAAGGGACAGTATCGCCTGTACTTTGAAGACTGCGAACGCATCCATGCGCCGGTTAGCGGGACGATTACCGAGATTAATGTGCAAGTCGGCAAGACCTTTGACCCCGGCAAGGTGGTCGCCCGTATTCGCTCGGATGCTGACGGACGCATTGTGGATGTCGTCAGTCCGGTTGCCGGACGGGTGCAGGAATTTGGTCGGGTGATGGTTGAAGGGACGGATAACCTTCCGCTGATTGATACCGACCGCCATGTCGAAAAAGGTATGCTGCTGATGCGGCTGGAAGACTTCGGCCTGACTGGTCAACAGTTGGACGACGAAGTTGACCCGCGCAAAGATATTCAGAACCAATACGGCAACAACCGCAAGCGTGAAGTCGCAGGTATGCCACGTTTCTGGAAGGAAAAAGTCTGGGTTGAGATGGATCGCCGCGCACGGCGTTTGCGCGATAAAGACGATAATGACCGCACCGAAATCACGATGCCTTTTATGCTGACCATCGTTGATTTGCTGGCGGCACGTCCCAACCTGAGTGATGAAAACAATCCACTCAAAGACTCGTGGCTGGATGACCTCGAAAGCGAAGCCGCCATCTCCTTGCTCATCAGCCGTGGCATTGATCTGGGTGGCGCAGTGATTTTCCTTGTGCCGCAGCGCAACAAAGTGCCTGGCGGCTGCCAGAGTATCATCGAACTCAAGCGCGACGCAGCGGGACAATTGAAGTTCCTGTACGCCGAAGTCGGCCTGAACAGCACCCGTTATGTGGGTGATGCCGATACGGTGGTTGACCTCAACAAACTCAAGCAGTTCAGCAAGGCGCTGGCTGAATGGGAAGTGCGACGCAGCTACGGCGCGGATATGCCCCGTGCTGTCGGTTTGCTGCCCCTCTACGACACCAACTCGATCACTGGTCTTGGTATCCCTGACCGCTGGCGCGAAAGTGTTGATCCTAAACGTGCTGAGTGGCCTAAGATGCCGCTGGGTATGCTGGCAGGCCAAGAGCCGCGTTACCTGCACTTCTTTGCGGATGCCGACGGTGTGCATGGCATGATCGCAGGTAGTACGGGTTCCGGTAAATCCGAACTTCTAATGACCATGATCTTGAGTCTCGCCATCAAATACGACCCGACGATGGTCAATTTTGTGCTGGTGGACTTCAAGGGTGGTGCGGCCTTTGAACCCTTCAAAGAACTGCCACATGTGGTCGATTTTGTCACCAACCTGCGCGGGAACGCCGTTGCCCGTATGTTCGCGGCGATCATCGCTGAACTCAACCGCCGCCAGCAGGTCAACCAAGACACCGATATGAAAGACATCGTCCGTTACAAGCGGGCGGGTTTGCACCTTCAGCGCCAAGATAACTACCCGCACCTGTTCATCATCATCGACGAATTTGCGGAAATGATTTCCAACAATGCCGAGTATAAGGCGCAGTTGGATAGTATCACACGCCTCGGTCGTGCGCTCGGTGTTTCGCTGATTTTGGCGGCACAGCGTCCAACCGGTGTTACCGATCAGATGCGCGCAAACATCAAATTCCGTATCGCCCTGCGCGTCGAAACGCGTGATGAAAGCAGCGAACTGCTGCGCTTGCCGGATGCGGCGTATTTACCCAGTATCCCCGGTCGCGGTTACATGCAAGTCGGCAGCGAAAGCCTCGAAAATATTCAGGTGGGTTACACCGGTGAACCCTACGTCCGGGATGACTATGACCCGATGGAGCGTTACGAAGGCCGTCCGATCATCTGGGAAGATGACCTCGGTAAAGAAGAAGACGAACCGACTTATGATGTGATGGTACGGCGTATGGTGGGCTGGGCAACCGAGCGTTATGGCAAGAATCCGCCGTGGCGTAAACCGTGGCCTGATCCGCTGCCCACTTACCTCTCGCTTGACCAACCCGCAGGCATTGAGGTCGAGTACATCCGCGACGAAGATCAAGATTATATACGTGGCGAACTCGCGCCCAACCAGCCTTTTGTCCTCTCGCCCAGCATTCCGCAGTGGTTGGATGGGCAGTTGACGGCATGGAAGCCGATGGATTGGGAAAACCGCGCCGTGCGGGCGGTCGTCGGCCTGATTGATGATCCGAGCAACGCCAAATTACAACTGCTGAAGGTCGATTTATCAGTCGGTCATTATATGATATTGGGTGCGTCCGGTTGGGGCAAGAGTATCTTCCTGCGCTCGGTCATCACCAGTTTGCTGGCGACCCACGCACCCGATGAACTCAACCTCTACATTCTGGACTTTGGCAGTCGCGCTTTGCAGATTTTTGAGGATGCGACCCACACTGGCGCGTACATCGTCTCCCATGAAAAAGAACGTGTCGAACGCCTCATCCGTATGTTGGAAGACCTGAACGACTCACGCAAAGAGATCATCAGCCAAGCCAACGTTGCCAATCTGCTGGAATATAACCACAAGGGTGCGCCTCGCGGCCGTACTGATATGCCTGCCAAGATTCCGGCGGTGCTGGTGGTAATTGATAACTTTGCCGAGTTCCGCAATAGTTATGAATCGCTGTTTGAAATCCTCGTCTCACTGGTACGTGAAGGGCTTTCCAACGGGATTTACTTCATTGTATCCGGTGAGCAAAGTAACGCGCTCGGTAAACTATTCAACCTGATTCCCGAACGCATCACTCTTAAACTGTCTGACGATGGCGAATACAGCACGATTGTCGGGCGTGGTGCGCGTCCGGTGGATGAAATCGCAGGTCGTGGCTTGCGCCGCGTAGACCGTTCGCCGTTGGAGTTACAGGTTGCGCTGCCTCTGGGCTACATTGATGATGAAGCGGCAAAAACCGAAGCCGAACGTTTGATTGATTTCCTCGCCGTCCTCAAGACAGCCGCACAGGAAAAGAATTACGAGCGTCCGCCCCAAATCGACATCCTCGAAAATTGGGCGGTGCTGCCACAACTGCTCAGAGAATACCGTGCCAGTTTGGATGGAGCGCCTGTACTGCCTGTCAAACTGATTATGGGACGTGCTGACAACAACCTCAAGCCTGCTGTCCTATCGTTGGATGCTAAGCCGCACTTCATCGTTACGGGGCCACCATCATCCGGTAAGAGTACTGCCCTGCACTCATGGATTTTGTCGCTCGCAGAGTTGTATTCGCCGCATGAAGTCGCCATCATCATGGTCGATTATCAAGGTGGCATCGTGGATTACGGTGGCGAACACAAGCTGGATGAACTGCCACATGCCCTGATGCCGGTCATCACCGAACCGCAGCAGTTTGGTGAGATGGTCACACAGTTGGAAAACGAGTTTGTTTATACCCAAAACCGCCCTTACCGCGAGGTCTTTGTCATCTTCGACAACTACGATGATATTGACGAGTTAGCTTCCAAGGTTGAAGGTGGTGATCCGCGCCGTCGCCTCGGTGATATGGCGCGACGTGCGGGTAAACAGGGTTTGCACTTTGTGGTTTGCGGGATGCGCGAAGGCTTAACTTCCGGCGATGATATGCTGCGCCCGATTGCCGCCAACCGTTACGGCCTCGCGATGGACGCGGAAACTGCCGAAAGCGCACCGCTGTATGGTTCCGTCCCGCGCAGCTTCAGCCAGATGCAGCTTCCACGAGGACGCGGTTTCATCGTGACCCCCGGTAAAGTGGCGCTGCTTCAAGTGGCAGTTCCCTATCCTGATCCAACCCGCAAAACCGACGATATGGACGCATGGGTCGAAAATATCATTGAACGTGGTGAGACTCGTGCTGCATGGCTGCCCATGGCTCCCCGTCCCGAAGGTGGAACGAACACTAACGGCAGCAGCAATGGCGCTCATAAGCCCATCGCGCTGACCGCCGACCAACGAGTTTACTTGCTCGGTAAGATTGCCGAGAAGATGGGTACGACACCTGATGTTTTGGAGTCGGCCTTCCCGGATGACGAATCGCTGGTGAACACGGCGCTGTCTTATGAGATCACGCTAGAGAAGACTTAAAGTTCCAAGCGGGAGGGTCTGAGACCCTCCCCTACAATCAATTTTTAGAACGATCAGGTATCCAGAACCCCCAACCCTCCCGCAAGCGAGGGAGGGAGTCATACAGGGTATGCAAGTTATTTCAAATTGAGAGCGCATACAGGCATTCCCCAGCGGAAGAAAACGATAAAGGATTAGGCACATGGCGAACCAAGATCGTTACAATTTACTCCGGCAAAAATTGGTTGCCACCCACATTCCGCTGACCATCGAGGCGCAGGGTGAGCCGCACCGCGTCTTACTGCTCAAAGAGATGACTGTGCGTGACCTGCGGGAAGAAGTCGTCAACAAGTTTGTGCAGGAAAGCGGCAAGAAGAGTGATTTCGTGCTGATGGCGAACCAACAGCCACTTGCTCTCTCCAAACGACTTAGCAGCTTGACCGCTGATATGGTGATCCGCTTGGAACGGGCTGATAAGAGGCAGAAGGTTAAAGAGCAAGTGGCGCTGATGTTTGACGAGAACACCGAATTTGCGATTACGACGCTACCCGCCATCATCGGGCGATCCAAGCAGGGTGATGCAGCGCTGGCGGTCAATGTTAATGACCTGCCTAACGGGTTGACGGTTTCCCGCCGTCATGCCGAACTCAGCCGTCAGGGTGAAACTTTTATCATCCGCAACATTGCTGATAATCCGGTGGACAAACCAATTTACATCAATGAAGTCGCGCTGGCTTCCGCCGACATCCCCAAAGAAGTTGGTGACGGAACCGCTATTCGTTTGGGTAAAATCACACTTACTTTGAAAATAACGTAACGCATCATAATAGGGCATCATGGCCGACACCTCATTTGAACAGCACCTGAAAGAACTGGCTGGTACGACACTCCCTAAAGGTAATTATAGGCTGCTAGAATTAATTGCCTTCAGCCACATGTCGGTGGTCTATAAAGCAACCGATGATTCCTCTCATCACTTGGTTGCAATCAAAATTCTCGCCAATGAGGAATATCTGTGGCGCTTTAAAGCCGAAGCCAAGATTGGCTATTTGCTGCACGGAAGTAATCTTGCCAGCACTATTCGCGCCGAAATGAGCGGGGAAACGCTGTCAAACGGCATGACGATTAAATATCTAGTCATGAAGTGGATTGACGGCATCTCTTTGAGCGATGTTATTCGTGAAAACCGCCAATACCGGATGCCCACACCCGAATTACTCCAATTTACGGTTACACTGCTACAAAAAATCACACCCGCGCTGCAACAAATCCATGACGCAAATATCATTCATCGCGATATTAAACCGGGTAACATCCGCTTCCACAACGACCAACTGCACAAAAATGAGCCATACTTATTGGATTTCGGAATTGCCAAGTGGGTACAGCCGGAAGAAGAAAATCAGACTTCAGTCGATATGGATGACAAAACTCAGGTCTGGCAAGCTCCCGGCACGCATAAATATATGCCGCCCGAACAATGGGAAGGTGAAGCCTCTCCCCGCAGCGATGAATATGCCCTTGCCTTGATGGTTTATGAAATCCTTTCAGATGGCTATTCACCTTATGAAAAGACGCAGTCCGCGCCCTTACCGTCAACAACCGGTTCAAAAGGTGCGGATGCACGTAAAAGTTTTAACTGGAAGCGTATCCATCAGCTTGAACAACCGCTGCCTATACAGGAGCACAGGTCTGATGTGCCGCAGTCGGTGTGGATGGTTTTGCTGCGAGCGATGAACAAAAATCCGGTAATGCGTTACGAGAGCGTCACCGAATTTACCGAGGCATTCATCAAGGCCGTGCAGCAGCCCGCCACACCTGTCGCACCACCACCGGAGATGCAGCGGACGATACGCCAAGACATGCGCGATCTCATGCCGCCCGCCGCACCAGCGCCTGCACCAATCAAGACTGCTCGACTTGTCGCGCCGCCGCAGCTCAGAACACGACCGACCGAAGAATTTCTAAAAGCCGAGTCATCAGGTCGTCCAATTGGTGCTACGCCGATTCCGCCCATGAAACGCGCCGACTCCTTAGATAATCCCAATAAGCCGAGCCGTTCGATGCTGCCTTTTGCTATCATCGGATTGGTTATTGTGGCGGTAATTGTCGCAGCATTGATCGTCGTTCCGGCACTGAACCGTCCTGCTGATATGACCCTCACGCCTACCGATTTATTCGCGGTGTTTGAGGTGACGCAAACGGCTGATGCGGCGGCCGCCCAAGCGACAACAGAAGTAATCAGCCCGACATCAACCGACGTGGTAGTTGCCACGTCAACAGCTATTCCCGTGACAGATACTGTTGAACCGTCTGCCACGCCAACTGATATGCCGCCGACGACCGAAGTACCGGCAGTCGAACTCATCATCAGCAACACCGACACGCCAACGAGTGTGCCGCCGAGTGTCACAAGCACCAAAACGGCAACTCCAACCAAAACACTCGTTCCAACAGCCAGTGCGACTAAGACGGCGAGTCCAACGAATACGCCGACACCTGCACCGACCAAAACGCCCGTTCCAACGGCGACCAAGACCGCAACTGCTACAGCCACGTATACACCTAGCGCGACGGCAACGGCGACGATTACCCCGTCACCCACTCCATCGGCCACAGCGACTATACCGCCGCTGGATGTACTTGACTTGCTGACGCAGATGCGGGATGCGGGACGACGCGCCAACCAATTCAACTGCGTCGATTACATCAAAGCCTACGATGGTTTGCAACTCGCTGTTAGTGGTGCGCCGGATGATGCTCAAGTGGCGGTGGTGATGCCGCTGCTGGCACACAGCAACGATCCGGTGACGACGCTCTACACCTTCTGCAAGCTGCCTGCTAATGTCGATCAATCGCGGGTGCTGCTGCGCTCCAATCTGGCGAATAACCAATATCGGGTGTGGGGCAGTTTGATTAGCCAAGCGATCACTGATGTTGAGGCGATACCCTAAGTCGGTGGTCTTTAGTCGATAGTCATTAGTCAAATGCAAAAACTGCAAAAGCCGCAGTTGCAAAAAACGGTTTTGACAGCGGGTTTGAGGGAGCGACTTGCCGAAGATTCGGAAAATTCTGCAATTTCTTCAGATTCAGAACTGTTTTTGTGTCGTCTTTGTCGTCGTTGACGGCGATGAAAAAGGGTCGGTTTTGTGGCGGCAGTGGCGGCGGCGATGGCGATGGCGATGGCGATGGCGATGGCGATGGCGATGGCGATGGTAGACCATGGTCATGTGAATTGTCTTGTCAGAGGCTCAAGCCTCTGCCTGAGTGAAAAAGGCCGCTGATGGTGATTTACTAATTAGTATGGTATTTAGTCAGCGGCTGAGGCACGCCTCAGCCCTACGAAAATCAATGGTTAAATGAACGCTGTTCTCGACCTTTGATTACCACTTTAATATGTAAATTGCCATAAGCGGACTGAAATATTGACACCTGTGGCGGCAGTGCCAACTGATGCTTTTGTGTCCGATTTGCCATCAAAATTTTAAGATGCGCGGGCGGGATAAATCCACGCCCCTACAACACAGTGTAACAGATGTGTGAAGTGAAAGGGTTACATTTTGGAAGAACATTTTGTAACTCTTTGGTGATGTTGGCGCTAACCATTTTGAGGAAGGGAGTGTGTTAAGTAGGTTGGTGAATGGTTGGGATTAGGTCGGTGATGGTTTGTGGATTTAAACTTATAAACGAATATATAACACACAATACATCACAAATTAATTTTACTATTCTTTCTCATAACAGTAAATAGCATCGCTTAACTGAGTATATCTATATCCATTTCCTAGATTTGAAGTACCACTTGGGGAAAACATATAACCGCTAGCGCCAATATAACTATGAGGATAATCATACTCAGTGACAACAAAAAACTGGCGTGGATTCTCCAATTTGATGGCAGTGGATTCGTGACCATCTTCGGTAGAAAAGTCTAAAAATCTATTCACAGCCGCTTGTGAAGAAGTGAAAAAATAAGTATCCCACTCTCTGGCATGTTTATTAATTGTTTTAAACAAATTATCTTCGATACTACAAAATTGATCTTTGGTTGCTTTGTTATTAAAAATCAAGAAGTTCATTCCAATGAAGATGACAGCAGCAAAAATTATGAAATACCTCACATTAGACGAGGGAGATCGTTTTGTATTTCTCATATTGTCAATTGTATTCGAATCACTAAATTGAGCATCAGGCAAGGTCAATCTAACATGTAAGAGTAGGCGTTCTATTCGTCACGCTCAATGAATTCCCGTAGTTTGGATGCGGGGATGGTATCTCCGCTCATAGCCGCCGCCCAACCTTCACGAAATCCATCAAGTAATTCTTCTTTTGTTGGTTCGTCTTCTTCGACCAGCGATAACAAATAGTCTGTGAGGGTTTCAAAACCATGCTGTCGCGCACGTTCCTCAATGCGCTGGCGCTGTTCGTCGGTTACTTGTATGACTAAATCGCTCATGATTTGTCCTCAACAACAAAACCGTTTCTGAAATTCAAGTATATCATTAAGCAAGATTAGACATATTAGCATAATCCACGCTCGATCAGCGTAACCAAGCCCTGTTTGACATTTTTGAGTTCAGACCACTCTTGAATGATGGTATAGGCGCTGATGAGGAAGAAAATTCCAAAGAACAATATGGCATCTGTGGCGGAGATGGTCAATACAACGAGGACAAAGATCACAATCAGGTGGATATAGAGTTTAGTTTTTATGCCATCTCGTAAGCGACAGCAATAAGTTACAGTCGTTCCTTCGCCATGTGATGTTAGGTTCAAGTCTAATAAAGCGACGATGTCTTCTTTAGACTGATAATAAGCTCCGACTGTCGCCTCATAATCCTCATTTTCACCAGTGATTTTTTCTTGAACCAACACATTGAAAGCGAGTGGGGCTTTCCTTGAACCACTTACGTCATAATGCTGACCTTCAAGAGCATCAACACGCTCAATGCTGGCTGAGAGCAGGTAAGGTGCTTGAAATTCACCGGATAGGTCATCTATGGGTGTGAAACTTCGCAAACGTTTGATGAGTGAGTTCATAATTTTACAATTCGAGAGCATTATCAAAAATGAGTATAAAGATTATCCCATTTTCGCCGTAATTACTTAGGATAATAAATCGCTGCGGACGGCAAGAATGCCGTCCCTACAAAAACGCGATTACCTATTTATGAGACAGATCATTTGATAAAGCAAATTTAAGCTCGCGAGAATGAATACTTAAGAAATTGTGAATTAATGATTGGGGTATTGACTGAAAATCAATTTATAGATTATGATGATTGCATGTGGTCATTATCTATATCAGTACCACAATCATTCAAATCAGGAGAACTCATTATGTTGTACATGCCCCGCGAAGAAGGTCAAGGTTTGGTCGAATATGCATTGATTTTGGTTCTGGTCGCCGTCGTCGTCATCGTCATTCTGGCGCTGCTTGGCCCGGCCATTGGTAACATCTTCTCGAACCTGGTCAAGAACCTGTAATTCTCAACTCTCAACAATGAAGAAGACGGCTTAGGCCGTCTTTTTTATTTCCCTGTTCCTTCTCATGTAGCAAATGGAAACAACCATTTTGAAGAGCGCGTAACATTTGTTGGCAATTTGAATACTTAAGAATTTGTGAATTAATGATTGGCCTATTGACTGAAAATCAATTTATACATTATGATGATTGCATGTGGTCATTATCTATATCAGTACCACAATCATTCAAATCAGGAGAACTCATTATGTTGTACATGCCCCGCGAAGAAGGTCAAGGTTTG
>JBBQLX010000030.1:0-50335 GCA_038328375.1 Aggregatilineales bacterium | reverse complement strand
TGGAAAGAACTCGAACCTCTCCTCTGGGAACAACTTGGTGAGCTGGTGGTTGCAATCACCCAGCATCCCGAAGATGTCGCCCAACACCTCGACAAAGCTTATGAAGCAGGCATCGAACGGGTTATCGCCATTGGCGGCGATGGAACCAACCATACTCTGATTAACGCTCTCGTAGCACTCAACGCGCAGCACCCTGACGCTACCCAAATGATTTACGGCAACCTACCGATTGGTTCGGGGCGAGATTGGGCGCGTTACAAAAAAATTCCACTGGATATTCACCAAGCCGCACGTTGGATTGCTCATGCCACACCTATCCCAACCGATGTCGGGCAAATCCTTTTAGATAACCATCAACAAGAATATTTTCTGAATATCGCCAGCGCTGGTCTTAGCGGGATGGTCAATGAACGGGTGAACAATACGCCCGTCCGCAAACCGTGGACATTCCTCAAAGCGACTATTCAAAGCATCCTGAGTTACGAGCCACAGGTGATGCAAATCCGCCTCGATGGAAAAGATTGGTACGAAGGCAAAACCTATCTATTGGCGGTGGCAAACGGCACAACCTTCGGACACGGCATGAAAATCGCACCGCGCGCCCAAACCAATGACGGCAGTTTTGATGTGGTGTTGGTGAAAGGTGTCTCGCGTCCGGTGATCTTGAGTGCCTTATACAGAGTGTATTCCGGCAGCCACCTGACGCATCCGGCAGTGCGCTATGCTCAGGCCAAAGAAGTGCAAATTACCGGTGTGAATGGCATGATAGGTTTAGATTTGGATGGCGAAACCGCCAGCAGCCGCGACCTGACTTTCCGCGTACAACCGGGTCTGCTACAAATCCTCTCTTAAGTTATGTTGCAGTGGTTGGCCTGTCAAGTGGCTTGAATACACGCGGACCATACTGATCAATCACCGTGGGTGGTTGGGCACATAAAGCCACTAGCTCGGATTGGTTCAGACGTTTATACAATTCCATAAACCCATGTGGTTTAACCAAATAAACATTGCAACCCGCTGCGAAGGCTTTGTCTATGGTTGAGCGTTCATCGTACATCGAGGCCACGACTACATAAGCTGTAGGAAATTTTTTATGAAGCTGTACCACCAGTTCAAGGCCGCTCATATCCGGCAGCTTCATATCAATGATCGCCAGCGGCAAATCATCTTCGAGGGCAATCAATTGTAGCGCCGCAGTACCTGTACTCGCTGAGATCACTTTGTACTTTGCGCCATTCAGCAGTCGAACGACAAATTCGCGATTCGCGCCCACATCATCCACAACCAATGCTAACCGTTCAGCCATCACTCAACCCTGCTCAATCATGGTTCGGCATTTACTGGTGTGGGCGTTTGATGCGCCACAAGCTCAGTTGATGGAGTTATGGCTGGTGAATCAACGACCGCCACAGAAATTGTGGGTGTAATAACGGGCGCAGGTGCTGTTGGTAAATCGGTTTTACCCTTTGAAATCTCAGGTCTTGGCTCCTCCTGTCCGTCTAGAGCGAGGGGGTTGGGGGGTGAGGTTTTTAATTCGCCAACAGCAGTCGGTGCAGATGTAACAGTGGTGGCTAAAGGATCAGCGGGAAGAACCGTTTCAACTGCAACCGTTGCAGGTATGGGTGATATTTCCACTGTAGGCCGTGCCGGATCAACCGTTGCAACAGACAGTGCATAGGTCGAAAGTATGGGCTTGCCGGAAGTAACCGCATCACCATAACGCTTGAAAACCGTCACCAACTCGGCGACCGAAACGGGTTTGGGTAGATAATCATCACAACCTGCATCCAAACAGCGCTGCCGATCCCCTTTCATCGCGTAGGCTGTCACGGCAATGATCGGTAAGAAGCAGCCTTTCTCACGCAAGATGCGGGCAACATCCAACCCGGTTAAAGCGCCGCGTAGTTGGACATCAAGCAGGATCAAATCCGGCTTAGTCTCATCAAAATGATCGAGTGCCGCCTGACCATCCTCATAATTAACGACCACATGTTTACCCATATTGGCAACACGCTGTACCAGTATGACATTGGTAGCATTATCTTCGACATAAAGAATCCGCACGATTACCCTACTTTCTCTGCTTCAGACGATGGCGGTAGTACCACGGCCTGTAACAAGGATGTTTCGCGCCGGGTAGGACGGGTCGCATCATCCCGATAAGGCGATACGAGAACAAAGAAGGTGCTGCCCTTGCCCGGTTCACTTTCCACCCAGATGCGCCCGCTCATCAGCCCTAGAAGATGGCGGCAAATTGCCAAGCCTAAACCTGCGCCGGAGCGTGGATCGCGTCCGCTTGTTTCGGCCTGTTTGAATTCTTCAAAAATCGCTTCATGATAACGGGCATCAATACCTTTACCCGTATCTTTCAAACTGATGCGGACACCTTCATTCACTTCGCGGACAGCCAGCGTAATCGAACCACTATCGGTAAACTTGACCGCGTTGCTATACAGATTGAGTAATACCTGCCGAATGCGCGACTCATCAGCCCATATCAGCGGTATGGACGCAGGCAAATCCATCTCAAGCCGGATCGGTTTATTGCCGATAAGACCTTCGGCGGTTGAGGACACACTGTGAATCATTTCATCCAAATCGACGCGCTGCATAAAGAGTTCCATCTTGCCCGCATCCACTTTGGACAGGTCAAGGATGTCATTAATCAGGCTTAGGAGTTGGCGACCGCTGTTGTAAATTTGGTTGAGGTCACTCTGGTAAGTTTGGGGAAGTTCGACATCATCATACATCGCCGGAAATTTGAGCATCGTTTCACTAAACCCGATGATAGCGTTCAGCGGTGTACGGAGTTCATGGCTCATATTGGCGAGGAACTGCCCGCGATAACGGGTGGCTTCTTCGGCTGCTTGTTTCGCCGTGTCGAGTGCGGTATTGGTCGTGGTTAATTCTTCGCTCAAGACTTGGCTGCGACGGAAAGACCGCTCTAATGCCTGCCGGTTCTCGTAAAGATCGTTGGTGGTTTTACGCTCACGTTCGTAATTCATCAATGCCCATTGGGTAATCTGGTACAGTTCGCCCGTCACCTGTGCCGCCAATACCCAGCTTACGAAGGTCAAGGCCATCGGGAAAAATTGATACCAGCCAAATGCATTTGCGGTGGGGTTCAAATAGGCAGACAGGGCGATCAAGACACTGGAGAGGACGGCAAAAATCAGCGATTCACGCGGCGAAAGCATCAAGCCGACAATCACGACCACCAGCGGACAAATGAAAGCCACCAGTTCGGTACTCAGGCGGTCGCCCATAAACAACACAACCGATATTCCCAGCACCGCGCCCAACCCATAGGACCATACGGCGGCGGGAAATCGTTTTTTGGTGAGCATGGTACGAGCCAATAAGCAGGCAACAGCCCATGATGCAGGCGCTAACAACCACACGCCAACATTAGCTCGCGTCAATGCACCCGCGATGGCAATTATCCAGAAAATAACCACGCAGCCAATCAGCGTAAGCTGCCAAATGATTGTTAGACGGTCAGCCCGTACTTCAGTTGCAAAATCCTGATTGGTAGGGATTGTCATCACCACCTCATTCTTTAATAACTTTATTAATTAATCTGATTATAAAGCGGGTTTCTAGTAAAAATGGGAATTTATCGTAAAGAACTTAACCAATTATCCAATTGAAAGCAAATGAAACCATTAAATGACGAGTATAAGTCCTCTCATTTATTGGAATGAGCATGTTTAACTTATAGAAGATTTGGTTGGAGAATCTTAACTATCCAAACGGGCATGGAGGTTATGAGTAGATGGTCTTACAGACCGCTTCGATCTTGTCCAAATCAAATTCCCGACAATCCAAAAACTGAATTAACTGCATATAAGAAGGCAGGTTCGCCGAATACAGATAAAGTGGAACCAGAACCCCTTCATCCGAGTCGCGGTGTCGCAGCATGGCGATGTTGTATTCTTCTTTGCAAACCTTTGAGGTCAAATAAGTCGGCGAATAAACGGCGATGACTTTCTCGCAGTTATCCAACGCCTCATAAATTTCCTGCTGCCACGCGGCTCCGGTATTCAAAATCTTCTGGTCAATCCAGATTTTGAGTTCGGGATGCTGCTTCTTTAACCCATTGAACAGGGCATCAACTTCTCGTTTATCTTCGTGCGAGTAGCTGATGAAAAAGTCATAGGCAAACTTTTTAGCAGGTTTTACCTCGGCTAATGGGAGGAGGAATTTCTTCTTTAGTACCGAAAACGCCCCTTTGAGTTCCGCCGCTTTCAGCTCATTAAACTCAACAATTTTGATAGTTTTGACGGGCAAACCCAGCCGCAGCCAATTGACCGCCGCATCTAACAAAGGTTCGAGCATTTGATCCAGTGGAATTTTTTGTTTGCCAGTCGCGACCAGTGGCATCGCGATACTTTTAATTTTCGGTTTGGCATAAATAAAGGGCATCAAACTCTGGAAAATATCACCCACAACCTCTGACGGATTTCCTTTGGCTAACGGTTCAAAACACAGGATACGTTTGAAAGCGATCCCTTCTATATCGTCCACAATATCACCCGACATCCAACATGAAAACTGTTCACGCATATCAGACGCTTTGGATTTGGCTAAATTTTTAACCGAAATCCCTTTTTTCTTTAAAGCACCAATGAGCGTTCCTGCCGATGCTCCATAGGTATCGGGAAAGGCTGAAACCACTAACACATCGACCGAGTGTTGCGGCGGCATATCCGTCAGGTCGCCGTGATACAGTTCAACGGTACGGTCGCCCGACTCGGATGGAATAACGATGCGATCAAGTAGTTTCATGGTGATGTCACTTTACTAAACGGTTACACAAGAAAATTTTATCATTGATCCTCGCTGAGATGTCGTAACGATTAGACCTCGCCCTTTGCCAAGGTACTCGCCACCAGCTCACGCGCCAACTTATTGGCATAAACCGTCACAACAATGATAGCGACACCCAATGGCGCAACGATAAAATAGGCCGACTGAATGCCCAACCGATCCGCGATGATTCCTAAAAATTGTGGTGTCAGCAGAATAGCGATCCCCGAACTCATCGACGTTAAGCCGCTTGCCGCATCAGGATTGCTCATGCCAACCGCCGAGGTCAACGACAAGGTTAATGGGAACAGGTTAGCGACACCCAACCCGCAAACAAATAAACCAAAGGCATTAACGACAGGCGTTTGCCCCAACCAGAACATTGGGAAACCAAACAGCAGAATTGCCGCCGCAATCAGAATCAATTTACCGCTTGGATAACGGCGGATTAACCGACTGCCCACAGCCCGTCCAATAAATTGCCCGACCGTAAACAAGGTAACACTGGCAGCAGCCGCTTCTTTGCTCAGGCCGACGACCGTTTCCATATAAGTGGATGCCCAGAAAACGATGCACCATTCAATGGCGACCGCAAAGAAAACCACCACCCAATAAGCCCAAAAAGCGCGCGGCAATTTGCCATGTTTAGCCGTTGTAGATTGAGTCACAGGCTCAACTTTACGAACCGGCAATGAAATCCGGCGGCGCATCCAGATGAAAACCAGCGCCCAGATAAAAATGCCAACCAAGAAGGCAAAGCGCCACGTCCAACCCTGTGCTTCACCAAAACCAACCGCTAACGGCGCAGCAGACGAGGCCAACACCGCGAACACATTGGCTTCAGTTAGAGCATAAGCGCGATTGTTGCCATGAAGATCGGATAAGGTGGACTGCACATTTACCAACAGATAAGAACCGAACAATCCGGCTACGAATACACTAACAATACCGACTTCCGCCGTCAGTCCGAGCGTCAAACCAACCGTGCCTAGCGCCATGACGAAGCCACCACCCCAAAATAAGGTGGAACGTCCGAAGCGTTTGACCATCCACGAGTTGGTGAAACCAGCGATCACCAGACCTGCTGCAAAAGCACTAAGATAAAAAGCCGAAACGGTGTAATTAATATTCAGTTCGTTACGTAAAAACGGAACAGCCGGTCCAAGCGCGCCGATCAAATAGGCGAAGTAGGAGAGCATAAAATACGCGAGCCAAGTGAAACGATCACGGACAAAGGGTTGGTTCACGACGAGGTTGCTCTTTATGATGAGTTGGGCGAGTGGTAAAACATGAAGCGGGTATTGAACCCGCCCCATTGATTGAGATTATAACGGAAAGTCGGCGCGGGCATTTAGAGCCATCAACCCATTTTCCGCACGACCGAGACAATTTCATCCAACACCATATACAGAATGGTTTGGTCGGGCAAACCGAGAATGTCGATCATAAAATAATCGCAGCCCGCCGCCACAAACTCCGACATTTGCTCGACGATTTGTGCGGGAGTACCGACAAAGGCGTTATCAGTGGTAAACGGCATTTTCCACGAATTCGCCAACCGATTAATTTCACTCTCCGTGCGCCCTGTGACCACCCGCCCAAACCACGTTTTGCGGATCGTCTTGGGATCACGTCCGATGGTGGCACAGTGTCCGTTAAGAACTGCTAAGCGATCTTTAAAAGTGCGTATATTGACATCCGATATATTCCACCAATCCGCATGTTTGGCGGCAATCGCCAGCGCATGGTCACCTTTGACACCCACGCAAATCGGCGGCACAGGCACAGGCTTCGGTTCGAGAATGGCATCCTCAATACTGTAATGTTTACCTTGGTAACTCACCTTCCCCGGTTGAGTCCACAGTCGCTTGAAGATTTCGAGTGAGTCATCCAACTGTTCCAGCCGGACTTTGGCGGAGGGCAAATCATACCCGTATCCGCGATACTCATCTTCTTTCCAACCTGCTCCGATGCCCATAATGAAGCGACCACCGCTAAACTGCTGCAAGGTTGCGGCAGCCTTCGCCACCAACGCCGGATTGCGGTAGGACTGACCTAAAACCATTGGTCCAACGTCAAAGGCAGGGAATTTGGCAGCCAGATAAGACAAAACCGTCCACACTTCATAGGTATAATCCTCACCCCAAAATAGGTGATCCGTCATCCACAGGCTTTTAAATTTGCCCTCCAAATGGGGAAGAAGCTGCTCAAGGTTATTCATCCAATAATTGAGATCACTTTTAGGGTGGCTTTCAATCAGTGCGAGGCCAAAATCAACAGGCATAATGAAATCTCCTTCAATGAATAGGGATCAATTTTTAGCGTTTAGCTCTAATCTTAACGTGTGTCGCCAATTTAAGATGAACGATGCATAACCAAAAGCAGGCCACTCATCGGCAACGTGCCTGAAGATAACACTGCAAGTTGTGAAGGACTATATGAACCGAAGTGAGGACACAATCAATTGGAGCAGCGCCAATGTATCTGGCGGGACATTCCCCATTTTGCGATCAATCGGCTGCACCACATTATTTTTGAGTTCGTAGGCAATGAACTCATAATAACGTCCATCATTCTGGATAACATAGGATTCGTAGCGCTGCGGTGTATTGCCACCGACCGCTCCAATGTAGCCTTTCAAAAACCGCGCGTTGTTGACACCAATCATCGTATCTTGAGAACTTTCAATCAGGGGTCCGTCACCCATCGGATTTTCAGGGTTTTTGTCCAACACCATGACGTTAATGCGGCGGTCAATCCATAGATATTGGCTGTTGGTATCACCATCTAACGGCAAGTTCGCCGGATATTCAAACGTATATCCAAAAGCGGCATTATTATAGGTGATCAAGTTGGTATCAGGCGTTGGATTCGCGTTCGACGCTTCTGTCGGCATTACAGGAGGAACGGTCGGCGTAATAACCGCGCTCGCTTGCGGATTGAGGTTGCAGGCTGCACAAGCCAGCAGCACCAGATAGATAGCATATTTAAAAATCTTCATCGACATCTCCTTAAAGTTGTACCAATAAGAATAATGTGTGATGGGAGATATTTTTAGACTAAATCTCCATCATTTTCTCGTACCGCTATAATGGCCTCCAAGCTAACCCAAAGGCACGCTTGACGATACCGGGCAAATCGCGCATTTCGCCGCTGCCCAGCGTCATAATCCGCACACCTTCGGGCCCACCAACCGGGTCTTTCCCGACGAAATAGGCAACCTGTGTGCCATCCGGTGCGAGCACCATACCCCATGCAGACGAATCAGTCAGCTTGGTTAGGTTGTGAACAATGCCCTTCGCCACATCCAACTCAAAGATATTATACCCATGTTGGTCGGACTGAAAGACGATGTGTTGGCTATCCGGCAGCCAATACGGGCCGAAGTTATTGCCGTTGCGATGGGTTAAGGATCGCTGGTTACTGCCGTCCGCATCCATCACATAAATTTGGAACAAACCCTCTTGATTAGAGACAAACGCGATTTGTGAGCCATCCGCTGACCAGTCCGGAGCGGCATTAGTCGCACGATTATGCGTAAGCTGCGTCAATTCTTCACTCGCCAACGTCAGCCGATAAAGTTGAGTATTGAGTCCATTACCCTGCTCGTCCAGCCCGAGAATAAGCTGTGTGCCATCTGGCGATAACACTGGATTGAGATTGGGTACGTTGCATTGAACGCTAGACTTATGCAGCATTTCATGGGCATCACTACCATCACGTTTGACCGATTTGATGATGCAATCACCACCTTCTACCGGACTGGTCGCGTATATCAGCACCGAACCATCCCGCGTCCAAATCGGTTCACTGCGCCACATCAAATCATCCGCCAACTGTAGCGGATTAGAGCCATCCTCCTTCATCACATATAAGCCATATTGACCATAATAATCATCGGTCATCGCGGCGATATAAGCGATTTGTGTCCCATCCGGCGACCAAATGGGTGCGGACTCATCAACAGGTGTATCTGTCAATTGAGTAGTCACGCCGCTATCAACATCTATCTTATAAATATCACCATTAGTAAAAACCAATTCATGCGAATGATCTTGCGCGGCTGCCGGAACGATGCCACACAGTAAATAAACAACACAGATACCGAGAATAATGTTTGCTTTTATGACCTTCATATCACCTCTCCAAATAAAAACCCGCCCATCAATGTAGCATTGATAGACGGGCTGTCGCTTCCGACTTATGGCGTAATTTAGGCGTAATAAGAATGACCGAGCTATCGAATGAACGTCGCTTCTTGATTCAACAAAGCGTCCGCAATACGTTCACGGTGATGGTCCATCAAATCCAATTTGGAAATTTCTTCTGGCGAAAAGTATCCAAACGCAGTGGTTTCGTCGCTCAGTGTTAGTTCTCCACTAATCACTTTAACCTCAAAACTGTGGGCAACAATCTGCCATTGGTTACCATCTGCATAAGTGACAATACGATGTGGCGTAGAATACACGCCAATCAGCCTTATAATTTTTACGTCTAAGCCTGTCTCTTCTTTGACTTCACGGATACAAGCTTCAGCCAAACTTTCGCCTGATTCCATCCTCCCACCCGGTAAACACCATTGACCATTATCAGTGCGGCGGGTCAGCAAGATTCGTTCCCGCGTAGCATCATAAATTAATCCTGAGCAGCCGATACTCAAATATGCATCACGCCCAATTCGTTCACCATAAACGAGTTTTGCCATCGAGAAATCTCTTCAATATTTGGGCAGCATGTTTGCCGCCCAACCTGAACTGAGTATTTAGCCGCAGTTATCACCACACGGCACAGTTAATTCCAGCCGAATCAACAAATCTTTTTGCTCATTTCCTGCCACCGAAAACGTCACATTCTGAACGAAATAAGGCAGCAATTGCAGCGTTAGATCACTTGGATTACCGCGAGTAAATGCCGTCCATTCAGGTGAACGCGCGGGCGGAATGTTGAGATAGAAAGCCGTTCCCGCGTCCGCCAACATTCCGTTTGTAGCAATACCAAAACCAAGGCCGTCACCACTCAATACCTGATTAACCGCCCGTGCCGTTCCCGCGATCAACAAATTATCCTGACTGGTAACAATAAACTGATCAAAGGGCTGTCCTGTCTCACCATAAATTGTCAGGCTCATACCCTGTGCGCCACCCGCCAGCGAGACTTCCTGTATACGCGCCGCATTGTCGTCACCGCTGGAATAGATGCTGATTGCTAACTCGCGTTGAAGTTTGCTGACGAATTGCTGTGCGGTTTGGGGATCTGTCGCCTCGAACAGTAGTGCGCCATCGAATGGCTCACGGTTCACAAATGTCGGACTGTTCGGATTATAGGATGGGTTGAAAGTGAGGAATAAAGCACTGCTGCCGCCCAGCAGCGGTCGAATCTCACTGTTGTAGTCATAACCACTGAGGTTAGAAAAGAAGACATTCGCCCATTCCGTGTTTCCAAGACCACCGAATGCGCCCGACACCAGTCCGGCTGTACTCGCCCCTGAACTGTAGGCGAATCCTGTAATAATACTTGGGAGGACAATTTGGAATTTTTTCGCGGCAGATTGAGCGCTGCTGCCCACAAATTCAAGCATCGAACCGACATCCGCCGCTTGCATCACAAACACCGAATTGCTCGGAACATGTGTCAATAAATCGGATGTCAGTGCCGCACCCTGCCCCGTGAAGTGGACACCCAAAGCATCCAAACCAGTCGTATTACCGACAGTCTGCGACATATCAACCGTCAGCGTTTGGTCATCAGCAATATGCACACCAATTCCCATCGAACCGAGTGTCCGGTAAACCGCTGCGGGGAAAATCCAATCCCCTTCGCTGTGATAACCTTGGCGCTGGCTGTAAGCGATGAGTATTGGCGTATCCACGAAGGCGATCATGTCATAATCACTTTCAGGCAGCCGTGATAATGCCGTTGTGTAATAAGGATTAGCGGTCACATTTGGGGTAACGGTCGGCGTTTGCTGTGGGCCAACATCATCCGACCAACTGTAGACAATCATCACATCGCTATAAACGGCGATACGGTTACGGTCATTGGGATTGCTCGGCGTGAGCAGTGTATAACCATCCACCTCGCGGCTTGACCAACCTTCCAGTGTCTTCAACACAGCATTAGTCGCGGCTTTTGCGTCCGTAATCTTGATGACAATCCGCCCGCCTGCGCTGCGAATCGCCGGATAGATTCCAACGGCTAACGTATCACCTAACCACGGACGCACGGTATTGGCAAATGTGCCGCCCCGCCTTTGCGTCGTCAATAAATCAAGCGCGGTTGATAAGCTGTCGGGAAATCCCGACGGAATAGTGCCTGCTGGCAATTGGCTGGCAGCGGCTTGAGCTAGCCGATCCAATGAGGCTATGAAATTGCTGTCCGTGCGTGTCGCCGCATACAACATTGTATCTTTAGGGAAATAAGTGTTCAACGACTCCAATGTGCCATAGCGTTCCTGCGCGACTGGGTTCGCCATAGCGACCGAGCCAGCCAGTGCTGAGATTAAAATGGATAGCGTGACAATCCGAACAATCCATCGACGCATAATTGACTCCTTAAGCAGTGCTTGCGGTTATTTGCAGTCTACACCGAAATGCATTTCTTAATATACAGCAGCGGTTATCAGCCTGTTAAGGGACGATAAAATTCCACATAACCACACCAATATGTCATTTGTATGACGTTGCTTACCGCAAGAAAGTTGCAATTTATGCAGAAAAATATATCATATATCCTAGTTCCTCAATTTCCCGAAGGTTGTAAATGACACATCGTCCCAACCTCTCGCCCCCCATTCGCTCCACCTTTTACACCTTCAACCCGCCTGCCTTCATCACCTCTATAACCGACAAAAATAGGCATAGTGCTTGGCGAATCCGTAACCGCTTCTGAACTATTCTCGCAGCCCTAAACACAGGAGAATTCATTATGCCCATGTTAAACGGTATTATTCCTGTTCTAACAATCCCTTTTGATGCGGAAGGACGCATTGACGAGGCCAGTTTGCGCCGCGTCGTCCACTTCGAATTAGAAGGCGGGATACATGGACTCGGTGTGGGTGGGTTTGCCAGCGAAGCCTACAAGCTGACCGATCAAGAACGGATTCGCTGTGCCGAAATCGTGGCAGCGGAAGTTGCCGGACAAGTACCGCTAATCATTGGGATGGCTCCCGGCAGCACCGAAGCGGCCATCGAGCAAGCCCATGTCTACAGCAACCTGCATCCCGCCGCCTTGATGACCTTGCCACCCAATACCATGAACAACGATGATATAAGTTTGATGGAGCATTACATCGCGCTCGGCAACGCGTCGGATGTGCCGATTATGATACAGCAGTCGCCCCAAATTCCAGCTTATGCCCACTGCCAACTCTCGACGGAACACTTGGCACAAATCGCCAAACATGCCCCTAGCGTCCGCTACTTCAAGATTGAAGGCCCCGGTTCGGCTCGGCGGATTAACGCTCTGCGCGGTCGTATCACTGATGATGTGCAGATGTTTGGCGGTGTGGGTGGCATCAGCCTGCGCGAAGAATTGGAAGTCGGCGCGGCAGGCTTACTCCCCGGTGTCGGCTTCAATGAATTTTTTGTGGATGTGTGGACGGCATGGATGGCAGATGACAAAATGCGCGTCGATGACATCCTGCTGCGGGCGCAGCCATTGGTCGATGCGGTATCGGGCTTCGGTCACGAATTTTCACTCCACGCCCGTAAATATCTACTCAAACGTGCTGGCATCATCACCCACCATACCGTGCGCCGCCCAACCGTTCGACCGGAGTTCACTGCGCTCGAAAACATTGCTCGATTGGTTGATGAGATGGGTCTAAGAATAGGACTACACCATTAGCAAATGATCTGTAAATCTTTGCATCAGCTTTCAGATACGCTATGCTGTTTTTTGATTACTCCTGTACGGATTTATTGCTGGCAAATCCTTCTCTAGCCACAACTAAGGATCACTCAATGGACATCCAAACAACAACCGTCACACTCCCCAACGGCACACCCAATCTCAGCGCTTATCTGGCGCTTCCCCCCGGTGAAGGCAAGTTTCCCGGCGTGGTCGTTATCCACGAAGCTTTTGGTCTCAACGACAACATCAAAGACATCACGCGCCGTTTTGCTGAAGCCGGATATGCTGCGCTGGCAGTCGATCTCTTTGCCGGTCGCAACAAAATGATTTGCATGTTCCGCTTCTTCACCAATATGATGCTGCTCGACTCGCTCAACCATGCAGGCATCCGTGATCTGAAAGTCTCGCTAGACTGGCTGGAAAACCACTCCAAAGTGGACAGTACCAAGATCGGCGCAATTGGCTTCTGCATGGGTGGCAGCTTCGCCATCTCGTGGGCTTGCAGCGACAGCCGACTCAACGTGATTGCCCCTTTCTACTCGATGAATCCCCGCCCCTTAGAAGCCGTTTCCCGTTCCTGTCCGGTGGTCGCCTCATTTCCTGAAAACGACTTCACCAAAAACGCTGGCATTAAACTCGAAGCTGAACTGACCAAGAACAGCATTCCACATGACATCAAAATTTATCCCGATACCAAGCACTCGTTTTTCAACAGCCCGCGTGATGTCAAAGAACAAGCCGCCGCCGATGACTCTTGGTCGCGCATCATGACCTACTTCCGCGAACATATTGGTGGCTAAAACATGCTTGAACAACTCACAATGCCCCATGCTGAAGTCTATCTCGACCGCGAATTCTTTACGCCGAGGGAAAGTGACAGCTTACTTGCCGATTTGACCGCCAACATCGCATGGGAACAAAAGGCGATTCAGTTCATGGGCAAGCAGGTGATGCAGCCGCGCCTGATTGCATGGTACGGCGACGAGGGAAAATCCTACAGGTACTCCGGTCTAACCGTGCATCCTCTCGCTTGGACACCTATCCTCCTCAACATGAAAACGCAAGTTGAAGCAGCCGCCGATGTGACCTTCAACAGCATCTTACTCAACCAATATCGGGATGGTCAGGACAGCGTCGGTTGGCACAGTGACGACGAACCCGAACTCGGCACCAATCCAGTAATCGCCTCAATCAGCTTAGGCGCATCCCGTAATTTTCAGTTCAAGCACAAAACAAATGCCGACCTCAAGCTGACGGTCGAACTCACACACGGCAGCCTGCTCCTCATGCGCGGCACAACCCAACACTTTTGGAAGCATCAAATCCCTAAAACCAAGAAGGAATTGGGTTCACGCATCAATCTCACATTTCGCGTGATTTATTGATGTTGAATACTAGGGATCTTCGTCAGGTATTTCCTCAAGTAAACGCCGAATTTCATCTGCCTCAATGTCAACCATTGTCAGTTTAGAATAAATTGTGAGCATATAAATCGAATTCGACGTTTTTACATAGTAGATAGCTCGATAACCACCACTTTTGCCCTTTTGAGTGTCACTATTTAAGAGACGGACTTTGTAAGCTTCGTAACCAACACCTTGAATTTGATCACCGGGTGTTTTCCCATCAATTAACTCATCTAATAGAGGTTGCAAATCATTTTCAATATGTCTATATCGTTTGTGAAGCTGTTTAAGAACTCTGACGAAATATCGCGTAAATGAAACACGAACCGAAGATTCACTCATCATCTTCGCTCAATAAACGATGCAATTCTGAAGCAGGTACAGTTTGCCCTGTTCGCATTTCGTGGATACTTTGCCGTAATCCTTCCAGAAGTTCCTGCTTTATCGCAGTTTCTTCAATCAAAAGCTCCATAACTGAAAGAGCATAGGCATCCGCCGTCTCGTAGCCGTTTATTTCAGCTAGATGTTCAATCGTCTGCCGTTGTTCAGATGTGACATTTAGCGTAATTGGTTCTGCGATTGTCATATTCAAATCCCCATCACTCAAAAAAGCTTGACTATATTATAGTCCAAATACTCATACCCTCGGCGATTTACCTGTGAGCTTCGTGAACACCTGATAGCCAAACCAACGAAACGGTTCTGGTGGAATCGGCGCATACGTCGCGTGATAAAACGGCAGTCCGCGCCAACGCTCATCATCACCGGAATACATATCCGTCAGCACCTGCCCTGATATATTCGCCAGTGTCACACCATGTCCACAGTAACCAATCGCATAAAAGATATTACGGTTGTCACCGCGCACACCCATTAAATTATTCCGTTTGAGCGTGATACCCAGCGTACCCGTCCAGCGATGTGTGATTGGCAGACGTTCGCTGCCGGGAAGATACTCATTCATCGTCATTTGCATTTTGCGGAACGATGATGGCGTTGAATACGGTGTACCGGGATAAGCGGTGCGGTTATTAAACAGGTAAGCATACGATTGGTTGCTGCCGCCGCCAAAGACGATATTGCCTTCGTTAGTCAGTGTCGAATACGAAATCCGGTCAAGGTCGTCGCTGTAACCCGCATATGCCCACCAACCGATTTTTTCACGCTGATCCGCAGTTAACGGTGCGGTCGCAAACACATGGGAATGCAGCGGAAAAAGCGCATCCCGAAAATATCCCAACCGCGTCGTATAGCCATTCGTCCCCAGTACAATCGCCTTCGCGTGGACTTCCCCTTCTGGCGTAGTGAGAGTAATCGTTGAACCTTCGCGGATTTTCAGCACAGGCGTGTTCTCGTAAATCTGGACACCCTGCTCCACCAGCACAGGCCGCAGTCCCCGCACCAACTGTGCGCCGTTGATCTGCCCCGAATTGGGATCAAGCACCGCACCGTAAACCCCTTTGGCATTCAACTGCTTTGCCAAGGTCGCCGTGTCAATAAACTGGCTGGGAATACCAATGGCGTTGTGTTCTTCGGCTTCTTTGTGGGCATCTTCAGCACGTTGGCGATCAGTATAAAATGTCAGTGTTCCATCCACACGATGACTCACCTTCAGATTATGCCGCTGGATAATGTCCCGAATCATTTGGATGCCCGCGCTGGTCGTGTCATAAACCCGCTTGGTCATCTCAGGGCTATGATCCGTCATGCCCGTCACCCAATTGAGCATCATGCCGCCGTTACGCCCACTCGCACCATTTCCAAGCGACTTAGCTTCCAGCAGCACAACCTTTTTTTCAGGATAGCGCCGGCTGAAATGGTAAGCCGTCGATGTGCCCGTAAAACCGCCGCCGATAATCGCTAAATCGCAGGTGACTGTGCCTTTGAGTGGCTGCCCCGCTTGATAATCCGGTGTTTGAGCCGCCCACAGCGATTGGTTGGCATCAATATCTGGCCCTTCAGGAAAAATCTTTGCAGCTATCGGCCACGTTTTAGCGACAAGGCTTGCCGCTGCCAGCAGTGCGCGATCAGGAAGCGAAGGTTTGTGGGTATCAATGCTCATGAACGCGCTCCAATTGAAAAACGAGAATATACTGAACTGTAGACAACGCCCACAATCATACCGTTCAGTGTGGGCTTATAGCCACATATAGAACGATAAACCGGAAAGATGTCATGCGCCGCACACTCATGATCGCATTACTATTCTGCTCGATGTCATTCACTGCTCATATGCAGGATGAATCCCCGTGGCCGCCCAAGGCTGCCGATATTTTTGTACCGGGTATTCAAGTGCTGGAATTCAACATGCTGGACAAAGTACAGCAGAGTCCGCTCGGTAAAATTGCAATCATTCCCGAATACCGCGTCATCAAAGGGGCTGATGGGCGTGTTTATCCGTGGCCCGAGTCCGTACCTTTTTTTCAGCTCACAGCCTTCTCACCGGTAGTCGTTAATGACCTGCTCTATCTTTATCAAACACGGGACGCAGATGGCGGCGGACTAGAGAAAACTTGGACACTAAACTTATCAACGGGTGTCTTCAATATCTACGACTATAGCGAAATGCCAGCTACACCTTGTGGTAAGATGTGGCCTCGTGCAGGATGGAATGGGTGGGATGAATATTGGAAGAACGATCAACTTATACTGTGTAATTTCAATACTGGAGAACAATCTAGCTATCCGTCAGGTTACAGCCTCCCCCAATATTACGAAACCAACCCATCGTTCAAAGGAGCAACTGACGGTCGGCTTATTATGATGGCAACACAGGCCGATACGACGCCTTATGAAATTACAGTGTTTGTACGCAATCCTGTTAGCAAAGAAATTGACAATCTCGGTATGTTTCCAGTCCCACGGGGACAAGAAATGCGAATGGAAACTAAACGCGGAAACATCGTTCTCATTATCGTTTATGATCGAACGAGAGATTATGCTTATGGTGTGTTTAACCCGAACACAAACAAGCTAATCCGATACACACCACCCTCAAACACATCGTCACTTTCAAGTGAATGGTCATTTTGGCCCAATCCTAATGTTGCGAACATGACTATGCTATCAGACAATACCTGTGCATGGGTTATATACGACCTCTTCACAAATCAGGAATCGACATTTCCAGTCGGCGACCTTTGTTACGCCGATTTTATCCGCGCTGATGGCACTGGTTATTATCGTCAAGTATCACCAGACAAGAAAAGTGCGACGGTTATTAGCTATAATCCAATAACAAAGAAACGTCAAAGTATTTACGAAGGCGAAATTGAGAAGGTCACTTGGGCTTCCGAAGACGACCACTATCTAAGCATGGTCACTGACGATAGCGGTCAAATCGATTCAATACCCTATACAGTGATAAGGCCTCACGCATCGGGTCATGCCATCTTCAAACTGATAGACCTTCGACAGAATAAAATCGTATTCCAAACCCCGGCAGTCTCTGATGGTCAGATGGATCTACATTGGCTGCCGCGCGTGAATCCCTTTACCCCCAACTGGTTAGCGCTTGGCAGTTTCAGCTTCACATCAGACAAAGAAGATACCCTCATACATTTCTTGCCCGATGGAATTAGGACGCAGCAAATCAACATTGAATATAAGATTAATGGAGAGTGGGCGAGCTATTCGGATGAAAATTCTTTTGGGTTATACCATCTACCAGAAGACCGGCGCATCCCCATTTTCAAAAATCCACCTCGCTCCCGATACCTAATAAAATCTCTTGTTCCGTTAGGAGGTGGTCAGTTTGAAGTCATTGTAAAGTATTTCTACTGGCCTGCTGATGAACCATCTGATATGAAACTGGCACGTTTTGTTATCAAACTACCAGCAGTCAATCTACCGACGATGGTAAACACTCTATCCATGCAATTCAGCACACTAGAAAGTGATGGCTACGTCACAGATAGCTCAGAGTACACTAGTAATTAGCCTTTCACACCGCTTGCCCACCAGAAGTAATCGCCGCTGGTGTGATAGGTCGCCATGAAGCCATATTCCGCCAACTTCGCCACCAACGACTCGTCGTAGAACATCTTCACAATCGTGTATTCCTGCCCATCGTTCAGCTTACGGGTGTGATAAATGCTTTCAGGGTCATAATCAACATGATTAGAAGCCGTTGAAGTACGAGTTTTATCCCGCAGCGAATCGACCATAAACACTCGCCCACCCAGTTTGGTCGCCTTACGAACCGTCTCCAAAAAGCTGTCTAACTTTTCCGGTGGCACATGTGACATCCAGAACGACATGAACACTAGATCGTACTCGGCATCCGGTTGCCAGTTAAACAAATCCACCTGCCGATAATCGACATTTGCGCTTTTGACTTTATCACGGTTGATCTCTAACACTTCCGGCGAGGCATCCAACGCCACCACATGCTCAGCAATTGCCGCCAATTCTTTAGTAAAATTACCAGTACCAGCCGCCAACTCTAAAACTGTGCCAATCTTGCCCACAGATCGCAGCACTTGATAAACCGTTTCGACTTCCGCGAACCACTGCCCGTTGCGTTCTGCGCCCCAATCGTAGCGCCCGACACGATAAAACCACTCGTCGTATTCGCCTGCCCGCGCCCGATAATATTCAATCTGGTCTTGGAGAACATTGCTCGTCATTGGATTATCCTTGCTACTCATGCACAGTCTAAAAACTCATAGAAAAGAGCTTTGGAATTTGCCTTTGCTCCCTCCATCGCTTGCGGGGGAGGGTCGGGGTGGGGGTTCACAACTTAAGGTTGATAAACATAGTGCTTGAAATGCAAACACGGCTTGAGTCCTAAACCCTGCGCCAGTTGATGCGAGGCCGTATTCACATCCTCAACATGATAACGCGGTATGCGTCCCATCTCCAGCACATGTGCCAGCGCCGTTTGCACCACCTGCCGTGCATAACCTTTGCGCCGTGCCATGTTCGCCGTATGCACACCCGCCACTTCCCACAACGCATCAAAATTCTGGTAGGTCATGCAGCTCGAAAGTAAATTTTGATGATCGTCATATAAGCTAAACAGAATCGCGCCTTTGGCAAAATCTGCCGCGATTTCCTCGGCGCTGTAACCGTTAGCGATAAATGCAGCCATATGAGCATCATTCGGCTGCGACTCGATAACCACTTGCGAATCCCGTTCAAATCGGGCATCTACCGCGCTGGTAAACGAAGTCAGTGATCGTGCGAATTGCAACGGCAACGCATTGAGAAAAATCGCTTCCGTTTCCGCATCTGAAAACTTAATCGCCTGACTGCATTCGAACAATCCCGCATCCCGAATCTGATCCAATAATAAACGCGCCATATCCGCATCATTTGCCGCAGGTAATAAAACCTGTTGCGTCGTTGGATAAGCGTTCGCGTCCCACACCACCCGCTTGGACGGATAACGCAGCAGCGCCGCCACTTTATCGCCGTGTTCCAAAAATGTGCAGGTGATACTGTCGCCATATAAGTGCATATACTTCAAATGCACCAGATATTTCAGTGGATTAGTATGGAAAAAGGCCTGCACCCATTCCCAATCCTGCTGTGATGTGTTCATGATGCTAACACGTCTACATCCTCACTTGCTTTGCTGGTTCACCGCGTACAGTTCCACATAACCACATTTCTCGCAGCGGTAAGCCTCCACCGTATACAATGGTGACACAATCTCTACCACCTTCACGCCAAAGATGGTCGATTCTTTGATGTGTCCCCACAAACTCATCTTATCCCCACGTAAGCCACCGCGTTCCATCTGCCCATCACACTTCGGACACACTTTTGTTTCAGTCATCTAAACCTCTGATTTAAAAAAGTATTATGATTATTCGTAATCATTTTCATGCAAATAAATTGTATCAAAGCCCCTCTCCCTCAATGAACTGCCTTAGTTCCTCTCCCTGTGTTTTGGGGAGGGGTAGGATCGCTTACTCTGCAAAACTGTCGTCTAGTAAAAGTTCAGGGGTGAGGGGGTTCAACGAATCTCCTCCACAGCCCAATGATCGCCCATCGCCCGACGACCTTTGGCTAAACCTTCGCCATCGCTGCGTTCGAGTGTCAAATCAGACCGTGTGAGCATCTCATCGCGCAGCGTAATCCCTAAGCCCGGCCCTTTGGGGATACTCAAGTGACCATCACTCACCGTTGGTGCAAACCCACTCATAATCGGAAAGTAAGTCTTATAAAACGCCCGTACCGACTCGACAAAGTACAGATTCGGCAAATGCGCGCCTAAGTGCATACAGACTGCGTGGCAAATCGGCCCCGCCACATTGTGCAGCACAATCGGCACACCGAACGCTTCTGCCATATTCGCGATCTTGCGCGTCTCGGCAATGCCACCGTTCCACACCGGATCAGTCATCACGATTTGTGACACACCTTTGGTCAACCAATCCCGTAGCTGCCAGCGTGTCATCAACAGTTCCGAGCCAATAATCGGGATGCTCGTCCGCTGCGACATAGCTTTAATCTCATCAGGCATCACCGCAGGAATCACATCTTCCATAAACAGAATGTTGTACGGTTCAAGCGCCCTCGCAATCCGTTCGATGCTGGCACGGTTCCAGCGGAAGTGGCACTCAATTCCGATTTCCATATCCAACCCGACTGCATCTCGAATCTGCTTAACCGGAGTCAGGCCTTTTTCCACGTCATAAGGATGAATGTACTGCCCGAATGAGCTTTCACTGAACTGGTCGAACGGCCAAATCTTCATGGCCTTGATGCCATCCGCCAGTAAGCTTTTCGCCAGCGCACCTGCGTCTGTATGCCACGCCGCATAATCCTGCACATCACCAAAACCGATGCAGGTGTTGTAAGTAGGAATACGGTCGCGCGTTTTCCCACCCAACAGGTGATACAACGGCGCATCATAGAACTTGCCCATGATGTCCCACAGCGCCACTTCAACCGCCGAAAGCGCTCGCGTTTCGGCTCCCGCATACCCGTGATACATGATGTTATCCATCACGAAGCGCCACAAACCTTCAATATCTAGCGGGTCTTGCCCCAACACCAACGGCGCAATCGTACCGTGCAGCGCTCCTTTCGAGCCGGGGATTTTATCCACCGTTTCCCCTAACCCGATGATGCCTGTGTCCGTATGCACCCGTACCACCATCAAACGGGGATATTCCGCCCACTGCAACGATTCAATCGCCGTAATTTTCATAAGTGCCTCTATTTTTCAACAATGTGTATCAATGCCATAAGCGCTTAAATCAATTTGTAGGGGCGCACGGCTGTGCGCCTTCCGGTACTGATACCCTCTCTTTTTCATACCATCACGCACTTGATTTCTTCTATGATTTAGCATTAGTTTCCTCCATCGCTTGCGGGGGAGGACTAAGGAGGGGGTTGTATTATCCCAGCCCTGCCACAATCTCAGTAATCTTTTGTTCACTATCGGCGATCAACTGATTCAGGCTGTTGATCTCATTCTCAATTGCCTCTAAACGATCTTGGCTCGACTCAAGCTGTCCCAACATCCGGTTACGCAGTGCCGCTTCCTGTCCAGTGGCTTGGAGCGTATTCAAGTTCGCCCGAAGTTGTTCTTGCTGTTTATGCAGCTTTCCAGCCTCAACCTCCAGCGCATGAACACGCCCATTCGCCTGCTGTATGGCATTCGTCTCATCCAGCATACGACCCAGTTCACCGCGGATGGCATCATCCAACCAGCCTTTAGCCAAAAAGTCTTGCAACTGGCGGTAGTCAATATTCTGCACATTTTCATGCCGATGAGTTCGCGTCCGCTGCTGGGTCACAAACTCCGTTTTAGAGCGAGCTGGCAAGCTCACCTTCCAACGTCTGTCCGTAGCCGTTTCAACATCAGGCGCAGGCGTATCATAAAGTGACCAATTAGTGCTGATTGGCGCTTCAATCATGACCGTTACCGGTTTGGTCGTGGTGTTCTCGATGGCATACGTCATGCGTGACGTATCATATTGCTCAAAAATCATCATCGCATCTTTAATATTGAGTCCCGTGGTCTCAGTATCTCGATGTTGACGCTCACTAATCCGCACTCCCAACTCCACCGCAAATGGCACATAAACACTGCTGCCGTCCTTCGTAAATGGAATAACCGCCTCGCCTTTATAATCCCAATTTTCAACCACCGTCACCGGCCCGCGTTCTAAAGTGAGTCCCGTTGTATTACTAAATCGCAGCGCCACCACCGGATGATCCGGCAGCTTGGCACGGTTATACAACAGTTCGCGCTCATACTTAATTTCTGAACCAATAATGGGTACAAGTGCTGACTCACCGCGCTTCACCGAAACGGGAGCAGTCACCTCATATTGGAAAAACTCACCTGCCTCTTTAGCGGTCGCCGCCGCAGGAGTCGATTGAGCAAATGCCTCCCGACTTGGCGGACGTGACGCGCCAAAAGCGGCGGGTGTTGCTCCCGCGTAATCGATTGACCTCGCCATGGACTTCTGCATCGATGCCATAACCGGACGAGGTGCTGGTGCTGCCTCCTCCAGCCAATCAGGCAGCTCATCATATGCCGCTTCAAACTCGACTGGTCCCGACGCAACCCGCGATTCATCCTTCACAGTAGGCCGCGTAGGAATACGAGACTCGTACAAATCATAGATGAACGAAATCGGCTGCCCCGCTACCAATGTCACCTGCACATTATCAAGGTCTTCTTCTAAACGATTATCAAATAATCCCCAGCCTTGTAGCAGCGCTTTACCGGAATGACTGCCGCCTTCTTTATCTTCTTCTGCCACCAGTCGATAGCTGACGCGCCATGTCGGACTCGGCGCGACATAATACACCACCAGTTCATGCTCACCCGCGCTCAATCGCACGTTCACTGTCCGCCGAACATCCTCACTCATGCTGGTGTCGAGGAAATAGGTCAAATCGTGGGCAGATTGCGCGTCCTGTATTTTCAACGCCCGCAGCGCGCCCAACCGGAACACGCGCACTTGACCATCGTCCGCCAGTACCGATACCAGTTCGTTGGTCAGTGCTTCGTTTGTGATTTGCACATCCGAGCGCGGTGGCTCATCAATGCCAATGATTCGCCCTTTGACGGCTTCGGCTGTACCGGGGGTAGTCTCAAATCCCAGTTCTACCTGCCGCCCACGTAAACCCGCCAATAAGCTGTGTAAACTGCCGTTATCGGACAGGCGGATTGAACTGCTTGCCAGTCGCGCCGCTTTATCCATCGGCGTTTGGTAATGGATGCCCAAAACCTGCCCGCCAGCCCGATCAAACACTGCCAAACTTTTAAGAACATCATTAATTTCATCTTGGCGGAAAGTCAACGCCGTGCTTTCCCCGGTTACGTTGCCCTCACGCACAAAGAAACCCACCCCGTGCTTATATAAAACCATCTCGCGAACGGGTAGTTGAGCCATAAAATATTTCCTTGATCGCTAACTGCTCAAAATCACAAAGGAATGGGGATGATCAATAATCGGATTATAGTAGGGACGCAGCGTGCTGCGTCCGCCGCAATTCACACCCATAAATTTGTGAGATGAAGCAAGAATTGGTCATCCGATCATGGCACAAGATACTCTAAAACGTAGCCCCTAACTTCGAGGTGTTTTAGACCACCATCACCGTATTAACCAGCGTACCGATCCCATCAATCGTAATCGTCGTCACATCACCCGCTTGTAGGGTAAAGTCGCTTGGCGGGACGATGCCCGTACCTGTCAACAAGATCACGCCGTTCTCAAATTCGCTGCTTCGACCCAAATAGGTGATTAGTTCATCCATCCGCCGTTTGATTCGCGCTGTGCTGACCTCATCGGTAAACATTTCTTGACCATCACGGCTGATCTGCAAGTGGATGGTCGTCTGCGGCCATTCCACCGAAGGGTTCAGCACAATCCCCGGCCCTAACGCGCACGATGCTTTGTAAACCTTGGCCTGTGGCAAGTACAACGGATTTTCACCTTCAATATCACGGCTGCTCATATCATTACCCACCGTGAAGCCCACCACTTCCATCGCTGGATTGATGACCACTGCCAACTCCGGTTCAGGTACGTTCCACTTTGAATCTTGCCGGATACCCACATTCCCCTGCGGCCCGATGACTTTCATCCCTTGCGCCTTGAAGAATATTTCTGGACGCTCAGCCGCATACACCCGTGCATAAATATCGCCGCCATCTTGCGACTCTTCTTGTCGAGCTGCACGGCTGCGTTCATAAGTCACACCCGCCGCCCAAATTTCCTGCTCATCGCACGGCGCAAGCCAGTGTGGTACAAATGCTGCCGGTGCTTCATCAAACATCGTCGCTGGAAAGCTATAACCAGAATCATTGGCAATCGCCTCTAAACCAACAATCGAGTCTTGCACATGCCCCGCACTGTGACGCAAAAATACCCCGATACTCGGGATATGTTCGGTGACATCATAAACCGTCGAATCCAACTGCACACCCACACAGTTACCGCGTTCAGGGTGATAAAAACGTACCAATATCGGGGAAACCATAAAATTTATTCCTTTTTTGATAAATGATTAAGCCACAGCGATGCTTCATTCGGACTTGAAAACCGATACACCTCTAAATGTGAATATTCTGGAGATTTTAACAGTTCATCGTACTGCCGACGATAACGCCCGTGTGAACCAATCGCCCACAGGAACAATGTATCGCGGCTTAGGAATTGTTTCCGCCACGTTTCACGGTTGCCAGTCTGCCATAGATTTTCCTGTGTCACAATGCGCTTCACCGTCCGCCGGAATAAGCGCCATAATGTCAGCGGCAGCGGATAATCCAGCCACACCAACGTATCCGCCCGCGTCCAGATCAGTTCACGCACACGGCTGTAATTCCCATCCGCAACCCACGCATCAACCGCCACCGCATCACTGACCTTCTGCCGAAACACCTCATCAGTGACTTGTACCCATCCCGGCAGCCAGAAATACGCATCCAGTTCGAGGAATGGCACACCCAGCTTTTGGGCAGCCTGCTCCCCAAGGACACTTTTCCCTGCCCCGCTTGTCCCTACGATGATGATTCGCGCCATACACTTCCTGAATCAAAAGTGCCACACTCAATTTCCACATGAAACTGAATATGGCACATTTCAAGCATCACTGCCAGCAGGATAAGGCTCAGAGAATATTACAAAGGGGATGTAGTCAATCGGGGAAATCAGCAAATCGAGCGGGGTTACTTCTTCTCAGTCTGGTCTTGAGCCCATGAAAAGGTAGCATCACACTAAACGGTGAACGATACATAAAACAAATTGGCCTTTTAAGGTCTTTAAAGCCCCTCCCTGTGTTTTGGGGAGGGGTTGGGGTGGGGTAGCCCAATTAAACAACAATATCCTTTTTAATTTTTAAAACCTTATCGCCCCATTGCACTTCACTGACTCGACAGCAGCGCCTCAAAATCGGCGACAATCCCCTTGAGATAAGCCGTATCCACACGGAAAGCGAATTGCAGCGTATTGAGTAAGGCACTTTCCGCCTGATAAATCGTCCGGCTGAGCTGACCTTGCACCACCACATGATAACGTTTACCCGCTGCCCGAAGCTGCATCTGGAACTCACCCGGACTCATACTGTCGAGGATCACGTCGCCCTTTTGCTCCTGTTGAAATGCTTTCAACTGCCGCAGGAACACACCAAAGCTCTCGCTGTTGATGCCGATTGAATCTTTCTGCGCCAAAAACCCGTTGGCACTCACCTTCACGCCGATGTGGAAATCCTCACGTCCGGTTTCCAACAGCCGAATATCAATCGCGTTCTCATCGGTGTAAATACGCATCTTAACCCCTTTGTTGTGTCAAATCACTATCATGCGTATAATTTTGCACGACAAACGGGCATTTCGATATAACAACCTTACACAAAATCCACTGCGATTAGCTCTGTTATCTCATCCAAGACTTTACAACCGTTAGTTCTTTTCAGACATTTCCCGCAAACTCGCCAACGGATCACTCGCATCCAAAATAGGCACATCATGCCAATCCTCAATCACCGTCAAATTTTGGTTAAAAATCCAAACTGCCTTACGCCTATTCTCCGGCTGATTCGAAGTATAAGTTACGAATAACCACTTATCATCTGCCGACTGCCCCATCACCGCAAAGGTGAATACATTTATAGACTCTTCCTGAATCGGATGGGTAACATCCTGTGTCGGATACACCGTAAACGTCCCTTTAGGCGCTTGCACTATCCCGCTACCCTGACGCGGCGCAGGCATCGTATCCACCCGCGCATCAGCCGATCCATAGACATCCACGAACATACCATTGGAAGCGAAAGCCAACTGCCTATTGTGCGACAGCGTAATCTCCCGTTCTGTCACCAGAACCTCACCACTCACAAAATCCTCAATCGTTTCACGGTATCGCTTCGTAAATTGAATCAGATGGCGTTCATAATCAATCATTTCGGTTCGCACTACTTCAACCTGCCACAATACCTTTCCCGTTGCCACATCAATAAACTGGTGCGTTTGTGGTGCAATAATATCCTCGTCGTAAACTTCCATGACCGAGTTATTTGCAACTAGCGCGAAGCCAACACACTTTTGAATATCAACCAATGGCTGCATTGAAGGCAGTTCCAACACCTTCATATAACCTTTGTAGGCACAGTTCGTAGCGTCCCTCCGGTACAGCAGTTTGCTATCATCGCTGAACCACATCTCCCCATAAACCTTATCCAACTGTTTACCCGTTTTTGCTTCCAACAGCACATTCGGAGCAGCCCCTCCGTCACTCTGCCGCACTTTCAAGTATCGTGAATCCGAGCTAAAGGTCGCAAATCCGTAAACGTTATACAGTATTTCCCGCGTAGCAATATCAATTACATAGGTCAAACCATCATGCAACTGATTGATAGACACCAATTGACCATCAGGAGAAAATCGAAACGTGAAGTTCCAAGTTTGACCTTCAGAATAATCTCTCAACGAAAATTCAAATAATGTTTTACCCGTCTCAATCTCAATTATTTTTGCTATTTTCTTTACGGTATCGGTAACTGTAATTAGCTTGGCATCTGGACTGAAGCTATAGCCTAACCCCTTTATTTCCAAGCGAATGTTTCCGGTTTTAGTCTCCACCACCTTCGTGATGTATTCACTTATAGCCTCATCATATTGATCGAACATCAAAAGTGATTCATCTGCGCTGAAAATGACGCTCGATTCTGGAATCTGCACCACTGATTGTTTCGTACTCAGGTTAATAATCAATGTAGATTTAAGCTCTCTCAGACCTACAACCACAAACCGTCCCATAGGGCTAAAGCGGATGGAATTTTCACCTTGCCCTGTAGCAAGAACACCGCCAGTCGCTACCTCAACCAACTGTGACAGATCGATGTTACGGTCATAAATGACGATCCACTGATCATCCGCGCTAATGGCTGTCACCTGCCCCGGTGCATCCCAATAAGTCGCCAACCGCATAAATGGCTTATCAGTATCTTGCGCTTCAGTCACTGATAAAGCGCATATCATCACTATCGAACCAAGCAATACAATAAGGCGTTTATACAAATTTACCTTAAACATAATGCACCTCAGTAGTTCTAAGAACTTTCTGTTATCGCTTTATTTCCTCCATCGCTTGCGGGGGAGGATTAAGGAGGGGGTTCATGGCTACCACTCAATCGGCCTGCGAGGGAGATCTTGGTGAAGGAGGGGGTTGCATTACTACCACTCTATCGGCTTCCGATCCTCGAAGAACCCACTCGTTGGCCCGTCCTGCGGCAGTGTCGCCAGCCACGTAATCGTATCCGCCCCTTCTTCCACACTGCGATCTGCATCTGCCCCGCCCATATCCGTCCGTACCCAACCGGGACACATCGTATTCACTTTAACGTCATGGTCGTCCCGTACCTCATCAGCAACAATCCTTGTGAGGGCATTGAGCGCCGCCTTTGATATACCATAAGAGGGTGTTCCTGATTTCATATTCTCCAATTGTCCCCACTGTGAAGACACATTGATAACACGCCCATAACCCTTTTCGCGCATCAGCGGCACGAACGCGCGGCACATGTTCAGCACGCCATAAAAATTGATGTCCATCGTCGTCCGCACGGTTTCCATATCCACATCAAACACGCTCATACCTTCATCCAAATGCACACCTGCATTATTCACCAGCACATCCAACCGCCCATATCCCGCCCGCACGAATTGCAGCATCGCGTTGACACTGCTTTCATCCGCCACATCCAATTGATGAAACGTCACATCTTTGCCTTCATGCTTTAAAGTTTGTGTCGCTGCCTCACCCTTTGCCACATCCCGACTCGTCAAGATAACCTGCATTCCTGCGTCCGCTAATTGTCGGCACACCTCATATCCAATCCCACGATTCGCTCCTGTCACCAACGCAATCCGTTTATCTATTGCCATATATGACCTATCCTTTAGCAATCAAGTTGCTCTAAAATCTCCTGTATTGGTTCCCCTCTGCCATGAAATGGAGAGGGGCTAGGGGTGAGGATTTCACCTCAATCTTAAAGAGCCTTTAAAGCCCCTCCCTGTGTTTTGGGGAGGCTGCGTAGCGTGGGGTGGGGTAGATTATCGCCTCCCCACCAAAAGAACAAATATTCTACCTCAAATTTCCAACTTTGATCGTTCGAAGTTGGTTTCAACTTCCAAACGTTATCTTCATAAATGCCCCCAAAACACCCCATTTTTACCTGCTCCACCTGCAAAGCAGGTCTTTTCATCCCACCTCTCCCTCATCTCTTTGTATTTCTATCCATTTTTGTTGGTATTTTTAACGATTTTTGTCGTCTTCTCTCCCTCACTCTTTGTCTCAGTAGTAAATAGTATTGTTTTGCATTTTTCTAAAGACTAATGACCAAAGACTATCAACTTGCATTTCACTTGTAACTTGCTGCTTGAAACTACCCACTAATCCTGTGGTTGTTCACCCTTCACACTCAACCCACCATCCACCGTATAATTCGCTCCGGTCACAAAACTCGCCTCATCCGAAGCCAAAAACACAAACACACTCGCCACTTCCTCAATCTGCCCTACCCGCCCAATCGGATGTATTGCATTGAATTCTTGCCGCCGCACTTCTGGTTCCCGCTGACCCTCTAAAAACTCGTGTAACATCGGTGAATCAATTGTCCCCGGTGAAACACAATTCACCCGAATCCCCAATCGTGCATAATCAGTGGACATGGCTCTCGTCAATCCCGCTAACCCGGCCTTGGTCATCGAATACGCCGCTATACCCGGCAAACCCAAAATCCCCGTCACACTCGACATATGAATGATGCTGCCCTTACCCACCGCCAACATCCCCGGTATCACCACCCGACTCATCAAAAAAGCCCCCCGTAAATTCACAGCCACACATCGGTCAAACGCCTTCACTGACGTTTCATGCACCGATCCTGACGGCATTACTGCCGCATTGTTCACCAGTATCGTTACCGTTCCAAACTGCTGCTGAATACGCTCAAGTGCATGTTTAACTTGGTCTTCATGGCTAATATCCAACCCTAAAGCCATTGCTTGCCCATCCGCCGCTCGAATATCATCTACCACCAATTGGCAAGCCGCCTCATCCAAATCAATCACACCGACCTTTGCCCCTTCTTCGGCAAACCGCAACGCAATCCCTCGTCCAATACCTCTCGCCGCCCCCGTCACCAACGCCACTTTGCCATCTAATCGCATAAGTTTATTCCCTCATCAAATGAACAGTTATTTATCCCAGTTCACATAATAATTACGCCGCTGCGTTGAAATCACACGAATATCTCGACAACCTGCTTTTTTGATATACTCCATAATCTCAGGAATACTTTCTGAAAACCGCTTAATCGACTTTCCATCATATGTTTCTTCTATCTCAATCGTTACAATCAAAAAATTTACACTTCCTTGAAACATGGTCACAAGTTCTTGAGCAACTTGTTCGTTAAGTGCTGTACATAAGATTGTGATTTTCAGTTCACCCCAAGTCGGTGTATTGATGTAATCACCACTAACCAACGCTGTTCCACCTAACCGTTCAATAAAACGGTCAATTGGATATGCACCTGTTCGTGTAGACCATTTGTTTTTTAGAAACAGAAAATTTCCGTAAGTTGATAAATCGTATGCATCTCGTATTAAAATAGGCAACTCCCATTCAATTCCATATTCGCGTTTTAAATCTTCCTCAACAGGTGTAATAATCGGCTCAAGCCCAACCCATTCCTCAAAAATCGTTTCGGACTCTTTTCGATGATTTATATGCCATTCAGCAATCGCTTTCAAAGCATCATCCAGTATCACAGCCGCTGACTTAGCTGCTTCATGTGAACTAAAAATGCCAACAATTGAAAAATGCGCTCCACTCATCTATGTCTCCACCTTATCAATCGAATACAAAAGATATTTCTCTATCAATTTTCTTCGTATGATCTTGGCGTTCTTTGCGTCTTGGCGGTTCAATCGCATTTTCAACCTTAATCATTAGGTGTATTATAGCCATCGTCAGATATTGTCCCCAAGCACATGATTTATTTCTAAATAAAAATCAGGAGTCATCATGACCACCTTAACCGGAAGCAACTTTATAGCAGGTGTCCAAAGCCAACTCGGAACAACCACCTTCACCAGTGTCAACCCACGCACCAAACAAGATGGCATTGTTCAGTTTCACAACGCCGCCCCTGAAGAAATCCATAATGCCGTCGTCGCTGCTGCCGAAGCCTTCGCCCAAACGCGCAGCTATCCTGCCTCCCGCATCGCCGACTTCCTAGACAAAGCTGCCGAAGAAATCATCGCCCTCGGTGATGAACTCTTACAAACCGCTGACATGGAAACTGGCCTCGGTCTTCCTCGCCTAACTGGTGAACGTGGACGTACCACCGGACAGCTACAAGCCTTTGCCAAATTACTCCGTGAAGGTTCTTACGTCGAAGCCATCATCGACACTGCCTTGCCTGACCGTCAACCTGCCCCACGCCCCGACATCCGTCGTATGCGTTTTCCGATTGGCCCGGTCGCCGTTTTCAGTGCCAGCAACTTTCCCTTCGCCTTTGCTGTCGCCGGTGGTGATACTGCCTCAGCTTGGGCAGCCGGAAATCCGGTCGTCGTCAAAGGCCACCCCGGTCATCCCGCCACTTCGGAACTCTTTGCCGTCGCCATCAACCGTGCCATCAAAGCTACAAGCTTCCCCGCTGGATGGTTCTCAATGTTACAAGGTGCAACCGTCGAAGTCGGTCAACTCTTAGTCCAGCATCCTTACCTGCAAGCTGTTGGCTTTACAGGGTCACATCGTGGTGGTCGTGCCTTGTTTGATACAGCCGCCCAACGTCCACATCCTATTCCGGTTTATGCCGAAATGGGCAGCATCAATCCAGTCGTATTGATGCCCGAAGCTGTCGCCACTCGTGCCGAAGCACTTGCCGAAGGTTTAGCCGCCTCTGCCACAATGGGTTCAGGCCAGTTTTGCACCAACCCCGGCATCGTCTTCATGTTGGATAGTGCCGATACTCAGAACTTCATCACAGCTTACCGCGACAAAATGGCATCTCGCACCCCCGGCGTACTCCTTAATGAAAATATTGAAAGTGGATTGGAACACGCCGTTGCGGCTACCCAAGCCCGCGAAAGCATTCACACCCTCACAGGCGGATTTGTGATAGATGGTGAATCGTTCGCCTACGCCAACACCGTTATGAAAACCACAGCCGCCGATTTCGCTGCTGATGCTGCCCTCCAAAACGAACATTTTGGCCCGGTGACACTGTTTGTAGTCGCCGCCTCGTCAGATGAACTGACAACTGCCCTTCAAACACTTCACGGCAACCTCACCGCCACCGTTCATGCCGAAGCCAGTGAAGTCGCAGCAGCTAAACCCGTCTTTGATCTCCTCCGCGAAAAAGTGGGTCGTCTGTTATGGAACGGTTTCCCCACCGGTGTCGAAGTCGTGTACTCTCAAATGCACGGTGGCCCATATCCTGCCACTACAACACCCGCAACCACCTCGGTTGGCATCACAGCCATTCAACGCTTTATGCGTCCGGTTGCCTTCCAAAATATGCCGGATGGCCTACTGCCAGATGCCCTAAAGAATGATAACCCCTTGAAGATTTGGCGTATGATAAATGAGGTCAATACCAAAGACCCCATCTAACAACGTAAATTGAATAAGGTAACACATGCAGTACTTGAATGACCTTCCGCTGGTAATCTCGCTGTCAATAGTCGTACTGCTAACGGTAGCACTTGCCGTCGGGTTTCTAATCTTCACGAGGGTTTATATCCGGCGGCATTTCAACATCTCCGATGAAACTGACGATACCGTTCAATTTTATGCAGGGGCAATCGCTGCGTTTTATGGCATTGCCCTCGCCTTTATCACCGTCGCCAACTGGGAAAATTACACCCGTGCTGTGTCAATTGTATCAGCCGAAGCCGCTTCTGTCGGCGCACTCTACCGTGATGTAAATGGCTATCCACAACCCTTGCGTGATGAGCTGAAGGCCGACCTCAAAGAATATCTGGAATTCTTGGTTAACCGGACATGGCCTGCCCAAAAAAATGGCGAAGTGCTTCAAGGCAGTGTCCAAATACTGAACAATTTTCAAGACGCGATGCTTCAGTTTGAACCCGTTACGGAAGGTCAAAAGGTTATTCATGAAGAAGCGTTTAGCCAGTACAACGAGTTGATAACCTTTCGCCGCCAGCGCATTGATTTTGTAGATGCCCACTTGCCTTCTATCCTGTGGATCATCATTCTTGGTGGCGCGGTTATAACCATTTTTGTGACCTACTTTTTCTATGTGCCTAATGTTCGGCTGCATATTATGCTCATCGTTAGTTATTCGATGCTCATCGCAGTCGTCATCTATTTCACTGCACTCATGGAAAACCCGCTTAAAGGTCCAGTTGCGGTTACAGCAGCTTCATATCAAATGATTCTGGACACGCTCATCAATGTGCCTTAGCAGGCTGTCATGAATTCCGTTTCCATGTTCTCGCATGATCCACAACCGAAAACATTTGGGTAAATAGGACTACTGAAAATAGGTCAGGTGAATTATAGAGATTCCACCTGACCACTTTATGCTACAGAAAATGCTGTTTTCACTTCATAAAGTGCCGCAACTATTTAAGGATGTCTTAACGTGTTCACACCCCAACGCTTTCGCGCACAGGTTGACGAATTCATTGAAAATTACCCCGGCTTCAAGCAAACCAGCCAAGACGTAGCCCAAAAGATTCAGGAGGCTATCTTTGCTCAAGGTGAAGACGGACGCAACGTAGCTGATGTGCTGCACGGCAAACAAATTGGTCATCCACTGCATCCCATTTTGACGGATATTACCATTGGTAGCTGGACGTTAGGCGCACTGTTCGATGTCCTCAGCTTTCTAACCCGCTCGCCGAGTTCTCGCAAAGCCGCTGACCGCCTTATAACCCTCGGCACACTTTCCGCTATCCCCACCGCTTTGGCAGGCATCACTGACTTTTCCGGCATCAAACAAGATTCTGCCGCCCACGGCGCAGCACATGGTATCCTGAATTCAGTTGCGCTCTTTTTCTTCTGGCGTTCAATGAGAAATCGCGCCCGTAATCATCATCTCACCGGATTTTTCTATTCCTCTCTGGGTCTCGGCCTGATGACTTTAGCTGCTTGGCTGGGTGGTGATCTGGTTTATAACCGCCGAGTCGGTGTCAGCCACATTCCCGAAGAACAGGTTGCCGACGACTGGACAGCCGTCCTCGCTGCTGATGAACTAAAAAACAAAGAGCCGCAAGTCGTTAAGGTAAAAAAGCAGCCTATTCTGCTTACCAAACATGGCAGAACCATTTCAGCCATCAGTGCTATTTGCAGTCATGCCGGTGGCCCATTGGAAGAAGGCTCATTCCGCGATGGTTGCGTTCAATGTCCGTGGCACGGTTCAGTCTTTAACCTCACTGATGGGCATGTTGTCCACGGACCTGCTACCTTTGAGCAGCCTCACTATCAAACCCGCGTCACTGATGGGCAAATCGAAATTCGTCGTTGGCGTTTAGATGTGGACGAATCTCCTATCGAACAAAAAGGCGTTCACAGCCACAATGGTCAGGCGCTTGAAGATTAAGCGTAGGGAACACCAATGTACGTTCCCAAATCATCAGTTAAGTAAAAGGAGTACATGATGCCATTCAAAAATAGTAGTGATCTGCCCGGTGCAGTCACCGATAACTTGCCCAAACACGGGCAAGAAATCTACATGGCAGCTTATAACAGTGCATGGAACGAGTATAAAGACGAAGATGACCGTCACGCTGGTGAAAGCCGCGAACAAACCGCTCATAAAGTAGCATGGGCAGCCGTCAAAAATGTCTACGAAAAGAACACCAAAAGCGGCAAATGGGAACCTATAACCTCTAAAGTGTAAAGGCAAAACAATGGCGATCAAATAGGGTCGCCCTTCCTCGCTCCCTCTCTACATCGCCATCATTTCTTGCATGTGCTATACTCTAGAATTTAAATTCGGAACTTCCTGCACCTGTGAGGTATAAATGGCCGCTCGGTTATTATGTGTTTTCGCTCATCCTGACGACGAAGTATTCTGTAGTGGCGGAACCATCGCCAAATATATCGCCAGTGGTGCGGAAGTCATGGTTGTATCCGTCACAAAAGGCGATGCCGGACAAATCCGTGATGCCAACATTGCCACCCGCCGAACCCTCGGAAAAGTCCGCGAACGAGAACTTTTTGAGTCCTGCAAGCACCTCGGCGCTCAAACCGTCCAGTGCTTGGATTATGGCGATGGTACGCTTAAGGACTTAGACCTCGACATCCTTGTAGAACATATCGTCAAAATCATTCGCGAGTTCCACCCCGATGTTGTCATTACCTTTGGACCCGATGGCGCTTACGGGCATCCCGATCATATTGTTATTGGTGAAGCCACCACTATTGCCTGCACTTTAGCGGGTGATGCCAAAAAATATCCCCATCAAATCACCGATGGCCTCACCCATCACGCACCGGCTAATCTCTATCATAGTTATTTCCCGCGCAACAGCGTTTTGATGCTCAGTAAACTTTCCGACTGGCTGGTTAGTACCAACGGACTTGAATCCTACCACCAACTTGCGCCAAGTGATTTTGCCCGTGCGCTGCTGCTATTTGCCGAGGAAACCACCCTCTTGCACTATGCCAATGATCGCATTGATGTCAACTGGTATCCCAGTGGCTTTTATATTATCGAGCAGGGTGAAACCGCCAAAGACCTTTATCTCATCTTGTCAGGTCACGCGCTGGTGGTGAACGAACAAACGGATGGTGAACTAAAAACGATTAAAGAGTTGGGTCCCGGAGACTTTTTCGGTGAACAAGGGCTTGCCTTGCATCAACCCCGAAATGCCCATGTCGTCTCCCATGATGATGTCACCTGTTTGGTCATGTCCATGAGCGAAGCCATCACCTTTGGCGGACGGGGCAGCAATGCCGTACTGATTGCCGGTTCCGACCGCGCTGCCGATTCGCCCCTCGTCGATACTGGCACAGCCACCCATTGCATTGATGTATCCAACTTCATCTCTCAAAAAATTGCTGCAATGGCCTCCCACCGCAGCCAGTATCCCATTACGACCGACATGTTCCCACCAGAACTGCTCAAGGAACTCATGGGACGTGAATATTTTGTTCGTGTCCTGCCCCGTCATCAACTTGAAGACAGTCTTTTCCCCTATCGTCTAACCATAAAAGAGATCAGTTGAAAATATCAAAAGAAACCGCCAGTCATTCCCATTAGCATTTGCATTGCCTGATCCAAAGCGGGCAGTTCTTGTTTCAGCACAACTTTAATGCCCAGTTGTTTGGCAATGGGTTTGATTATGGTATCTAGATACTCGTTAGCAATGTGAATCATCGATGGACGCGCTCGCATACCATTGAGGCATTGTTCCATAAATTTATTCGGTGTCCGTATCCAAATGGAATCAAGATCAGGTTCGGGTTTGAACATCTCTTGCCCGACAATCATGCCGCTTTTTGAATCAACCATCAACATCATATAGGGCAAAAAGGGTCTCCGCTTTTCATCCAACGTGGGAGACATCAGATTAAACACGTCAAGCTCGATGGTTGTCCGGGTTACAGGCAGCTTTATAAAATCGGTTAGCAGTCGCGCATCAATTGGAATTTTGAGGGGTGGAGGCGGCTCGAATGGAATGTGTACCATTTGATCTTTCCAAGTCAGTAGCTTGTCTTCTTGCTGTGCAACACGTACTAAGAAACGGGATTCTTCGAATGAGTCAAAAAAGGTGTTCGCTTCTTTGAGGCGTGGTGCAAACGCCAACAATTGTTCCAACACAGGTATAAGAAATTGAGCATCTTCATCGCTAATAAACCACGGTAGCCAACCGGGTTCGATACCCCTAAATATAGGCCATGCACTCCGCCCTCTGAATTTTAAGCCTAGCCCTTTAAGTAGTGTGCGATCTTTGGCTTCTGTCATGTCGCGGTCTTCAAAAGAAAGTTGAAGCTGCGGCACTTCTAAAATTTCAAGTGCTATTTCTTCGCCCATTTCATCATACGATTCCTGAATGTATAGAAAGTGATGCAGCCCTTCCTTACCCCGATAAACAGCAATTCCAAAATGTTCACCGGCATTTCCCATCACACTGACAAAGCCCATTTCGCCCGTTTCAGGATGTTGTACACCAAAAATATCAACTTCCTGCATCCATTCCCACGGCGACAATTCTTTAATTTGACGAGCAAGGTCATATAACTGTCGCCATTGATTCAATGTAGGTTGCGCCATATTATCCTCCAATCTTGGGCTTTGCATCGCATGTTCAGAAATATTACCGCTTATCCACTATGTTGTCCCCCGTTTCCGCCCTCTCCACAATACGAACCCCGCCAACTCAACCACCACAATAATAAGAATCGGCACGATTACCTGCGTAATACTACCCGCTGTATCAATGAAAACGGCGCTTGATCCAACCACATCTTTCAGCGCAACATTCAGGCCATCTTTGTACCAGCAGCGCCCCGGCGTGTAGCCAACATTGATGTTTCCATTGCCGCTGCCATGTTGAAAATGATCGAAATCAGGTGCATATTGCTCACATAAGCTCTTGAACACCGTCTGATCAACCACATACTTTGTTCCCATCACCAGCGGCACAATCGCCACTGCAAAAAACAATATCGCCACATAAATCGGCAGTCCGCGCCGTAGCGCAGCCCCCGTACTTAGGCTTCGCGCTGCGTATTCCCCTGTAGGCTCCCAACCAATCGTGTTGCGCCAATCCACTTTCCCGCGCACATAAGCTGTAAACGTCCGCATCACCGCTGCTGGCTTCAATTCGCGGTTTTTGCTCGTCAGTTCCTCGCCTGTTTGAGCGTTGTGATACCCCATCACATAACCTGCTTGGGGTGTACCCGCCGCCTGCAAGAAAACCCCTTCGCTTTCCCACAGCGTAATAAACGCCTCATCCTCTTGACTTAACACGCGCAGTGCATCTTTAATGTCGTCCACATCCGCATCTTCCGCCACAATCGTCTGGTTGATTTCGAGCTTCATGCCACCCCCCACCAAAACCTTGTTTCAATAACTTGATATTATGGCATAGTCTGAAAACTCGAACCAAACGCGCTTGACTTCATAACACAAATGTTCTAAAATAGATATACAATCCACGCTCGGTAGCACCTCACCAAACGCTGGACAACTTTTTCACGGTAGTGTGATATGAAGTACATACATTTGTAGGAACGCAGCGTGCTGCGTCCGGTATTTAAAGCCCCTCCCTGTGTTTTGGGGAGGGGTAAGTAAGGTCAAATTCACCATCCTCCATATGATAAAAAAGATGACCTGTCACAACTGCAACAACAACATCAACTGCATCATTTGACCGGAAAGATTCAAAAAATGAACAAAACTTCACTTCTGAATCTGACGAATTTGCAGAGTTTTCCGAACATTCGGCGATTCACTCGCTCATATCCGCCATCAAAACCCCTATTTCGTTTCTCTTTTTTGCATTATTTGCAGTTTTTGGGTCATTTCGGCGCTTCCCTCCCTCACATCTGCTGCAACAGCACACCTCCGACGACGCGGCAGACACACGGGAGCCATTCGCGGCGCTCAGCAGCATTAGCCGAGCCAGCCACCGTGCAAAAGTGTCAATTCAGCGGCATTAAGGGAGCTTCCCGCGTGTCATTTCAGCGGATTTATGGCATAAAAGTAGGGGTTTGCCGCTGGCAAACCCCTGATTATTTAGTCCAATACCCAACCACTAATTTCTAATTTACGTTCTCAAAAATCCCTGCCGCGCCCATACCCCCACCGATGCACATGGTCACCATGCCATACTTATTATTCCGGCGCTTCATCTCGTGGATAAGTTGCACCGTCAGCTTGGCTCCCGTGCATCCCAACGGATGCCCCAGTGCAATCGCCCCGCCGTTGACATTCACCTTTTCGGGGTTCATCTCCAACACGCGGATAACCGGAATGGCCTGCGCCGCGAACGCTTCATTCAGCTCAATTAAATCCATATCGTCGATGCTCATGCCTGTCCGCTTGAGAACCTTCGGCACGGCATTAATCGGGCCTACGCCCATAATCTCTGGACGTACTCCCGCCACATTAAAACCCACGAACCGCGCCAGAGGAGTCAGCCCCAATTGTGCTGCCTTCCCCGCCTCCATGATAATCACGCCTGCTGCACCGTCGCTCAACGGACTGCTGTTTCCAGCCGTCACACGCCCACCTTGCCGGAACACAGGTTTCAACTTCGCCAGTCCATCCACAGTGGTTTCACGTCGCAGATGCTCATCTTGATCCAGTTTAAAACTGACAGTCTGTGGTTTCCCGTCCTCACCGACGAACGTATCCTCCACCATATACGGAATGATCTCCTCTGCGAAAATCCCCGCGTCCGTTGCCCGCGCCGCCTTCTGATGGCTCTCGTAGGCAAATTGATCCATCTCCTCACGGCTCACGTTGAACTCGTCCGCCACCCGTTCCGCCGTGTGTCCCATGCTCATGTATACATAGGGATCATTCTCCGCCATATAAGGGTTCGGGCTGATCTGGAAGCCAGTCATCGGAACCAGAGACATCGTTTCCGCACCACCAGCAATAATCACATCCGCGCCGTTGGCAATAATGCTCTCGGCTGCCATTGCGATGCTCTGCAACCCGCTTGAGCAAAAACGGTTCACCGTTTGACCGGGAACTTCCACCGGCAAACCTGCCCGCAAGGAAATCACCCGCGCGAAGTTCAACCCCTGCGAACCTTCCGGCATGGCACAGCCGATAATCACATCGTCAATCTCATTCGGGTCGAGCTTGCCGCCTGTCTGTCGCATCAAATCCATAATCACTGTCGATGCCATTTCGTCCGAGCGTGTATTCCGTGTCACACCCTTTTTTGACTTTCCTACCGCTGTCCGGCTCATCGCCACAATCACTGCTTCACGCATGATTTAGTTCCTCAGTTAGTATTCTGTCGATACATTAAAATGTCGAGACTACTGAACCTCAAAGTATTTAGCTAATCGCCAACGGCCCCTTAATTCCTCAACGGCTTATTGAATTGAAGCATATGGCTAATGCGCTCCATCGTCTTTTCCTGCGTCACCAAGCTCAAGAACGCCTCGCGCTCCAAATCAAGGATGTACTGTTCACTCACCCATTGAGGTTCGCTCAATGCGCCACCCGTCAGCACATAAGCCAACTTCTTGCTGATGAACGCATCGTAATCGGTCGCGTATCCACCTTCACGGAAACCTTCGATCCCCAAGAGCAACGCCGCGTGAGCATCGCGTCCTGCCGCCCACACCTTTTCCGGTTGTCGAGGCGTATAGCCATCTGCCAGTTGCAAAGCTGTTTTCTTGGCCTCCCCCAATAGATGCGCCCTATTCATCACGATCTTGTCATCAGCATTGAGGAAGCCCATATCTCGTGCTTCTTTAGCGCTGGTGCTGACCTTCACCATCGCAATCTGCTCAAACACCTTTTGTAGATGAGGCAGTGCGTCTGCATTCGGATGGGAGGCCATCACTGGACTGACGATCCGCCGCAGCAGTTCCTTACAACCGCCACCTGCCGGAATGAGTCCCACACCGAGTTCAACCAATCCCGCATACAACTCGCCGTGAGCCACGACCTTCGTGCCGGACATCAACAGTTCTGCACCGCCGCCCAATGCCATATTGAAGGGAGCGGTCACAACCGGCTTGCTGTGATAGCGCATCGCCATGCCCAAATCTTGCAGTGCCTTAATTGACCCTTCAAGTTGATCCATCAAGCCGCTTTGTACTGCCATCACCACCATAAACACATTCGCGCCAATGCAGAAGCGTTCGCCATCATGCCCGACCACCAGCGCATCAAAATCGGTCTTGAGTAAGTCAAGCGCCTTGTAGCCCATCTCTACCAGATCAGCATCAATCGCATACGCTTGGCTATGGAACTCGAACAGCGCCACACCGTCACCCATATCAATGACACTGCCACTGCCGTTCTTGGCGACTTCTTTCTTATTGGCCTTTAGCGTTGCAACCGTGATCTCACGTTTGTCAATTTCCAGCGGTAGATATTGCCCATCTTGCGGGCTGTAATAACCAATGGCCTGCCCTTTCGCATCCCGTTGATAGAAGGTCTGCTTACCGCTCGCAATCATCAACTTAACCCAATCGGCTACCAGATAACCTGCCGCTTCAAATGTTGGGATCGTCTCAGCTACACCAATCGCATCCCAAATTTCGAACGGTCCCATCTCGTGGGCAAAACCCCACTTCTGAGCATTATCCACATTGACCAACGTGTCCGTGATTTCCGGTACACGGTTCGATGCATACGCCAGATAGAAAGCGTGCATGTGCCACAAGAATTGTCCGGCGCGATCCGGCTCATTAATCAACAGCCGAATTCGTTCGCCTAAGGATTCAACCTTACGGTGTTTGCCCACACTTTCGAAGCGCACACTCTTTGCGGGTTCATGCTGCATCGTTTCGAGGTTCAGAGGCCAAAATTCTTTCTCGCCGTTCGCACCTTTGACCGTCTTATAAAAACCGATACCCGTTTTGTTGCCCAACCACTTATTCTCAACCATTTTCGCGCTGAGCGCCGCTGTTTTGGCGTTGTGTAGGACTTCTCGTGCTGGATCATCAGGGATCGCGTCGTACAGGTTTTCGGCCACATGCACCACAATATCAAACCCCACCAGATCATTCAGGCGGAAGGTTGCCGTCTTAGGATGTCCAATTAGTGGCCCGGTCAAACTATCGACTTCCTCAACCGTAAACCCGTTATCAACCACATAATTCATGACCTGCATTCCCGCCATCGTCATGAATCGGTTGCCGATAAAGTTCGGTTTATCCTTACAAATTACCACACCCTTACCCAACACCTTCGTCCCAAATTCCACCATATACTTCACAGCTTCGGGATCGGTTTCGGGCAGTGGAATCACTTCCATCAAATGCAGATGGCGTGGCGGGTTAAAGAAATGGGTTCCCATAAACCGTCGGCTGAAACCTTCACCCAATCCTTCAGCAATCGAATGTATCGGAATACCCGATGTATTACTGGTGATAATCGCGTCCGGTCGCGCGACTTCTAACAGTTTCGACATCAAACTGCGTTTTACATCCAACTTTTCGACAATAACTTCAATAATCCAGTCGACATCACCCAACATATCAAGGTTATCGTCAACATTCCCAACGCGAATTTTCTCAATATCGGATGCCGCAAAAACCTGTGGTGGTCGGGATGATTGCGCTTTCTTGAGGTTATCCAGCACAATCGCATTGCGCTTCGCGGCTTTATCTCCCGGCTGTGTGTCTTTGGCCGCGATGTCCAGCAGCGTTGTTTCGACCCCGACGGCTGCTAGCAGTGTTGCGATGCCGCTGCCCATTGTGCCAGAGCCGATAACCGCCGCTTTACGAATGGAATAGGTCATATTGTAAATCACCCTTTCAATAGACAATAAGTGAGTTTTCTCTAATTCGAGATCGGCGTTTCGTTCTTGCGCCATTTATTGATAATCGTCATCGCTTCTTCATTGGTCTTCGCGATGGCATAGCGTTCACCGAGTTTCTTATTCAGCAATGTAAATGTGTTCAAGAGAGCGGTCATTAATGAACTGACACCGATAAATACGCCACCGCCCCAATTAGGGGCAGCCTTCAACGTTCCAATGCGAATCTGTGTCAACGCACCGGGAGGAATACCTTTGCTGTATTCAAATGAGATCATCACATAAACGTTATAGGGTACAGTCGCCATCATTTCGTTAACCTGACTCATGGCACTGTACAGGTCATCCCACGTCCATTGCGCCGAAAAATCGTAGCGAATGATCTTTTTTTCGCTGTCCGTCCAATCAACAACAACACTCATCACACAATCCTTCTTATCCATATCGAGTTTACATAACTCTATCAGTGTACATGCCTTCGTTCCGTGATGGGTTAAGGTGAAGCGAACTTCGCACATTCGTTAGGCCAGTTCATGCCGCGAGTATCCCAGAATACGCCGTGCGACCACCAATGTATTGATCTGCCCTGTACCTTCGTAGATGTCACCGATTTTCGCGTCACGCATCCACTTTTCGACCAGCCATTCACGGCTGTAGCCCAATGAACCGAGCAAGGCCACCGCTTTCTGCGCCACCTCCGTGACCACTTTGCCCGCCTTGACCTTTGCCATAGATGCCTCAAGACTGTTGTGCAATCCTTCATCCATCATCGCCACCGAGCGCAGTGTCAGGAGATAAGCCGCGTGTAACTGGGACTCCATCTCCATCACATCGCGTTGGATCGCCGTCAGTTTGTGATATGGCTGTCCATAAGGAATCTCGACACCATTTTCTGCCAGCTTTTCCTTAACGAATTCCAGTGCTGCCCGTCCCACACCCAACGTACTCGCGGCGACCAATGGACGACTCGCGTCAAAGGTTGCCATCGCGCCTTGGAAAGATTTGCTGTCTCTACTGGCCTGCACTTCCGCACTGCCAAGGATGTTATCCGCAGGAATCCGAGCGTTATTAAAAACCAATACCGCTGTGTCGCTGGTACGAATGCCGTGTTTAATCTCTACCTTACCGATGCTCACACCCGGCGTTCCAGCTTCGACTACGAACGACTTGATGCCTGCTCGTCCCGCCGCTTTGTTCACTGTTGCCCAAACGATTACTAACCCATTTGACTCTTCCAGTGCCAGTTTGCCACTGGTGATGAATATCTTTTCGCCGTTAATAACCCACTCATTCGTTTCTTCGTCGAATACGGCTGTAGTAGACATCGCCGAATTATCCGAACCGGCTCCCGGTTCAGTGATCGCCATGCCACCCCAAACCGGTTTGTCTCCCTCAGCAAATCGGGTTAGAAAACGAATCTTCTGCTCGGTTGTTCCCACTGACTCAATTGCCGCGCCGCCCAAACTGGGACTGGGCATACATAAGTAGATACCCGCGTCTCCCCACGACAACATCTCGATCTGAACCAATAAACCAAGCATTCGTGTGCTGGCGCGTTTGGGCTTCTTTTCACCCTGTTCGCTGCTTTGTTCCGTCCGTTGCAGCTTATCGAGCGTTGCCTTCTGCTGGTCACGCAAAATAGGCCACATCTGCTCGATGAACTCCTTAGGGCGCTCGTGCTCATTTTCATCGAGTTCGCGCGCATAAGGACGCATCGTGGTTTCAGCCATCCACTTGACCATCTGCCCCTGCTGTTGAATAAACTCTGGTATTTCAAAGCTGATCGGCATTTTTATGTCCTACTCAACTGATTTTACGGATGCAAACAAATCTTTACAGCGAAATCTAAGCACTAAACAATTGCCAGCCCATCAAAAGTTGGGAAGCCGCGCCCGTTCCGCAGCCAGCGTTCAGCAGGATACTCACGGATGAACCCATATCCACCGAGGATTTGTACGCCGCTGTCCGTAACCTTCAACACCATCTCATCAGCATACTGCTTGGCGAGATAGGCTTCGCGTGTCGCATCTTCCCCGTTGTCAATCTTATAGGCTGCTTCCCATGCCATCAGCCGTGTGCTATCAACCTCAATTGCCATCTCCGCTAACAAGAAAGCAATCGCCTGATTTTGTGCAATTGGCTTACCGAACTGCACCCGCTGCTTGGCGTAGTCCCTTGCAAACTCGAAGGATGCTCGCGCCACCCCCACTGATAACGCCGTAAGCGCCACCCGCTGCCGGTTGAGTATCGCCTCGTAATTGATACCCACAGCACCACCCAGCCGAGCAGATGACTCAAGTGTGACATTATTGAAGCTCACCCGATAAGTGGGTAACGCCCGCAAGCCCATCAATTGCTCACGCTTTTGAATGGTTACGCCTGCCGTTCCCTTCTCAACCAGATACCCATCAACCTTGCCCGACTCCACGTCACGTGCATACACCAGCATCCACTGAGCATCTTCCGCTAACGGCACATAAGCCTTCTCGCCGTTAAGCTGGATTTTTCCGTCCTGATGAGTAGCGGTTGTTTTGAGTTCATAGGGGTCAAAGAAAATACCGGGTTCGAGCAAAGCTGATGTCAGTGGCGCAATCTCTGCTTCCAAACACAAAGGCAGTAAGGCTTCACGCTGTTCAGCCGTTCCATACAGTGCCACCGGATAAGCCAACAGTGCCGGGGTCAGCACATGCATCGCCACCGATAAATCCCCGAATGCCAATTCCTCTGCCGCCAACACACCCGTTAATGCACTCATTTCACCCAAGCCACCCAGTTCTTCAGGAATTGCCGATGGCACAAGCCCAATCTGCCAACCTGTATTGACCACATTCATCGGTGGCGTACTGCCTTCATCTGCCTCATGTGCCACTTTCCGCACATCATTTATGGCATAGCGGTTGATGGTTGAAATCAACAACTGCTGATCTTCTGTAGGCGTAAACGACACCATAACAAATCCCTCCAATAATCCTGACTTTAAATCATGCGGGTTTCACAGATCGCGACATCAATTGCCGGTAATAGATCGCGACCTCTTGATAAACCGCCCGGAAGTTCGCCCCAATCGCCATGATGAACGCCACCGGAATGCCAATGGTGAAAATCTGATTGGGATCATCAAAATAAATCAGCGGCACAAAATTGACGTAATTATCTTGATACGTGATATAAATCGGCACCCAGATTAAGGCCGCAATCACCAGCGTAAAAACCCATGCGGGTAATTTGGCAACACTGCGAATTAAGAAACCAATAGCTAAGGCGATCCCACCCAATAGCAAACTGTTTTCATCTTGGATCGTTGTCCCTAAACGCTGCAAGAACCAGATGTAACTCGTCCACGCAAAAATCCCTATAACACCAAATAACACGCTGCGTAACGCAAAACGGATAACCTGTGAATTACCAAGCCATCTCTGCAAGCGATGTGGCAATTCGTCTGCTAACATCGACAGAACACCGAGACAAATGCCGAATATCTGCCCTAAGGCAATCGTATATATTATGCGGTCAGGAGTAATCAATCTTTCACTGCGGAAGGTCGAAAATGCCCAGAAGGCAATCCCCAGCAACCCGCCCATTAAGCCCCAGAAAAAACGCTGTGCCATCTCTTCTTGACGATGACGTTCCTCACTCCGTTGCAAGAAATCCCGCATCAAATCGGTGATGTCGGTTCGCGTCGATAACTTTAGTAACTCATCCAGTTCTTCGCCTCTCAGAAGCAAACTATCACTATGAGCCGCTTTTGCCCATTCACTGGCCTTCACTAACAAACGCGTGTGCTGTCGCATCTCAACTAGATTGGTATCCAGCGTGGTTTGTAATTTACTAAACGAGTCTTCAAACGCATCGGGATTGTCGAAAAAGATCCAATTTAGCGCTGCCAATGTATCAGGCACAGTGTTCCGATCGGGTTTCTGAAACACAATTGGGACGATTCGTTTGTTATTTTTATGGACGTGGTTGACTTCCAGACCGCAAACTTCGGATGCCAGATAATCCGGGCTAATGACAAAAATAGCCGACTCGGAGGATTCAATTCCTTTTTGAATTTCGTCCCACCATTCAGAAGCAAATGGAATATCTTCAAAATCAACCCACACATCACGCTTTTTATCTTCAAGTGCGGTGACTAGTTTTTCAACAAAGGGTTTATCTTTACGTGAATAAGAAACAAACACATCGGGCATGGGTTATATCCTCTCAAAATAATTCAATCCCACCCCATAAGTTTACTGCAATCCGACTCACTTGCCGCTATGAGAAAAATGAGTATGTCCACCAAGTCTATAATCCGCCCGTAACTTCTAAGACTTGCCCCGATACATAATTCGAAAGTTCACTGGCGAAAAACAGGATTGGCCCAGCCGCTTCATCCGGTGTGCCAGCCCGCCCAGCCGGAATCATCATGAAAGCCATCTGGCGCATGGTATCTGGAATGCCCAGCTTTATCTTCTTGCCTTCACGCTCAGTGAAATCTCCGGCATCATCTGCTTGGGTCAGGCGCGTATCAATAAAGCCAAACGCAACCGCATTCACCTGAATATTAAAAGCACCCCACTCTTTAGAAAGTGTCTTGGTCAAACCGATGATCCCTGCTTTGCCCGCCGCATAATTCGCTTGACCGAGATTGCCCCGTGTGCCAGTGGTGCTGCTAATACTGATAATTTTGCGTGCTTTAGCTGCCCCAAATTGCTCTTTCTCTTTTTTGGCCGCCTCACGCATATAAGGGACAGCCGCCCGAATAATTTTGAAGGGTGCAGTCAGATGAATGGCCAGCATCGCTTCCCACTGCTCATCACTCATTTTGTGCATCATGCCATCCCACGTATAACCTGCGTTATTCACAAGGATGTCGATGCCACCAAATGTATTCACCGTTTGCCCGATGAGTTCTTCAACACCCTCCGAGTCAGTCACATCTGCCGGAACTGCCAGCGCGGTTCCGCCTGCTGCCTGAATAGTCTTTACCGTTTCCTGCGCCGGTTCAGGGTCAATATCGCTGACAACAACCTTTGCCCCTTGCAGCGCGAATAACTTCGCTGTAGCTGCACCAATACCACGTCCGCTGCCTGTAACAATCGCGACCTTATCTTTTAAAAGAGTCATTTTCTAAAAACTCCATTTTTTACGGCTTCAATGAGCGCAATAAAGTTTCAGCTATCAATTCGGCAATTTGCTGCCCACTCAAGCGACCTTCTGGCTTATACCAAACCCCAACCCAGTTGTGTGCGCCCAGCATCGTTTTCGTAAAAATACCCACGTCCACTGGATGAAAACTGTGATTTTCGATCCCTTCACGCACAACCACGCGGAAAAGATTCTCAAATTGATCACGGCGCTCAAAAAAGGTAGCCCGACGCTGGACAAAATCTTTATAGGTTTGATGGTCAGCAATGCTAGCGTTCGTTGGAGGTTCTTTCGCGCCCATCAGTGACCTTATTTCAAACACCATCGATGCACCAATCGCGGTATTTTGGGTCAAGCCGATGACGTGGGCATAAATCATCTGGCGGAGCTTTTCGGCGCTCGGCAGGCTGGAATAGGCTATAGGCTCTATTTGGTTCAAAACCGTTTCAAGTCCGGCTTCAAGAACAGCCAGCAGCAACGCATCTTTGTTTCTGAAATGGTGATATAAACTTGCAGCAGTCAGGTTGACCGCAGCCGCAATATCTTTCATGGTGGTCGCGTCATAACCGTTGCGTTGAAGTACATCGGCGGCAGCCAACAAAATATCTTCGCGACTCACAGATTGATCTGCCGGTTTGCGTGCCAAATGAAAACCCTTTACTTAAAAAAATAATCTAATGTCTGTTCGATTATTGAATATCCACAGGGAGTTGTCAAGTTATCTGGAGATGAAACTGAGACTCCTCTATAGCAAATACTCTCAAAGTAGCAAACACCCTTTGATAAATAAAACGGCTCTATTATTGCGTTCAGTTTTATTGGGTAACGAAGCTTGATACTTGTGGGATTCGATTTGGTACAGAAAAGCGCAACATGAAGTTGATCAACTACTCAAGTTTGAAGCCATTAAACAAAATGGGTGTCCGCCAGTTTAGATTGGGGTTTGGCGGACACCTTATCATATTCTATGTGGTAACCGCTTGTTCATCCTGTTCATAATCTTTGGGAAGCGGTTCGCCGTTGTGATGAATTTGATAGGGTACGGTTGTCACAACAACACGTTCCATATGAGACAACGCGACATTGAAAATAAGGGCCGTGTTTTGATGTAATGCCTGTCCCCAGAAGGTATCCATCGCTAGATGTCCCATAATAATATGGACATAGCAACCGGGATTTTCAGCCTGAACTTGCTCGATGTAGGCTCGTATCGGTTCAGCGAGGAGCCGATACGGTGATTGGATAACGACTAGATCGCCTTCACCAATACGTTGCAGCCATTTTTCCTTAACCACTTCAGCCTTTTCAGGATTGATGGCAACATGCACGGCTTTCCAAGGATGTTGGAGCGATTTGGCGAAATTGACCAAACGTACTGTCTCGGCATGAACATCATCAATCAAAATTAAGGTCTGAACTGAACGAGTTGTGAGTTCAGGTGGGGAGCTATCCCAACTCAAAGCCTTCGCGACACTTCTATAATGACGGTGAATTCGGAAGAAAATCCAAACCAAGGTAGGGACAAGCACCACGATAACCCACGCCCCGGTTGCAAATTTGGTGACCGCGAAAACAATCATAACCACGAAGGTACAGACTGCGCCGATTGCACTCACGATCATATGTTTGCGCCAATGCGGATCATATTCGAGATCGGTTTCTAAGCCCTTAACAACCTCTCCCGGCTTTAACTTACCTATTTTGCGGGCGCGGACGACCATTCCACCTTGCGATAGGGTGAAACTTAGAAATACACCAACCGCATATAACGGAATAAGCGTTGTCGTATTTGCATTCGCCACAATCACCAAAAGTGAAGCAAACACTGCTAAAACGACAATACCCCATGAGAACACCAAACGACCACCCCGTATTGTAAGCTGACGGGGCAAAAAGCCATCGCCTGCTTGGAGGGCTGCCAAACGGGGGAAATCAGCATAGCTGGTGTTTGCAGCCATCAACAAGATCAGCGCGGTACCCGCTAGCATGAGCAAATAAAAAATACTCTCTTTGCCGTATACCGTTCGGGCAATCTGAGAGATCACTGTTTCGGTTTCACTGGGCAATGCACCAATCTGATGTGCTACTAACGTGATACCGAGGAAGAGCGTGATCAGAATACTGCTCATCCAAACGAGCGTGATAGCAGCATTTTTAGCGCTGGGTGTTTTAAAAGCGGTAATACCATTCGAAATGGCTTCGATACCTGTTAAAGCAGTACATCCGCTAGAAAAAGCTCGCAAAATCAGAAAGATGGTCAAGTTATCAAGGGTTGTACGTTCGATTACTGCTACGTCCGTAACAACGCCCAAACCACCTGTGAGAAACTTGATACCAGCAATCACCAACGTAAAGAGTATCATGCCGAGGAAGAAGTATGTGGGAACCGCGAAAATCTGCCCACTTTCTTTCACACCCCGCAGATTCAAAATGGTCATCAAAAAGATAACCGCTACGGCTATCTCCACTTTATAGGCAAGTAGTCCGGGAAAAGCTGATGTAATTTGGGCTACACCAGACGAAATGCTGACCGCAACGGTCAGAATGTAGTCCGTTAGCAGCGCAGCACCAGCGATTTGAGCGGGGAGTTCACCAAAGTTATCGCGGGCAACAATATAAGCACCACCACCTTTAGGATAGGCGAAAATGGTCTGGCGATACGAGATAGTGACAATCACAAGCAGGATGGCAATTGCGATGGCAATCGGGATCGATATGCCAAGTACGGCAGCACTACTCCCGGCAAGCGATAGGATAATCAGGATTTCTTCAGTTGCATAGGCAGTGGAAGATAGTGCGTCAGAAGCGAAAACAGCCAGCCCCACTGGCTTACTTATTGCTTGATGAATAAGATCTTTGGTTTCAATGGGTCTGCCTATCAGGATACGACCGACATTCATAGATTACAAACTTTCAAATTAGTGTCTATGAGTTAGACATGAAATTTCCCAACCACAATAGTACTAAGACTCGAGGGATGGGAAACGGTTAAAGTACATCAATTCATCTACACATTATGCACAAATGGTCGTAGCAACTCAATAGAGACTTAGAAAATGAGGGAACACATACCCCACTTTTTGGGGGTGTTAAACTAGAGTATTAAGAAAATTTAAAGCCGTGAAGGGTTCACAAACAGGGTAGTAAAAGGTAGAATGCAACAATAGTTTTGTAAAATAAATCTGTAAAAACCTATGGACGAAACCCGCTGGACTAGTTT
>JBBQLX010000029.1:0-51704 GCA_038328375.1 Aggregatilineales bacterium | reverse complement strand
CGCGGTCTGGAAAGGTGTGCTGTCGCAGTTTGATAACGCCGGTGCATGGACACCCGCGCCTTATCTGCTGCCGATTTTGATGGGTATTGCGTGGCTGCTGGCTGTCTGGTCGATCAAAATCAAGATGCCGTGGAAAGACCGCGATGACACCCACCTGTTCCTGCTGGCGTGGTTCGTCTCGCATATCATTCTGGTTTATCTACCGCTCAACTTCCAAATTCACCTGCTGAGTGGATGGCAGGTGGTGATTGGTGTGCTGGCGACCATCGGCCTGTATACCCGTGTGCTGCCGCTGCTGCAACGCTGGTTTAAGAACACGCCGCCTGCTCGTCTGGCATTGATAGCAACCGTTATCTTGCTGCTGTTGGTGATCCCCACCAATCTCTATCTTGTCGGTCAGCGTTTCCTTGATATTCACCGCGCGGCTGACCAAGCGGAAGTACCGGACAAGCCTACTGATCCCAGCGGCTCGGATAATAGACTGTTCATTAGTAACGGTGAGTACAGTGCTTTGCAGTATCTGGATACACAGGTGAAGGGCGATGATGTGGTGTTGGCAAATCTTGGTCTCGGACAATTTGTGCCAGCGATTACCGGCGCACGAACCTTTGTGGGACATTGGGCGCAAACACTCAAGTTCAAGGACAAGTTTGCGATGGTGCAGACCTTCTATAATGAAGCGACCAGCGATGCCGACCGTCAAGCCATGCTCGATACCTATAAAATCACTTACGTCATCTACAGTCCTGAGGAAGCCCAACTCGGCAAGTTCGATCCTGCTTCTGCCAGCTACTTGCAGCAGGTCTTTGATGAAGGCAACGTCAAGGTTTTCAAGGTTGCCATACAAGCGGCTTCTAGCTAATATTTCACACTTTGCCCGCATCTCGTAGGGATGGCATAGGGAGGGCACGCTAGGAGGATGCCGTCCCTACAGACCCTTCATGATCTTTCTGTAATGCACCGGAGATTTTGATGTTATTACTCTGATTATGACCCACACTGAACTAGCAACATATCCAATGAGCCGCTATAATCGCCGCCCCACAAAAACAGAAAGGCTCATATATGGCTCCAAGTGATCAGCAGTTCAAAGACACGGTTATTGGCATGTTCGACCGCGCCGCACCGATTTATGGGCAGGTTGGCACAAAACAATTCACGTACTTTGCCAAATTATTGGTTGAAAGACTGCCTATTCCGATTGGTGGTCACGCGCTGGATATTGCTGCCGGACGCGGTGCGATTTTATTTCAACTGGCGGAAAAGGTTGGGGGAAGTGGTCATGTACTGGGCATCGACCTCGCGCCGACAATGGTGACTGAAACCACTGCCGAGATTGAGCAGCGCGGACTCAAGCAGACCGAAATGCGCTTGATGGACGGCGATGCGATTGATTTTGAAGCTGATACTTTTGATGTGGCGACCTGTGGCTTCGCGCTGCATTTTCTGGACTTCGAAAATACCTTGCCCAAGATATTGAAGGCGTTGAAATCCGGTGGAGTCTTTGCTGCCGCTATCCCTTATACGGCAATGGATGATGATTTGGAGCGCTGGCGCTGGTTATTTGACCTGACGAAAGCCGTTTTTCCAGCCGATTTTGTGCCGCCTGCCGCGTGGATTGCGCCACGTAAATTAAGCAAACCAGAATTGGCATCCGCTGCCTTTGAGCAAGCCGGATTCATCAATGTGCAGACCGAGCAGCACATCGCGACTCTTTATTTTAAAGATGAGCATGATTGGTGGGATTGGGAGTGGTCGCAGGGTTCGCGCTTCTGGTTAGAGGGGATGTCTGCCGAAGGTTTGGAACGCTTCAAACGCGAGTCGTTTGAACATCTAAAGGCGATGAAAACGGCGGATGGGATTGCTATGAACAACGGGGCGTTGTTTGCGATTGGGTATAAAGCGTAACTACCCCTCCCCAAAACACAGGGAGGGGCTTTAAATGCGTTGAGGTTATTTGGGGCGTTCTTCGACGGGAATGTCTTTGAGAAGGCGGTTTTGCTGGTCACGACCGGAAAGGATTGGCTCTACACCATTTAGACCCCAATCCAGATTGAGTTCGGGATCGTTCCATGCCACACCGTTCTCGTCCTCACCCTTGCCATAATAATTGTTGACCATGTAGGTCAGCGAGGCATCAGTGAGGGCGTAAAAACCATGTGCCACACCAATCGGGATAAACACGCCGAAGTTGTGCTTCTCGCCAATTTCCATAGTATGCGTCACCCCGTAGGTTTTGGAATTGGGACGCAGATCAACCATGCCTACCCGTACCAAACCGCGCGGCACATACCAGTAATCAATCTGGTGATGGTGGTAATGCAGCCCACGCAGCACACCGGCTTTGCTATCCGAACGGTTACACTGGATACGATCCCAATTTACCTGTGGAAACCATTCGCGGCGAAACGTCTCCATGAAGCGCCCGCGATCATCCTCAAAGGCTTTGATGGTCACCACATACACGCCCTCAATAACCGTCGGGTGTATGGGGAGTAATATTTGGGTGGTATTGTCTTGCATGGTCATGTTGAAATTGTGCTTTCTGTTGCCTGTCATCCATTGAAGATGATTGAACCCTGCTGCCCTTGCTGTTACCTAAATCGCGCTCAATAGATCATTTACGTTTGTAATGTGTGTCCAATACAGCTTATGACAACTGTCCCACATCCAAGCGGGTGATTTTGTCGCGCTGAATTTCAAACGTCCAAAAGGTTCGGAATTCGCCCCACACAGTCGAATGAAAAAGCGTGTTGATCGTCAGGCCGTTGGCTTCTTCGCTTTCAATGTCGATGATGCGTCCGTTACCTTTGCCAAAGAGTTCGCTGTGCGACCATTCGGTATAGTTTCGGGGATTACCATCATCAGTTAAAACGGCGTGAGGGTCAAAGAGTGCCAACCACGCTTTACGGTCGCCCGCATGTAAGGCTGTCAATGCTGCGCGGACAACTGAATTTTGCAGTTGGTCAATATTCATCGGTTTATCGTTTCTCGGTGTTACTGTGGACAATGATGCAACTGTGCCATGACGACTAAGGCTTGTCAAGCAACCCGCCCTCAAAACAAAACAGGGCGAGTATAAACTCACCCTGCTTTTTTATTGGCCTATCGAAGTCGCTGCGAAACGACTACATGGGGGGCAGCAGCACCGCGTCGATGACGTGGATGATGCCGTTGGCCGCGTCAATGTCGTGGGCGACAATTTTGACGGTGCCATTGATGACCGGATTGCCATCAGCATCCAACGAAATGGTCAGGTCTTTGCCAGCCAATGCGGTTGGAACCGTGATGCCATCTTTCGGTGCATCGGTGGCGGTCAGGGCGGCGGCAACATCGGCGTAATCCACAGGAGCGGCAGCCATATCACCCATCGCTTCTGACACATGCACATGGTACAGCAGAATGTCGGTCAGCATCTTCTGGTCAGCTAGAACAGCCTTCAGGGTGTCGGCTGGTACGGCAGCGAAAGCCGCGTCCGTCGGGGCGAAAACCGTCAGCACTGCGTCAGGATTGGAGAGTGTCTCCAAGACTGCCGGATCAGCGGCCTTAACCGCAGTCAACAGGGTCGTGAATTCTGGCTTGTCTGTCATGCCTGCTGCGTCGATCACCAGTTCAGCAACCGTCTTGGTTTCGGGCATAATCACAGTGTCGATGACATGGATGACACCATTCGAGGCTTCAATGTCGACCATCTTCAGGTTGAGCTTAGCGCCATTGACCAAAATATCACCGGCTTCATTCTGGCTGATGTCGATGTGTTGACCTTGCAGGGTCTTGACGCTCACCGGAGTGCCTTTAGCGGCATCCAGCAAACCAACCACGTCCTTGGACATGACCGCGCCGGGGACAACATGGAACAGCAGAATGTTGGTCAGCAATTCTTGGTCAGCCAAAACAGCAGTGAGGGTTTCGGCAGGAATGGCTGCAAAGGCCGCGTCTGTCGGGGCGAAAACCGTCAGCTTGTCGCCATCAGCGTTCGAGAGGGCTTCCAATACAGATGGGTCTGCCGCTTTAACAGCCGCCAACAAGGTCGCGAATTCTGGTTGAGCGCCGCTTGCGGACTGAACCACAATATCGGCAATCGTGGGCTTGGCATCCTGCGCAAAGGCGGGCATTACCACCAACATCATCATTACAACAGAAACGATAAATAGACTTAACTTACGCACAATTTGACTCCTTCAATACCGTAAAAATAGGTGAACCACTTGTCGTGGTCTTGAGTAGCTACGGTTCACATATTGTCATAACCGTTTAAGTAGTAGCCGAGAAAACCATGAGAGCGAAATGAGGCTGTCCAGTTTTTGTCTCTCATTTTTGTAGAGTTATTGAAACGATTTCCTTGTTGCGAATGCGATTACGAGCGGGAGAAAATAATGAGGTGAGGTCATGTTAGCCTCTTGAGCCTTCTCATATTCGGTTTTTCGATTATTGAACGTTGGAGGTTGCAAAGTTCGTGACGGTTGGATTGGGAAATGCCGGACAGGATGATATTTAGTCAGCGGCTGAGGCACGCCTCAGCCCTACAAAAATTCACTGGTTAAATGAATTGAAAAATACGCGGTAGCGTAGCATATGACCACTCGCTACATGTTTTTAACTTCTATAACGGCTTTTTCAAAGAGGGTATGAATACGAAGCTTGAACTCGTCAAAACAAAAACGTTCAGCTTAGGAGTCGTTGGGCTTTATTATCCATTGGCAAAAGTTGAATAGCTGAAGAAATAATGTTTCTTGGGAGGATTGATGACTGAACACGAAGAAATTATAGATAGTCCAGTGGGATGGGTGAACAAGCATATTCAACGTTATGTCGAGACAGATGGTAAAGATGGCTTTATGCATAACGGAGTGACGAACTTGTTGCTTACCACACGCGGGCGTAAATCCGGCAAGCTGCACCGCACGGCCTTGATTTTCGGGCAGGATGGCGACCGTTATCTGTTGATCGCGTCGAACGGCGGCTCAGATGATCATCCCTCATGGTACAGCAATCTGGTTGAGAATCCCGAAGTTGAATTGCAAGTGGGAGCGGATAAATTCCTCGCACATGCACGAATCGCTTCACCTGAGGAAAAGCCGCCGCTTTGGAAGATCATGACCTCGATCTTCTCAACCTACGACAGCTATCAAAAGAAGGCCAAGCGCGAGATTCCGTTGGTGATTCTAGAGCGCATGTGAGCATCAAAACAACAGGGCTAAGTTGCCTCAGCCCTGTCGTGTTACTCATATTCAGTTTTTAGACGGGAGTCTAAAAACTACCGGGTAATGTTCATCGGTAGGACGACCACATTCTTCTGAACGAAGACAGGAGCGTCCGCATCCTTGACCGTGCCGAACTCATAGGTTCCCATTACACCGGTATCGTAATGCAGCATCGGGAACACTTTTGCGCCAGCTTTCGCCGCGTCAACCTTGATCTTCACATCCCAGTTTGCGCCAGCATGAACAAAGGCGGTGGCAATTACTTCACCGGGTGCGCCTGCGTTGTCGGCATGGATCGCGATCCAACCGGGAGCGTCCATAATCGCTTTGTGAATGGTGATTGTGCCATCATCCGCAATCTTTTGATCGAGGACAGTTAGTGAAGGCGCATCATTGATGGTAAAAGTCACAGCTTCGCCATCCGCCGAGACAACCGTATCCACATCCAAGCCGTCGTACTTACCAATCGTGCCTGCATCGATATGCAGCATCGGCCACACCACCGGGCCAATAGCCGCAGTATCAACCATCACGTCGATGTTTTGGGTTAGGCCGTCTTTGACGAAAGCCGCGCCGAGGATTGCACCCGCGTTGCCATTGTCATTGGCGTGAATGACCACGATGCCGGGGCCATCCGAGAGAACTGACTTGATGTGAACCATCGACATATCCATCATGCTATTCATCGCGGGCATGTTGTCACCATGAATGGTGGCCTGATCCCAGACGCGCAGATGTGGCACTGTCCAAATCGGGGCGCTGGCAACCATACCGTTCATGACAATCGGTGCGTCAATTTCGGTGCCGGTGAATTCGTATTTGCCCAATTCACCGTTGTCGATGTGCAGCATCGGCCACAATACGCTGGTCAGATCACCCGTGAGTGCTACCTTCACATCGGTTGCAGGGCCAGCCTTGACGAAAGTTTCGCCCAGCACACCGCCGAACTTATCTTTGTCACCACCGTGTACCACGACGAATCCATCAACGGGCATCACTACGGATTTTATGGTCACACTGCCATCAGCAACCTTCTGGTCGGTGGCATCCAAAACCTGTGCGTTGAACAAGACATTGACGATCTGATCGCCGTTCTTGACGGGCAAATCTGCGCCATCAACCGTACCAAATTCGTAAGTGCCAACCGCACCGTCGTCCACATGCAGCATAGCGCTCATCTTGGCTTCAGCTTTTGTGGTGTCGAGGTTAATACGCAGGTTGTAAGTCCAACCGTCATTTAAGGGCTGCGATACACCAACCACACCGCCATCCGACGCGCGGTGAATGACCACGAAACCGGGGCCAGCGCTGTAGATCGAATCAATGGTGACAAAACCACCCAACACCAGTTGGTCGCCGACGCTCACCTGTGGCGTATCTGCCGCTTGTGCGGTAAATGCCAACGCGCTTAAAAGGGTAAAAATAGTTATGACAACAAAAAATTTCCGACTGCTCATTCAATGTCTCCTTAATAGAAACAGTAAAAAAATACATGTATTCATCTTGTATTAAAGTTTGAATACATGTATTAGTACGGAATTTTGAGGTCTGAACAGATTGCAGTTTGTGGTTCTTCTCATCTGCCTTTAATAATGCGGCTGCCGATGCTCACCAGAATAATGCTCAGTAAGTAGAGTGCCATCAACGGCCCCATCACCAATAGCATGTTGACAGGATCAACTGTCGGGGTGATGACCGCCGCCGCAATCGCACTGCCAACAATCGCAATACGCCAGTTCTTAATAAGCTGATGAGCGACAACCACACCAAAGATTGCCAGAACGAAGAACACCAGCGGCGTTTCAAAGGCTACACCCATCCAGAACAAGAGAGAGGTCACAAAGCCTAAATAATGATCGGCTGTCCACTCGGCGCGGAAAATTGAGGTCTGGAAGTTTACTAGAAAGCCGAGCGCAGGCGGGATTAAGATGAACCATGCGAAGGCGATGCCTATGAGGAACAAGAAGAAAATGGGCGCTATCGAAATTAACAACCACTTCTTTTCCTTGTCCGTCAAACCCGGCAAAATGAACATTAAAATTTCGTAGGTAATCACTGGAATAGCCAGTGATGCACCGACCATAATCGCCACACGGAAATATTGGACAATACCACCTGTTGGATCGAGTACGATGAATGCCCGTCCGTAGGGTTCGCTTAGGAATTTCAGCACCGGGGTTGCAACCGCCACACCGCCAATCGTACCGATTACCAGAGCGATTACCGACGCGAACAAGCGGCGGCGTAGTTCATCCAGATGCGCGAAGATGCCCATCTGTGCGCCTTCACCATCGGGAATGAGAGGCTGCTGCGGTTGAAGTTGGAGGTCAGCGCTCATGAGGCTACCTGCTCTTCCTGCACTGCATCGTGCAGATCCGCGTGCGCTTGTTTGATTTCCGTACTGACATCGTTCATTACATCTTGTACGGGCGCAGTAATGCCTGCCCAAACACTGCTAGCCGGGTTCGTGAAGGTGGTGATATGTTTGTTGAGGTCGGCACGGGTTGGCATGGTTTTTGGAAGTTGCACATCCATACCTGCTTCGTCCAACTCTTTCTGTACGCCTGCCATCACATCGGCCCACATCGCACGACCTTTAGCGACGTACTGCCCCAGCACATACGCCCATTGAATCATGCGTTTGGGGCCAGCGACTATCAGCATAATTATCAAGATAGCAGCCATTTCTGCGCCGCCAACACCGAAAATTTCCATAATGATTCATCCTCGTTGCTAAGACGATCTGGGTATTGGACAAGAGAAGCTCTATTTGGCTGCGTCGGAACGAACACGAAGTGCCGCACCCTTACAAAAAGGGGGAGAATTGTAGGAATGCTTCTATCTAATAGGCTGTCCGATTCCCTGTCACAACCAAATTTGTGAATATCTCTTGCCCAAAATCCAGACCGCGAATAACAATTATTCGATGTCGTCAATTTTGTTTACGCGGGTCGCATCGGTCATACCCTTACGGAAATTGGCAACGGCTGTACCCAGTTCACCACCGATTTTACCCACACGGCCCACGCCGAAGAGCAGGATAACGATAACCAAAATGATGATCAGTTCTGTAGGTCCGAGGCTCATGATATTGACTCCTTAATAGTTGCAGATCGAATTCAGGGTACGAAGTATTCGCCCTGTCGTTGATTGTCAGATTTGCTTTTACGAGAGATTGAGATGTGCCTCCCCGTGGATTGGGCGAGGAGGCACAGAACAGTGTTACAAATTAGACCGAAGGCAATGCGGTGCAATCGCCGCTGGTCTTAACCACATCCGAGCGAACGAAACCGCCGCCCGATACACGATACCAAACTTTGCCATCTGCGCCGGTCTTCATGCCGTCGACAGCCATCGACTTGCCCGCGCCAAGGGAACCCATTGAGGCTGAGTCGGTGCTGGCATCACCGCGAATGTTGACATCGCTGGTGGCGCTGACCATGCAGCTACCACTTGCCATTGCCATCGCGTCTTCAGTCGCTGCGGGAGCCATCGCAGCCGCAATTGCCGCGTAAGGCTTAACTGTTTCGTCATACTTGAGGGCGGCAGCTTCGCTACGAATCTTGGCGATGTCATCAGCCGTGGGTGGCTTGACCGGGCCGACGAACTTGCCGAGGCTGTCATCGGCTGGCTTGCCATCAAGGAAGGGTTGCAGTACGGGTACAGCATCACTGACGTTTTGCAGTGTGTACTGGGCATAGCTAATGTTGTTGGGCAGGTTGCCACCGATGTCACGCGCCAGCATACGGTGTTCGGCTTCGACAGCGGCAATCTGGGCAGTGGTTACAGCAAATTGTGGTGCGCCTGCATTCGAAAAGGCGCGGGTTGCTGCCAGATATGCACCGACGAATGCGGTTTCAGCTACTTCGGTGACAGCGGCGAACAATGCTTTGTCGCTGAACAATTTCTCGGGAACATAGAATTCTGTCACGACGGGTTTTGCACCCAGTGATTGCAGCAGTTCCAAGTGATCTTGTTCCGCAATGAAAGCGGCCTTCAGATATGCAACCTCTCCAGCATCCAACCCCATTGCCTCTGCGCCATTAATGGCTGCCAGATAATGAGTGGTTGCGAACAATTCAGCGGTCGAAGCGAGGTTGATGATGGTTGTTGTATCATCATCCTTCATCGCCTGTCCGAGTACACGGCTGAAGCCAAAAACTTGATTGAAGCTCAGGAATGCGCCACCACCGAGCAGTGCGCTGCCCTTGAGTAATGTACGACGGGATAAGTTTGCCATCTTGAAATCACCTTTGTTTGGATAGTCGCAGCCACTTCGGTTGCGATCAGTAGGAAATATTCGATTTGTTCCAAAGATGGTTTCGCAGCAAATCACGTTATAATTATGTGGCTTGCGAAACAATCTTGTTTTGTGAGACTGAGGGGAGGGAGCCACCATCCGACCAAAGAGAATGGCTTCTTCCCGCTGCTTTCAACTTTTCTGCCAGATTACCCCGGCAGCCAAGTTTCCGATCTTACATCGCGGCGAATGGCTTGACCGATTCGTCGTATTTCAATGTAGCGACTTCCGCACGAATCTTGGCGATGTCATCGGCGGTCGGCGGCTTGACCGGGCCAACGAAATTGCCCAAGCTGTCATCCGCTGGCTTGCCATCAAGGAACGGTTGCAGCACCGGTACGGCATCGCTGACATTGTGCAGGGTGTATTGAGCGTAGCTGATGTTGTTGGGCAGGTTGCCACCAATTTCACGAGCCAATGCGCGATGTTCGGCTTCGACGCAGGCGATTTGCGCGGTGGTCACGGCAAACTTAGTGGTGTCGGCTGAGGCCGAGAAAATACGGGTCGCTGCCAGATACGCACCGACGAAAGCCGTTTCGGCAACTTCGGTGACAGCGGCAAATAATTTCTGGTCAGAGAACAGCATTTCGGGAACATAGAATTCGGTGACGACGGGCTTAGCGCCCAGCGACATCAACAGTTCCAAGTGATCCTGCTCGGCGAGGAAGCCAGCCTTCAGATACTCAACCTGCTTCTCAGCCAGACCCAGCTTGCCGTTGATGGCTGCCAGATAATGGGTGGTGGCGAATAATTCGGCAGTTGAAGCTAAATTAATGATGGTCTGTAGATCATCATCCTTCATGGCGTCTTGTCCCAATACACGGCTAAAACCGAAAATCTGATTGAAGCCCAGCATTGCACCCGTGCCAAGTGCTGCGCCTCCCTTGAGTAAAGTACGACGAGATAGGTTCTTTGAAAGTAAGTCGGACATCCACATTTCTCCTTGAAATAATATGTGCTGCTCGTACCCTGTACAAGCGATACAAGCATAGATTCGTCAGAAACTCGCTTAACGGATGTATGAGCAAATAACGTCTCATCAGACACTCATTTGGGCGAACGAAACTAAAAAGTGCTAGAGTCTTGCTCTCATATTGCTGTATCTAAGGAACACTGCGGACATGACGACCAACCAAGAACGAAACCTTTATGACGAAGTTCCCTATCCCGATCTATGTTTTGCACAGACTCATCCGGCACTGCTAGAGATGCTGGGCCAACTGCTAGGGATGTCGCCCGCGTCAGCCGAACAATGCCGTGTCTTAGAAATCGGCACAGCTTCCGGCGGCAATATCCTGCCAATGGCGGCAGTTCTACCCAACAGCACTTTCGTCGGCATTGATAACTCTATCGTGCAGATTGATCGGGCAAATTTGGTGGTTCGTGAAACCGGCCTCACCAATATCACCTTTCAACATATGGACATCATGGACATCACGCCAGAGTTCGGCCTGTTTGATTACATCATCTCGCATGGCATTTACTCGTGGGTTCCACCTGCCGTACAAGATAAGCTGCTGGATATTTGCAAGCGTAACCTCGCGCCACAGGGGATTGCCTACGTCAGTTACAACACCTATCCCGGTTGGCATATGCTTGAAATTGTCCGTAACCAGATGCTCTACCGCACTCGCAATATCACCGATAACAGTGAAAAAGTAGAGGTAGGGCAAGATTGGATTTCGTTTATGGCACATGCTATGTCGAACCACAGCAATTCGTCTTATGCGTCGGTATTCGAAAATTACCTCGCTTTTCGGTCAATGCAAACCGGAAATTTGGAACAATCTGCGCTGGTTCACGAGGAATTGGAAACTTATAACTTGCCACTGTACTTCCATCAATTTGTCGAACGTGCTGAACAACATGAACTGCAATATTTGGTTGAAGCCGATTTCGCGATGGTTATGCCCAATGGTTTAACCAATGAGGTGACAGATCATCTAAAGACAATCGTGCGTAGTACGGTTGAAATGGAACAGTATTATGACTTTTTGCATAATCGCAGCTTCCGGCGCACGCTGCTCTGTCACGCGGACATCAAAGTTGATCGGCGTTTATCAACCCGACCCGTGCAAAACTTCTATATCAGTTCACTTGCCAAACTTGCCGAGGCGAAATCTGAACATGCCGCGCGTGGAATTGAGACATTTTTAGGTGCAGATGGCAGCAAATTCGCGACCGATCATCCACTGACCAAAGCCGCCTTCCACCATTTAATTAAAGCCTTTCCTTTAAGGTTACGCTTCGATGATTTAGTACAGATGGTGGGTTCGCACCTCAATACAAGCCAACCGTCAGATAGCGATCCGGCTATCCTTGCCGCTAATCTGCTGCGGGCATTTTCATACAGCGCAAACTTGATCGAGTTTCACACCTTTGCCCCGCAGATAACCACAGTCGTCAGCGAATATCCTTTAACCACGCCTTTGGCACGCTTCCAAACAAGGCATAGCGTGTTTGTGGTTAACCTCAATCATTTGCAGGTGGAATTGAATAATTTCAGCCGTTTAGTGTTGGCTAATCTGGATGGCACAAATAACCGTGCTGCACTGCTTGATTTTCTGGTTGAGCTAGCTGAAGCGGGGAAAATCAGCGTACCAAATGACGATCAAGCACCGGAGACACCCGATGCGCTTCGACAATCGCTAGGCAAGCTACTGGATGGGGCGCTGCAAGAGTTAGCCGCTTTAGGACTACTCATTGCCTAAATACTTTATCGTTATTTTTCAATATGAATATGGATGATGTAGAGGCGAACACCATGCGCCCGAATTTACTTTACACATCTGCGTTTATTCAGCCGTCGGGTCTTCACCCTTTGCAGCTTCTCGCGCTTTGCCCATCTGTATTGCCCGCATGACCTGTGTTTTAGACAGGATAACCGACTCGTCGTTTTCCATCAGCAGGTCTTTAGGAACAGAGATATGACGTTCGGTCAAGAAATCTACCACCGCGTCGCTGAAGGTGCGTGACTCGGCTTGTTCGCCCAGTTCATCTCGCACTTCACGCAGATGATCGACCAGCCACAAAAATAGGTCGGCCTCGGTACGTTCCGGCATATGTTCGAGGATTTGATATTTACGGATGAGTGTCACCGCTGGACGGAAAACATTGTCGTACCAATCGGAAGCCGCTTCTTCAATTGTGACGGGCTTACTCTTTTTATGCTCCAACATGCTCTTTTGCAGGTAGATATGCCCCAATAGATCACTGTAGCGTGAGGCTTCGCTCAGTTCTAAGGATTGGTGATGGGGGCGGGTTGTCTCTATGCCAATTTCCTCAAGGAATGCCGCGTAACTTCCGGCTTTGTCCAAATCTTTGAGGGACATCCCCGGCTCAATTTTGATAGATGTAGGGAGTTCGGTGACATGCGCTTCGATGGTTTTGTTGTTTAACTGTTTGGCAACCGATACACGGTGATTACCATCACGCACGAAGTACACATCGCCTACCTGATACAGTTCAACCGGTGGCGTGCCTTCTAGACTGTTGACCTGTGCATAGACGCGGCTCCAACGGTCGCGTGAGGTGTTGCCGCGTGGCAGGAAGTTGCTGGTGAAATCACGGTAACGGCCTACGCTGCCGACGATTTTATCGACTGGCACATTTTGCAGACCCTTATAACTTTCTTCTCGCAGCCGCAAACGCGCTTTGATGTCATCGAAACTTAAGAGTTCCGCTGAATGTCCGCGCATCAATCCCATGAGTTCTTGAATAAATGCTTGCCGCCGCGCTTTCTGAAAGACATTAATCCCTTCAGAATAATAACTGCTGAATCCTGAGTCGTTAGCCATTATCCGACTCTCCTTAGCCGTCATGATTATCCAAGCATTCATCTTGAGCTTACCCCACAATCCTAAACTTGCACAACCTTACACTGTCCATGTGGGAACCTTTTTCCCCTGACTTTATGTATCTTAATGGATTTGCCACCTTGCCTACATCCGTCTTTATCGGCACTTCACACCCAACTTTCGGCGGAGTATGATTTGCCGCGACTTATGATTAAAAAGGGGATGATTTGTGACTTATATTCTCGTAACCAATGATGATGGTGTACAAGCTCCCGGCATTCTGGCGTTGGCACAAGCTATGCGTACTATAGGCGATGTGCAGATCATCGCCCCCGCCATCAACCAGAGCAGCAGCGGTCACAAGAAAACCTTGTTTACGGATATTCCCATCAGCACCGTCACCTTAGCCGATGGCACAAGCGCTACAGCCGTCAGTGGTTCGCCTGCCGATTGTGTGGCGGTCGCGGCATTGGGTGTGTTCAAATGGCCGCCGAGCATCGTGGTTTCAGGCATTAATCGTGGTGGTAACATGGGGCAGGACATCACCTACAGCGGTACGGTCACGGCTGCACTGGAAGGCGCAATTTTTGGTGTGCCTGCATTAGCGATTTCCCTCGATCAGCGTGATGCCAACACCGTCGAAGATTACGCGTTGGCGGCTCAAATTGCAGTGACGGTTGCCAAGCACATTATCGAAAAAGGCTTGCCACCGCTGACCATCTTGAACTTGAACATTCCGGCAGGCGATCATGTGAATGGTTTACGGCTGACACGTCAGGGCGCACGTCTTTACAATGACGTATTGGAACGCACTGGAGATGTCATCCGTATTGGTGGGCCAGAGCCGACCGGATTATTCGAGCAGAAAGGGACGGACTTGTGGGCGGTGCATAATGGTTATGCCAGCCTCACACCTATCCACCTCGATATGACCGCCCATCATTTTATCGCTGATCTCGCCGCATGGGATATTGGAGTGTGACCAACGATGACTTTTCACGATTTATTGATGCAAAACTATATCGCCAGTTGGGATAAACAAATCACCTTCTCGCACTGGCTTAAAGAACGCGGTAATCCTGACTGGGATTTCGATATGAAAACGGGCAAGTTGGCGTTCGGTAAAGCCATCACCTTCTATCCTCAACTTTTGGGGACAGAAGGTAAAACCTCAAAAAGCTGGTTGTGGTCATGGGCCAACACCATGAGTAAGATTCCCCTGAAGTTGATCCAATCGGCTAACTTACTGCGTGATTATGGTAAAAAATACAGCATCCCCGAATTCACAACGGCCTCACTCCCTTTGGATCAAGAACATCACGGTCATCATTTTTCGATGGTTGCCAGCGCCATATTGAACGCCAATATTTACTATCGTGGGCCATATGAAAGTGGTGCAATGTTCCTGTTGGTCAAAACCCCAATCTTCCCTGTCAAAATAACCAACACACCAGAGCATATCGTCACGACCATTACCCAATTTTCAGCCGCCGTCCAAACGGATAATTTACGCCTGCTCGTCACCTATTATCTAGAGCATTGTAAGTTGAAACTCACCGCAATTGATGACGTGCTAACGGGTACATTCGCGGACAATTCGCGTATAGAGGTGATCTTTGAGGGGGATAATCGTTTGCAGCAGGTGAAAGCTAATTTGAAACCGCGAGCATGATGCCTGATGATCTTATAAAGGGAGTATGTTAGGTTTCAGATGGGACAGGCAGGCCATCTTCTTCCAATAGTTCAATGTATCCCCGGATAGCATCTCGAATATTTTCGAGTGCTTCTTCGACGGTATCACCTTCGCTGATGCAACCGGGCAGGCTGGGGACTTCGACGGTATAACCACCATCTTCTGTATCAGTTATAAGGATGACCTGACGCATAATGAATCACTCCAAATCTTCTCTTTCGCTGCACGAAGATTATAGCATTATTTAATGTCTATCGAACGCTTACTCGTTTCTTACGTTGGAGTGTTATAAAATACATCGCAATTTCACATCTAATACTTGAATAGTGATCTAAAACTACGATTCAGCAGGAGTTAAGCATATGGCTGAGACATTTACCTTTCAGGCGGAAATCCAGCAGTTACTGGATATTCTGATTCATTCCCTGTATACCGAACGCGACATTTTCTTGCGTGAACTGATCTCGAACGCTTCTGATGCGCTTAACCGCGTACAGTTTGAATTGCTCACCAACCACGATGTACAGGACGCGGATTCCGAGTTGGCGATTGAGATTAAAGCCAACGAAGAAGCCGGAACCTTGACCATCAGTGACAGTGGCATCGGCATGACCAAGGACGACCTCGCCAATAACCTCGGTGTCATCGCCCGCAGTGGAGCTAAAGCCTTTATCGAAGCTGCCAAACAAAACAGCAATGGCAGCACTGCCGCGCAGGATGTGATTGGTCAGTTCGGCGTGGGCTTCTACTCGGTCTTTATGGTGGCTGACAAAGTGCGCGTGGTGTCGCGCTCTTCTAAGAAGGATGAACCCGTTTTCGCATGGGAATCCACAGGCGGTCAGACTTATGAAATTGAACCCGCCGAAAGGGAGACACGCGGCACGGACATCATCATCACGCTCAAAGAGGATATGAAAGAACTGCTCCAAGAGTGGAAGATCAAGGACATTATCCGCCGTCATTCGGATTACATCGCCTTCCCCATTTATGTGGGCGACAGCGAAGAAGCCGTCAACAAGCAAACCGCCATCTGGCGGCAAGACCCCAAAGAAGTCACCGACGAACAATACAACGACTTCTATAAGATGCTGACAATGGATTGGGAAACCCCGCTGCATCGCATCCATATGCGCGCTGATGTGCCACTGCAATTCTACGCACTGCTCTACATCCCCAGCAACGGCGAGCGCAATATGCTCAACCCGCGCAAAGAAACCGGTCTAAAGCTCTACGCTCGTAAGGTGTTGATCCAAGAGTACGCTAAGGATTTGCTGCCCGAATATCTCCAGTTTGTGCAAGGCGTGGTTGACAGCGAAGACCTGCCGCTGAACGTCAACCGTGAGAGTGTTCAGGCTAACAAGATCATGGCGAACCTCAAGAAGACGGTTACGGGCAAAGTCCTGAGCGAACTCAAGCGCTTGGCACAGAAGAACAAGGAAGAATACCTCAAGATTTACGCTCAATTCGGACGTTTCATCAAGCAGGGTGTAGCCGTTGCCCCCTCTGACCGTACCGATGTTGAGCCGCTGCTGTTCTTCCCGACCAGCACCAGCGCTAACGCCGGTGACTTGTTCTCGCTGGAAGATTACACCGGACGCATGGCAACTGGTCAGGATGATATTTACTACATTATCGGTGAGGATTTCCACAGCGCAGCCCGCAGCCCTCATCTGGATGCTTTTACACAGCGTGGCATCGAAGTGCTGTACTTCGTCGATCCGGTTGATCCCTTCATGTTGATGGGCTTGGATGAATTCAAAGGTCACAAACTGCGGAACGTCGATGAAGCCAACATCGACCTGAGCGCGGTCGGTGAAGCCAAAGTGGACGACAAACCCGTTCATGAAAGTCTCGCGGAAGATACCTTCGAGGCGCTCCAAAATCACTTCAAGGAACTGCTAGGTGATCGCGTCAAGGAAGTCCGCGCCAGCAAGACGCTCACGGGCAGTCCGGCGCGTTTGGTGAGTGACGAATCCGGCCCCAACCGCCAGATGTACCGTATCAACCGCTTGTTGGATAAGGATTACGATCTACCCGTGAAGACACTCGAACTCAATCCGCGTCACCCTTTAATGCACAACCTGAGCCAGATGTTGGCCTCAACACCCGATAATCCACTGATTAAGGTGGTTGAGGAGCAGGTCTTTGAAACCGCGCTTTTGCAGGACGGTATCCATCCTGATCCGGCAGCGATGGCCTCGCGCCTCACGCTGTTAATGGAAGCGGCAACCGGCACACAATCCAGTGACTTGGATTTCGACAGCGCCGAATAAATCGGTTTCGCAAATCAAATCATTTTTGTAGGGGTTTGCCAGCGGCAAACCCTTTTTGTTAGCCCATTTGAGTAACAAACGACTGCAATACAATTTTCCCATCGCGCACACAAAAAGTATCGCCTGCAAAAGAAATAACGGGCAGTGCCGACCAGATCACATAGGCGAACTCACCATCAATTTCTTGCTTGCTGACCGCCAAGTTGTTCATGGCTTCAGGGTTGAGCATACCTAATGCGCCGGTGAAAAATGCGCGGATATTCTCCAGCCCTTTGAAGACACCGTTGGGTGCAAAGACCACCGCATCATCAGAATAATCACTGACGATGGCATCTATATCGCGGGCGATGAGGGCTTGAACATGTTGTCCGAGTACGGCTTCAGTGGTGCTTAGGGTGGTTGTAGTCATACAATACCTCCGAGGGTAATCCTCATAAGTTACCGATACCTCACCGGAAGTTTATATCCATAATTTTATTTTCTGTCAATAAATTATTGTACTAATAAAAATGTCACGCTTTGATTTCAAAGAGGCTTTTTATGAGCTTGCCCTTTTTATTTGCAAAACCATTTTGATCTTGTGTCATTTATGGCAATTTATTGGCGATAGTGGGTTAATTATTGGCGAAATTGCCAATTTTTCGGCGGATTGCTCGGCTAAAGCTGCGGCAATTTTGGCAAAGGGACTGCTGCCGCCAGGATTGCCATAAAGCAGTTGTAAGTTACAAGTTTCAAGAGGCAAGTTCAATACAGCGGCGGTGGCAATTAGAAAGATTGCGGCGGCGATGGCGGCGGGAAAAGGTTACCTGTTTTGTGTCGTCGTTGTCGTCGTTGTCGTCGTCGGCAGAAACGACATAACGCTCAAAAACTGACATAACGCCTGACCGAAAAACTAAAACATGGTAGGACTACATTAAGTGGTGGAGGGCATTATCCCCTCCCTAAATCCCTCCCCGCTTCGCAGAGAGGGACTTGAAAACCCATTTCTCTCCCTCGGTTTCAACACCGACAGCAAGAATTTTCAAGTACAATAACTTCATTTTAGCCTCCACCGTTTAGTGTGGTGCTACCTAAAACATTGCATAAGATCAGTATAGAACAAGTGAGCGTAAAGTCAAGTTATAGTTTGGTTTGAAAATGGGGATAAAAGAGATGGTTATTGACGCACGATTGCGCCAACATCGATCATTTTATCTCCCAACACGGCAGAGACAAAAGTTTCATCAGGACCAAATACGCCTTTGGGAACAAACTTACCGTCTTCTAAGCGCCAGACTTCAATATACTGCGCTTGTGAATCAACCAGCCAGTATTCCCGAACACCGTGCTTTTCATAGAGGAGAAATTTCTTATTTTTATCACGTCGTGCTGTGGAGGGTGATAAGATTTCCACTACCAAGTCAGGTGCGCCCTCAAGCCGTTTATCGCCAATAAAGCATAAGCTGTTTTCAGCAACCCAGAGAATATCCGGTTGGACGATATTGGCCTCGTCGAAATAAACATCAATCGGCGCGTGATAGAGCTTACCGTTGGGTATCAAGCCCCTCAGCAGGATAATTAGCTCAATACTGGCGTTTTGATGGTCAGGAATAGGGGCAGGACTCACGATCAATTGTCCATCAATGAGTTCGGTGGGGAGGTTAGTTTCCGGCAGTTCAAAAAAGGCTTTGGCGGTCATCCTTGTGTTGAGCATCGTATTATCCTGTTCACTCTTGAACAACCTTATTCTATCATATTTGGCTATCACAAGCACAGATGGCTCAATTGTTTCAAACCGAACGAAGTGTGATTACCAAGCATATAAACAACATTTACAAGGAAGGCGAATTAGATAAAGAAGCAACTTGTGCAAAATTTGCCCAAGTTCAAAATGAGGGAAACAGAGTCGTAAATAGACCTGTAGATTTCTACAACCTACATATGATAATTTCATTAGGTATACAGATTACCAAATGAGTTATGAGACAAGGCACTAAGCGTTAAATCCATGCAATTATGGTATAGCGATCCGTCGTCATATCAAATGGCACATGCCAAGAGATAGATTTTAAGAGAGGTTTTTCCAACTTGAAGGAAAAATACAGGATTTTCTCTTATGTCTCTAAACTGTCCTAGAGGCTTTGAAGGCATATATACGATCACTTTTGCAGTAGGGAGAATGTTATTTATACTCGCTTTATTGCTCTTTTAAAACACTTATCGTTCCATCAGCGAAGCCAACTACAAGTTCATCAGGAGCTATCCAAATTACGGCGGTTGGGTCGGGCTGTTCAGTGGCGATTATAGTGAGTTGATTGGTCTCTTTTTCCCAGACGGCTAAACCGTTTTGAAGCGGATTGGTGTCCATACCATTTGTTACGATAGCGAGTTTAGAGCTATCCGTATTCCACGCGATCTTTAGGCCTTGCACCTCAGCGGTATTGAGGAGGTTTCCACTCGTCGTATCCCATATATACAATCTGGCACCTATTGCCGCAACAAGCTCCTCATTTGGGCTGATGGTACTTTGTAGAAAAGGATTGCCATTATCGCTAGTAGTGTATTTCTGAATGGATTTACCAGTTTGAACGTCCCACAAGACAATCGCACCATCATAACTTAGGAGCCGTTTACTATCATTACTCCACTGGACGAATAGCACGGGCCATCCTCGATTTTGGAGAATCAGCTTTGTTGTACCTTTCGAAATATTCCAGATATGAACCGTTCCGTCATAGCCACCGCTGGCTAATAACGTGCCGTCGGGACTCCAAGCGGTTGTGGCGACACCTCGAGCGATATTGGGAAGTACGCTCGCTTGGTGTCCGACTAAATTAGCCTTTTCTGTTTGGGTTGATATGTCCCAGATGCGAATAGGTTCTTGTCCGTCTCCAATAGCAATTTGATCCCCATCGGGATTCCATGCGACTGACCACACATCTTTGACAAAGCTATGAGCTGTGAAGACCAACTCATTATGCGCGATGTCCCAAACGCGGGTGCCTGCATCACTGCTGGTATCGGCTAAAAGATGATTTTTAGCGTTCCATGCAATCGAGGTGACTTCGCCCATGTGGACTTGGAGCGCCTTGTAGGTTTGTTTGGCATCTAAGGGCCAATTCCACAAATAGACTGCATTATCTTCCCCGGCGGTTAATAAATATTTCCCATCTGCACTCCAGCTTATGGCATGTATCGTGCCGCGTTGGACATCGCTGCGTAGGCCTCCGATTTGTTCTCCGGTGATTGGGTTCCAAAATTGAACCGAATACAGGAGATAGCCTTGATCTTGCGTGTTATCAGTTGCCAGTATTGTACCGTCAGGACTCCATGCAAGGGTGGTCGCCAATTCGGTTTGGATGACCAGTTTGAGTTCACCGCTAGTTGCATCCCAGATTTTCAGCGAGTTTATTGATATTCCCACGGCAGGTGTATGTGCCGCGAGAGTCGCAATAAGCTTATTGACAGGATTCCAAGCGATTTGGGGTACTCCTCCGACATCAGTCAACGTGAGGACGATGTGCCAATCATTAACCTGATAGATGTCTACGTTGTTTACTCTACCAATAGCAAACCAATTTCCGTCAGGACTAAAAACGATGCTGCTTACGACTGTTTCAAGCGTTAATGATTGAATGAGTTGCTGTGAAACGGCGTTCCAAATCCAAACTTGAGTTTGTCCACCCACAGCCAATAATTGTCCGTCAGGATTCCATGCGGCGAGGGTAATGATTTGTGTCTCATTGTCTAGCGGTAAAGTTGTAACTAGCTTTTGTTTGGATACATTCCAAATAGAAACTGTATGTTGACTCTTATCGACGCTGGCAAGCAGTTCGCCAGTCGGATTAAAAATGGCTAGCTGCGAATCCGCAATGTGGAATTCGTCGTGGAAAGTATCGCCGTAAATCCAAGCACCTTGCGTACTGTTGACCAAGAATGAATTTTCGTGCGGATTCCAACTCGCCCCTAAAACCGCGCCTCTGCCTATCCGTTGAATTTCCTGATAAGCGGAATTTGATTGAGGAGTCGGTTGCTGGGCTTGACTGTAATAGACCGGCATAAACCCAAGTAAAGTGACAAAAAATATGTTGATTGCCCATCTCTTTATCATCACTTGAATCATATGAATGTGTTGTGACACAGTTTTGCCCTTCCATACAAAATTCCAGACTAGAAACATCCTACTCTGGATCAAGCAATGTACCAAATTATATTACAACATATGTAGGTTGATTAAAGATAATAGAGTAATTGCGATTGCAAAAGAAACGTTCGTTAAATCCCTCCGAAAATTGCAATAAAATGGATTGATTATCTTTGCAATCCTCTATTAAAAATAATCCTGCAATGTCCTTTCTTTTGCAATACGTATCTACGCATTGTTATTTTGCACTTACGGCAATAAATTCGACAGCTTATCAATCAAATGCAACACAGGGGCGCTTGATAGAAGCGCAAAACAAAAAGAGCGCAGCCTTTCGACCACGCTCTCTTGATTAAAGTTTCGATTAATCACGGACACGATATATCGTGTCCCTACTAGCTGTGAACCTGAATGTCCTTGGGGTTGATGATGCCCACAGGCGAACCCTTCTGGATCGCCAACTTCACTTCACCAATCGCACGGGTCACTTCGATACCACGCGGGCAAGCGGGTGTGCAGTTGTAGATCGTGCGGCAGCGCCACACGCCATCAGGATCAGACAGCGCGTCAAGGCGATCTTGCGCCCCTTGGTCACGGTCATCGAAAATGAAGCGGTGCGCTTGTACAATCGCTGCGGGGCCAACGTACTTGCCGTTGCCCCAGAAGCTAGGGCAGGAAGTGGTGCAGCAGGCACACAGGATGCAGTTGGTCGAGTCGGCGTAAATCTGCTGATTCTCTTGTGATTGCAGCCGTTCGCGCCCGTCCGCCGGAACTGGATCGTTGTTGATGAAGTAGGGCATGACCGAGCGATAATGATCGAAGAATGGTTCCATATCCACGATCAAATCTTTCTTAATCGGCAGGCCGAGGATCGGTTCAACCTGCACTTTCGAGCCGAGGTTCTTCACCAGCAGCTTGCAGGCCAGAGCGTTACGTCCATTAATTCGCATCGCGTCCGAGCCGCAAATGCCATGTGAACAGGAACGGCGAAAAGCCAGCGTCCCGTCTTGCTCCCACTTGATGCGGTGAAGCAGTTCCAATACGCGGTCAGTATCCTGTACGTCGGTCAGTTCAAACGTTTGCCAATACAACTTATCTTTACCGGGTACTTCCGGGTTATAGCGTCGAATTCGGAATGTTACGTCCATTGGTTTTAGTTCTCCGCTTTCCACATCTTTACAATAGTATCCGTCTAAACACTTTATTGATCACTTGGTATCCGCTTTTTGCAATCGTCGTAGGTTGCTCACGCCCGTCCACAGCCAGAAAATCGCCACCAGAAACATGAGCCCGTGCCACAGACTACGCTCGTTCAATAATAAGTAGCTGCTGCTCAACGTCAGGATAACACCTACAACGATGAAAAATATCGACCAGCCTTTGCTATGAATGCGCATACCTTATCCGATCAGTAGGTGCGTTCCTTGGGCAAGAAGCGTGGGTCTTCGGCAGCCAGAGACATATCCACTTTCTTGTCAGTGTTCAGTTCAACCGGCGGCGCATCGACTCCATAGGGATCATCACTCTTGCGGTAGGCCAATGTATGCACCAGCCAATTGGCATCGTCACGCTTTGGATAATCTTCGCGGCTGTGACCACCACGGCTCTCGGTGCGCTTCTCGGCGCTAAGGGTGGTGACTTCTGCCAGATCGAGCAAGCAGCCGAGTTCCCATGCTTCCATCACATCGGTGTTGAACTGGAAGCCGTTGTCATCCACGCTGAGATCGGTGCGATACAGGTGACGCAGTTCATGCAAACCTTCAACCGCTTCGGTCAGTTCTTTCTCAACACGGAAGACACCAACCTTATCCATCATCATTTCCTGCATCCGCTTACGCAGGGTATAAGGTTTAGTCTTGCCTTTGCTGGCACGGATGCGCTTAAATTCAGCTTCTGCCTGAGCCGTTGGGTTCGCGGGTAGAGGGATGAAGTCAGCCTTCTTAACATATTCAGCAATCTTCATGCCACCACGTCGCCCGAACACCACCAAATCGACCAGCGAATTTGTGCCGAGACGGTTCGCACCATGCACACTGACGCAAGCCGCTTCACCTGCCGCATACATGCCCGGCAGCACCGTCCAGTTGGCATCGGTGACGACTTCGGCATCAATGTTGGTGGGGATACCACCCATCGCATAATGAGCAGTCGGTTGAATGGGCATCGGCTCGGTTAGCGGATCAACACCCACATATGTCCGGCACAGGTCGAGGGTTTCAGCCAGTGCTTGAGCGATGTAGGCATCATCGACACGGCGGGTTTCGCCTGCTTCTGCTAAATAACGGTTGATGGTTGAAGGCCGCGCATCCAGATGCACATAATTCTTGCCACCAATACCTTTACCTTCACGCAGTTCCATGTAAATCGCACGGCTGACCACGTCACGGCTGGCAAGGTCTTTAATTTTTGGTGCGTACTTCTCCATAAAACGTTCACCGTTTTTGTTGAGCAGTACGCCGCCTTCACCACGAATACCTTCGGTCAGCAGCACACCCAAGCCGTATAATCCGGTCGGGTGAAACTGGTAGAATTCCATGTCCTGCATCGGCACACCACGGCGATAAACCGCCGCCGCGCCGTCACCGGTCAAGCTGTGGGCGTTGCTGGTAATTTGCCACACGCGTCCCCAACCGCCTGTCGCGAACATAGTGGCCTTGCCGTGGAAAACGTGGAACTCGCCTGTTCCCAGTTGAATGGCGACCACACCCACGCAAGCGCCTTGATTCATGATGACATCTACGACATGAAATTCGTCGAAGAAGCGCACTTCGTTCTTGATACATTGCTGGTAAAGAGTCTGCAAAATCATGTGACCGGTGCGGTCAGCCGCATGGCAGGCACGGCGGACTGGCTTCTCACCAAAGTTGCTGGTGTGACCACCAAAGCGGCGTTGGCTAATGCGGCCTTCGGGGGTACGGTCAAAGGGCAAACCCATGTGTTCCAGTTCGATAACCGCGTCGATGGCGTTTTCGGCGAGAATTTTGGCGGCGTTCTGGTCAGCCAGATAATCACCACCTTTGACGGTATCGTAAGCGTGCCACAACGGTTTATCTTCATCCAAGTTACCGAGTGCCGCGCCGATACCACCCAGCGCCGCACCGGTATGGCTGCGAGTCGGGTACAACTTGCTGACAACGGCGACGTTCGCGCCACCCTTGCTGGCGTAGAGCGCAGCCATCAAGCCTGCACCGCCCGCGCCTACAATAATGGCATCAAATTGATGCGTCTGCATTCCAATAAACTCCTCAATTTTGGTGGTTGGTCATGAACTGTGAAAAGCACGGTAGGGGAAGGATATACCCCTTCCCTACGATTTCCTAAACGTCATCAAACCAACCGTGTAACCTTTAACATTGAACCTTAAATCTGCTTATTGATGCAGGTTTGCTGCTGCCTGTGCTGCAATATCCAGCGCACCCTGATTGATGGTGCTGAGTAGTGCCAAGCAGCCGAGTGTCAGCAGAATTACCGCGCCGATGATACACAGATAAATCGACGCACGTTTCAAGAATGGACTGAAGGATGTGTAATCAGTCAGTATCAAACGCAAGCCGTTGAAACCATGTACGACAACCAGCGCAATTAGAGCGAAGTCATAAACGCGCCAGACCGCCACACCTGCGACCAGATAACCCCAGCGATTAGCGACGAATTCAACAGATGTACCCGAAGCGTTGGCGACGGTTGTCCCAACCACATTGTGACCGGTAGCCGTAATGTCGAACACACCTTGAATGATGTGCATCATCGCCAAGTGCCCGAATACTAGCGGGATGATAATCACACCGCTTACGCGCATGAATCGCCACCAGAAGCGCTCGATGCCGCTGCCCTGCATGGCGATCACGCGCTTTTTGCTCAGTGGATCAATCGTAACTTTCTTTGAACCGCTGCCTGCGATCAAACCGAATACCGCTGAAAGCAGCAGTGCCGCGACGATTGCCACCGCGATACCTGCCGCGAACGGTAGTTGAGCGCGGATAACCTCGGCAAAGCCTAGAAATTTACTATTGGGGTCTTCGTAGAAGCGCAGCACATGACCGAACATCAGGAAGAACACCGGCACGAGGATAAGCACCGTGCCGCCGAGTACATACATCGCCGCCCGCTGTTGGTACTTCCACCAAACCGGTTTGTAATCAATGATGGCGATGCGTAGACCATTGAGCGCGTGATATACCACGCAGGCTACAAGGCCAAATTCACCAATCGTGAAGAGTGGGGTTTGATAGGTGGCAATCGCTTCAACATACAATTGGGGATAAAACACTGCCCAAGAGGTATCAATCACATGCAGTGTCAGGAAAAGCACGACCCCCAAACCTGTGATGCGATGCAGCACCCAACTCCACTGACCGAGCGCACCCTTATAGCGCATCGTCTCGGTTAAAGTCAGTACGAGCGAAGTCAAAGTTATACTCCTTTATCTCAAAAAATGGGGGGCAAGAAACCATTTTTTCAGCAATTACGTGGATAAGCTGATTATAGCACCGCTTAAGAGTGACGCAACGGTTTGTCGGCTTTGGTGTTAGAGCCAATCCCGATTGAGGCTAAAGATCATGATTTGGGGTGGTTGTATGTCATTAACAGCGTCGTGGTATGCGCCGCACGAGGCTAAAGCCGTCATGCTAACCATAAGACAAGTCTGCTAAAGCGACTTCAAGAACTTTTGTAACCGGTGTGATTTTCTAAATGTTGGTAATGACCGGAAACGGAAACATCGCCGTGAATTCTTGGATGAGTTTGATGTCGTCGCTTGTCGCATCAGGGCAATAGATGTGGCGCAATTGTTGAATGTCCTGCTGATAAACCCCTTCGCCGTAAATCGGTTTGCCAGCGGCTTTCTGCTCTTTGGCAAAAGCAATAAGTTCTTTAATATGAGATAGGAGTACGCAGGCAATATGCAAACGCTCAGCAGCTACAACACGCCAAAAAATATCCGGCTGAATATGTGGAAAAAATCGGGTATCGAATACCAGCGAACCGCCTACTAAAAGTGTCCCCATGAATATGGATATTGCGTCTAAAGCGAAGCTAGGACTTATCGTTGAACCTGATAATTTCAAATAGGTGATGAGACGTTGATTACCTGTAATGACTTGTTTATGAGTCATTGTTTCGGTTGCATCAAATAATTCCCCTTGAGTTACGGTCACGAGCCTATCCGCATCGTAGTAGGAGGACGTAAATGCGGGAGAATCGAGTGTTGGCTCAGGATGATCATTGAAGAAGCTGTTTGGCATACCCCGAACAAGCGTATCAAAATGGAGAGCGTTGGTGGTTGGCTCACCACCAAGTTGAACTAACGATCCATTTTCCCATCCATATAATTTAGCCATACGGTTGAAGGGTGGGGAATTAGGTTCATTATGATGACGAATAAAATGTGCTTTTACAGTTACCAAAGTAATTCTTGCATCTGTGCGGTTCACATTATAAGGCGCTACGACTGCCCCTACTAACCAGCAAGCCATGATTAGCACGGCTGTATCTGCTGGATTCTCATTATCTACAATAACAACTACATCCCCCGGTTTGATGCCCAAATCTTCTTGCAAGAAGTTTGCCGTTTGATGGCATCGGGCGCTGAACTCGGCGTAATTGAGTTCTTCGCGGCCTTGATCGGTGATGACTGTCAGAAAAATTTTCTCCGGCGAGACTTTATTGTGGAGTGAAAGCACTTGTCGGATGTTGGTAAATGGTAAGTTCATGTGGTGTTGATTCTTGGGATATATAACCCAATATTGGGATAAGTGGTCGTTTGGGAAATTTTTAGTCGTTAGCTTTTAGTGGATAGTCTTTTGATAACTGCTCCTGTTGGCGTTAGGGGCAGCCAATTTTGTCTTGGCAGTTACAGATGCTCATTATTTTGCTTTTACTGGTATGTAAATCTCTTCTTCAGAATTGGGATCTCCATTTTTATATTTATCTCCCAATATTTCAAAATGAGGTCTATCATCCAAATCATAATTTGAATTGGGTAACCATGTACCGAATATATAGACAAAAACACTATTGTCAGTGCTTAACCCTTGATAATGGAAAACCGCGTAAAGTCCGCTATTCAGAATAAAAGTCTCCATCTCAAGCGGAACATTATCAAAAGCTGAAACCTCAACAGCAGCCCATTTGTAAAATATTTGATGAAAATCGCCCAACCTTAATGGTTCACTATATGTGCTTAGTGAAATCATATCATTTGAAACCGTGTTTTTGATGTCTTTTCGATGCGGTAAAAAAGATCGCCAGAGAGTAGGTGTTTGGTTTTCAGCAAGTGACATGCTCACCCGTTTCCCGATAAGTTTTTTCTCGGTTACAGTCATAATCACTGGCTGCATAAGAGTTACCTCTATATAAAAATTAAATTTCACCCCTATCTCTATCGATTAAAGTTAGAGATAGGGTGTATCTAAAGACTAATAGTGAACGACTATCGACTTCCTAATACGGTCGATTTTTCTCGGGTTTGACAGCGGCAATCCATTGATCGGAGAACCAACCGGTCACATCAGGACGCGAGAGAATTTGTATGCGCCACCAGTTGTAACCATCAGCGCAGATTGGCCCATCAATAATGGTGAAGCCGATGCCATCCAACAACGTCGCCGCGATTTCTGAGTTCAAAGTCGGCGCGACTCGCATGTTCTTGGGAATCTGGTCGATGTACTGCACATAACCGGTCAGGCCGACCCGCAAGAGTCTGGCTGGTCCACAAACCGGAGTCGGTGAGGCGTTCGGGTCTTCGAGCAATGTGATGCCTTCTGCGCCGTCCGCCACCCATCCGGTATAAGAAACGTTTAAGACGGTGACGCGGATTCGCCACCAGTTATAACCGTTCAAGCAGCGCGGACCGTCTAATACATCGGCTATTGAATCAGCGGGCGCCACCGTCAGCACCAAGCCATCAACGCTGGAGTCTTGATGAACTTTCACGCCCAAGCGCAGTTTTGTGATTTCTCCGACGGTGAGATCAACACTGGCATTGCAGAAGCTGCCTGCGGGTGCTGGGCCGGGGCGCATGAAATATTGAGCAGGACTACCCTCAGCTACCCAGCCATCATTACCGGGACCGCTGACCTTCCACCAGTTATAGCGTTGATTGCTGCACACCGGGCCGTCGGTGATGGTGACAATCACCTGCTTTTGATAATAATTGACCCACGGGCTGGATTCGCTGGGATCATTCCGCACATATAAGCCACCACTGACATAAGCCTGCTGCCCCTTGACCAGTGGCAGCGGCACGGCACATCCCGGCGTGGGAATGGGCGTTAAGGTGGTGACGTAGAAAATGGTCGGACCAGCCGTAACCACGTAACCCAATGGTGTGATCGTTGGGATTGCTGTTTGGGCAGATACCAGCGAGGTTAACCCCGCCAATAACGCAAGCATCAGGAGTAATAATGGAATGAACAGGCGTTTGAACATAGCGCAAATCTCCTCAATAACCCCTATTGTAGCGGATTTGAAGAAAGCTGCATGACGAACGTCTGCTTGTGGCGCATTGCTTCTGCATGTTTAATAAAAGAATATTGCGTTCGGTTTGAGTGGGAGACAGACATGCGTTTTTTAATTGGCATTTTGTTGATTGTTGTCGCTTTGATCGTTTTATTTGGCATCATTGTTATTCCGGTTTTGCCCCCAACCGAAGATGATGCCAACATCAATAATTATTTGCAGACGCTTTTGTGCGATCCCGGCGAAAAATTTGTGCGCGAACAATACCAGACCCGCGACTCTGATGGCATAGGTTATTCAATGACTCCCTACTGCATCAACAGCGAACGGCAGCGTGAAGATGTGACGGGCAAGTGGGTTTTATACGGAGGTGGAGGATTTACTGTCTTTTTCCTCATCGGTCTGGTCATGCTGATTGCGGGTGCATCTTCCACTGCACGCCGCCGAACCGGACAACCCTTTCAGTCGATTCCCAACAGTTATGGCGGCACAGACTTTGCGATGTTCAACGCGGGCGGTTCAAATCCCAAGAATATCGACTTTCAAGATGGTGTGTTGAAGGTCAACGGATTTGAGATCAAAATGGATGGCCTGACACCCGAAAAAATACAAGCGATGAAAGCCCAGATGCAAGCTGATGGTGGAGGCGATTTAACTGCCAAACTGCGTCAACTCCAAGAAGCTAAAGATAACGGACTGATTTCAAGTAGTGAATATGACCGTTTGCGCCAGAAAATTCTGGATGATGTGACGTAACATCAGTTTGGGATAAACTCCTTAAAGGTTTTGCCGCAGAGTCCATTTACAGATGAATTCTGCGGTATAGTTTATTCCAAAAATTAATTGTTTGGAGATATATTCATGTTGACACAGGCTCAAGTCGATTTTTATAACGAGAATGGTTATTTGCATGTGCCGGAGGTGTTCAGTAAAGCGGAAACCGATGAGCTTTCGGATGAATTAGATCGGTTGGTGCAGGAGTGGGCGTTCACCAGCGAAGGTTGGACGGGTCCGTGGCGGCAGGCTTATATGGACACGGAGACTGAGAAAAAGTCCAAACTGACGGCGATGCACGATTTGCAATTCTATTCAGCCGCGTGGCTGCGGGCGGTGACTCATGTGCGATTGGTGGAGACACTCGGAGATGTTCTGGGACCGAATGTCGAACTGCATCACTCCACGCTGCACATCAAGCCGCCGCAAACCGGTCACCCGTTCCCGATGCATCAAGATAACCCGTTTTATACGCATACCAACGGTCAGTATGTGGATGTGCTGGTTCACCTCGATGACACCTTCCACGAGAACGGGGAAATTCGCTTTCTGGCGGGTTCAAACAAACTTGGTGCGCTTGAACATGTGACACGGATGCCAGACGGCAAACCGTGTACGCCGCACTTGCCAACGGCGGATTGGCCGCTTGAGGACACCGTTCCCGTTCCAGCCAAACGCGGCGATGTGGTTCTGTTCAGCATCTACACGATTCATGGTTCGTATATGAACACGACGCGCCAGCCACGCCGTCTGGTGCGGGTTGGCTACCGTGACCCACAGAACATCCAGATTGAGGGTCAAAGCTGCGGTCGCCCCGGTTTGATGGTACGTGGCTACCGTGACCGTCGCGAAGGACAGGCGCTGTTCGCAGAGGGCTAGGCCGTTACAATCGACGTGATGGAATGACAATGTAAGGGCGGAACACGTTCCGCCCACCTTTTCCCTACAAAAGATCAATAAACGGGTTCGTCGTTCACCTTCACCAGATCGGCGCTGACATAACCCTCGCCATCGTTGTAGGCGATGCGATACCAGCCGTTTTCCTCACTGCGGATGACATAAGCCTCACCCTGTTCGACGCTGCCGATAACCGCCGCATCTGTGCCAGCACCAGCCCGTACATTGATGGTTGTGGTTGGGTTCAGATATTGCAGTGTGTTTTCAGGTGTTGCAGTTGATTCAGCCGATGCGGTATAGGTTTCTTTGAGCAAATCCTGAATAGCCGCCTCGGTACTGTCATAACTGCCTTCACCGATGTGGGTATAGCGCAAATGCCCCTGCTTATCAATCAGGTAAACCGTCGGCCAATAGCGGTTCGCCCAAGCGCTCCACATCGCACCGTTGTTATCCTGTGCCACCGCGTAAGTGATGCCTAAATCAGGCAGCGCCTTACGAATGTTGGCGATGTCACGCTCATAGCTGAATTCGGGGTAATGGTTGCCGATAACCACCAAGCCTTGGTCGGCATATTTGGTGTGCCAATCTTGGACGTAAGGGGTGATGTGGATGCAGTTGATGCAGGCGAACGTCCACATATCCAGAAGAACCACATTGCCTCGTAAGTTTGACAGCCGCAGCGGAACATCCGTATTCAGCCAGCTTTCGTTGGAAAATTCGGGTACTGTGCCGAAATCCGGCATGTTCGAGACATAAACAGATTGCGAGTCGGGTGTGGCAGGTTGAGTTGGACCGGGGGTTCCCTGTGCCAACGTCACTGCTGCTGCCAAAAATGCTGTAATGCCTATAAGTATGCGTTTCATAATCACCTCCACCAAAATCGTTTCAGTGTTTATGAAACCATTAACATGTTACACAGTGGTAACGAAAGTCTTACGTGTTAGCACCTTCAGATTGCAGCCATGCGTCGTAATCGGCTTCGGTGACAATTGTGCCGCCTAAAATCTCGGTATTTTTCAAACGCTTTTGCGAGTCGAATTCCAGCATCAGTTCAGCCGTCTTCGTGCATTTATAGCTGGTTCCACGGGCGCTCTTGCGGACGAAGTAACCATTGTTATCATCGTTTTGGCTGAGTTCATTCATCGTATCAACGCGTATACGTACCACTTCGGTGCAGCCCGTTGGCTTGACATAATAATATTGCCCGCGCTGTTTGGGTCCGCCACCGCTAAAAAGTTTCTTAAAAAATTCCATCCTGCTTATCCTCACTGATTTAATTCATCTTATGCCGATTATTATAGCCACTCGCAGCCGTCAAGGCACATGAGCATCTGCGGAGAATCAAAATGCCCTATCACGTTGGACAGGGCATTGAGCAGACTTGTTTGCGCTGACGGATTAGGCCAAGCGGTTGTAGAATTCAACCACGAGCGATTCATCAACTGGAATTTGAATTTCGCCACGTTCCGGGATGCGGGTGAAGGTGGCAGTCGCCGTGTTGGTGTCGATGGTCAGGTATTGTGGGGCATAAGCGTTCGATTCGAGCGCCTCGACCACATGCGGGTTCTTCCGCATCTTTTCCACAACGCTGATGGCTTCGCCGGGGCGTGTCAGGTACGAAGGGATGTTCAAGCGCTTGCCGTCAACCTGAATGTGTCCGTGTGTTACCAATTGGCGGGCTGCCCAGATGGTAGCGGCGAAACCGGCACGGTACACCAGATTATCAAGGCGGCGTTCCAACAGAACAATCAGATTTGCGCCGGTGTTACCGGGCATCTGACGCGCCTTCATGAAGTAACGGCGAAGTTGACCTTCACGCACGTTATAAATGAATGCGACTTTCTGCTTTTCGGTAAGCTGCATACCATAATCGCTGCGGCGACCCGAACGGAACTGCTTTTCTTTACCGTGATCTCCCGGCGGATACGAACGCTTCTCCAGAATGCGGGCATACTTGGGGCGTGGCATCAAAACCTCACCGAAACGCCGCATTACTCTGGCCTTAGGCCCATGATAGGATCCCATAAATTGACTACCTCAACCCCGCGGGAAACCGCCGGACTAACTCATTTGAGAACAAATTTAATGTGTAATAATGGATTGTAGCGGCTTTTTGTGGGATTTCTAGGGCGGATTTGAATCTTCGGTGGTCTAAACTGGTGCTATAAACATTTGGAGGCACTCCGTACAATGCGCCTATCACTCAGCACAAAAGGAGACTTCGGATGCCTGCCTCACATACACCTGAACAACGTATCCTGTTAATTGACCGCCTACGCCGCTTCCCTGACGAGTGGGAACAACTGGTCAGCGGCTTGAGCGATGATGAACTCTATACCGCTTTTATTCCCGGTGAATGGAGTGTCGCCCAGAACGTCCATCATGTGCCAGATTCGCATATGAACGCCTACGTTCGCACCCATCTCATCCTGACCGAGGATAAGCCACCGCTCAAATCTTATGCTCAGGCGGAATGGGCAAAACTGGCGGATTACAAACTGCCAATTGAACCCTCACTGTCGATTTTACGCAACCTGCATATCCGCTGGTGTGCGATCTTCGACAGTTTATCACCTGCCGACTTCGCCCGTACTGGCATCCACTCTGAAATTGGCGAAGTCAACCTTGATGATATTCTGACGACTTACAACAACCATTGTGAAGCACATATCGAGCAAGTCACTCGGACGTTAGCAGCCGGACGCGCCAAATAATTTACAGCGGCAAGGTTGGTGGCAGCTTGAAAGCCTCCACCAACCCCGCACTGCGGAATGTAATGATGTCCGCGATTTGCACATCATCATCGAACGTCAGCACTTGAATCGCGTAACCGCTATAAACGCCCTGTGTATCATCGCGGCGATAGAGGCCAAAGGCAATCTGACCATTGGCGCGGGTCGGCAGCAATCGCCAACGACCATTAGCCTCGCCTCCAAAAATGGTTTTGCGGAGCAATCCACCAATCGTTGCCCGTCCCTGATACCATGACGGAATCGGCGGCATACTAAAGATGGCATCTTCGCGCAAAAGCGTCAGCAAACGTTGAATATCAGCCGTTTGCCACGCCTGAACATAACGCTCAAGCAGCGATTGACGGCTATCATCTAATTCTTGTGGTGCAACCCCTTCAAGGTTGGCACGTTTGTGGGCGGTCATCGTTTCACGGGCGCGGTGCAAAGCACTCTTGACCGATGCCACTGTCACGCCTAGCAAATCCGCCACTTCGGCGGCTTCCCATTCCAACACATCCCGCAGGATCAGCACAGCACGTTGGCGTGGTGGTAGCAGATGCAGCACCGTGATAAAAGCCAGTGTGATATTTTCCCGCGCCGCATAATGTCCATCCGGCCCAACATCATCCCAGATCAGCCATTCATCAGGGAACGGTTCCAGCCAAATCGGTTCGTTGACATCCGCCGGAATTGGCTGCTCTAAAGTCGAGGCCTCTCCTCGTGTAAATGGGATCACCCGCCGCGACCGTTTATCCAGCGCATCGAGGCAGATATTAGTGGCGATTTTATACAGCCATGCGCGGTATGAAGCACGACCTTCATAAGTATCACGTCGCCGCCACGCCCGCAGAAAAGTCTCCTGCACCATGTCCTCGGCATCCTGCACCGAACCCATCATCCGGTAACAGTGGACTTGCAGTTCATGGCGATAAGGTTCGGTCAGTGTGCCAAATGCTTGTTCGTCAATCGCACTTAAATTCATAGTCAATAACCCTCAATTTGAATTTTAGTATACGAGTTTTCATCCAGACCGCACCCTTTGGCTGTGCTTTGCCGTCATACCATGGAAAGCAATTGATAAAAGGAGAGCAGCCTATGCAAGCCACAATGACGCTCAACGGAAAAGCCACCAGTGAAAAGTCTACCTTTAGCCGCGTCTGTTCAGTAACCATCAACATCCACGCCAAGCCGGAAACTATTTGGCGATTGCTGACCGATGCCGCCAACATGCCCAAATGGAATTCGACCATTATCAGCGTCGAAGGCAATATTAAACTCGGTGAGACCATCAGCCTCAAGTCGATTTCTGACCCAAAGCGCACCTTCAACTTGAAAATCGCCGAGTTCAATCCGCCAACCAAGTTAGTGTGGGGCGATGGTGCAGCACCGATGTTCAAAGGTGTGCGAACCTATACACTGACATCCAAAGCCGACGGCACAACCGACTTCAATATGACCGAGGTCATTAGTGGTTTGCTGCTGCTGATGATTGGTGGTTCACTGCCCGACTTCAAACCCACATTCGAACAATACGCGGCTGATCTCAAGCGCGAATCTGAAAAATCATAACAGGAGGAAAATATGGCACAAGGTAACGGAACCAAAGAAAATCCGTGGGTACTCAAGACACCACCGGGAACATCGGACTACACGCTCTATAAAGATGAAACGCGTACACCGCCCGCATTGGTCTGTCAGGTCGGCACAACCACATTGCTCTACGATCTGCGCTGCATTGAGGATTTACACGCGATGCTCAAAGCCCACGGCGATTGGATGGAATTGGGCAGCGCCGATGAGCAAAAGTCTGCCAAAGAAGGCACGGTCGAAGCATGGGGACGCTCACCGGATAATCCAGTCGGCGGCTGGTATGGCCTCAAGAAAGGCTTACGTGGTCGCTTCGGCATGTATATCCCACCGCTGATGGAAGCTTTAGGTTTAGCCGAAGTCGAACATAATCCTAAGGGCAATCGGATGCGGGCGATTTAAATTGCAGATGGTCTTGTAGGGGCGGACGGCTGTCCGCCCTGTTTTTAGACCGTCTCGCCTGATGGCTTAGGTGTGACCTCATTCGCTTCTACTGGATTCAACTCACCCGCGCGTGGACGCAGCACCCGGAAATAAAGCGCCATCGGGATAATCGACAACAATGAAGCGGTGACCAACGCCGGAACAATCCCAACACGATCCGCCAAGCCGCCCAACAAGAAAGAGAACACCGAGAAGGCGATGCTGCCCGCGAAACTGTTGAGCGATCCCATGGTCGCCCGCTGCTCATCGCTGAATTCATGTTGGATCAAACTTTGCTTGGCAACGTTATTCACACCAAAGAAAATGGAATTGGAAGCCATCAATGCTGGTGAAATCACCGAGGCGAAGATCAAACCGAATAAGTTGACTAACTCGCTGATCAACATGCCGCCCACCAGCAGCCGGAACTCGCCAAAACGTTTGATGATGCGTCCCGCGTAATAGAAGCTGATGGCAGCCGTGACGTTGCCGATCATCTGGGCAATGCCAATCGCCCACACAGGCCACAACGTCACAATAAAAGCCGAACGAATTAACCACGACGACTCACCGACGGCATAGCTCACAATCCATGCCAAACTCAAAGTACGCAACCGTGCATTCTGGCGGAAGTTGCGAAGGGCTGTTTTGAGGTGTGAGTAAATATTGGTGTTCTCGCTGACATGCATATGCGGCTCGATCAATCGCACACTGACGATCAGTGACAGCACCATCGGAATGACCGACACCCAGTACACCGTCCTAAAGGAAATTGCCGCGATCAAGCTGCCGATTATCGCTGAAATCGCCAGCGCCAATTGGTACATCGACGATGTTTTACCTAAATATTCTTGGAAGGTTTCGCGCTGTTCCATTTCCGCCAGTGTGTCGTACAGCAGCGCATCATTGTTCCCACTGTAAAAGGCACGTCCCAAACCTTCAAAGATCGCACCGACTAGCAGCGCCCAATAGCTGCCGCCAATCGCGTAAAACGTCAGCGCGAACACACTGGCTACCGCCCCATAAACCACTGTCTTTTTGCGCCCGACCAAATCCGAAAGCACACCCGTTGGCATCTCGAAGATGGACTGTGCCAGCATTGCCGCCGAAAAGATACTCATGCCCAGTGCATACGAGCCGGATACTTGCGAGTAATAAAGGATGGCAATGGGTCCATAGGGGCGGAAATCTGCCCAGAAGTTAAACCATCCGATCAAGCGGATATTGCGGGCGACCAACATGATCTTTTCATTTCTATATGATTGACTGCGGTTTATTGTAGGTCACTGAGGGTCATAGTCAAGCTGTAAATGATGAATAGACCTGAGTTTCAATCCGTCAAAGGTTTGTAAACTCGAACGAATCCCACTTGATTTTTATGAACTTTTGTTCTAAAATAGAATGTCTTATAGCTCTTGCACTGGATAATTTTTTGGGAACGTTAGAAATCGCTTCGCGGGGGGTGTGGTTTACATGAAAAATAATTGCCCTATGGATTGCTCTCAAACACTTAATGCTCAATTACATGGTTAGTTTGGTAATCTGTAAACCTAAAATATTGTCTTTTCGTAGGGACGGGATTCATCCCGTCCGCCGATTGATTACCATAGAATTTGCGAGAGGAAGCACTAAATGAAAGCAAATAAAGCAGCAGCAATGCAAATTCTGCACAGCGGCAGCATTAGCCGAGCCAGCCGCTGCACTTGTGTTATTTCAGCGGGTAGCACCGAACTACCCGCCGACCCAAAATGTCAATTCAGCGGATTTCCCCGTACTACCCGCTCGCCATTTCAGCGGTTAATCTGCGAAATCTGCAATTTTTGTGCAGATTTCGCAGTTTCCGCATATAGATGCTAAAAACCTTACTTCGAATTCCACTGCACCAACACATCGCCCATCGTCTGCACGATGCTTTCTACTTCCTCGGCAGTGATAATCAGAGGTGGTGAGAAAGCCAGCGCGTTACCCACCACTCGCGTTCGTAACCCAGCCTGCATCGCTGCACCCATCAAGGCATTCGCGGTCGCCATATCCGGTGTGCGAGTGGTGGCTTTATCCTTAACGATTTCGATGGCGCACAATAACCCTTTGCCCCGCGCGTTATCGACCTGTGGAAATTCGGTCAGTGCTGCCAAACCTTCCAGCAGAATTTCGCCGCTGGTACGCGCATTTCGTACTAGATGTTCACGTTCTAAAATTTCGATGTTTTTGAGGGCTACCGCGCAAGCCGTCGCGTGACCCGAATAAGTGTAGCCGTGCATATATGACTCAGCTTCCGGCGCGTTCCAGATGGTCTCGCGTATCGCATCTGAAATTTGCATCCCGCCCAAAGGGATATAACCGCTGGTGATACCCTTGGCGAACGTCAGAATATCCGGCTGAACCTTCCAATGGTTGAGCGCGAACATCTCACCTGTGCGTCCGAAACCCGTAATCACTTCGTCGGCTATAAAAAGCACATCATATTTATCGCAGATGGCGCGAATCAGTGGGAAGTAATCATCGGGTGGGACAATCACACCACCAACACCTTGAATTGGCTCGGCTATGAACGCCGCTATGGTATCCGGCCCTTCGCGCAAAATGGCTTCTTCCAGAGCGCGGGCTGCCGCCTGCCCGACCGTTTCACCCGCTTTGATGTCACCCTCGTAACGATGCGGATTGGGTGCGGGGATATGCAGGAAACCGGGAACTTGCGGGCCAAACGGTGTGTGATAACGGCTGATTCCGGTGGCACTGGTCGCTGCCATCGAAATACCATGATAGGCGCTGTTACGGGCGATAATTTTGAGCTTGTTTTTCTTGCCCATGCGCTGCCAATAAAAGAAAGCCGTCTTAAAAGCGCTCTCGTTGGACTCCGAGCCGCCGGATGTAAACAAGGTGGTTTTCAAATTGGGGTAGGCGTAACCGGATAATTTTTCTGCCAGCCGCGTGGCAGGCACGTTGGTCATGCCAGCGAAGTTCGAGGTGAAGGGCAGTTTGAGCATTTGCTCACGGGCGACATCCGGCAGTTCAGTGTTGCCATAGCCGATGTTGACGTTCCACAGCCCAGCCATGCCGTCCAAAATTTTCTTGCCGTCACTGGTATACAGGTAGATGCCTTCCGCCCGTTCGATCACCAGTGGATTGCTGTGTCGGCTGGGATGTTGCAGTGGGTGAAGCTGAGTTTGATCTTGTTCGATCCAAGTTGCGGTGTTACTCATCATTTGTGACTCCTTCATGCTCGGTTAGGCAGACTCTAACACAAACGGTTAGCGTCAGACAGTTGCCCAGTAAAGCCGTTATGGGTAGATAGACGATAAGGTGTAGAGACTTCCATTTTTAACAACCGCCTCACCACCAATGGCATAAACTTCAAGCTGGCGATCTTGTGGGTTCATAAACAGGAGTTCGCTAAACACAATTTCACCATCGTTTACGAACACCTCAACCGAGCCCGTATCAATAAATAGATGAAACATAACAGTGTCTAATGAATCGAGAGATGTGCTGTGACGTTGAAGGTAGTCGGGATTATCAAACCCGCCTGATTGAGTTCGGTCAACGAATATCATTTGCTGTTGACAATCAATACCAATGCTGACCGACGTTTCGCCTGATGTGATGCGGATACCGCACCCTCCTGCAGTACCGATTTCAAAATTCGCGGTCAATTCAACTGCGCCATCAATCGTGCCGAGGTTTAGCGGTTGGTTATCTGAGAGGGTCGTTTCGATAGTCTTTGGTGATGCGGTTCTTAGGAGGTCGAGTTCGCGTAACGGCTGTTGAATCAATCGCCAACCGGAAGCCGTTTGCTTGAGTGATAACTCGCGTGGCAAGGTCATTGATCCGCGCCATGTTGAAGCCGGAATAATGCCAGAATAGCGTTGGTTCGTCATCCAACCGATGAACGCTGTGCGCCCGTCGGGTAAGTTCGACCATGTTGTGCCTGCATAACTATCCTTGCCCTCGTCCATCCACTGGCGCTTGTTATCGTCCGAGGTAAAGGTGATGCCATCAAAAGTGCCGACATAGTAGCATGTGCCTGATCCTCCTGCCGGTGCGCCACCTTCGGATAAGCTGAAATACAACACCCACTTGCTTTGCCCATCGACATTAAACGAGAGTAAATCGGGGCATTCCCACACTGAGTCCTGTGGATAATTCACGTCATAAAAGCTGCCCGTAAGTGTCCAATCAAGCAGGTTAGGCGACTGATAAAAACGAATGCTAGTGTTGACTGCAATCGTCATGCGCCAACATTGATCCGCTTCTGACCACATCACTTTCGGATCACGGAAATCTTTTGAGCCGTCATTGGGTAGCACCGGATTAAGGTCGAATTTTGTCCATGTGCGGCCTTTGTCGGCACTATAGGCTAAACCTTGACTCTGATTCGCATAGGAAAAGAGTGCAACCAGACCACCATCCGGCAGTAACCCAGATGTGTTCCCTTCATCCACGACCACGCTGCCCGACCAAATCGTGCCAATTGCATCAGGATAAAGTGCCTCTGCTAGATGATCCCAATGAGCAAAATCGGTGCTCACGGCATGGCCCCAATGAATATCACCCCATTCAATGCTGTTGGGATTGTGCTGGTAAAACAGGTGATACTCGCCCTTATAATAAACCAGCCCGTTGGGATCATTCATCCAGCCTGCGGGTGGGGTAAAGTGAATCTGTGGGCGTATTATGTTGGGTGACATCAAATTCATCCTTTTATAAACAACAAACATCATTTTGCTGACTTTAACACAAAGCCATACTGGCAGAAAGTGATCTTAGCGGGTGTAAGATGGATGCCTTGGCTGAGTAGAGGAAATTAAAAATGAGTTCTCTCAAGAAACTGATCATCGGACTGACTCTCTCGTTTTTGATCATGGCTGGCAGTAAGACAGTTCTAACCGCTGCCGTACCGGATTGCCCGATTGAACAGGAAAATTACACGGTTGAAGCTAAGGTGGATAAGACCGCTCGCTTTGCTGTGATTGGCGACTTTGGTGCAGCGGGTAAAAATGAGCAAAAAGTAGCTGAGATGGTCACTGGTTGGAAACCCGATTTTATTGTCACGGCTGGCGACAATAATTATGAACTCGGTTTAGACATGACCATTGATGCCAATATCGGGCAGTATTACCACAGCTATATTGGCGATTATAAAGGTCAGTATGGAGACGGAAGCAAAGAAAACCGCTTCTTTCCAGTACTCGGTAATCACGATTGGGGTTTCGGCAGTATGGATCCCTACTTGAATTATTTCACGCTGCTGGGAAATGGACGTTATTATCGTGTGGTGCAAGGAGTAGTCGAGTTTTTCATGCTGGATAGCGATACCCGCGAACCGGATGGCACGAGCAGCGATTCGGTACAGGGCAAGTGGCTCAAAGATGCACTGGCGGATTCAACTGCTCTTTATAAGGTGGTGGTTTTCCATCATGCGGCTTATTCCTCGGCGGAACATGGTTCAAGCACTTGGATGCAGTGGCCGTTTGCTGAATGGGGCGCGACTTTAGTACTCAATGGGCATGACCATGTTTATGAGCGCGTCATCAAAGATGGTTTCCCTTATATTGTGGATGGCGCAGGCGGACAAAGTTTGTATAAATTCAAAGACCCGATTGATGGTGACCAAGTTCGTTATAACTGCAACTTCGGAGCATTAGTAGTCGATGTAACCGACAAATCCATGACGACCCGTTTTGTAACGGTTGGTGATGGTTTGGTCGATACCTACACCATCGACGCACCAACGTCTTGATTGAATAGATAACGAACGGATGATAGGCGTTTTACAATTTAATCCGACTTCTTAATTCCTATACATCTATTCTTCACATATTCTCCACATACTACCGCTAGTCTATTAAATGTCCTTTGAGACCTCCAACACAGTACTAACCAAGATGTTCCCTCAACACTCAAAGGACATCTCTTCTCATCTTATTAAGGATTAGGTAAAGCTATGTTTAGCCGAGTACGTTTGTTCGTCGTATTGATGACTGCCATTTTCGCGTCAACTGCTGTGTTATTAGTAGGGGCGCAGGAAGTTACCCCTGAAGCAACAGCGATTGTCGCGCCGAGCTTTACGCGTTTTAACCTCAACACTGCCACAGGTGATGATTTCTTGACCATCCCCGACATGAACAACCGGATGGTACGCGAATATATGGAATATCGCCCGTATGTCAGCATCTTGCAGTTCCGCCAAGAAATTGGCAAGTATGTGGGTGATGAACAGGTCGCAGCATGGGAACCTTATGTGTATGTGCCGATCCAAATTGACCAAGCCGATGTGGAAACCTTGAAGCAGATTCCGGGTGTGGATGATACGATTGCCAATGAATTAATCACTGCTCGTCCCTATAGCACGAGTGACGTTTTCCTCGCTAAATTGGCAACCTACCTGACCGCGGATCAGATGACCTTCGCACCAAATTATCTGGAAGGGTATGTCGTGTCAGAGGTTACACCTGAGGCGACTATGGCGACCGAAGCCACAGCCGAAGTGACTGTTGAACCCTTTACGCGCTTTAACCTCAATACCGCTATAGGCGATGATTTCTTGACCATTCCGGATATGAATAACCGCATGGTACGTGAGTATATGGAATATCGCCCTTATGTCAGCATCTTGCAGTTTCGCAAGGAAATCGGCAAGTATGTGGGTGATGAGCAAGTCGCGGCATGGGAACCTTATGTGTATGTGCCGATCCAAATTGACCAAGCGGATGTGGAAACCTTGAAGCAGATTCCAGATGTGGATGATACGATTGCCAATGATTTGATTGCGGCTCGTCCCTATGGCACGAATGATGTCTTCCTAACCAAATTAGGAACGTATCTGACACCCGAACAGGTGACTTTCGCACAGAACTTCCTTGAAGGCTTTGCGCCCGAAGCGACAGCCACACCAGCGGCCTAAACCCAAAAGGATGTGACTATGAATGCGGTTACCTTTGAACGTTGGATGCGGCGTTTCCTTCTGATTATTGTCGAGTGTTTATGTGTTGGGACGGTTATCGAGTTGTGGCTGGCTAAGCACATCAAGGAAACCAATCAGTTGATCCCATTCGTGCTGTGCGCCATTGGCTTTGTGAGCGTGTTGGCGGTTCAATGGCGACCGAACCGAAACACCATTTGGTTTCTGCGGATTGTGATGATCGCGGTTATCCTTGGCAGCTTATTAGGCGGTTATTTGCATCTCTCTGCAAATGTCGACTTCCAAGTCGAAATGCGCCCTAACCAATCGTCTGTGGACTCGTTCTTTGCTGCGCTGATGGGAGCCGCGCCGATACTCGCACCGGGTATGCTTGGTTTAGCGGGTGTGCTGGCACTTGCTGCGACCTACTACCATCCGGCGATGGGCAAACGGGCTGACGATAACGTTCCACAAACCGCGTCCTAGCTCGGTCACTCTTCATAATGAAAACAGGGCAACCGCTTATTGGTCGCCCTGTTTTTATTTGAAGCAAAGGCAATCATGGCGGAATTTACTCAAATTCATGTGGACTTCACAAGATATCCAGATTCGTTGTTTATCTTAGAAATATGTCCTTTGAGTACTTCGCTGTTTTCATGATGTTCCCAACTCTCAAAGGACATGGCCTTGTGACAATTTCGAATGACAGCATGTTCCCAACCCCCTCAAAAACAGAGCAATCCAAAATGGGTTGCTCTGTTTTTTTATGCCGCGAAAAGCGTTTTTACGTTCCATTACGCAATCTCTACTAATTCTCCACAGGGGCTTGATAGGCTGATCTGCATAGACGGAGCGCAGATTAATAGCTCACTAGCAGATGGAGATTAGGGAACATGAAAAGGTTGAAAATCGGCATAGCAGCACTTGTGATTACGGTTTTAGGCGGTGTCGTCGCGTCAGTTGCGGCACAAGCACCGAGCAGCGCGGATTTGAAAGCGTCTGATGTCACTGTGAACATCACAGGCGGATTTGAAACTGATTCGCGGGATCATGGTCGTCCGGTGGTGTTGATCGCGTCGATGTTGGGTGTGACACCCGATGTTTTCCGTGAGGCATTTTCAGGTGTGACTCCGGCAAAGACTGGTGGGCCAACCCGTGAAGAAGCGCAGGCCAACAAGAAAGCCTTATTGAAAGTCCTCGCACCTTATGGCATCACCAATGAAAAACTGGACGAAGTTTCCAATTATTACCGCTACAAAGCTTCCTTAGGACAAACATGGCCGCATACGCAAGCTACAGCCCAAGCCGTTGTGGTTGACGGCAAAATCACCGCAATCACGATCACCAATGCGGGATCGGGCTATACATCTACTCCCAAAGTGGTTATCAAGCAAGGCAATTTGACCTATAAAGCGATTGCCACTGTTTCATACACAACTGACTTCAAAACTAATGGTAGCATTACGTCTATCAGCCTGAGTAACTGACATTCTCAACTCCGGTATTTGTTTGTATATGACAGGGCAATCTGCTGCGGATTGTCCTGTTTTTATTGAGTATGCAACGATCCAGTTCCCACAAAATCCCTTCTCAGCAATCGTTACGCAAATCTCCATGACTTCTCCATAGGAGATTGCTAATCTAATAGTTGTAGACCTGAGCGCATCGAGCGCTTGGCAAGGCAAAAGGAGTTTTCGAAAACCATGAAAAGCTTAAAAACAGGCATCGCAACACTGATGATTAGTGCTCTGGCAGTAACCGCAGTTGGTGTTGCAGCCCAGACACCGGATGCGACTGGTACTCCGGCACCCACCACTCAGACTGAAACCACCGCGGAAGCGCCGTCACAGGTGCAGCCTCCAGCCCAGAACGGACGACCCGGTCGTGGTCAACGTGGCATGGGTGGCGAATTTCAGGCGGTTGCAGACGCGCTGGGTGTAGACCTCGCGACACTGCAAACTGATCTGCAAAGTGGCAAGTCGATTGCCGACATCGCCACGGAAAAGAACGTCGTACTCAGCACCATTGTGGATGCAGTTGTTGCCCAACGTCAGACTGCTCTGACCACGGCTGTAACGGATGGTCGTCTGACACAGGCACAGGCTGATGCTCAAATCGCGCTGTTGAAGGCCAACCTGAATGTGATGTTCACAAAGACATTCACACAAGGCGCAGGCAATCGCCCCGGCATGGGACAGGCTGGTAACGGCATGGTCGATGTACTGGCGAAGGCTTTGGGTGTCGATGCGGCAACCCTTCAAACTGACCTGCAAGCTGGCAAGACCATTGCGGACATCGCCACGGAAAAGAGCGTTGACCTGAGTACGGTTGTGGATGCGGTATTGGTCGAGCGTGAGGCTGCTCTCAAGGCGGCTGTCACCAGCGGTCGCTTGACGCAAGAACAAGTTGATGCCCAAATCGCCCTACTCAAAGCGGATTTGACTGCGGCATTTGCCCAGAAGATGGGTGGTCGTGGCTTCGGTATGATGGGTGGTGGTTTCGGTGGCCCAATGGGCGGCAATGACAATGGTGGCTTTAATGGTCCCGGTCGTCCCGGTAACGGTGGACCAATGGGTCCCGGTGGCAATAACGGCAATGGCCCCGGTCGTCCGGGTAACCGTCCCGGTAACAATGCTCCTGTTCCTCCAGAAGTAACACCGGAAGCAACTGCAACCGCTAACGCATAATTTCACTGTAACTTTGAGGGCAAGCATAAGTTTGCCCTCTTTGCGTTTCCGGTAAATTGTGACTAGACTACCCGATATAACTTAAGGAATTGAGATCATGGCGCAGCGGGTTTTAGTAGTGGATGATGACCAGCAGATTGTCCGTCTGGTACGGTCGTACTTAGAGCAGGCGGGTATGATCGTCATGATGGCTTACGATGGTGAAACCGCTATGCACATGATCAAAAAAGAGCGCCCTGATCTCGTCATCCTTGACTTGATGCTGCCGGGACATAACGGCTGGTCAATTACGCGCTGGTTACGGGCCGATGAACATCTGGCGGATATTCCGGTTCTGATGCTGACGGCGAAGGTCGAAGATACCGATAAAATCAGCGGTTTGGAACTGGGCGCAGATGATTATCTGACCAAGCCCTTCAATCCGTTGGAAGTGGTAGCGCGTGTTAAGGCTATTTTGCGCCGTTCACGCGGAGGCTTCCAACCACCTCATGTGCTGGAAAATGGCACCCTGCGGCTTGACCTTGACCAGCACACTCTGACGCACGAAAACCAAATGATCGACCTGACTCGTACCGAATTTGCCATCCTGAGCGCCTTGATGGCGAATCCCAATTACGCCTTTACCCGTGAAGAACTGGTCGAGAAAGCGCTCGGTTACAGTTACGACGGCTTGGAACGCACTTTGGACACACATATCAAGAATTTGCGTAAGAAGATTGGCGATGATCCCGCCCGTCCGCGTTACATTGAAACGGTCTTCGGTGTAGGATATCGCTTTTGTGAGGCTGCCGCATGAATCGTATTTGGGTACGTCTAACTCTTGCCTTCCTCAGTGTTGCTCTGGTCACAGTCATTATTGTGGCGGTGTTGGCGGGTTGGAGTGCGGGCGACCAATTTCACATTTATGTGACCGAGCGTAATCAACTGACTGCAACAGCCCTCGCCGGTACACCCCCCGCCCAAAATCCTCCGCCTCAAAACAACGCGCCGATAGGTAAACCACCTTTTGAGATGATGAATAGACCCCGCAATGACCGCTTTCCACCCGGAGCGCCGCCGCGCACCCCTGAAGATCGCTTTCTGGATCGTTTGTACGTCACATTGATTATCGCGGCTTTAGCAGCAGGCGGTATCGGTGCAGCATTAGGCTTAGGTATCAGCCGCACGATTGCCGCGCCACTCGCCGGACTTGCCAACGCTGCCCACGATTTCGCTGCCCGTAAATGGGATCGGCGTGTAAACGTGCAAGGGACAGATGAAGTGGCGGATGTGGGCAGGGCATTTAATTCGATGGCGGATGCGTTGCAGCGTGGGGAAATGCAGCGGCGCAATCTCATGGCGGATATTGCCCACGAACTCCGCACACCACTCACAGTGATGCAGGGTAATTTGCGGGCGATTTTAGATGGTGTTTATCCTTTAGAGTTGCGCGAAGTAGCGACCCTCTATGACGAAACACGCTTGATGAGCCGGTTGGTAGCCGACTTACGAGAACTGGCCTTGGCGGAAGGCGGTCAACTGCCGCTGAATTTACAAACCGTCGAGTTGAAAAATGCGCTCAATAGTTCGATTGAACAGTTCGCACTGGCGGCTGAGGCGCAAGATACGCACATCGAGGTTATGGAAACACCGCTGCCCACTGTTAGGGCTGATCCTGACCGTTTGGTTCAGGTCATGCACAACCTGCTTGGGAATGCGCTGCGTTATACCGCTGGTGGACGGATTACCATAGCCTCCGACCAGCTTGCCAACTTTGTCCGCATCCGTATTACTGATACCGGCAAGGGTATCGCGCCCGAAGATTTACCGCATCTGTTTGATCGTTTTTATCGTGGGGATGACTCGCGCGCGGGTAGTAATACGGGCTTAGGTCTGGCGATTGCCAAAGCGTGGGTCGAAGCCATGGGCGGGAACATCGGCGTGGAAAGCAACGCCGGACAAGGCAGCACCTTCTGGTTTACCTTGCAGGCCGTCAAAGTTTAGAAAATCCTCTCCCAATTAATAAAACTTGATGACAATATCCCCCAGCACATTGGCGGCTTGTTCAGCACTGGTGACCGCGCGGAACATGTGCCGGTAAATTTCCCGCATCTTAAACATTCGCACGACATCTTTTAAGTCGGTGGGCGAATCAAACAGATGTGCCAGCGCTTCCGAATACAGGCGTTCCATGCGGTTGCCGATGGCTTTCACGCGCATCGAGTGGGTGTTGGCGACCTGCGGCTGATGTTCGAGGTTTTCGATGGCGAGTGCCAATTCTTTCGCGCTGCGGCACAGCAGTTCAGCCATCGCGCATAAATCCGAGGTGGGTGCGACACCCAACACGTACATTTCATTGGTGGTCGAATAAGCATAATCCAGCACATCGTCAATTGCCCGTGACAATGCGAATAAATCCTCGCGGTCAATCGGTGTGACGAAACTACGGTTGAGATCGTCAATCAAGCTGCGGCGGATGGCATCGGCTTCTTTTTCCAGCCTGTAAACCCGCGCGGCTTGTGGCTTTTCGGGTTTACGCATGAAAGCCAGCAGCGCCTGTGTTCCTTCGAAGCTTTTGGCGGCCTGTTCGCTAAGGCACACAATAAAGCGATTCGGCTTCCGTTTAAAGAAACCGTAAAATTGGTTAGTGACCTGTGTAAAAGCGCCCACTACAACTACCCTTTCATTCATCTTTTATCATCGGTCTCACTTGGATAATGGTTTGTAAGCCGATGATACGTTGATTCCTATGTTAAGTAAACTTTAAGAACATGAACCTTTGTTTAAGAATATGTTAAACGGACGTTTTTTGCAAGCAGCTATTGGTCTGTAGCTAACCTTCTCTATACAAGCCATAATGGATCATTAATATTGACCATTAGGGTGACACTTCTAAAGGGATATAAATGCCAAACGCTTACATCGCTGGCCCATTGTTTAATGAGGGTGAACGCTGGTTCGATGAACAGGTCGAACGGATCGCTGCTGCTGCTGGCTATACCACTTTCCTGCCGCATCGGGATGGCAAAGAAGGTAAGATCAAAAGTGAAGCCAATATTGGGGCGATTTTCGCTGAAGATGTGGCGGCAATTGACCACTGCGACATTGTGATTGCCAACCTGAACGGCATCACCACCGATGACGGAACCGCGTGGGAATTGGGATATGCCTATGCCAAGGGTAAGCATCTGGTGGGCATCTATACCGATTGGCGCTTACAGTACAAATTTCAGGTGGTGAATTTAATGTTGGAACGTTCGCTGCATAAACTGGTGCGCTCATTGGATGAGTTACAGGTTTATTTACAGGACAAGCCATAAATATCGGTTTGATGAAGCCTTAACAAAAGCCTCGCACTTCAAAGCCTTTACATTTGTCGTTATACTGCACATATAAGACTCATTAGGAAATAAATAACCTATGCGTGATGTGGTGATTATTGGCGGCGGAATCAGCGGATTAGCTGCCGCCCGCGAATTGCAGCGTCTTCAGATTCCTTATCGCTTGATTGAGGTCAAGAAGCGGTTAGGTGGCAGTGTCGTTAGCGAACGGCGCGAAGGTTTTGTGCTGGATGGCGGCGCGTTTGCGTTCCATCGTGATGAAGACTGGGCATTTCTAAATGAACTCGGCTTGCAAGACGCGCTCTGTCCGGTCTTCGACAGCCATAAACGTGATCTGGTGGCTTTTGCCAATGGTACACAGTCGGTTGTGGATGCTCTGGCAAAGGACTTAACAGGTACATTCATTCACCGTATGGCGGTTAGCAGTATCGGCACACTCGATGGAAAGTTTACGCTGTGTTTGGAGAACGGCCTGATGTGGGAATCGGCCGCGGTGATCGTGGCTGCACCCGCCCGCCACGCCGAGCGCATGTTCCGCACCCTTACGCCGGAATTAAGTCTGGCCTTGCTCGATTATGGCTATGACACCATTACGCGGGTATCAATCGGCTATAAAAAAGATGATATGCCGGTGCCGCCTCGATTTCCGTGGGATGTTGCTATTCCTTTTTATACATGGACGGATGACTCCCATCGTGTCCCACCGGATCACATTTTGCTGAATGTCGGTGTACGGATGCTCCCCAAAGCGGTGGCAGCCGATGCGATTGTGCAGGAACTTCATCGCGAGATCAAAGCACAGGGACAGCCCATTATCAGCCGCTTGGATTATTGGGAGGATGCTGATCCTTTGCCGCCACATCTGCCTAACTTTAAGCAGAAAATGGACGCGCTTAAACAAATGCTTCCAGCGGGCATTGGCTTGGTCGGCAGCGATTACGATGGGTTAGGATTCGCAGGGCGCATTTTGGCAGGCCAGAACGTCGCACAGCAAATAGGAGCGTACTTGCAACCATGAGCGATTTGCATTCGCAGTTTCCACATTTATTCAACACAACCTATCGCGAACCCATTCAAATGCAATTTGCATTATGGCAAAATCCGCCACAGGATGCCATGATTAGCAACGTCAATCTTGTGCCATATGTGGGCGACAAATGGCTCATCATACAGGTGGATAATTTTTATTGGGAACTGCCGGGTGGAACGCGTGAACCGAATGAACCCCACGCTGAGACTCTCAAGCGCGAGTTACTTGAGGAAGCCGGAGTACGCCTGAAAAGTATTACACCATTAGGCGCGTGGCATTGTCATTCAAACGCGCCCAAGCCTTATCGCCCACACCTCCCTCATCCCGACTTTTACCGTTATGTGAGCTACGGTGAGGTCGAAATTGTGAGTAAGCCGCTGAACCCCAGTGATGCGGAACAGGTGACTTCGGTTGAACTGGTGACGCTGCAAGAAGCGATTAAGCGCTACCTCTCGATTGGTCGGGAAGACTTTGCTGAGTTATATGCGCTGGCGGCGTGGGCGCGTGACCAGAAAAAATAACCCTGTTAAGTCGTGCCGGGGTTCTTCAATTCATCCAAGACCGAACGGGCGATACGGAAACCGCTGTTGTCGCGTGCGGCTGGCAATTTACCCGCGTCAATCAACCCCATAATGTCTTCGGGCTTCATCCCCATATAAGCCGCTGCCTCTTTAATCGAGAGAACGTTCCCCACTTTGATCGGTTGCGCCCGTGCTGGCATAAAACTTTCTAACGGGTGGCGCTGCTGTGGCTGCTTGGGTTTGGATGAAGATGATGCGGGCGGCTGTGAGGGTTTACCGCGTCGTTCATTTTGAATTTGACCCAGAATGCTGGGAAGATTTGGAGCGTTGGGCGGGTCAGCGATCAGAATATAAGCCACCACCACCGCGATAATCATCATCACCAGTTGAAAAAAGTTAAGCACTGCGGATACAAATTGTGCCGAATTGGAACTGCTTCGAGCTAAAATACTGAATACAAAACTCAGCAGCACAAAAGCGACTGCGGGCAGCATCAACACCACTCCGGCAGCTTTGACGTGTCGCCCTTCGGTCTGGATTGAACCGAAGTTGAAATTACCTTGCCAAAACAACAAAGCGCCGACAATTAACAGCGCAAATAACATAATACTCATTCGGTATGACCTTTCACTTTTGATGCATTATAGCCGAAGCACATAATAATGGCATGAGCCTAACCACTACAGTCAACGGATTAGGATGTGAAGCAGCGGCAAATTGTCCGAGTCCACCTGTTGGGTTGTAGTCGAATTGTGGATTACAATAGGCACATTCAGCTTAATTGAAGGAGCAATCGAAAATGACGACCACCGCTGAAATTGTGAAGAATAACAAGGATTATACGCTCGCTAGTTGGTCGGTACAAAACGCGTGGAATCCGATTGTGATGGATCATGCCGAGGGTGTTTACTTCTGGGACAGCGAAGGTAAGCGTTATATCGACTGGTCATCGCAGTTGGTGAACGTCAATATCGGTCACAGTCACCCGCATGTTATTGAGGCGATTCGCGCACAAATCGGTAAGCTGGGTTACGTGCAACCGAGCATCGCCACCGAAGCGCGTGGTCAACTCGGTGAACTGCTTTCGGAAATCACCCCCGGCAATTTGAGCAAGGCTTTCTTCACCAACGGCGGTACGGATGCGATTGAAAACGCCATCAAGATTGCACGCTTATTCACCGGCAAACAGAAAATTCTGACGCGCTGGCGCTCGTTTCATGGGGCGACCTTTGGCGCGGCGACGGCGGGTGGTGATCCGCGCCGTCATGGGCACGGTTCGGGTGTGCCGGACATCCTGCATTTCCCTGACCCGTATGCTTACCGCAGCCCGGTTTATAACGGTCGCACCCAAGAAGAGGGCGACCTGATTATGGCGGACATGCTGGAAGAAATTATCCAGATGGAAGACCCCAAGTTGTGCGCGGCAATCTTGATCGAAGGTTACAGCGGAACCAGTGGTGTCATTCAACCGACAGAAGCCTATTGGAACCGTGTTTACCAGATGTGCCAGAAGTACGGCATCCTGCTGATTGTGGACGAAGTGATGAGCGGTTTTGGTCGCACGGGCGAGTGGTTCGGTGTGGATCATTACCCGAATGTGCAACCGGACATTATCGCCACAGCCAAGGGTATCACCAGCGGTTATGTGCCGTTGGGTGCGACGATTGTGAGCGAGGAAATCGCGGCTTATTTTAATGACCACATGTTCTCGATGGGTTTGACTTACTCGGCGCATCCATTGGCGATGGCGGCTGGTGTTGCCAACATCGAGGTTTACCGCAGTGAAAACTTAATCGAGAACAGCCGCGAAATGGGCAAGGTGCTGCGTCGCGGCTTGAATGATCTCGCTGAAAAACATCCGACCATTGGTGACATTCGCGGTACGGGTTTGCATCAGGTGATTGAACTGGTGAAGAACCGCGAAACCCGCGAGTCGCTCTCGGCTTTCCAGCAGCCTTTCACCGAACCGCTGCAAATTGTCTAC
>JBBQLX010000028.1:0-51811 GCA_038328375.1 Aggregatilineales bacterium | reverse complement strand
GTATGTGGCAGCAGGGTTTGAAAATCCAGAGATTGCCCAACATTTGCAACTGAGCCTGACAGCCGTTATCGAAACACTGGCACAAGCTATGAACAAACTCGGGGCATCTGACCGCTATGCGGCGGCATTATCAGCCCTGCGGCACGGTTTGATCAATCTTGACGAGCTGCATGATCTATAAGCCAACCCCTACCCTTACCCTCCCCCGCAAGCGAGGGAGGGAATCAACCCCAATACGGGGTATTTTCCTCGCAACTTTCGAAAGACCAATTAGCAGTTAGCTTCAATACAACACATAAAACAGCAGTCAATTGATAAGGTTGATGCTGTTTTTTGTTTTTATATTCAGGTCTTAGATGACAGGTATTTTATTATGGAACATCGAACGTTCGGGCAAAGTGGTTTGCAAGTCCCTGTCGTTGGGATGGGGACATGGCAAACGTTTGATGTGCGCGGTGAGGCTGGCGAAAATAACGCGAGTCTCATTGTTGACGCGGCACTCAAAGCTGGCGCTAATTTCTTTGACTCATCACCGATGTATGGGCAAGCCGAGCGTGTGCTGGGCAAAGCGCTTGAAGGTCGACGCGAACAAACCTTCATCGCCACCAAAGTTTGGGCATCATCAGTTGATGAAGGCCGCAAGCAGATGAACAATGCCCTGCGCTATTATGGCGACTACGTTGATCTGTACCAAATCCATAACCTACTGGCATGGCGTGAGCAGCTTATTTTGTTAGAGCAATTGGTTGCTGAGAAGCGTGTTGGTCTGATTGGTGCAACGCATTACAGTTCGTCGGCATTTGATGAGTTAGCGCGAGTCATGAAAACAGGTCGCATCCAAGCAATTCAGATTCCCTACAATCCACTTGAGCGCGAAGTCGAAAAACAAATCTTACCGTTGGCGGCTGATCTCAATATCGGTGTGGTGGTGATGCGTCCGTTTGGCGAAGGTCGATTGATGCGGAAGCCGCCATCCAAAAGTGAACTCGCACCGCTCAAACCGTTTGGTGTGAATACATGGGCGCAGGCGTTACTCAAGTGGATATTGAGTGATCCGCGCTGCCATGTTGCGATTCCGGCTACTTCAAAAGCGGGTCGCATGACTGAGAACGCGGCTATTCAAGCGCCGTGGTTTGAGGAGGACGAAAGAAAGTTGGTAGCACGGTTGGCAGGAGGATAAACTGTATTGGGCTAAAGCAGATTAACTTTTTGAAATGGTAATTATCCCATTGCGCCGCATGAGGCTGAAGCCATCATGCTAACAAGGGACAAGCGCACTGAAGACGCTCCAAAATCAGGCGATATAGGCAGGAAACTCTCAAAATGAGACGCTTTATTTTCGGACTAGTTGGCATACTGATAGCAGCATTTAGCATTCTTTTTAGCTTGAATATTCTTGATGCTCAACAAACCGATACTTCCGCGACACGAACGGCGATTGCCATTACACGTGAACCTATGCTTGGCACACCTGCCACACCAAGCAGCATTGAACTCACATCCACTATAGAGTACCAAAACTATACAGACAGAGTAGCCACTAGTTGGCATCACCCTGATAGCGAACTCAATGCTACTGGCACTGCTATTGTTGCCCTTGCTACTCAAATGGCTGTCGAGTTAACTGATCCTCCGTTATTGAGTCCAACGCCCTTTCCTACTGAAACGAACGTCCCGTGCAAGTTGTATTTTTACAAAAACATTGATAACGATCTATCACGACAGGTCAGCAATGAACTCACTGGCACGAATCTGCAAGGGAGTTTGAGTGTTTACAAATTAGAGTTGGAGACCCCCTATAATTGCTCATCTGAAAAGCATCTGCTACGGACTGATATTGAGATTAGTTTGAGAGTCCATAATCCAGAGGATGATCATTCAATCATCACAGCTATTGAGGAACTACTTTCGTATTTGGAACATTCAAAACTATTGGGCGATGCTCACACATTACGACTCATCGTGGAGTTCTCTCACATTGACGCAATCGATTATTGTAAATTCCGACAAATTGATACCGGCTATACCAATGCACGATTAGCCTATAAAGAAGGTCTAAGGGGCGAAAAACTGATAGAGGCGTTGGGCGGTATACTCGATACAAATCAAGATTTATTGGGACTTTGTCCATTCACTAATTAATTCGGCGGATGCGATACGCTGCATCATACACAAAAAACGCTTTTTGAGAACGAATGACTGTTCAAAAACTAAGGACTTATTACCATGCGATTGGGATTAATGGCGGGATATTCGGGTGCGAAAATCGAACTACCGATGGATGTGATCCGTGAGGCAGATAAGCTGGGTGTGTATGCGGTGTGGACAGCGGAGGCTTACGGATCGGATGCGGTTACGCCGCTGGCATGGATGGGCGCACAAACCGAACACATCCGACTTGGTACGGCGATTATGCAGATGCCTGCACGAACACCTGCCAATACCGCGATGACCGCCATGACGCTCGATCAGTTATCGGGCGGGCGATTCTTGCTGGGCTTGGGATTATCAGGGCCGCAAGTGGTCGAAGGTTGGCATGGCGTAGCTTATGGCAAACCGCTGGCAAAGACCCGCGAATATGTGCAGATTGTGCGTGATATTTTCAAACGTGAGAAGCCGCTGGTACATGACGGCGAGTATTATCAGATTCCGTATCAAGGTGTAGATGCAACCGGACTCGGTAAACCACTCAAGAGCATCCTACATGGTCGGGCGGACATGCCAATTTATCTGGCGGCGATTGGGCCGAAGAATGTGCAACTGTGCGCCGAAATCGCTGACGGTTGGCTGCCAATTTTCTTCTCACCGGAGCATTACGATAGCGTCTATAAGCCGCAGATTGAAGCAGGATTCGCGGCGGCGGATAATGGTAAATCACTGGCAAACTTTGATATTGCGCCGACGGTGCAGGTGATGATGGATGATAATGTCGAGGTGTGCTGGAACGCGCTCAAGCCGGGGTTAGCGCTGTATATCGGCGGCATGGGCGCGAAGGGACGCAACTTCTACAATGATCTGGCGGTGCGTTATGGCTTCGAGGAAGCTGCGACCAAGATACAGGAATTGTATCTGGCAGGAGATAAAGCCGGGGCAGTGAGCGCTGTGCCTAATGAATTGGTGGATGCAATAGCACTTTGCGGATCGAAGGCACGGATCAAAGATCGGCTGGCACTGTGGCGCAACAGTCCGATCACGACTCTCAACCTCGGCTTATATGATGTCGATACACTGCGAACGATGTGCGATTTGGTGTTGTAAAGTGTGATGTATGGCTGGCTAGTTTTCTTGTTTATCCAGCCATGCAATCGCTTCGTCAGGGTTGGTGAATACCTGCACACGAACGCCGCGTTTGCTGTAAAGATTGACGAATTTAACCAAGTCTAAGCGTCCCATCATATCATTGGGTACAACCAGCGCCCATGTTTTCCAACCGGCATCCTGGACTAACTTTGACCAAACATTGCTTGCCCATTTGCTATCGTCAGGGTAAAGCTCACTGTTCTCACGATCATCCGAAAGCCATTTAGTTGCCCCATATTTAATAAAGCAGTCCACGCCCGCCATCAGAATATCTCTAAATGGTTGTCCGCCGGTGGGTTTGAGGAAGGTGTGATGCACAACCTTCGTATCTTCATGATAAACAAGGGTCACATACTCATTGCTTAGAATCGTTATGTCAGCCACAAACACTTCTCCAAATTCTATCGTGATACAAGTACAAATTCGCTGCTTGCTTTCAGTTCATATTTAATTTTAAATAAATTAATCCGATTTTCGCATTAAGGATAAAATGCTCTCTCGTTTGGCTCAGATGTGTAGTTGCTGATGGTCAGTAGTCAGAGGTTGTAGCAGCAGATTAGTTCTCTAGCGCGTCCAGCCATGAAAGCGCTTCATCGGGGTTGGTGAAGACCATTACACGAATACCGCGACGGCTGTAATGGTTAACATGTTCGATCAAGTTCAATCGCGCAAAAATATCGTGCGGGACGACCAGCGCCCACGATTTCCAACCTGCATCCTGCGCTAGTTTGAACCAATGGTGAGTCGCCCAGTTGGTATCTTCAGCCGACAATTCACTGTTGAGACGGTCATCGGACAGCCATTTGGTCGCGCTATACTTTTCCAGACATTCGACACCCGATTTAAGGATGTTCTGGAATTCTTCACCACTCACTTTTTGATGAAAGGTGTGATGCACGATCTTTTTGTCTGTGTGATAAATAAGGGTTGCGTATTCATTGTCTAATACCCGAATATCATCCATAAAACCTCTTTCATAAGCAAATGAAATACCGAACCCAACATCACCTTAGACTATAAAGTCGTTTAGGTGAATAATTCATTGAGGAAATAGTGAGTTCAATTAAAACGTGAAGTTAAGCAGCAGCCATTTCAAGGTTTTTGAAGGTCAATAGCTGGTGTGTCGATTGCGATAAGTGGCTGTATAATTGCTCCATAGATTTAACGTTAAATAGGTATGACTGTGAAATTAAATAAACAAGCTCTCGTCATCTCAGCATGTTTAATGCTTGCCGCCTGCAACCTCATACAGTCTGATAATCCGCCGCCGCAGGCCAGCGCATCAACACCGCTGGCTGATTTACCAATTAATGTGGCGGCGCGGGGTTCGGCAGCGCAACAGCCCACAGCAGTGCCACAGGCTATTATTGACGTGGCTGACGCAGAGTATGTCCTGCTGACCAATATTTATGAACGGGTTGTGCCATCGGTAGTGAACGTCGAGGTGGTTATCAAATCATCGACACCGGGCATAGGTGATGCGGCGCGAGGTTCAGGCTTTATCTATGACACCGATGGACACATTATTACCAATGCTCATGTCGCTAACGATACCATCAGTGTGACGGTCACATTCCATGATGGCTATGTGGCGACAGCCCAAGTGGTGGGTGTAGATTTGTTCAGCGACATTGCTGTGCTGAAAGTGGACGCGGACAAAAGCCGTTTACAGCCAGTGACCTTCGCTGATTCGGACAAGATCAAAGTGGGCGAACGCGCGATTGCGATTGGTAATCCGTTCGGGTTAGCCAGTTCGATGACGGTTGGGATTGTCAGTGGTTTGGGGCGGCAGCTTCCTTCAGCAGAGATGATTAGCAATGATGTCACGCCGAACTTCAACAACCCGTCGATTATTCAAGTGGATACCCAGATTAACCCCGGTAACAGCGGCGGACCGCTTCTTAATTCCCATGGCGAAGTGATTGGCATCAACACTGCTATTCGAAGTGACAGTGGTGTATTCCAAGGGGTTGGTTTTGCTGTCCCTTCCAAGACCATCACGCGCATCGTGCCGGAACTCATCAGCAAAGGTAAAGTGGAATATTCGTGGCTAGGCATCAGTACCCGTTCGGCAGAAGATGGTTTAGGCGTGGCGGCATTGGCAGAACCCCTCAAACTGCCGGTTAAACAAGGGGTGTTGATCGACGAAGTAACACCCGACTCGCCCGCGTCTGATGCGGGTTTGCAAGGCGGTAATCGTCCGACGACGGTGCGTGACTTAGCAGTGTGTGCGGGTGGCGACATCATCATCGCCATTGATGGAAATTACATTGCCGATATGGATGGGCTTATGTCCTATCTGGTTACCAATACCCAACCCGGTGACACCATCCAGATGCGGATTGTGCGCGGCGAAAAAACCTTCGAAGTACCGGTGACACTGCGGGCGCGTCCGGCGGAAACAGCGACAGCCTCCGCAACCTGCGGGCGATAAACAGAGCCTAATTGAGATTTGGGGCGATAACATAATCTCCCCACTATTCAACACTTTTGGATTGAATTTATGCACCTCATTCGACCGTGACTGTATATCGGTAAAGTCCGCGAAACAAGCGACCAAAGCATCATGTCTGCCTATAAAATTGGCGCGATCTTACAATTGGCACATCCCGCCAAGCACCCTGAGATTGAGTCACTGTATATCACCGTTGATGATGGTATCCCCTTACCTGTGGAACAGTTACAACAAGGGATCGAATTTGCACGCGCTCAAAAAGCTGCAAATCACACACTGGTGATTGGATGCGGTGCGGGTATCAGCCGTTCAGTGACATTTGCGATGGCGGTGCTGCATGAAGAAGAAGGCATCAGTCTCGTGGATGCCTATGAGCAAATTGCAGCGGTTCATCCTGATGCACTGCCCCACTATGCGCTGCTTCAATCACTCGGTGCTTATTACAACGATCCGCTGGCGATGAAAGCGCTGCTGTCACGTATCTGGTTGCTCGATAGTCCCGATCTTTAGCCGCAATATCATGAACTTCATCGCTGCATTCATTCGGAGGGTGAGCGTCGAGTTCTGGTGTTCATCCCCTGCTAGACTCATTTTGTCGGTAGCACACGAAATGAGGCATGATGAATACAGATACAACTCCTAACCGTTCAGAATTCATTCCAATCCTCATTTTGCTGCTTAGTTTTGCTTTGCTCCTGTTTGTACTGCTGGTTAGCAGCCCTTCCCCCACCCCGCGCATCACCATTAGAAATGTAAATCAAGTCCGCGAAATACTGCGGTTCGATAGTGGTGAGAAAGGTTATCCACCGCGCCAACTGGCACTCAGTCCTGATGCAAAACAACTGCTGGTTACAACAGGCTATCGCAACGAATTCTGGCAGTTGAGCCACCAAACAGAGCAAATTATGGACTTGAAACAATCCGGCGGATATTCACCAGCCGTTTTCTTCCGTGAGGGCAAAGCAACAACAGCCTTCATAGACTGGCGACATAACCTCAACTTTCAAGAGATGAGCAGTGGTACAACCCTGCAACGCTTTGATGGGCTGAATGGGGGAGCCGATTGGAGTTTGAGTTCAGATGGAGAATGGCTGGCTTCAACCCGTGATCAATTAACACTTAACCTAACCAATATCGAAACAGGTGAGCAGCGGTTGTCTATCCGCTTACCAGATGGCTACCATTTCCGGCGCACCAACGCTACATTGAGTGCAGATGGCAAGGTATTGGCAACCTCGCTGATACATGGTGAAGTCCTCTCCTTCGATTTATTTTTGTGGGATGCGATGACGGGAGCGCTGATTAAAAATCTCGGTAACTTCAGCAACGAAGATGGTTTCCCCAGTGGACTTGCCTTTAGCCATGACGGTACGCGTTTGGCAGTTGGCGGCGTAATTCAGCGTAATCAACGCTTAATCAGTTACTTTCAACTTTGGGACATCCCATCAGGCAGCGTACTGGCGGCCTGGACAGGTGGCACGACCTCGGTGACCATCGACCAAATCGCGTTTACATCGGATGACCAACATTTGATGGTGGAAGGTTCAGGTCAAGTTTGGTTATGGGATGTTGACGAGTTCATTCAGACTGGAACGCCGCTGGTCTACCTAAAAGGGAACGGGAGTACACAGCTTTATGGTGCGGCAGCTCTTAACCCCGATGGCAGGTTAATGGCGAACGGCACACCCAACGGCGGCATTGCCGTTTACGCAGTCAACAGCGGGCAACTCTTGACGACACTTAAAGGCCACAAAGGTCGCATTACTGATTTGGCCTTCAGTGATGACGGACGTTTACTGGTCTCCAGCAGTAGTGATCGAACGGTTCGTTTGTGGTCGGTTGGGGGCTACAATACCTATCTACCACCGATCCGAACTACATCCCCTAATACGCTGCCAACACTCGCAGTCACGCCAACCACACCGGGATAAAATATTCCAAACGCAGCAGGCAGCAGCGATTCATTCAGTTGATAGACTGCTCTTAATTATTCCATTTCTTTAGCCTTTATACTCCCCCTCCCAGCATACAATGAATACAACGTTGTACATGACTATGAGCCGCTCAAACTAGGCGGTGAGATTATGATCCCTATGCCGATTCTTGAAACTGACCGCCTTGTTCTGCGCCGTCCCGAACTCAGTGACGCAGCCGATGTACAGGACTATCTTCAGGAACGCCAAATTGCAGCGAATACCCTGCATATTCCATTCCCGTATCCAAATGGTGCAGCCGAAGCATGGGTCACACGATCTCACACCGCCTACAACGCAGGTGAAGCTTGTAACTTTGCTATTGTGCTAAAGGATGAGGATCGTCTGATTGGGGCCGTCGCCTTGCGACTAGACCTCGAACACCGGCGAGCAGAAATGGGTTATTGGGTGGGCAAACCCTATTGGAATAGTGGATTTGCGTCAGAGGCGGCAAAGCGTTTGGTCAGTTACGGTTTCGAAGTACTGGGGCTAAATCGCATTCATGCCACCTATTTTGCGGATAATCCGGCCTCCGAGCGAGTGATGCAAAAAATTGGAATGCGCTACGAAGGGCTGATGCGACAATATTACTTGAAGTGGGGCGAATTCCGCGACACGGGTTTATATGCGATCACCCGTAGCGATTACGAAGCAAGTTTGATGGGCGGTTGGAGCATTAATGATTAGCTTATATAAAACGATGACGGCCTCCGGTAAACCGAAAGCCGCCAACGTTTTTTTCAGACCTAGAGGGTGGAGGTACAACTAACGCTGTACACCCCTAGAGGTGGACTGGCTAGGTTTGCACCCTCACCATAGTCTCGTTCTTCAAATTGTCACCTCCTTGTACTCATTGGACGTTACAAATACTATACGCATTTTTGGGCAACTTGTCAATGAGAAATCACCACTGAAGGCTCATTAAAGGCCAATTGATGAGTCCAGAGTTCAAATGAGTGACTGGTTCTCTCCCGCTGATCAATAAATTGACATTACAAAACAGGTCGAATAATAACAGCAATTAGTGACACTATTTCCTAGCTAATTTACGAAATTCGTGTTATTTATTTAGAAATAAACCGAACAAAACTGATTTCTTTATTAACATGTTATTTAGCTCCAAGAGACAGCTTTATTTCATTCTCGTTTTGGGAGGGTTAGTATAAAGAAGAGTAATAATTTAGTAGTATAAAAAGACCGTTTTCACTTAAGATTCCTTTACTTTCTGCAAAACGTCTGCGATGATTGACTCGTTTACTTTTTTCGTATTTACATCACCGCAATTCAGTTGGCGTTCAGCGCATACGGGATGGTAGGAGCGCTTCATGCAATCAACGATGCCTAGTAAAGAAGAGTTCATCGAATACCCACTCGAGACCATTTATAAGATCGTTTACGAGCAGCGTATTAGTATGTCTTTGCTGTTGAATGGAACGCGGCGATGGTATATCTCGACCTATTTTAATTCTCCGCCGACTGACAGCAGCTACTTTCCCCATTATTTAGAAACGTCACTCTGCAAAATGGCAGACCTCGTTACCTTATTGGTTGAACATGGGGTTTATCAGATATTTATGCCTGCTTATTCATGGCACCAGTCACCGGAAAATCCGGCTAAGAAACGCCATCCCGAAGCGCATAAATTCCTGATAAAAGCGATTGAGTCGTTGGCTGGTCACCATCGTTTAGCCGATGCCTATCGGAAGGCCAACGCTGCACTCCATTTTTATGGAGATATGGGTACATTTACGCCTGAATTCGTGCAGAGTTTACGCACACCACCGGTTTATTATCAAAATGAACCCAGCCATTACATCTATTATGGGGTCGACAGCTATAACCCGCATAATTATGGTCTGCAACTGGCTTACGAATTTGGTCAGAAACACGGTCATGCGCCGAATTGGGAAGATATGCTGGAAATGTATTATGGCAACCGCAACCTGCGTCCGTTAGACATTCTGGTTGGCTTTAGCCGATTTTATTCGCGCATGGGGGTACCGTATTTGTTAGACGGTGAGGAAAGTATCTATGCGACGGCTGTCACGCCATTGGTGCTGACGCAAAAATCACTGCGGACGATCTTATATGATTATCTTTATAACAAGAGTGACCGCAGCCGAGATTACCAATACATTAAACCCAATGAAATGGAACGGTTGAAGGAATATAACAGTGCAAACCGGAACACGGTGCTCGGGCTTTCGCAGAAATATGAAAGCCTTGTTTATCCAACCATCGAGAATACAACCGAACCATTCGCACCAACGCGAGACAGCGCCCAGCCCCATTTATCTGAATTGGCGGGCGATTAACTTATCTAGTGACTTGCGGCGTGAGCATGAGTCTTGCTTCTTCTAAACTGGAAGCAAATGCATAAGCGCTTTCGTCAAAGGTTGTGCGGTAGACCTTGCGGTAAACATCATACAATGTGCGGGCAAAACCGCTTGCACCAACGATAATCGTTTTCCCTTGATTAGGATGCTTACGCATGGTGACATTGCGACCGAGTGAAAGTGCGCCATTCGGCATCAGTTTACTATCTTGCATGTCAACGATGCCATGTACAGGATGGTGAACACTATCCATCAGTTCACGGGCTATTTGCATGGCATCAAATAAATCACCAAATGTCCATTGACCGGAATACAGAAAACGAACAATGGTTTGTTCAGGATTATCCCATTGTACAACTATGCCCATGTTCCATTCCTTTGTAATCCACTCATCAACCGATACTTATATATTAAGCCACATCAACAGTTTGTAAACGCCATTCTTGCAAGATTTCGAATGTATCTACATCAAAATCTAATTTCCAGACACCATTTCCCACATACATCCATGCTGGTAGGATACTTTGATCTTCAGATTGGCCTAGTGACAGTTCCGATTCCATTGCTTCTAATTCGTCAAAATGTTCATCAAATTCAAACATTGAAATTTCTCTCTCAAATTTGGTTCGTTATTGCACCATTAACGATTTCATTATAAGGTTCAGATTATCAATTTTTACGTTTTCATTCATGAAATTCATATATTTTTCGTAAATTTCCAATGCACCACATGGAATGATACATTATGACTCATCGTATTATTTTCGCAACTACTAATATCGGCAAGGCGACCGCGCTCAAAACGCTGACTGAGCCTTATGGGATTGAAGTGCTACAAGTTGAAGTGGAATTGGTCGAACCGCAGGCAGATTCGGTGGTCGAAGTGGCGCAGAATAAAGCCATTCAGGCTGTAAAATTATTAGGGAAACCAGTGGTCGTTGAAGACAGTGGTTTCGCTATCGACGCGCTCAACGGTTTCCCCGGCGCTTATATCAAGTATGCGCTGGCAACGATTGGCGCAGAGGGATTGCTGCGGTTGGCAGCACCTTTTCCGTCCGCAAGCTGCCGCTTTATTAGTGTTATGTGTTATGCCGCGCCCGACGGTAGGCAGCAAACCTTTGTGGATACCAGCGCCGTAGGTAACCTTGCCAGCGTGGTTGATCCAGCCCCTGCTCCTAACGCGTGGTCAGAGTTATGGCGCATTTTCATTCCCAGCGGTTACGACAAGCCGTTGAGTGCCTTCACATCCGATGAACGGAAAGCACTCATGCAGGTTTGGCAAAACGGCTCGGTCTATGGGCAGTTTGTCCGCTGGTTGGCAAGTGAAACCAAGAGCGACATTTTATAAGTGCTTTTGAGGCAAGTCTGCCGACTTAGGCTCAAATGAACCTATAGGCGGGCAGCGTCAGGAAGTCTACAAACGGATCAGCCTTCGACATCTGGATGAACAACTGGCTGGCACGGGCGAACTCACCCTTATCGAAACGATCCATGCCAATTTCCTCGCGGATAGCGGTCATTTCTTGCTGCAACCAGCGGTCATAAATCGCTTCTGTAAACGGGCGACCATCGGACAAAGTGGATTGATGCTGGAGCCACTGCCAGATTTGTGTGCGCGAGATTTCAGCGGTTGCGGCATCTTCCATCAAATTATACAGTGGTACGCAGCCATTCCCGCGAAGCCATGCTTCTACATATTGGATGCCCACTTTGATGTTCCAACGAACACCCTGCTCGGTGATCGGGCCTTCTGGCACACGAAGCAGATCAGCCGCCGTGACATCCACATCGTCGCGCTGGCGCATAATCTGGTTAGGCTGCGGCATGACTTCATCAAATACTTCCAATGCCACCGGAACCAAACCGGGATGCGCCACCCATGTGCCATCGTGACCGTCTTGCGCCTCACGCAGCTTGTCGGCGCGTACTTTTGCCAAAGCTGCTTCATTGGCCTCTGGATTATTCTTGATAGGGATTTGTGCTGCCATACCGCCCATGGCATGTGCACCACGCTTATGACAATTTTTGATGACCAGCAGCGAATAATTCCGCATCATCGGCACCGTCATGGTGACTAAGGCGCGGTCAGGCAGCACAAAATCGGGACGGGTGCGAAACTTTTTGATAAACGAGAAGATATAATCCCAGCGTCCACAGTTCAATCCGGCGGAATGGTCGCGCAGTTCATAGAGGATTTCCTCGGTTTCGAAGGCCGCGAGAATAGTTTCGATCAACACGGTTGCTTTGATCGTCCCCGGTGGAATGCCCACTTCGTCCTGTGCCAACTCAAATACATCGTTCCACAGCCGCGCTTCGAGGTGGCTTTCCATCTTGGGCAGATAAAAATAAGGGCCGCTGCCCCGTGCTAGAAGTTCTTTGGCGTTGGTGAAGAAGTACAAGCCAAAGTCGAACAAGCCACCGGGAACCGGTTTACCATCCACCAGCATATGCTTCTCGTCCAGATGCCAACCACGCGGGCGGATCATCATGACAGCGATTTTGTCATTCAGCTTATAGTACTTGCCTTCAGGACTGGTAAAGGTAATCGTGCGACGGATAGCATCGCGCAGATTAATTTGTCCTTCAACCATATTCTCCCATGTGGGTGCGTTCGAATCCTCGAAGTCGGTCATGAAAACTTTTGCGCCGGAGTTCAGCGCGTTGATGACCATCTTGCGGTCAGTCGGGCCGGTAATTTCAACACGGCGATCTTGCAGATCAGCAGGCACAGGCGCGACTCGCCAATCGCCACTGCGAATGTGCGCGGTTTGCGCCAGAAAATCTGGCAGTTCACCCGCGTCCAGAAGTGCTTGGCGTTCTACACGTTTTGCCAGAAGAGCATCACGCCGTTCGGTGAAACTACGCGCTAACTTCGCCACGAAAGCAACGGCCTCCGGTGTGAGGATTTCCTTGTAGCCACGCTTCATATCAGCATGGATTTCGACACCATCAGGGAATATTGTGGGCTTCATTAATAACTCCTTTTTATGGGAGTATACCGCTAGGGAAAAAGTCAGCCAATCCGCTTTGTAATCCTCCCTTAAAACATCTCGCTTTTAAGTACACCTTGACAAGCAGATAGTTTAATTGTATTGTTTATTTAGTCTTACCTAAATTTTAATTCTCAAGAATCTAATACTACTCATGTGAGGGTGCGATGGATGATAGTCAACAATCAGTATCAAGGCGTAGGTTTCTCAAACTTGGAACCATTGGCGTAACCGTTGCAGGTGTAGCGGGTGTAGGGCTGCTGCCGGGACTTTCGAAGGTCAGCGGGCAAGAACAAGACCCCGTTCCACATGACGGTATGGATATGCTTATGCCGATGCCGGGAGTCACTGGTGAGGTTGATCATGAGGCCAACGGATTTAACCCCAGCGACATCTTGACCGATTTTGACGGTGGCACAGTTAGCACCCTGCCCAACGGTCAAATACTGCGTGAGTATCGCATCATCGCCGCTGAAAAAAACATCGAAATTGCACCGGGTTTATCTTACGCGGCATGGACGTACAACGGGCGTGTTCCCGGCCCAACCATCCGCGCCCGCGAAGGCGACCATATCCGCATCGAGTTCCTCAACGGAACGACCCACGAACATAGTATGCACTTTCACGGCATTCACCCCGGTAACATGGATGGCGTTTTTGAGCAGATTCAACCGGGAGAGTCCTTCATTTATGAGTTCGATGCCGAGCCGTTTGGCCTGCATCTATACCACTGCCACAGTGCGCCCCTCGCCAAACATATCTCCAAAGGTTTGTACGGCGCGTTCATTATTGATCCGAAAGATGGTTGGCCTAAAGTCGATCATGAAATGGTGATGGTGATGAGTGGGTTCGATATTGATTTCGATATGGCGAATGACTTTTATGTGGTTAATGCCATCCCCTTCCACTACGACAAACATCCTATCCAGCTCAAGGTGGGCGAAAGTGTTCGCATTTTTCTAGTGAATATCCTTGAATTTGACGTGATTAATTCGTTTCACTTACACGCCAATTTTTTCCAGTATTACCCGACCGGAACCAGCCTGATTCCCGCTGAATACACGGACACGATTGCCCAGATGCAGGGACAGCGCGGCATCTTGGAGTTTACCTATAAGTATCCGGGAAAATATATGTTCCACGCCCACAAAACCGAATTCGCAGAACTCGGCTGGACGGGTCTATTCGAGGTAACAGAGGCTTAATATGAGTACCAATATTACCCCAAATCCTGTTCCCTCAAGCCAACCGTTGGGTCTGAAAATGGTCGCCCTAATCGCGCTGCCCGTGATTTTATTAATCGCGGTGATTGCGGTTTTCATCTCGACCAACGGCGCGGGCTTACATGTTGATCCTGCCGCACCCATCGAAGCAATAACCTTCGATCAAACCATTCTGCACCCGAACACAATTGACTTTACCGTCACCAACACCAGCCAACTGCCAGTGACGATTTCTGCCATCAACATCAATGATGCCATTTGGCCGTTTACGGCTAGCCCTAGCTCGACGATCCCGCGTTTGGGTCAGGCCACTTTCACGCTGGATTACCATTGGGTACAAGGCGAATCGTATGAGATCAGTTTGCTCTCGACCAACTCGATTGCTTTCAACACCAGCATTCCGGTAGCTGCCGAGACCGCCATGCCCAGCAGTAACACGCTGCTCAGTTATGTACTGATTGGTCTCTATGTCGGTGTCATTCCGGTGTTCCTCGGTATGTTCTGGATGCCTGCGCTGCGACGTTTAGGGCCGCGTTGGATGATGTTCTTGATGGCGATCACCATCGGCTTGCTGATCTTCCTCGGAATCGACGCGACCAACGAAGGGTTAGAACTCGCGGGACAAATCGGCAGCAGCTTCCAAGGGGTAGCGCTGTTTGGGATTGGTCTAGTCGTTACCTTTCTATTGCTCGATGCGATTTCACGCCGTCAAGCATCCATCGTGCGGAGTGAAGCCGACCAACGGCTGTCACTGGCTTTTATGATCGCGATTGGCATCGGCCTGCATAACCTCGGTGAAGGTTTAGCCATCGGCGCATCCTACAGCCAAGGGGCGCTGGCACTCGGCACGTTCTTGGTGATCGGCTTCATCATCCAAAACATTACCGAAGGTTTGGGCATCATCATTCCGGTTCTCAAAGACCGCCCTAGCCTACGAACACTCGCCCTGCTGGGATTACTCGGCGGCGCACCGGCGATTGTCGGCGGCCTCATTGGTGGGCTAATTTACTCGAAGGTGTTAGCCGTGTTGTTCCTTGCGATTGGCGCAGGCGCAGTGTTCGAAGTTGTCTACGAAGTCGCCAAATTGATTATGAAAGATGCCATCAAACGTCCTATGCCCATGACCATCTTTTCCGGTATCACATTGGGGATGCTGGCCTTGTATGTCATGGGGCTGTTCGTCAAATAACGCAAATGGAGTATCGAAGTGATTTCTAATACTGCTGATAACATCACAATTCAAACGGAGCGTTCTAACGTGAAATGGTTCAACTCACGCTTTGCATTAACCGGAGTGATCATCCTCATCACCTTAGCGGTGGCGGGTTTCCTCCTGTGGCGCACGTCTAATAATAATGCTGTGGCAGCTTCCAACGCGCCAGTCATCACCATTACCGCCAAGGATATGGCCTTTGATCTGGACACCATCACCGTCAAAGTTGGGCAGCCTGTGACCATCCGCCTCGTCAACAATGATGATATGGATCACATCTTTAGCGTGGAAGCGCTGGATGTTCACACCAATCAAATTGGGCCGAATGAAGTCACTGAGGTGACATTTACCCCTCAGACAATTGGTGATTATCAGTTCATTTGCTCCTACGCCCGACATGCTAAGTTGGGTATGGTCGGTACGCTAAAGGTCATTGAGTAGCCAAATGTTCAAAATGATGCAGTTGTTACTGCATTTTCAGCACAATTTGCAATACTTCCGCTGAAATGGCGGGCGGGTTTGAGGGAGCAAGGCGCTGAATTGGCATTTTGTGTCGGCGGAAGGCTCGGCTGCTGCCACTGAAATGACACAAATGCAGCGGATTGCTCCCGTACTGCCACCGCTGTGTCGGAAGTGTCTGCTGCTGCTGTTATTGCAGTCATTTTAGGCGGCGTGAACCTACCCCACCCCACGCTACGCAGCCTCCCCAAAACACAGGGAGGGGCTTTAAAGACCTTAAAAGTCAGCCTGTTTGTCGGCATAATCACCAGCGTTTAATTATTCTATCGAATTTCATTCCCAATTTCATTTTAGAACAAAAGTTTGTATCCGTCAATACGAATCGGTTCGAATTTTCTAACTTAAGATGTATTTTTTTCACACCTCAGATTGAGTAACGACCTCGCTTGGGTTTTGGTTGACCAATGCACAAAACCACGGACGGGCATTAAGTGGAATTTCTTCGTCAGGAAGTTCTGGCTCAACGCCACTGAGCATGTCGGTCATGCGCGAAATCCAGCGGAATAAATTATCCTCTAACGATACTGGGGTTTCAGCCAACTCATTTTTGCACATCAGAACTGCCTCAACCATGCATTCCCAGTTGCGTGGTTCAATGAAATTCCTTATCGCATAAGCCGCCTCAAAACGGACGGGCGAATAGACAAATATCGCCTCAGGATCATCCTCCATTTTGATAACTCTGCGCCACTGATCTAGTGATCTTCTAAGCAGAGTGCGAAGACTATTTCCGAAAGAGTGATAGTCGTAAGGAAGAATAGTTCCGAGAAAATAATTCTCAGCCGCTACAACAGGAATATCAATTTCACTACGTAAAGACTGCCATCCTAAATGATGTGAAAATAAATAAGGCTTCAACCCTATTTCAGTCTGCTCGACCCACTCATCTCTGCTTTGTTTTAAGCTTTGCCAAATAGGAGTTGCTTGTATATCACTATCGGATACCTGTTGAGAAGGTATTGGAGTATCTGTCGCTTTTATCTCCTCATACTCTTCAATCATTGCCGGACAATTATGAAAAACGGCTTCTTTTAATTCAGGCCATTTTTCTAATACGTGGACTATCCGCATTTTCTCCAATTGATTTTGAATACCAACACCGTCTATCAAACATAAATAAATGAGTTCATCCCACTTCTCTCTAAGCCAAGATTGAACAGACTCATCGCCATATTGATGAAACATTCCAGCAGTCTCCAAATCGGGGATTATGTGATTTTGCTCGATTAACTGCATCAATAAATCAGATGCAGTTTTGGGTGCATAGGGGAGTAGGCGAAAATATATTAGCCGCTGGTCCGTTAGGTTTTGTGAACTTATCTGACTCAGTAACCATTCGGGTGAAATATTACTGATTGAATCACGTAATTCTGGCCAATTGTCCAACATTTCACGCTGCTTCGTAAATGCGCGTAGTCGATTCTCATACTCTGTTGGAAATTCGACCTCATCTGTCAACCATGACAGTATGATTCTGTTCCAATTTTTATCCAACCAATACTTGAAAATATCACCCCCAAATTTGTGTAGTTGAAATCCTAATTTTATCCAGATTGGATGTTCGTTTTCAGATAAAATTTTTAAGATCTGTTCGGTGGCAAATTCTGGCAGGTATTCCAATAACCGTGAATACATAAAAAGAAGTGAATAGGGCTTTTTTACTTCTAGATAATGAAGTATCCAAACTTCGTTGATCGGATGATTTTTGAGTAACCGAAATAAACCGGGCAAATCACCAACTCTAATTACTGTACCAATTAGAGGCTCAAACTCACTGAAATCATAGTTTCCCTGTGTGGCACAAATCACTTCATAGATTTCACGGCGCAAATGTACATCATATTCTTCATCGAGGAATATGGCTTTGAGTTCAGGGATAATCACCGGAGAACGTATTGCTTTAAGGAGCTTAACGGCTTGCTTGGCAATCTGCGGCGGGGCATGATAGGCCAACTGCAACATATCGCGGGCAGCGGTATCACGGTCGATCCATTTAAATTGTTTGGTTGGCAATGTAGACGCACACTGAGCAGTGCGATGGCTCTAAAACTTGAGGATCGATTCACTATAGCACAAAATCGCACCCTATATCAGCACAAATTCTTTACGTAATTAATCTACAACTCTCCTCGTCAATAAAATACTGATAACGCCTCATCTGCTATTTAACAACATGATAAGCGTGTGATAATTCGTAATAGTTGCCACCTCCCATGATAGGATTGGTATAATTCAAGGAATGGTTTTTATCGGTAAGGTTTAGGAATTGATATGCGGCTGCAACTGGGTTTTGTAGGCGAGTGGTGGGTTGCAACAATCGTCGGCTTCCTTGTTGGAACCTTCTTAGGGGCGAACAAAGTCGGTTTGGTGCAGCATATACCCGGCGATTTCTTGTTTGGTTTGTCAATTGGTATTGCCCAATTACCCGTCCTCTATCGTTATATTCCTAAGCGAGATAAGCGCATCCTTTTATGGGCGGCTGCCACTGCACTCGCCTTTCCAATCAGTGTTGTTCTCGGACGACGGGCTGTTACTTTCTTTGCACCCAAACCAGAGATGATTGACTTTTGCTTTGGTATTGGCATGGGTCTGGGACACGGCATCATTCAAGCCGCTGCGATCCGTGTTTTTCTACCGAGTGCGGGTTGGCGTTTCCTCTATTGGATACCCTTTACCATGCTCGGTTGGGTTGCTGCCGAAGTGATCTCGCTAGGTGTCGATTACACACTGGCACTCGCGATTCCAACCAGTATCGGTTTGGCCTTTTTTACCACATTTGGTTGGTTACTCATCTTCAAACCCGCACGGGTCTTGCCCTCATTTACGACTGCTTCGCAGACTGTTTACCGGACACCTGATCAAAGCGGCGGCTGATCAAACCCCTTCAAGCATCAAGGTAATCGCAAAAAACTCGACTGCTGGAAATTCGCTTCCATAATAACGAAGCGTTTTTGGGTTGTCAGCATGAAGCCCCGCTTTCAACGGTCTGAAATCAGTAAATCCAATTTTGAACTTTTTGAATTGATATACGTACATACAGTCATGATGTCTTAATTTGAAAGGTAAAATATTATGGCTGTGTCCCAATCCATAAATGCTGCACCTGATCCGGCAAACGAAGCACCTCGCCCTGCCCCGTCATTAATGAGCGCCGTTAAAATACGTGATTTCCGCTTGGTGTGGGCAGGCGAAAGTATCTCATTGCTTGGTGATCAGTTTTATATGGTGGCACTGCCGTGGCTAACACTGCAACTGACAGGCTCAGGTTTAGCTTTGGGTGCGGTGGCTGCCGCGGGAGGCATTCCACGGGCTGTTTTTATGCTGCTGGGTGGTGCGATGACAGATCGGTTTTCGCCACGCAGCGTGATGTTTGTGTCGAATGCCCTGCGGGTAATTTTGACGGCACTCATTGCCCTGCTGGTTGTGACTCATAGCATCCAACTGTGGATGCTGGTGCTGGCTTCGCTGACCTTTGGTTTGGTGGATGCGTTCTTCTTCCCTGCTAGCAGCGCCATCGTACCCATGATTGTTGCTAAAGAACAAATTGAGTCGGGCAACGCACTCATGCAAATTACCGCCCAACTTTCCAATTTTATCGGCCCTGCTTTAGCCGGTTTGATCATTGCGAGTATTAGCGGTGTAGCCAACATCCAAACATTAGATGCCGTGGCGGCTGGCGGTGATGTGCGGGGTGTCGGGATCGCGATTGGCTTCGACACATTGACCTTTATCTTCGCCGCGATTGCGCTGTGGATGATGAAAGGTGGACGGACTGCCGCCCAACAGCAAGAGAATCCCCAAAATGTCTGGGCTTCGATCATCGAAGGTTTTCGGCTTGTTTGGTCGGACTCCATTGTTCGTACCATGATCATCTTGACCGCCGGTATTAACCTATTCTTCTCCGGCCCAATAGCGGTGGGAATTCCGGTGTTGGCAACGCGCTTACCAGAAGGTGCAGCCGCTTTCGGCGCAATCATTTCGGCTTTTGGAGGTGGTGCATTAGTTGGTGCTATTGTCGCCGGAACACTACCAATCCCCCGTAAATTAGGCATTGTCACGATGGTGCTGATCGGTGCGGCTGGTGCAGCACTGGGCTTGTTCGGCCTCGTCAACAGCCTCGTAGTCGCGCTGGTTGTGTCGATTGGTATGGGTTTAGCCATCGGATACGTCAATGTCATCAACACCAGTTGGCTGCAAAAAAATATTCCTCCCGAAAAGATGGGACGTGTCATGAGTTTGGTGATGCTCGGCTCGTTCGGATTAATTCCCTTCTCAAACTTCATCGCGGGGCTTCTGGTTGATCATCATATGACGTTGATGTTTGGTGGAGCCGGTTTATGCTTGGTGGTGATGTCGCTCTACTCGCTTACCAACCGTGAAGTGCGGGCGATGGGCAGCTAATCAAAGGTTTTCCCGATTGCAAATGATGTTGCTAATGGAGCGTTGAGTTCAACGCTCTGTTTATTTATACTGGTTTTGTGGTTCATGATTCGCCTAACGAAAGGAATCTCCATGAAACGCAGACTCACACTCCTGTTTATGGCACTCACCGCCCTGTTCGTCATGCCCACCTTGGCACAAGATAATCCGTCTACGCTGGCAACGGTGAGTTATGCAGGCATCAGTTTTTCATACGATCCGTCACTTGGCGCAGTGCTACCCCAAACAATAGCCGAAGTTCCCGCCTCAGCCGACACTATGCCCGGTGAGTATGGGCCTGCCCATATTGCCTTCTCATTCATTAACGGCAAAGAAGGTGATCAAGTACTGAGTCCTGATTATTATCCACAGTTGATCATCTACAAGACGGATGACATCGCGGCTTACAAAGACGATTTTTTTACCAACGCGCTGCAAAACCTGAACGGGTTTATCGAAGGGGGTGGCGGGGGTGACTTCAGCAAATATGAACAAGTTCCAGCCGATGACACCAATCTCAACTTACCTTATTTGCCGCCTGTTCCAGCGGGTCAAGTGATGCGCGCCCTAGCCGAATATCTACCTGTGACAGATGGCATGGGTATCCGCTACCTGACATCCTTTGCCAGTGATGTTAGCCCACTGACGGACGACCGTATCTTGTACACTTATCAAGGCGCGACCAGCCAGTTCAAAGGCGACAAGCCCGGTTACTACATCGCCTTTACTTATCCGATTAAGACCAGCGTATTGCCAGCCGAAATTCCGACCGACTTTGATTACAACGCCTTCTCAGATAACTATGTCAAAGAAATGAACGATGCTACTCAGAAGATCAACACGGCTGATCCTAACAGTTTTGATCCAACGCTTGCTCAATTGGATGAACTGATCAAGTCCATCAAGATCGAAGGCTAGGCAATACTGAAATGCTGATTAAAAGGATGATCAACACAAATGATCATCCTTTTTTAATTAAGGAGGAATCACATGGATGGTGCTTCATTTTACGACGACAACGATGTATTCAACACTTATATGCAGCGAAGGAAACAATCTTAATCGAAATCGGTCAGCCAATCAGGATTGCGCTCAAATTCAAAGAAACGTTTAAGCTGCTTGAGGGTTACACGACCTGTTGAGAGTTCGAGTGCATCGAGTTCGGATTCAGCAAACCAGCCGGTTTCTTCGGTTTCGACATTCGCAACCAAATGCTGAACGTCATTGATCAATTCACAGCGGAAAAACACTTTATAAGCGTGGAAAATGTAAGGGGTATGTTCGTGCTTGTTGCGGTCGTACAGCGCCAACAGTTTGACCGCCCGCGTTGTGTAGCCAGCTTCTTCTTCGATCTCGCGCACAGCCGCCAGTGAGGGCGATTCGCCAACATCTGCCCAACCGCCCGGCAGCGTCCAGCGACCTTCATCCAGTTTCTCGCGAACCAACAGCAGCTTGTCGTTCTGGATCACCACGCCGCGCACATCGACTTTGGGCGTTGCGTAGCCTTGCTGTTGTTCAAACAATTTTTGCAGTCCGTCCAGATCACCCATGCCGCCCGCTGCCATCATTTCGGCAGCAATCACAACAATTTGGCTGTAACGGTCACGGTCAAAATCATTTTCAGCAAAGGTTAAACCGGTTTGGGAAAGCGCTTGTAAACGCTGCGCCCATTGTAACCATTGGTCGGACATGAATAATCTGCGCTTTCCAAATCATGCTGATGTAGTTGAGTTTATACCTTTTATAATGCTCTTTTTTAGTTATCTTGTGTAGGCCGATAATCGCGTTTTACATACTGTTTGTTATTGGTTTTAGATGAAATTTAATCATCTATTATGAGTATGCGTTACTTTATCTACTTCTTGCGTATAGAGAATACGAAGGATTTACGAAATTTGGATAAACACATTCTCATTTCGAGGTATGAAAGATGAGTAAACGAGTAGTGGAATATCATTAAGCTGAAACTGATCTCGTTTGCAATTGAACCCCATCATACTGAGTACTGCGCCTCATAGAAGGGGGAATCATTCAGTGGTTATTAGCTGCGGATACTGCTCGAACACCCAGCGGAACATGGTATAACGTGCAGCTAGTCCGGCTTGGTCGCCGTATTGGGCGAAGGTCTGCGCCACCAATTCCGGTGGGATACGTCCGCTGCCGCCCAACAAATAACGGTTGGTCGCCGCTTGCAGCACCACATCGTTATAGGCCACCCAATCGGTATATCCAAAAGCTCGTTCCAATGTGACCGCCGCCGTCCAATGTCCGATGCCTTTAATCGCCAGTAATTGTTTATAAGCTTCGGAGGGTGAAACTTCGCGCAGCCCTTCCAGATCAAGCTGCCCACTGGCGATTTGACTCGCGAGGTCGATCATCAATGCTATGCGCTTAAAGGTGATTTTTAGTGGTTTGAGGTCATCAACTGTTGCGGCGGCAATTTGTATGGCGGTCGGAAAGGCATAGTGAACGCGTCCCACATAATCCAGCTTATTTCCTGCCCATTCGACCAGCCAGCGTTGAGCCTTTTGTGCTGTCACCCAACTAATTTGCTGCTCGATTATTGTTTGCATCAACGCCTCGAACATGCTTGCAGTTCGCAGTTCGGGCAGCCCGACTAATGATTCAACCACGCCCCACAAACCCACATCATCCACCGCCCGCGAATAAAATGCACCCCAATCATGCTGTATGGGTAAAACGTGTTCAATGGCGGCGATCAGTTCAGCATCATCCACCGCGACGCTGCTGGTCGCTACTGCTACATCCAAGTGTGGCATATCAACTCTGCCGCTTCCTGTGACTCGCAGCAGTACCAATCCATCATTTGAATTGACCACTCGCCAAAATGCGCCATCATGCACCACATTCAATATCGGATGAGCAAAGCGCGTCAAGAAATCCAGCAGCAGCGGGAAGTTATAGGGCGGTTTGGGATGTAGTGTAATCAGATGGCGCATAAAACTCAATCTTCCAAGTATAGACACCTATCCATTTTAGACTGTCCTTCACGCCCAAACACTCCAAAAACGGACGGCAATAACCCTTAATCTCTCGCCGGTTCATCGAAAGCCATATACTCGGACGCACCCCAAAAAAATTCTTCCGCAGTGAAGGGCAGTTCACGTATCGTGCAATCCGTTTCCACAACACGAATGGGCGACTTCTAGTATGGCCCGAATGCCCGCCCATCGGAAAGCAGTACGAATGTCTGACCACTCTCGCCGTCTGCCAATAACACCCCATTTTGGAACTTCTGTGTCACTAGCTTCGTGCCTTGCTCCGCCGTTCGTGCGAAACCCAGTGCATCCTGCACACCCGGCAATCCACGCCACACTGCGCCGAACCCTTGCGATGGAGCCATCATACCCTCCGGCACGATTAAATCGCCCGGTTGAACAGGTGGCGCATTCACCGCATACCAGAAGTGGCTCTGCGTAGGCGAAATCGCCCAAATCTCACCGGTTGGCGAGTAATACATCACCCCACGTTCAAAGATTTGCAGCGTTCCCTGAAGATTAGCCGCGCCTTCGATTGGGCAGCCTAAAGCCGTGCTGACATCAACTTTCTCCGACCAACGTGTTCCAAAGACTACATCGGCTTGTGCGGGGCAAGCCGGCCCTAACGCCAAAGTGACCGGCACATTTGATGTCGCGCCACCCAACAGCGCGGGTGCGATAATTCCACCGTCTTGTCCACTGTCCACTTCGCCCAAGAACACACCCACATAAGGCGTAGGCGTAACAGTTGGGATCACTGCCAGCGTCGCAGTCGGCGGATTAGCTGCGGCAAGTACCTGCTGCTGTTCGGCGTTTGGGGTTGGCGAGATGTAAACCGTCACCAAAATTTTAGGTTGTACCGCTGGCGGTGTGAAGGTCGCTATCGTCTGCCCGTTATTCGAACACCCTACTATTAATAGCATAACGATCAGTGTCAGCACTACAACCCAAAGACTGGATTTTAAGCTCCGGCAAATGGCTAACAAGCTGCATTTCCCGCGTGCTGGCTCTGGACTTTCCCCTTCCAACTTGTAACTAGCGACTCGAAAAGGTTTCGGGTTTGCATTTTCAGGCTGTTGACTGGCGACTGTTGACTGTTGACTCTTATCCACACTTCACCGCCGCATTAAATGTATATTCGTTTTGGAATTCACCACTCGGTAGCTGACGATACAACCCATAAGCAATGCTGGCGGCGTTGGTCAGTCGTGGCAGCGCGTAGACATCATGCACCACTTCGCCGGCTAACCAAGTAGTCAAGGGTCGCCATCCGTAAACCGGAGCTGCTTCGTCGGCCTGTGCGATCATCGTGCCGTCCTTATCCAACAAATGCACATACACACTCAAATCATGATCCGGTTGTCCGGTTGCCACCCAATTCACTTGCAGTTCAATCGTATTGGCCTTACATACGACCGATTCACTGTTCACTTCAACACCCGGTTTGTCTTGAACAGTCGCCATGATCGGGGTGATTCCAATCTCCACCAGATGTGAACCAGCCGCCTGTAAATATACAGGGCGACCAAGTTGATCTTCCCACCAACTGATAGTCCGATTGTAAAACGTAAAATCGGCTGTGACCAATTCCCGCTTATCATTATTCACCAGCGCCTTGAAATCCGCCTTATGCGTCACCAATGTAATCGTCGGCAGTTCACCGAGTAAATCATGGGCAAAGGCCACTGCATAATAACGTGGCCCCCAATCCAGCATTAGCACCGCGCCATCCGGCACACCCTTCGCCAACTCAATCGTTTCCAAGCCTGTTGGATTGGTCGTCATCTCACTTATAAACGGCTTGTTCTGCACCACCAAATATCCCGCACCTGCTATGGTAATAACTCCTAAAATAATGGAGCTGGCTAACGAAACACCTCTTCTACTTACTAATTCTCTCCGTGTCCTCTGTGTCTCTGTGGTTAAATTTTCTTTGGTTTTCACCAATGACAACACCCACTCTGCTAGCAGCAACCAACCAAAGGTCAGCGCCAACGTCACAGGTAAGATCAGCGCCGAGAGAATATCGGTGTAAAACAACACATGGAAACCATAAGCGACACCACCACTCAGCAGCATGGTAATCGCCACTTTGCGCCGCGCTGGATTCCATAGGGTAAGCACCAACCCGATTAAACCGAGTACGATGCCGACTAGCGTGACATCGGTAATCAGAACGTTATTCACCAAATTGAAATTGGCGATTAATCCGGCGTTAGTCGTGGGTGTACCGATAAAACGCGAGGCTTCACGTCCTAAAAATTGATCCCAAAAGCCGTTCCACGTTCCGGGTTCGCCATAAACCCATTTCGCACCCGCGTTCGCCCGCAGGGGTAAATAGATGTACTGCAAAAATCCCAATAACCCCAACACCAAACAAATCACCACCCGTCGCACAATAGGCCAATATTGCCTCGCATTATTCCCACTCCCTGATGCTTTGGGGAGGGGATTAGGGGGTGGGGTAAAAACAATCTCGCTCCACACCGCATAAATCAACGCTGGAGCAACCATCGCAATCGCCCGATGATGAAACGCACCGATACCGCCCAACAGCGCCAGCCAATACACCCGCCCTCGTATCGGTTTATGCCACAACGCGATTAGGAACAAACCCGAGAGAATCATCAACCCGAACGAATACACCTCGGCAATCGACTCGTGTACCCACACCGTCCGCGTCAATCCGAACAGCAGCACCATTCCGCCTGCCAAAAAACTGCGTTGTAAATTACGTCCTCTATCGTTTACGGGGGAGGGTTCTTGGACATGCACCGCCAGCACATAAATCAAACATAGTGCAATCATCCCATAAATCAGCGATGTAAGACCCGGTGCGGTCGCGGCACTCACACCCAACACCCGCAAACCAGCAACCAACACGTTTCCCAAAATCACATATAAAGGATACCCTGTCGAATGCAGCGTACCCCATTGGTTGAGAACGTTCTGCGTCTCGCCCACGTCGATCATGTAATAATGTTCGGAGCCGTTGGGAATGGTTTGCAGCGTTGCGAGATACGCCACCAATAAGATCGCCATTACGAGGAATCCAATTATTCGTTTCAAGGTTTATTTTCCCTAACCCTTAGCCTTTGACTGACGACTAATGAACCGTAATCGTCGCCAACCGTACCGCATCACCCAGCGCCTGCCCGTTCGCGTCGGTCACATTCAATCGGTCACCATTGCCACAATCACCGACAGGTTTTGTCTCACAAGTGTATAAACCGATCAACAGTTGATACTCGCCCGCTGGCATATCGACAGGCAAATCAATCACATAATCGTCGTGCAAATAACCCGTTGAAGGCCATATCTTGGTTGGAATATCCGCCGGATTGAGTTTATCAGCCTGTGCTAACGGTGGCCCTCCGGTTGAGATATGTACGAAGCTCGAATAACCATAAGGAATCGGCGCAGTTGTGTACCAGTAGACTTTCAATTCGACACGGTCACCTGCTCGGAAGCTCTCGCTGTTCACATCATAGCCGATCAATCGAATCTGATTGCCCAAGCGATAATCCAGCTTATGCTGCGCCAATACCGCCTGCCCTACCGGAGACTCGACCCATGCGCCACCTTCACGCATATACGCCACCAAAAACACTAGCGATACTACAGCGCCAACACCCAATCCTACTAACAAGGTACTACTCTGTGTCCTCAGTGGCTCGGTGGTTAATTCTTTTCGTCCTATGATTATCGCGATGCCGACCAACGCTATCACGCTCACCAATGAAATCGCATTTCCCGTATCCCGCGCCGGAGTGCTGCCCAGATACACCCGCACAGTATGCTCACCCACAGGCACAGGCAAAGTAATCAACCCGTTCTGATCGGATGGCGTAATCGGCACATTTTTCCCATCAACCTCCGCCGACCAACCCAACCAATAGTAAGTCAACACCTCGAAGGTGAAGTCGCTCGGCGCATTGACTGTCCACACGTCTTCCTGTGGCATGTGGTTCACAGGCGTAACCGTGACATCGGCAGGCAGCGTTTCTAGATGAGCCTTGTTAATCGGATAACCATTCGCGTAATCCGCCATCAAGCGCGGTGATGCCTCGGGTTCAACGAATACCGACTTCGGTAAATATTCGTTGGAGAAGGTGGTCGCCCGTTGCAAGCCTTTGACTTCCGCCTGTTGATAGGCCGCCACCGACGTATCAATCGTCGTATGTGTCCATTCTGGCACATATAAAAGTGGTGAGGCCAACACGATCACGATCACTACGATTACACCTGCCAACACCGTTCCTAAGTGCTTAGGCAGTCGTTCCAACCAGCAGGCATTCATCCCTGCCAGCACCGCTAAGCAGAAAGCCGCTGGCCCTAATAAGCGCCAAGGGAATTGCAGGAATGCCAATGGAGAAATCACAGCCCATAATCCACTGGCGGCAGGCATCATCAAGGCCACAATCACCGCGCCCATCAATCCGAAGAAAAACGTCTGATTTATTGGTATCCGTAGGGAAGGGATATACTGTTTGCGCCTATTCCAGACCCACAATCCCGCCGTTCCAATTACACCGGTCAGCGCCAACACCCACTGCGCCACACCCAGATTAAGCTGATGCTCCAACCCGTTGAACGCACCGCCATCGAGTCGCGGTGAAAAATCCAACAGGTGCAGCACCGGAACAAAGAAGCGCCGATAATCCAACTGCGCCACGCCAATTAAGTTACTCAGCTTAACCGCATCGCCTTCCTTCGCCACTGGCAGCCAGAAATACGCCGTCAAACCTACTCCAACCGCAAGCGCCAATATTGCGAGTAAACTATTTTTGTTTTGAAAAATGCTCTGTATTGGTCTTGGCGTTCTTTGCGTCTTGGCGGTTAAATTGTCTGGACTGGCAACTGGCGACTGGGGACTGACGACTATCTCCCAAACAACCCACGCTGCCAGAATCGCGGTCAGCACTAACGCCATCAGATTATGGGTGACAATCAGCGCACCACTGCTCAAAGCCGCCAGCACAAATGCCCATGCCCCACCTGTGCGCGTCAAGCGGCTGTACGCCCACATCACCAACGGAAACAGCGCGAACGCCATCAACTCTGGATAGGCCCCGCGTGAATACGGCTCAGTGAACAGGATATAGGGGCTGTAAACGTAGCATACTGCCGCGATGACACCGCCTGCTTTGCCCGCGTAGGCTCGCACGAATCCGTACATACCCAAGCCACCGCCAAGCGCTCCCAAAGCGATCAATGTCCGAAGGCTGTCAACCGCATTCGTATTCAGTACGCGAGTCAAAATACTGGTGAGGTAATAGGTCAAGCTGGCGTAATAATGGAAAAGAGGTGCGCCGTAGCCTTCGTAAAAAGCCTCTGCCCAGCGCGGCATATAAACCCCGTGCGCCCATGCCCTGTCCATCTCGGCAGCACGATAAACGTGATACAAGACATCATCACCGTTCGGCAAGCCCTGTCGATAAAGCAGAGGCCAAATGGTATAAGCACACAAAACCAACGTGAGCAGCATAGCGAGGTCAATACGGTGGAAAAAGCGTTTGAATACATTCATGGGGTGGCATTCTAAGCCAGCAACTGTTAAATATCCACAACAGGTTGCCTAATCGCCAGTTAACCGCCACCTTATATGAGTTCAGGAGAAGTAGACACGCGTTCAAAATGATACTCGGTAGGGAAGTTCTCACATGATGCTTATATGGCGCAACCTTCCGGGACGTATAATTAAGCTATTCGTTGAAAAATTTATTGTAAGAGGAAGCAACTATGCCTAACATTGGTCAACAAGCACCCGACTTTGAACTGCAAAATCAAGAAGGCAAAACCGTTCGCCTGAGTGATTTACGCGGAAAAAAAGTGGTGATTTTCGCTTTCCCCAAAGCCAACACCGGCGGCTGCAATGCCCAAGCCTGTGCTTTTCGTGATGAACTGCCGCGTATGGAATCCCAAAATGCGGTTGTATTCGGTGTCAGCACCGATAGCGTGGAAACGCTCAAAGGCTGGAAGCAGAATAAAAAACTGACCTACGATCTGCTCTCCGACCCTAACCACACCTTTTTGGAAGCATGGGGCGCATGGGGTATGCCAATCCTGAGTATCATCAAGATTCCAATGGCAATGCGCTCGTATTGGGTGATTGATGAAGAAGGTAAAGTCATCGCCTCACAGGTCGGCGTTGGCCCTAGCGACAGTGTGGAAAAAGCGCTCAAAGCGATTGGTGCGACAGCCACAGCCGTCTAATAAGCGACACTTCTTGTAGGGGCGCACACCATGCGCCCCTGCTCTGTATGTAGCCTATTCCAACTCCTCAACTACCGAAATCGCTTTAACGCCATTGGACTCCATCAGGAAATCCTCACTCAACATAATCCGTCCATCGGGCAAGAATTCTGGTGTGGAAAGCGAATTCCCCCACTGCCATTCACCATCATCGGTCATGTGTTGAAAGCGCAAATTCAGTACGCCCTTTTCGTCCACAGTCGCCATAAATTGCCCGTACTTGCAGCCACCACCCACATAATGTCCCCACACCACATCATCGGTCTGGCTATAGTAGAAAATGGTTCCGGTAAATTGACCGGGGTTGTTCCGATCACGCATATGAAAACGACGATTGTTGTAATTGAAAGCACTCATAGGATTACCTTGTTATAATGTCGGAAAATGGTTCAATTGTTTATTAAGGATACCTTATGCCTGCTATTGGCGAAACTGCCCCCGATTTTGAACTACTCAATCAAGATAGTATGCCCGTTCGCCTCAAAAAATATCGTGGGCGTAAAGTCATTCTCTTCGCCTTCCCGCAAGCCAACACACCCAACTGTACTGCCCAAGCCTGCGGATTCCGGGATCAATTTCCGCAAATCGAGGCAGGTGGCGCGGTTGTGCTGGGTATCAGTACCGATAAACCGGATACGCTCAAACGCTGGAAGCGGGAAAACAACCTCCAATATGACCTGCTCTCTGACCCAACCCATCAAGTCCTTCTTGAGTGGCAGGCGTGGGGCAAGCCAGTACTAGGCATTATCAAACTGCGCCGCACCAATCGCTCTTATTGGGTTCTCGACGAAGAGGGCGTTGTGATAGATATGAAGCTTGGCATCAGTCCGGAACAAAGTATTACAAGAGCGCTCAATGCTCTTTCAAGTTAAAGTGGTATTAAGCCCACTTTGAATCGTCCTGTGAACGGGGTAGCATAGTGTACGGAAACTCCTTTAGCCCCAATTGAAAGGAATAGCGATGCCCAGCATTGGCGAAAAAGCACCCGATTTTGAACTTCCAAATCAGGACGGCAAACTGGTTAAACTCAGTGATTTTCTTGGTAAGAAGGTCATTTTATTTGCCTATCCCAAGGCAGACACCCCCGGCTGTACCACACAGGCCTGCGGCTTCCGCGACAACTTCCCCAAGATTCAGGCGGATAACGCAGTCGTACTTGGCATCAGTGCCGATGCTCCCAAAGACCAGCTCAAATGGAAGCAGAAGCAAAACCTACCCTATGATTTGCTCTCAGATGTCGATCATAAGGTTCTTGAAGCATGGGGGATTTGGGGCGAAAAAACCAATTATGGTAAAACCTATTTCGGAATCACCCGTTCGCATTGGGTAATTGACGAAAATGGTGTGGTTATTGATGAACAAATCAAAATCAGCCCCGAAAATAGTATCGCGCAGGCCATCGGCGCAATTACCTTGAAATAATCTTCTGATAAAGGTGGAGATCAAACTCCGCCTTTTGATTTCGTATCCAAAAGTTACCCCTTCCGAACGAACATCATTATAGAAAAGATAAAACGCTATGGAAACACGCGCTATTGGATCACTTCAAGTTACGATTGTGGGTATTGGAACCAATAATTTTGGCAAGCGAATTGATGATGCCGCCTCTATCGCTGTTGTGAACGCTGCGCTCGATGCAGGCATCAACTTCTTTGATACCGCCGATATTTACGGTGGCACACGCAGCGAGGAATTGCTGGGTGAAGGGCTTGGCGCTCGCCGCAAAGACGCGATTATCGCCACCAAATTTGGTATCCCGATAGACGAGCAGCGCAAAGGTGGTGCAAGTCCAGCCTATATTAAGCAGGCAACGGAGGACAGTCTCAAGCGGCTAGGAACCGATTATATTGACCTGATGCAACTGCATCGCCCCGATGACAGTACACCGATTGCTGATACTTTGGGTGCGCTCAATGACTTGGTGCAAGCCGGCAAAATACGCGAGATTGGTTGTTCAAACTTTTCTGCCGCCCAACTTCAAGAGGCCGCAGTCAAATCAGGTGGCGCTCGTTTTGTGAGCGTTCAAAATGCCTACAGCTTGTTTGACCGCGAACCGGAAACCGAAGTGCTGCCCGAATGCGCGAAATTGGGCATTGGTTTCCTGCCTTATTTCCCACTCGCCAACGGTTTGCTCACCGGAAAATATCGCAAGGGACAACCCGTTCCCGAAGGCACACGCCTCCAAAATGCTCAAAAGGCGGAACTCCTCAGTGATGCGAATTTGGATAAGGTCGAGGCGCTAATCAAGTATGCCGAAGCCAAAGGTCACACATTACTGGAATTAGCCTTCTCGTGGTTGGCAACCAATCCCGTTATCCCGTCCGTTATTGCTGGCGCGACCTCTGTGAAGCAAGTCGAGTCCAATGCCAGCGCGGTCAACTGGCGCATGACTGAGGCCGAACACGCTGAAATCAACGCGATTATGGGCTAATCAAGGTTTGAATGATAAAGGGCGCATGGCTATATGTTCCCTATTTATTCGTTATTTTCGACATATTCTCGTCGAGTGCGGTCAACAATATCAATTAGAGTATCAATCGTATAATCGAGTTGATATAAATCGTGCCATAAAGCCGCAAACGCCATCCCCGAACCATAATCAAATCGTGGGCCGGTGGGTTCATTGCCCATCACCACCATATTCAACCCCACCAAATCCAAGCCGTCTTGTGCCAATAGCAGCGTCACCCCTGCTGGATAACGCGCCCAGCGTGGCAGCGGTCGGCGCGTGATCGTTTGTTTGACCTTGGCACTTTGCAGATTAAAAGTTGCCCGTCCTTCAACTTCCGGTGCAACCACTGTAAATTCCACATCACTGGCATAACTGGCTGCAATCCACATTTCGCGTCCCGGTGCGCGTACCAAAAATTGTACCGCTTGTTCCGGGAAGGATTGCGCGAAGGCCGCTAATAACATTACAGGAGGATTGTCATATTCCAGCGGACTCTCCACACTTCACCCCTCATCCTGAATCGTGCTGCTCAAAACCTCATTTGAGTGTAACACAGCCGTCTGTATAACTTCACAAGCGTCGAGATGAAAACTTGATCAGAATGACCATCAAGATTTCCCTCGATCCGGTATCATGAACTCATGCAACATTTATTAATCATTGACCAGCCTCGAACAGCCAATCTCTGGTAGAATATCGTTGAAATGCAACTTTCAGGGAAAAATATGCGGCGTACAACCTTCGGCTTTTTGACCGGTCTGATCATGCTTTTGTTAGGTGGTGTCTGGGCATTGGCTCAGGATATTGCCGTCTGTGCGCCCGCTGTTAATGCTATCTGGACGGCTGCCAGTAACGCCTGCATCAAAGAGACCGTTGGCTATATCTGTAATGGGGGCGCACCGCCGCAGGTTGAACCGTCCGGCCCGGTCAGCAACGCACTCAATCCGATTGGCGCGTTGGTTGATCTGAGTGTCGTGACGGACATTCATAGCTCACCGATTGCTGTCGAAAATAGCAACGGCGGTGTCATCTGGCTGCGGCCTAAAGAACCGATCCGTTACACGGGTTTAATTATCGGTAAAGTCAACATCACCAATAATACGCCAGCAGATTATCCGGCGTGGCAATCGGTTGTCGTTCAGACCAGTGAACAACCTTCCAGTTGCAACGCTGCGCCACGCAGTGCTTATGTGGTTCAAACCCCGTTCGGTCAACCCACAAACATCGCCATTAATGGTGTCTCGGTTGGTCTAAATGGCACGCTGATGGTACAAACCATCGGCATCCAAACCATTTTTGCGGGTCTGTCCGGGCAAACCAGCCTTTACAGTTCCGGTCAAGAGCAGCTTCTGCGTCCCGGTCAACAAAGCACCATCAACTATAATCCAGCTAATTTCGCTTCGCCCATCAGCGCACCGGATTTTCCTGCGCTGCTCGATGAAACCCTTGTGCAAAACTATCCTGTAGCCTTGCTTGACCGACCGATTACACTGCCGCAGCCGGGTTATGTCACGACAGATGGCGCAGTCAACTTGCGTGTTGCTCCCAGCACTGATGCGGGTGTCATCTTGCAGGTTCCCGCCGGACAAGTGTTGAGCGTCTTAGGTCGTGACGAGAGCGCTCAGTGGTATCACGTCCGGCTGGATAGTGGGGAAACAGGTTGGATGTTCGCCCAACTGCTCATCCAAAATGTGGGCAATATTCAAGCCATTTATTCGGCAACGCCGCTGCCACCTCAACGTTACGGTGAGTTAGGAACGGCTGGCAAAGTGGTCGCGCCCGCCGGAGTAAACCTTCGTCAAGCTCCCGATATTGGTTTCGGACTGATCACCACTGTACCCAAAGACGCTATCGTGACTCTGCTTGCTCGCAGTCCCTATAGCCCTTGGGTAAAAGTGAACTTCAACAACACTGTGGGCTGGCTTGCGCTCATCGCGTTGGAAACGAACGCTGTAATCGACGCGCTGCCTATTGATTACAATGTACCGCCGCAGCCTGCCGCGACACGTGTTCCCGGTTCGTTCGGTAATGCATTTCCTGACCCGAACAAACCGAGTAATTAGTCAGCGCTGTAGGAGCAAGAATTTACTCTTTTTCAGGCACTAGAATTCTGCTATACTACCCACCATCAAATTGGGGAGTCGCCAAGCGGCAAGGCTCCGGACTTTGGATCCGGCATTCGCAGGTTCGAATCCTGCCTCCCCAGTTTCTCTCTCAAAGGCGCTCATAAGGCGCTTTTTCTCGCGTAGAAGAGTTCGAATCCTGTTTCCTCTGTTCAATGAAGCATTAAGTCTCAACTCAAAATTACTATTGAATTAAGTTCAAGTCCCAGCGGTGTCATAAACGGGAAAAGCGACTCAGAAACGGATTGTTTTTTCTTTTCTCCCTCAAATGAGGTTCAAGTCCTGTTGGGGGTGAAACGAAAAGAATAAAATCTTAATCGTCAGTCAAGTCTAAGTTCGTATTCTATCCTCCCATTTTTTCTCTCGAAACCGCTTATAAAGCGTTTTTTTGTGTGGCGTGTTCGAATCTCTTCTCCAGTTTCGGAAAAAAACGCAATATCTTGGTATTTGTCTGTCAAGTTAAATCCCTAACGAGATCAAGTAAATATGCAGATAGATTAAGAGTCATATTTATTGACGACATATAATCCGCCTTATACGTTGACGTTGCCAACCGCTATATTATTGGTGTCGAAATAGATTACGAAAATAACTCCACTGATTTTCCGTCAATGCATATGTTGGGAAAGTGTGCTTATCAGGTAAGTTCAAGTGACATTAGCGTCAATCGCTCCTAACGCCCGAAGATTGGCTTTCTGCGCTTCCGTTAATCCATTGATTCCTGTGATATTGAGGCGCTCATAAGGACGGTCACGGCGCAGCGTTTGCAGATATTCACCGGTTTGCAAATCCCAGATCATAATCGCCCCATCATCCCCACAGGTTGCTATCCGGTTTCCATCGGGGCTCATCCTGAGTGTTTGTACCGTTCCTTGATGCGCTTGACGCACCCATATGCACTCGCCACGCTGCACGTTCCAGCAACGAAGCGTACCTTCTGCGCCACCGCTGAAGAGCAGTTCACCACTCAAATCCCACGCTAGCGACAGAACAATTCCAGTATGACCGGTAAAGCTATAGAGCAGTTCGCCATGGTGTAGATCCCACACAAACAGTTCACCACCGACCATGTTGCTCGTACCCGAAGCCAGCAGCATACCATTGGGACTACACGCGAGACTTTTAATCAGCGTATGATGCCCTTCCAAGCGCTGTTCCAAACGATCTTCCGCGATATTCCATATGTATAAAACGCCGTCATTGCCGCCACCGACCACCAATGCGCCATCAGGACTCCACGCCACATTAGGGAACCATACAGAGGCTTGACGACTAATCCAGACTCGTTCGCGTGTCATGGCGTTCCATATCATAATGCCACCGTGATGAGAGCCGCTGGCGAGATACTCACCGTCCGGACTCCAAGCAAAGGTGTAGGTGTAATTGCCGCCACGATCAAGAGGTCGTAGAAATTGGAAATCCAAATTGTTTGATGTTAAATCCCACAGGCGAATGGCGTGTTCGGTTTCACTGCTGGCGAGCCAACGCCCATTTGGACTCCAACCCACGCCACTGATAATCCCGACATGTTTTTGCAAGACTTGGATCGGCATATTATGGGCCACATCCCAGATTGTTAGCACTTTATCTAATCCGCCACTGACTAACTGACTACCATCTGGACTCCAATCCACATCATAGATGGAAGCCGCATAACCCTGAATAATACGCTCACATTGTTCTGTGCTAACATCCCAAACACGGAGTGTGCCATCGCGACTGCCACTCAGTAGATGAAGATTGTCGGGTGTAAAAGCAAGATCATAAACGCCACTGGTGTGTCCATGTAAAACTGCTCGATAATTTTCAGTTTCTACATCCCAGAGCAAGATGGTTTGATCACCGCTGCTGCTGGCAATTATGCGACCATCCGCGCTCCAAGCCACACGCGCTACCCACTGTGTATGACCCGATAAGCTATGAAGTAGCCTCCCAGTGGGTATTTCCCAAACTTTGACCATGCCATCCCAACTGCTGGTTGCGAAGGCATGACCATCAGGAGCAAAAGCCATTCCGTCGATATAATCTTGATGACCTTTTATGGTTTGGATGTGCCGAGTCGATTTATTTTCTGCAACTTGCCACAATTGAATCTGGCCTTCGCTATCACCCGTCGCAAAAAATTCTCCAACTGGTGACCAACTGATCACGGGAGGTGACTTCGTATAGAGGATTGTTTCAAGTAGTACACGGTTAGTGACATCCCAAAGTCGAATAGTCGCATCATTACCTGCTGTAACGAGTATGCGGCCATCAGGGGAGAAGGCTAACCGGTTAACATAGCTTGTGTGGCGAACCCACCAGAGCAAGTTGCCGCTGGCGACATCCCAAAGTTTATGCATCCCATCGGAACTGCCACTGGCGAGAATACGCCCATCCGGGCTGAAAGCCAGCGCCCAAATCGCATCTGAATGACCGAGCCATGTTTGACGTAGAAGTTGTCCTCCGGCCTCCCATATCCGCATTTCGCCTCGTATGCTGGCGGCTGCCCAATATTGTCCTGTACCGCTAATAGCAACAGAGGTCATGGCATCAAAGTTTTCGGTAAAAATACCATCATGAATGGTGGCATTGACCATCCGTGTATCCTGCATCTCCATGCCTTGCAGATACACACTACGTAACACCAACCGCGACAAATCAAGCCCGCGCAAATCACCGCGCAGCAATCCTAGGAGCATGACCAGATTGGACGGGCCATAGCCTTGAGCGTTATCAGCAATTGAGGTCAGTTGAGCAAGCAATGTGAGCAGTTGTTGCTCCACTGAGGATTGGTCTCTATACATGCTACTTATGTAGGCGAGGATAGGGGCAACAATAAGCCGTACTTGGGTTTGGCGCACATATTCACGGACTTGAGTCAGTTCAAGCCCATGTTCGATCAAGCCAGCTAGATTTCCTTCAGCAATCGCATCACTTACTGCCGCAATCAGCCGAGCAGTCGCGTATTCCAAAACGACCGATTGTAGGGTAAAGCTGCCCTGTTTCTGACCCCGTTCAATCAATGAACGGCGGTGGAGTGCCTCAATCGCTTCTAGGAGACGTGATCGTGACACAGGGGTGACGAGCAGTAGCAGTAGTTCATTTAGTGTAGAAGGTTCACGTAGAATTGCCAACCAAAGTAGGATACTTTGTTCCAAAACAGTCAGCCGATCAAACTGCTCATCAAGCAGGTTGCGAATACTACCAAAAATGATTTCGCCCTGATTCAGAAATGGAGCGACCTCACCGCCAAATAGGTCAACAATCATCTGGGCTACAATTTTAAGAGCGAGGGGATTGCCAGCATAATTATCAATGAGCCGTGCATATTCTGAGTCACTGCCGATGACATCTTTCTCTAGTAGTAATTGTTCGCAGGGTTTCGCTTCCAAACGGGAGAGACGAATAATACTCACAGGCGAGTGGGTGCCTTCTAACGGCGCAAGAACTGCCGGTTTTTCGCGACTTGTGAACAGCAAGCAGCTCTGATGATTGGTTTCGGCTATACGGCGCAGCAGTTTTTGGTAACTCTCGAAGCCCGAACGCATCTGACCAATATTTTCGCCCTCCTCCAATAAAGTATCCAAGTTGTCCAGCACCAGCAAAATGCGCTGTTCACGCATATATCCCAACAAGGAATTGAGGCGTTGTTCAAATCCGATCAACATTTGTCCAGTGGGCTGCGGTTCGAGTACACGAAGGCATTCATCAAGCAGCGTATCACAAGCCGGGGCATTACGCAGCGAACGCCAAATCACCACATCGAAATGCTCGGCTATGCGGTGCATCAAACTCACAGAAAGCGCTGATTTACCAATACCTCCCAATCCCAATACCCCCACAACCCGACAGCGTTTAGGGACAACCCACTCTGTCAACCGATTTATTTCCCACTCACGCCCGTAGAAGGCCGGCACACTCAGTGCATCTCCCCAATCTAAACGGGGTGATTTCTCTGGATTCCAACCTAGTGGAAGAGAGTTTTCGATCTCTGTTGAGGAGATTGTTGGCATAGATTTGCCTGACAGCAAAGCAGCCAACCACCGTTCATCAAGTAGGGTTTTCTGATGGGCTGTTTTCCACAAGATGCGGATTTCAGCTTCCTGAAACTCGGCGTGAAAAGCGTCGTTCTTGAAAGCGAGATCAATCAAGTGTTTGAGATGTTCAGCTTTAGGATATTTGTGACCTGATTCCCAATCCGCAACTGAACGGCGCGAAACGCTCAAAACTTCGGCTAATTTTGCCTGTGTTAGCCCTATGTCCGAGCGCAAGCTCAACATCATTTGCCCAAAGACGTAATCATGTTCCTGATGAGAAGATCGTTTCATAATCAATTTCTATCGACGCATCATAAGCAGAATGTGAAGCGTTGTGAGCTGATGTGACAACTGATGTTGAGTGACTTAAAAACCCCAACAATTATACTGCTAAATAACATAAATCACTGCATCGATGACTGATCAAACACCATAGATCACAGGAAAAACGAATCGCATCTAAGCGTTTTGAAGGTAATGAAACAGTGATTTGTTCCATCGTTCGCTACTAAAGCTTTTTGGTTTAAAGGGGCTTCATTCATGAATACATTTACTGAACTCACCAAGCAGGAACATCGTGTCTTGGAGTGCGTCGCATTGGGATGGCGCAACGCTAAAATCGCCAGTGAACTTTATATCAGTCCAAGAACGGTTGAAACCCATTTGTACCACATTTTTAGCAAATTGGGCGTTTCGTCCAGAACCGAAGCCGCGCTTTTCGTTCTGTACGCGAACTCATCTAGTGGGGCAAAAATACGTGGAATTCCTCAAGACGCGATAGAAATAGGCGGCTAATCTTAGGTTATCAGTTGGTTCTAGACCACTTCCAGAGGCTAATCGCGAATAAACCACTGGGAAATCGCATTCACAATCTATTGTTTAGGAGATACGGGTCATGCAACAAAGTACGTCAATTGAACTGAAATCGGGGCGCTCACTGTCACGCGCCATCATGCTTATTTTTTCGCTCGTCGTTTTAGTCGTGCCGGTGATGGCGCAGGACGGAACCACACAGACACAAGCCCTCGCAAATATCGTGTTGGTACATGGGGCATGGGCGGACGGTTCTAGTTGGAGCAGCGTGATCGAACGTCTTCAGAAGACGGGTTACAACGTTACGGCGGTACAACTTCCCCTCACTTCCTTAGATGAGGATGTTGCTACAGTTCGTGCGGTTCTGGAAACGCAGACAGGTCCAACAATCTTAGTGGGGCATTCCTATGGCGGCGCGGTGATCACTAAACTCGGTGCGGATGCCCCCAACGTGGTTGGCTTGGTCTATGTCGCAGCTTTTGCACCCGACGAAGGCGAATCCATGAAATCCTTGACCAGCTCTGGACCGCAGCCAGCCAGTGCGTCAGCCCTTCGTCCTGACAAACGCGGGTTCCTATGGCTCGATCCGGCTGGCTTCCTGCAATATTTTGCGCCGGATGTCGACCCGGTTGAGGCTAAAGTGTTGGCTTCAGAGCAGAAACCAATTGCTGCCGCCAGCCTCGTGGGTGACGAAATCTTTGGAACACCCACGTGGAAGTCGCTGAAATCGTGGTATGTGGTCGCTAAAGATGACCAGATGATCCCGCCGGATGCTGAACGCTTCATGGCGCAGCGAATGGGCGCAGAAGTAATCGAAATCGCTTCTAGCCATGTGCCGATGATCTCTCACCCGGATGATATTGCTGATGTGATTATGCGGGCAGCACAAGTCACAACCGCCGGTAAATAACCCAATCTTTGATGTGGAGGATATACATGTCATCCTCCACATGAATGCATTTTTGATGTCCCAAATTTTTTGAGACAAAGCACTTTGTACCCTATTCAACCTACTAGGACGGAAAACGAAATGAATATTCAAGCTACTCCTGCAACTGCTCCAACACTCATTCCCAATAACTCTTTAATCACTGCTACACCCGAAGAAGGTCGCCATCTTGCTGTGAAAATGTCACGCCTGATTATCAAACTGACTCAACCGGATGCCCAAGTACGCGATGATCTACGCACTACATATGCTCATGATCCGATGATGTTGATCGCCATTGGTCAAACGGTTGCGGCTGAGTTTGCAACTATCGCTGCTGCCAATAATTATTGGCGACCTGAAGTCTAAAACGCAGCTTCTTATCCAAGCGAGTCTCGCCTGATCTGTGATTTAAAAAATCATACCGGCGAGACTCTATTGACCGTATCAACCGTCGAATTTAACTTCACAATAAGGAGACTTAGAAGATGAAAGCCATCCGTATCCATAAACAAAATGATACCAATCTACTGGTTTATGAAGATGTACCTCAGCCACAACCGCGAGAGGATGAAGTCTTAGTCCGTGTTTACGCAACCGGTGTGACACCCGCCGAATTGGGCTGGGGCGCGACTTGGAAAACGAAAGCTGGAATAGAGCGCCAGTACCCTATTCCGGGACATGAATTGTCGGGGATTGTCACCCAAGTGGGTTCCAATGTTACTGATTTGAAGGTCGGACAGGATGTATATGGTTTCAATGACTTTGACCAAGATGGGAGCGAAGCAGAATACACTATCGTTCGGTCAGCCGAATTAGCGCCGAAGCCATCTTCTCTCACTCATGTGCAGGCTGCGGCTGTCCCGTTGGCTGCTCTGACAGCTTGGAAAGCTTTATTTGAATATGCCAAACTCAAGGCAGGGCAAACCATTCTTATTCATGGTGCGGCAGGTGGCGTAGGTAGCTTTGCTGTTCAACTTGCTCGATGGACGAGGGCCCATGTCGTTGGTGTTGATGCCCCTTGGAATCACGATTTACTACTGGAACTCGGTTGCGACGAAGTTGTGGATTTTACAACAACACGTTTTGAAGATGTGGTGCAAGATGTTGATGTTGTCCTTGATGCCGTTGGGGTAGGTGATGCGATGGACCGTTCTTGGGCAATAACGAAAAAAGGTGGCATCCTGGTTTCTTTAGCGAAGCCGTTGTCGCAGGAAACAGCCACTAGTTATGGTGTTCGTGCCGTCTTTTTCGTGGTAGAGCCTAGCCGAACAGAACTGACTCAAATTGCTCAATTGATTGATGCTGGACAATTACGCCCGTTGGTTTCGAAGGTTCTCCCCCTTTCGCGGGCTAGTGAAGCTTACGAACATAAAAAGGGTGGTAGAACTCCCGGCAAAATTGTCCTTCAAGTGACGGACTAAGGGGTGTATTAGTTTGAAAGTGAGATGGTTATGAAAACAGTATCGTTATTGGAAGCATTCGAATTTCACAATGATCATGCATTTGCCCAGCCACTTTTGGTGGATAAAAATGGTCGTATCCTGCGATTTATGCTGAAGGCCGGGCAAAGTATTGTAGAACATAATGCGCCGCATTCGCCTTTCTACATTGTTATTTTGCAAGGGCGAGGAATATTTTCGGGTGCAGATGGCATCGCACATGAATACGGAGCCAACACGCTTATCACTTTTGATGTAGCCGAAGTGCATTCGGTATGTGCCCTCAATGAACCACTGATCTTTCTAGGCTTTCTTCAGGGTGTTAGCACCGTCGGACCCGTAGTCACTTAATTGACCCGAAAGGCTAGAGATTGGGAAAAGCTGCCGTGGAGAACATCTTATTTATTAATCTGCTAATGGTAGTGGCTGCGGCTGTCGCTGCGCCTCTTTTGCTCGGTATTGTGCCGCGCCTGCGCCTGCCTGTGGCTGTCCTCGAGATATTACTTGGCATTTTGATTGGCCCGGCTGGCCTTCGCCTTGCCGTGGTCGATTCGACGGTTGCGGCGCTGGCGCTGATTGGTCTTGCATTTCTGCTTTTCCTCGCTGGAGCGGAGATCGCTTTCGATACACTTGGTCGGTTAATTAGGCCAGCTGCACTCGGCTTCCTACTCTCATTCGGTCTAGCGCTGCTTATCAGCTATGGACTACAGGCCTTGGGTATTATCGAATCACCGCTCTTGTTGGCTATCACGCTGGCAGCGACCGCTCTAGGCATTGTGGTTGGAATATTGAATCAAGCCAACGAAACCCAGACGACTTTTGGACAGTTGGTTATTGCAGGTGCGTCTATAGCTGATTTTGGAACTGTCATCCTGTTGACACTTTTCTTTTCGCGCACCTCGGCAGGAGTCGGTGTTCAGATTCTGCTGGTGGGTGGATTAGCCCTGCTTGCTCTAGTAGTGGTATTGACAGTACAGCGAGCCGAACACTCGAAGCGCCTACGAACAGTACAGCAGCGACTGGAAGGTAACAGCGCCGAAATCCGCATTCGTAGCGCGCTTCTGCTTCTGGTCGGTTTTGCGGCCTTGGCCGAACGATTGGGTGTGGAAGTAATCCTCGGTGCTTTTTTGGCTGGAGCAATTCTTGGTCTTGTGGATCGCGAAGATGGGGTGGCTCATCGAGTGTTCCGGCAGAAGCTCAATGCAATCGGTTATGGTGTCTTTATTCCGATCTTTTTGGTTACTACAGGTATGCGTTTCGATATTGGCGACTTGTTTGCTAACACATCCAATCTCATGCTAATCCCACTACTCTTGGGTGTTCTGTTGCTCGTGCGCGGGCTACCAGCATTGCTGTATTGGTCAATTCTGGGTGGGAAGTCAGCCCTTTCTGCGGGACTCTTTCAGGCGACTTCGCTTCCTTTTATAGTGGCTACTGTCCAGATTGGGGTTGAACTCCACTTAATAAGCCGCTCATTTGGCGCGGCTTTAGTGGCGGTGGGCTTGCTTTCGGTCGTACTTTTCCCGCTGGGTGCTTTAGCTCTTTTGCCATCCCGAGGTGAACAGGTTATTGTGCAGACTAGAAACCGGAACCTTAATAATGGTTTGAGGCACGAAAAGTCCATAGAGTGATTGACGTGTTTTTGCTCAAAAATAGGTGACTAAACTCACAATGAGCATGGTTACGATAGCAACAGACAGGGCATGGGTTAGGGTACGAATGGACTTGAGCTTCATCACAATTGTCTCCTTAGCGCATAAGTACTGGATCATGTTTGATAGTGGTCACATGATAAGTGATGAAGCCAGTCTGAGATTATGTTCAATAATGAACCAGTGGGTGACTAAGGTGTGATAAAGATCCTCTTTAGAAAAAGAGAGAGTACGACGGGTATAACGACCATTCCATTGACGCAAAGTGTTCTACAAACGTCCTTGATGATTAGTTTGTCCGCTGCCTTTTGGGCACGGGATGCTATTGAGCGGGTGGCACAATCAGCGGGTAAACATTGAATTCGTCGGTGAAAACGGGACAATCGCGATAGGCTTGAGGAATAGCTTGCCACAGTTTGCGAGCGGTGGTTTCGGAACGGTCGCAAATCGCAAAAGCCACGATTTGACGAGCGCGACGGCATTGGGTTGTCCACAACAAGCGCTTGAACCATTTTTCGTTGACAAAGGACACCAGTTCGTCCATTTCCAAGGTATCATCCGCTTGAGCAGGCAGCAAACTCTCCACCAAGCTGGGCAAGGATGCCACCAGTTGTTTCAACCAACCCAACACCGTTCTGCGCTACGAGCCAAAGACCCATTGCAAGCCACGCAAACTCATGCGCTCACGATAAGGTTTTAAAACCGTCGCTTTTTGTTCGGGTGTATACCGTACTTCGGTGTCAACACGCGGCAGGCTCCACACGCTTTGCACTTGTACTGCGGACTCCCGCATTTATTGTGTCCATTGCGTATAATAAGCTTCACTGCCGCATGATCGACACGAGTAGGTGATAGTCTCTTCGATTATGTGGCCGATTTTTATCCACCATCACGCACTTTGCAACCACTACCTCATGTTGAAAGCGAGGTTCACTGTAAGAACCATTTTACTTATACTCTAAGGGTAGGCTGTCGCCCTCTTCACGTCGTGAGCAATTCCACTTACATTTTGAGTGGTTTCACTCAAAAATCGGCAGTATTAACCTTGAATGTGAGCTTCCAAAAACCAGAGGTCTTTATCAATAGTGCGACCGATTTCGGTGAAGAGATCAGCGGTGATGGCATCCTCATCATCGGTAGCGGTGGCTATCGCCGCACGGATGCCCGAAGCATAAGCGCCATAACGCTGCACCAATACTTCCACGACTTGTTTTTCGGCCACGATGTCGGTTGGGAATTCAGGTAGCTGTGATTTCGTAGCAGTGAGACGTACTGTTCCCATCGCTTTACCCCCAAGTGCGGTAGCGCGTTCGGCAATCGAGTCCGTAAACTCGCTCAGCCGACCTGCCAACTCATCAAACAAAAGGTGCAACTGAATAAAATTCATGCCCTTCACATTCCAATGAGCCTGCTTGACCTGACTATAAAGATCAAAGGTGTCCGCCAACTGCTGGTTGACCAAGGTAATCATGGTGTCGCGCAATGGCTTGGATAGGTCGTTATGGGTTTCGAAAGTCTGGTTCTTCATTTTAGCCATCATATTATCCTAGTGAATATATAATTCATTACAAATTACCAAGTACAAATAGTAACGCTAATTACTCTCTGTGTCATGAGGGATTCCACTTAATTCGAAATTTGCGAGTAAACCGGTATTCATAACGTGCAGAGTTGCCTCAAGCCGGGAGGAAACTCCTAACTTATCAAAGATATGATAGAGATGATTTTCGACAGTTCGGGTGCTGATGCATAGTTCGAGCGCAATTTTTGTGTTGCGGCGGCCTTTAGCAACTAAGGCTAAAACTCGACGTTCTTGGGTCGTTAGTTCACTATAGGTTCTCATGAGTTTTCTCTCTTAAAATAAATTGACTTCCGTTAATTGGTTGAAGAACTTCTGAGAATGTGCTGCCTGCTCGAAATAATGAAGGCTCGCACCCTGATTAATATTCCCAAAATGGGGCAATCTTGACGTTTCATGTGTGAGCGAAAGCTGCCCACATCTTATGGCTGAAAACACCCCTTCACCCTTTCTTCTCATCGCGCCAATCGGGACAATGCTTTCGTAACAAGCGGCTGACATGCGCTGGATGGTATGACACTCCAAAATGCTGCTTTAGGAGTGCGGCGACACGGTTGGTCGTCCATTGATCTCCTTGAAAACCGAATGCTTCTGCCCCACGAGCAATCAAAACCGGAAGCTGTTGAAGCTGTTCGGTTGTCAGCATACTGCGCCGCCCGGGTGCAGGATGGTTACGCAGCGCCCCTATGTCTCCGCTGCTTTGATGGACGCGCTTGAGCCATTGGCTAACCGCGCCCTGTGTCACACCCAACTCCACCGCAATCTTGCGTTGTGACCAGCCTTGTTGATGGAGTTCCCATGCGCACAACCGCCTTGTTTCATGCCAGTCCAGTGGTGAGGCGGTTAGCGGCATGTGTTAAATCTCCTTTGAAAATGGTCACTGATTAGCAATCAATGCAGCGACTTGTTATAATATCCAGTGTAATATTGTTGACATGTGAAGTCACCGTACAACGGGTGGCATGTCACTTCTCATCACTTCCCATCGCCCTGTTTTTGAGCCATTTAGAAAGCTATTGCCTATGAAGCGATCCGCTTACCGTGATCGGGATTATGCTTTTGGACAAACTATGCTGACGCTGCGTACCAACATTGGATTAACGCAAACTGGTTTAGCGGATTATTTGCATGTTTCACGCCGCGCGGTAGGGGAATGGGAGGCTGGAAGCAGCTATCCTAAAGTCGAACATATTAAACAATTGATCGCGCTGGGCATTAAGGAACAGATGTTTCCGGTAGGGCGCGAAGCGGAAGCCGTGCGCGAACTGTGGCAGATTTCACGGCAAAAAGTTTTGCTGAATGAGCATTGGCTGGCAGGACTGCTCACACAATCAGCAGGCGTAAAATTCGCTGGCATTCCACCTGTACCGTTACAGGTTGCAGCGAAAGAACAGCAGCAAAAAGACGAACGCAAGACAGTCATCAATCTACCTTTCGAACCGACAGCCTTTATCGGGCGTGGTGGTGAACTCACTGAGATCGCGCGATTGCTGGCAAATCCAGCTTGTCGCCTGCTCACGCTGCTGGGGCCGGGTGGCATTGGCAAAACGCGCTTAGCAATCGAGGTGGCTGAAAGCCAAACGGAGTTCTTTAAAGACGGTGTGGTGTTTGTGCCTCTGGCTTCCATAGGTACACCCAACCAGATTGTTTCGGCGATTGGTGAAGCGCTGCATCTGACATTTAACGACAGCTTTAATCCAACTGCCGATTTACTGAACTATTTTCGTGAGCGGCATATGCTGCTGGTACTCGATAACTTTGAACATGTGCTGGAAGGGGCTGATCTGGTTTTAGAGATTTTGCATCACGCGCCGAATATCACGATGCTAGTGACCTCGCGTGAACGGCTCAACCTACGCACCGAATGGTTGTTTGATGTTGAGGGTTTGTCGTATCCGGCGAGTGATTCGGGTCATACTTTAACTGAAATGATGGACTACAGCGCAGTACAACTCTTCACCGAGCGGGTGATGCAGATACAGTCCGGCATAGCGATCTCTGAAGCAGCGCTGCCGTTTATCATCTCCATTTGCCAACAAGTCTCAGGAATGCCACTGGCAATTGAACTGGCGGCAGCGGGTGTGAGAGCGCTCCCAATAGAGGAAATTGAACATCAAATCCGCACCAACTTGGATGTGCTTGCCACGACCTTCCGTGATATTCCAGCACGACATCGGAGTATGAGGGCTGTGTTCGACCATTCGTGGAACATGCTGTTAGAACCAGAACGGGTATTGCTCAGCCGGTTAGCGGTTTTCCAAGGGGGGTGTACAGCCGAGGCAGTTGAGCGAGTGACCGGAATCAAATTCCCGGTGCTGCTGTCACTGGTTGATAAATCCCTGCTGCGACAGATTAGCGGCGAGGGACATTCGACGGCTCATTATGCGCTGTCTACGGTTGAGGCGGATACACGGTTCGTCCTGCTAGAACCGATCCGTGAATATGCACAGGGAAAATTAGCGGCACCGGGTGAGGTGGAGCAGCTTAAACATGCCCACGCCGCTTATTATATTGCGCTGGCCGAGGCAACTTCGGCACAATGGGATACTTCCAGTGTCGATGCGTCAACCGAACTGTTGGATCGGGAACAGGATAATATGCGGGCGGCGCTGCAATGGTCGCTGGACAGCGGCAATTACACCCTTGGAATCCTACTGGGTGTCGCGCTTGGGAAGTACTGGCGGCGGCGGGGTTATTACGGTGAAGGTCGTACATGGTTGGAAGAACTGCTGGGGCACTCCGACCATAGTTCTGATGCTGCGACCACGAGCGCTCGATTACGGGCGATGCATACCGCGGCGTGGATGGCCTCTGACCAGCACGATTATGCCCATGCCAAACAACTTTATGAACAGAGCATTACGCTCGGTCGTGAGCTTGGTGAAACAGAGAGTGAAATCCTCCTGCTCTCTACTGAAGCCCGCCAAGCACGGGCAGCAGGCCAATATCAACAGGCAACCGTGTTGTTCGAAGCATCATTGTCGCGCTATCGTGCGATGGGGGATCGCGGCAGCCTGAGCAGCGGTGGTTTGGGAAATTCTATTTACGAGATGGCGCTGGTGCTGCGTGAACAAGGCGAATTCACGCGGGCTATCGCGCTGTTTGAGGAGTGCGTCGAACTGCACCGCACCATTGGTGACCGCGAGGGACTTGCAGCCGGATTGCTCGGATTAGGCGATGTCGCACGGGATCAGGGTGATACGGCAAATGTCTGGAAATATTGTGAGGAAAGCCTCGCCATCTCGCGTGATCTAGGTCTGCAATGGGCGATTGGTTTTTCACTCAATAATCTCGCGCAGGCTGCTTATCTCGAAGCCGATTTAGCAAAAGCATTTTCACTGGTCAGCGAAAGCGAAACGCTGTTTCGCCGCCTCCATGCCGATGGAAGTATCGCGGAAGTCCTGATTACAGCCGCTTATATCTTGCAGGCGCAGGGACAACTCGACGCAGCCCTGAGAGATTTGACCGATGCGCTGCGGCTGGGGTTGGTGGTCGGGCCGCGTTTGCTGGTGGCTTCGACCATGGAAGCGCTGGCAGGCGTGATGACGCGGCAAGGACAAACGGCAATCGCTGTCCGACTCCTCAGCACAACTGCCTCCCTGCGTGTGCAGATGGGAATACCGCTGCGGCCTGCCGATCAAGGGGACATGGATAACACCCTCAATAGCCTTCAAATTATATTGGGAGCAGAACCCTTCGCGGAACTATGGGCGGCAGCAACCGAACTGCCATTGGAAGCGATTCTCAGCGAGTTACCTTTTAGTAGCCTGCTGCCCCAACCTACTACGCCACCCGCAGCCGAAGCAGCCAGCATCCTTGTATCCCATCCAACCAAGGTGTTCAGCGCGGTTACAGTCGCGCCTGCCGCCGTATCTACATCGGATGGGTCTCGTGTCGATTGGGGGGATGCACTGGCGGTAACGAATTTTTACGGGCGTGAATGGGAATTGAATCTCCTAAAAGAATGGGTTATTGAAGAACGCTGTCAGGTAATTAGTGTGCTAGGCATGGGAGGCATTGGCAAATCGGCACTGACGGTGAGTTTGATGCATCAAATGGTGGCGCATTTTGATATGGTTGTCTGGCGTTCGCTGCGTGATCTGCCGACCTGTGAGGTGCTGATTGATGATTTATTGCAGGTGCTTGCGCCAGAGAATTTTCGTGACATGGCAATCAGTCTTGAACGGAAGATGGGCGCATTACTGGATCAAATGCGAGCGGCGAGGACGCTCATTGTTCTCGATAACTTGGAGACAATCCTCGAAGAAGGTGAAGGTCAGGGACGAATGCGCGCTGGTTACGAGGGGTTTGCCCAATTCCTGCGTTTAAGCGCCGAAACCAAACATCAAAGCTGCGTTATGTTGACCAGCCGAGAAAAACCGGCTGTTCTCGTCACAGTGGAAGGCAGTCGGTCAACCGTGCGTGTTTTAAGATTAGCACGGCTAAATGTTGAAGCGTGCGAACGATTGTTAGTGGAAAAAAATGTAGTCGGCGACCCGGATGAACGGGCACGATTGATCGAAGCTTATACTGGTAATCCGTTAGCCCTGAAAATTATGGCGCAGACGATAGTTGATTTATTTGGTGGCGCGATTGCACCGTTTTTGGAACAGGGTGAAATTATCTTTGGCGGTGTACGCGAACTGCTAAGTGAACAATTTGTTCGGCTTTCAGGTTTTGAACAAAATGTTCTGCTGTGGCTGGCGATTATGCGCGAACCTGTGACCTTCGATGAATTGGCGCGACTACTGGTCATGCCAGTACCACGCGGACGCATGCTAGAAGCAGTTGAGTCGTTACGCCGGCGTTCGTTAGTGGAACGAGGGTCACAACCGGGTAGTTTTACACTCCAATCGGTGGTACTGGAATATGTAACCTCGCGACTAGTAACGGAAGTCAGTGACGAGATTAAGCAAGGTAGGTTTGGACTGCTGATTGAATATGGGCTAGAACTAGCACAAACGCGTGAATATGTACGGCAGACGCAGCAACGCGTGATCGTCGCGCCAATTCTGGAATATTTGCGAAGTGAATATCGGCTCAAAAGTGCGCTCGAGGATCGGCTAGTGGTGCTGCTTAATCAACTGAGCACACAGGCAGAGACTGCACAGGGCTACGGGCCGGCTAACCTGCTGGCGATGCTGCATTTGCTCCGGGGCCATCTACGTGGTCTGGATTTGTCGCGACTGGTAGTGCGGAGTGCATATCTGCAAGGCGTCGAGATGCAGGATACAACATTGTCGAAATCCTTTATTCAGGATAGTGTTTTTTCTGACACCTTTGATTCTGTAATAGCACTTGATGTTAGCAAATCAGGGAAACAATGGGCTGCTTCTACTCGACGTGGCGAGGTTCTGATATGGAACGCAAGCAGTATGACCTTGCAGAGTGCGTGGCAAGCCCATAGTGACATGATATGGACAATTAAATTCAGCGCGGATGGACGTATCCTCGCAACTGGAAGTTGGGATTGCACACTTAAAGTCTGGGATGTAGAGAGTGGCAAACTACTCTGGTTGAGAAGACATATAGCACATGTCAACTGTTTAGCATTTTCTCCGAATAACCGTATGCTTGCCAGCGGCAGCAATGATGCCACTGTTGTACTCTGGGATGTAGAGAGTGGTAACCAACTTCAGACACTTCCACATCCTGTCGGGGTATCTGGATGTACCGTTAACTGGAATCCGGATGGAAGACTGCTTGTCAGCGGTGATCAGGAAGGCTATATTCGTTTATGGGAGATTCCAGAAAACGGTCTAGCGAAGTGCTTACAGGTGTTTGTTGGACATACAACTTTTGTTGATTCACTAGCTTTTTCGCCTGATGGTAGGATACTCGCGAGTACAAGCTTTGACGGTACGGTTAAGCTATGGGATTTGATAAATAATCAATTTTACCCTCGGAAAACAATTGTTGGACATCTGGCACGTATTGGTCGTTTAGCTTGGAGCCCGGACGGGCTTACACTTGCCTGTGGCGGCATCGACAAAATGATTTGGTTGGTTGATGTTGAAAAAGGCAGCTATCGTACTGTGTTGCAAGGCCATGAACATCATATTAGTGGACTTGCTTTTATGCCGGATGGTTCCAGCCTGCTAAGTGCGGGTGGAAATTCACTGCATCTATGGGATGTCATCAATATGCACTGTATACGTACTGTCGAGGGATACTCTAAGTCTCTCTACGCTGTTGACTGGAGTCCTGATAGTAGGCATTTGATAGGTGGTGGGATTGATAAAATAGTTACATTATGGAATTTGAGCGATGGTACATTACCCTACTCACTGGACGGACACGCTGGAGCGGTATGTGGAGTCGCATGGAGCCCAGATGGGAAATGTTTAGCTAGCAGCGAATGGAACAACGTTATTCGCTTGTGGGACTCGGTATCAGGAGTATGCTTCAAGATATTGCAATATCCTAATGACCACGACAATGTGTTCTATGCGCTGGCTTGGAGTCCTGACGGAGGACGATTAGCTGTCGGCACTAGCAAGCATGGTGTGCAAATATTCGAGTCGAAGACCTATCATCAACCATGGATGGGATGTGAATTTCCGACTTGGATACGTCGTGTGGTATGGAGTCCGGACGGAATGCTACTGGCAGGGGGAGGTGATGATGGCATTGTGTATGTGTGGAATGCGACAGATGGCACATTACGCTATCAACTAGCAGGACATCATAGTATGGTCGTGAGTTTGGCTTGGAGTCCAGATGGAACGCAATTGGCTTCTGGCAGTCGCGGTATAGATGGTGGTGAATTGTTTATATGGGATGTACAAAACGACTATCGTCTGCGGTTGATTGAGAACCATCCGGGAGTTGTCTATGCTATAGCATGGGGTACAAATGAAGACATACTAGTCAGCGGAGATGATGATGGCACTTTACGCTGGTGGAATGTGCAAAATGGTGAGTGTTTGCTTGTGCGTCACGTACATATGAACAGAATACAGGCACTCAGTAGAAGTCCTGATGGGACAAAACTCGCAAGTTGTGGCAACGATGGAGCCATCATGATATGGGATCTTCAAAGTGGCGAACATCTGCAAACGCTACGGCGGGATCGACCCTATGAACGGCTGAACATCACTGGCATTCGCGGATTGACTGAG
>JBBQLX010000027.1:0-53602 GCA_038328375.1 Aggregatilineales bacterium | reverse complement strand
CGTGAATAGAGCAACCGAAAAGGATAGAACAGTGACCCAAGAATATATCGAAGTTCGCCATGCCCGTGAGAATAACCTTAAGAATGTGTCGCTCAGCCTTCCCAAGCGTAAGATCACCATCTTTACGGGTGTATCCGGTTCGGGCAAGTCGTCTATTGTGTTCGACACCATTGCCACCGAAGCCCAACGGCTGCTCAATGAAAACTTCAGTATGTTCATCCGTAACTTTTTGCCGCGTTATGCTCAACCCGATGCCGACTCCATCGAAAATTTAAGTATGGCGGTGGTGGTTGACCAGAAACGTATGGGCGGTGGATCACACTCGACAATGGGTACAGCAACCGATATTTCGTCAATCATGAGGCTGCTCTTTTCACGGGTTGGTAAGCCGTTCGCGGGTCATACCAACGCCTTTTCCTTCAATGATCCGCAGGGCATGTGTCCTGAATGTAACGGTGTAGGTCGTAAGATTGGTGTTGATTTGACCAAGTTTCTGGATACATCTAAATCGCTGAACGAAGGCGCGATTGTGTTCCAAGATAGCTGGATGGACCTCGGGGAAACCGGCTTGTTTGATGGTAACAAGAAGCTGGCTGATTACACCGACGAAGAAATGCAACGCCTGCTGCACAGCGAACCCGTTAAGGTTAAAACCAACTTTGGCAACAAAACCATCAATATCACCTTTGAGGGAATCGTTGATAAGTTCACGCGCAAGTTCATCCTGCGCGATATTAAAACCCTGTCGGAGCGTACCCAAAAGTCTGTTGAGCCTTACATCACGATGCAGACTTGCCCGCTGTGTCATGGGGCGCGCTTGAGTCAAGCCGCACTCGCTTGCAAGATTGATGGTCACAATATCGCCGAACTGTCAGCAATGGAAGTGGGCGAGGTCATTCATATCGTTAAACGCATTAATGATCCGACTTCCGCGCCAGTGGTGGCACAGCTCACCGAACGCTTGCAAGATCTGATCGACATTGGCCTGCCTTATCTGAGCCTCGACCGCCCAACGGACACCCTGTCCGGTGGTGAGTCACAACGTGTCAAAATCGTGAAGCATCTCAGCGGCAGTTTGATGGATGTGATGTATATCTTTGATGAACCGAGCATCGGTTTGCACCCGCGTGATGTCCACCGGATGAACGAACTACTGCAAAAGCTGCGCGATAAAGGCAACACCGTGATTGTGGTGGAACATGACCCTGATGTGATTAAAGTGGCGGATCATATTGTCGATGTTGGCCCGAAGGCAGGCAGTGGTGGCGGACAGATTGTTTATGAAGGCAGCTACGAGGGGTTACTCAAAGCCGATACCTTAACCGGTCAGTTCATGAATAGGTCGGTGCCGATTAAGGACAGTTTCCGTCCAGCCAAAGGCACACTCGCCATTAAGAATGCGAAAGTGAACAACCTGCAAAATGTGAGCGTCGAAATACCCAAGGGTGTGTTGACGGTGGTTACCGGTGTGGCTGGTTCGGGTAAAAGCTCGTTGATTAATGATGTTTTCCTGAGCCAACATGCTGATGCGATTGTGATTGACCAAGCGCCAGTCGGTGTTAACAGCCGTTCCAACCCCGCAACCTACACCGGCATTATGGATGATGTGCGTAAAGCCTTCGCCAGCGCCAACAAAGTCAACGCATCGCTGTTTAGTTTCAACTCGGCGGGTGCATGTGAAAACTGCCAAGGTTTAGGTGTCATTTTTACAGACCTTGGCCCATTTGACAGTGTGAAGACCCCCTGTGAAATCTGCGGCGGCAAACGGTTTAAGGAAGAAGTACTGGAATATAAGCTCAATGGTAAGTCGATCACCGATGTACTAGAAATGACCGTTGAGCAGGCATTGGAATACTTCGAGATCAAAGAAGTCACCCGTAAGCTGCAAGCCATGAGTGATGTGGGTTTGAACTATCTGCGATTGGGACAAGCCTTAAGCACGCTCTCCGGTGGCGAATGCCAGCGCATCAAACTCGCCAGCGAACTCCACAAAAAGGGCAGCATTTATGTGATGGATGAGCCGACGACTGGTTTGCACATGTCGGACATCGGTCATCTGATGGAGATCATGAACCGCTTGGTGGATTCGGGTAACACGGTGATTGTCATCGAGCATAACCTGCATGTCATCAAGAATGCCGATTGGCTCATTGATATGGGGCCAGAAGGTGGCAGCAAAGGCGGCAAGGTGATGTTCGAAGGAACTCCCAAAGAAATCCTGAGCGCAAAACAATCGCTGACGAGTGAATATTTGCGGAACTAGACTAATCGAACCGTATGCGTTTTGTGGGCAAGCCGCCGGCTTGCCCTACAGGCATTCACATTGTTAATTGCTTGCCAGCACAGAACAAATATACTAAGATAAGTTTGTCGGTTTGCCTTATGAGGATAGTGGTATGAGCATGATTTCTGAGGAACGCGCATCCGACTCACCATTTGTCGAATCCATCACACGAGGTTGGACAATCGGCAAAGGCTCAACCATTCGCCCTGCCGAGAGCCATTGGCATATTGTTCTGGTAAAGGCCAACGGACATGTACTGCCCTTGGTTGTCGGATCACTGCCGACATCCGGTATAGCCACCTGGGGCGAAGGTGCTGAGATTTTATGGATCAAATTTAAACTCGGTACATTTATCCCTCATCTACCGGCGAAATCCCTCATCGCCAAAGAAACACTTTTACCGGATGCCTCCAGCAAATCCTTCTGGTTGCACGGCACTTCATGGGAATTCCCCGACTTTGAAAACGCGGATACGTTTGTAGACCGTCTTGTGAAAGATGAAGTGCTGGTACGTGATCCGGTTGTATCGACCGCCCTACAAGGACATCCACAAGATGTTGCCCCTCGCACCCTTCGCCATCGGTTTTTACAAGCTACCGGTTTACCCCAAAACCACATCCACCAAATCGAACGCGCCCAGCAAGCCGCCGCTCTCCTGCGTCACGGTAAATCGATTCTGGATACCGTCTACGAACTCGGCTATTACGACCAACCGCATCTAACTAAATCCCTCAAGCAGTGGGTCGGTCATACCCCCGCGCAAATCATCAAATCCAACGAATCAGAATAGCTTGCCATTTTTTACAAGACCCTGCTCTTTTGCTCGATTATGATGTGTATGTAATCGAAAACCAGCCCACATGAGTGCAAAAGGAGCGATATCAATGACTACACAACATAAATCTGATACTTACCGCAACGTCATCGCAAACATTTCCTTATCACTAGACGGAAGAACGGCAGGGGTAGGTGGCGAGTACGATATGGGATGGATTGTCCCTCATGCAATCACGAATGGGGCACGAAATAACATGATTGCTGTCACATCTCCAGCCACCACAGTCCTCTTGGGCAGGAAGAACTACGAGGGTTTCGGAAGCTACTGGCCTGCTGTTGCTAACGACGAGACCGCCGACCCGCGCGACCGCGCCTTCTCCAAGTGGCTTAATTCGGTGGAGAAGATCGCATTTTCCTCCACATTGAAAGTGCCAACGTGGGAAAACTCTCGTATTGTGAATACTGATCCCACTACAGTTATCCAAGACCTGAGACAACATGAGGGTGGCGATATTATCGTCCTTGCTAGCAGCAGTATTATCAAGAGTCTGCTTCGTGCTGATGCCCTCGACTGCTTGAGCATCACCTTAGATCCAGAAATTGTTGGGGGTGGCGCTCGTCTGTTTGAGGATGGCTTGCCAGCATCGTCTTGGAAATTACGCCAAAACACCCCTACGGAGAGTGGCGCGTTATGCGTGATTTATGACCGAATTCATCAAGGAAAATGACCCCTAGCATCGACCAGGCAGATCGCTAGTGGAACGAATTCTCAAGTTACATCAACCTATTTAGCCAATCGAAATCGATCTAGAAAAAGGAATAACACCAAATGAGCAAGATCACCCCTTTCCTGTGGTTTGATAACCAAGCCGAAGAAGCTATGAACTTTTATGTCTCGCTGTTCGACAACTCTAAAATCGTCAACGTCAGCCGTTATGGCGAAGGTGCGCCGGTTCCGGCAGGCACAGTTATGAGCGCGAGCTTCGAACTGGATGGACAAACGGTGATGGCCTTAAACGGCGGCCCAATGTATCAACTTACGGAGGCCTTCTCTTTTTTCGTAAGCTGCGAAACACAGGAAGAAGTCGATCATTTCTGGAACAACCTCACTGCCAATGGTGGTGAGGAAGGGCAGTGTGGTTGGCTCAAGGATAAGTTTGGCCTCTCGTGGCAAATCGTCCCATCCGCTCTGGGGCAAATGTTGGGTGATCCTGATCCTGATAAGTCACGGCGCACGATGGAAGCTATGCTCAAGATGAAGAAAATCGACGTGCCAACTTTACGCCAAGCCTATAACGGCTAACCCCAATCGAAAGACTCCGGTTCGTCATCGGAGTCTTTTCATATTCCCCGAATTGTTAACCCCTGTTTGAATGAGCGTCATCCCTCAACTTTCGCTTGCTCTATAAGAACAAATATGCTATTCTGTACTTAGCTCGACAAAGTCATATTAGAGATGTGTAGTCAATTGTAGGAAGTCACTTCAAATCATTTTTAGGGTCAAGACGATTCAAATAACAGATTCCCGATTGGATAGATCAAAATATCAGACTGAGATTCTGTAGGAAGCCATTCCATGAATTGTGGAAATCATACCTCACTATTTGAGCAACGTTTAGAACAATAAATCAGCTCACAGGCTCGATTTCTCAACGACGAATTGTATGAACCGATTACAGGAACCTAATCTGACTTTGTCGAGCTTAGGGAAGAGTCGCAACGTTGGGAGCATACGAATGGATTTAATGCCGAACGAAAGGCCATCAGAGTCGCCACTGATTGAGTGTGTGTGGAGCAACCGCACTGAACAGTCAGGATCGTTCATCTCGATTGCCGGGAACTATCCTGATTTGGTCATCACTAAGCGCAAAGGTACGATGCGGATTACCATGCGCGGGCCAGAAACCAAAGCGTCCCCGGCTTATGCCCCAGACGACGCTGATTTCGTTGGAATCCTCTTTAAGGTTGGCACGTTCATACAAAATCTCCCCATTCCGACTCTCGTGGATTGTGATATTGATTTGCCGCAAGGTGCTTTCGAATCATTCTGGTTAAATGGCTCGATATGGGAAGTACCGACCTATGAAAACGCGGACACCTTTGTAGACCGGTTGGTGCGCGAAGGGCTGCTGGTACATGACCCGATTGTTGATACTGTGCTGCGGGATGAACCTCATGACTTATCCTTGCGTACCGCTCAGCGCCGATTCTTGCATGCAACCGGCTTGACACATAGCGTCGTGCGCCAGATCGAACGCGCCCGAAAAGCAACGACACTCCTCAAGCAAGGCACATCAATTCTGGATACGGTCTTTGAAGCAGGTTACTTTGACCAACCCCATTTGACTCGCGCCCTCAAGCAGTATATCGGGCTAACCCCCGCTCAAATTATGGATCAAGGAAGGGAGGAACGGCTGTCGTTTCTGTACAATACAGATCCTCTTGAATAACGGATACTAAAACCGTTCAACCAAACCAAGAGGAGAATGGAAATGCTGAGACGAACTTTGGTTCCGATTGTCGCCACAGTTGGCCTTGCACTATCAACATCATTGTTTGCACTCGCACAGAATGATGCTACTCCAATAGCACCAACGATAGAAGGAAACCAAACGATGAACGCTGCTTCTAAAACCGGCTACGCGCCCGTTAATGGCATCAACTTGTACTATGAAATTTATGGCACAGGTGAACCGCTAATTCTGCTGCATGGTGGTGTAGGCGCGATTGAGATGTTCGGTGAAGTCGTGCCGATGCTGGCAAAAGGTCGGCAGGTCATAGCGGTGGATTTGCAAGCGCACGGACGCACAGCAAATGTTGAGCGTCCGATGACTTTTGAGGCGATGGCGGACGATATTGCGGGCTTAATCCCATATCTGGGCTTCGAGAAAGCCGATGTGATGGGTTATTCGTTGGGCGGTGGTGTTGCTCTCAAAACAGCCATCAACCATCCCGAAGTTGTGCGGAAATTGGTACTGGTTTCAGCACCTTTCAAGAGTGACGGTTGGTATCCCGAAGTGTTGGCTGGCATGTCGCAAATGAGTGCTGCCGCAGCCGAACCGATGAAGCAGACGCCGATGTATCAACTTTATGCCAGCATCGCGCCCAAGCCTGAAGATTGGCCTGTGCTGCTGACCAAACTCGGTGACTTGCTGCGAACGCCTTATGACTGGTCGAAGGACATCCCCAATATTAAATCCCCGACAATGTTGGTTGTGGGTGATGCGGACAGTGTTCGCACAGCTCATGCGGTCGAGTTCTTCGAACTGTTGGGCGGTGGTCAGAAAGACGCGGGTTGGGATGGATCGGGCATGTCGAACTCACGCTTGGCTATCCTGCCGGGAATCACCCATTACAGCATCTTTTCGTCGCCTGTAATGGCATCGACCGTCATACCCTTTTTGGATGCACCGATGCCCGCAGATCAATAAGACGAAAACAAATCGCTCAGGATTTACGCGGGTGTCGTTTTTGTACAATACACCTTCCCGCCGTTGCGATAAAATAGAAACAATTCAGCTAACGGCACAAGGAGAACGATCATGAGAAAACTAACCGCTGGAATTTTCATCACATTAGACGGTGTTTACGAAGCACCGGGTTCCGGCGATGTAACCCTCCCTGACAAACGCGGCTGGTCGATGCGTTTCACGGATGATGAAGTCGGCGGGTTTATCATGGGCGGCATGGCTTCAAGCGATGCGATGCTCTTGGGGCGAACGACCTACAAGGAATTTGCAGCTTTCTGGTCTGCCCAACCGGAGGATGACTTTTTCGCTGGTCAGATGAACAACCAAAAGAAGTATGTGGTTTCCAACACTTTGGATAAGGCCGAATGGACAAATTCGACTCTGCTCAAAGGCGATCTTGACACCGTAATCACCGAGTTGAAGAATCAACCCGGTAAGGACATTAACATCGTTGGCAGCGGCTCGTTGGTTCGATCCTTGCTGCAATTGGAACTGATTGATGAACTAAACCTGCTGATTTGTCCGGTTATTCTGGGTATGGGCAAACGGCTGTTCAAAGAGGGTGCAGACACCAAGACACTGAAACCTATCAGTTCAAAAACGTATGGCTCAGGCATGACCATTCTGACGCTTCAACCCGCCAGTAAAGCCTAAGCCGTTTCACGGAGAGCATTGACGATGGACGAAATCAACTACACTCTTGAACCAATTGGTGTCATCCGTTCCACGCTGTTTGATCTGGCGGCAGCACCCAAACAAGGCGACGAAGGTACTTATGAGGCGTGGCTCGAACTCAGCCCGCAAGTGGCACAAGGGCTGATGGGCATCAAAGTCGGTGATGAGTTGATCGTTCTCACATGGTTGCATCGTGGACAACGGGATGTGCTTCAAGTGCATCCGCGCAGCAATCCGAACAATCCCATAACCGGCGTGTTCGCAACCCGTTCACCGGATCGTCCCAACCCAATCGGCTTACATCGGGTGTCAGTCTTGGAAGCTGGCGAAGGACGCTTAAAAGTCGCGCCCATCGAAGCCATCGACGGTACGCCGATTGTCGATATTAAACCTGTACTCACAGACATTAACGACCGTTAGGTCAAGAAGGAAAACAACATGGAAAGCGTAACCTCAAAAGACAGCACGATTATCACCTACGACAAGCTGGGTGCAGGCAAGCCCATCGTTCTGGTGAGTGGCGGTTCGGTGGATAAGGGTTCAAATGCCTCACTTGCTGAAGCACTCGCACCGCATTACACCGTTTACAACTATGACCGTCGTGGACGCGGCAAGAGCGGTGATACCCAGCCGTATGCGGTTGACCGCGAGATCGAGGATATTGAGGCCGTAATTGATGCGGCAGGTGGAACCGCTTATTTGTATGGCAGTTCGTCTGGCGCAGCATTAGCACTCGAAGCTGCTCGTAAACTGCCGACCAAGGTAACCAAACTGGTCTTGTGGGAACCGCCTTATATTATGAATCCGCAAATGCGTCCGGCTCCCAACACCGCCCAGATTTTTAGCGATTTCGTGGCACAGGGCAAACGTGGTGAAGCAGCCGAATACTTTATGGCGAAGGTCGTGGGTTTGCCACCAGAATTTGTGGCACAGGCAAAGAGTTCACCGTGGTGGCCTGCTCAAGAGGCCATAGCACACACGCTGGCATATGATGCAACCGTGATGGGCGATTATTCGCTGCCAGAGGCCAAGATTGCCGATAGTAAAGTGCCGACGATTGTGATTGACGGTGGAGCGAGCTTCCCCTTCATGCACGAAACGGCTGATGCTATCGGGAAAAATCTTCCCAATGGCACACGCCGCACCTTAGAAGGTCAACAGCATAATGTGGATGGTGCTGTGCTTGGAGCCGCGATAACCGAGTTCTTGGGGTAGACACAACCCATCGGATCAACACTTAAAGCGGGAGCACACATAGGTGCTCCCCTACAATCTAAGTCGTTTTGAAGATCAATAATTGATTTGTGCAGCAAGGATATAAACCAACATGAACCAAGAAGTCACCGATTTCATCAACAACTTGAACAGCAAAGCAGGCCAAGAATGGCAAGTTGAGGTGAGCAATCAGTTGCGCCAGATCGCCAACGAGAATATTCCCGATGTCAGCGAACGGATACAATATGGTAAGCCGCACTTCCTGAAGAGTGGCAAGTATGCGGCGGTTCTGGGTACGGCTAAGGGTTGGGTGACCTTCACCATTTTCAACGCCGAAGGCATTGAAGGACCGGACGGTTTCTTTGAAGCTGGCCCACCTGAACGAAAAACGGTTAAAATCCTCAAAGGGAAAACCGTCGATTATGATTTACTTGCCAAACTCATGAAGCAAGCCGCAAGCGCGTAACCTGCTTATCAACGAAGGACTCAATGATGCCTACATTTCACACCACCATTATCAGTACTGGTGGCAACACAGCCGGAATTAAAATTCCACCGGAAGTTATCGAAAGCCTCGGTGGGGGCAAAAAGCCAGCCGTGAAGGTGACGATCAACGGTAAGAGCTACCAGAGTACGGTTGCTGTGATGAGCGGTAATTACATGGTGGGAGTCAGCTCCGAAAATCGGGCAATCGTCGGAGTTAAAGCAGGCGATGAAGTAGACGTGACTCTTGATTTGGATACCGAACCGCGCATCTATGAACTGCCCGAAGATTTAGCCGCTGCACTGGCTGCCAAATCCGGCGCAACCGAAGCCTTTCATGCCTCCGCCCCCTCCAAACGCAAGGAATTCGTGCGGCAGGTGACGGATGCCAAAACCCCCGAAACCCGCGAACGGCGTATCGCCAAGATCGTCGAACAGTTGCGGTAATCCAAACGGATACCGGTTTGGAAATGGGCGCAAAGCCTTGCGCCCCTACAGTGTCATACCTCCTCCCCTTAGAAAATGCGTTCGTTGCTTTTGAACCGAAAAACACCTATAATTTATAGATGTTTGAGCGACCATTTACCCGAATGGCAAGCTCATTTTGGTGAGAAAAAGGAACGCTTCTATGTGCAGAAACATCAAAACCTTATTCAACTTCGAACCCTGTGTCAGCGACGACGAAATCCGTGCTGCCGCCTTACAGTATGTGCGTAAGGTTAGCGGCTTCACTAAACCCTCTAAAGCCAACGAAGTCGCTTTTAACGCAGCCGTTGAGCAGATCGCGATGGTTTCCAGTGTCCTCCTGCGTTCGTTGGAAACCAATGCGCCGCCCAAGAGCCGTGACGAAGAAACGGCTAAACTACGCGCCCGTTCGGCAATCCGTTTCGCCAAAACAGGTTAGCCGCATGGCCTTTGTTTTCGATTACCGCCAACCCAACTCCTCATTTATCCAAGCGATCTGGCACACCCACCATGTGGGCGGCGGTTCATTTACCTCGATGGCTGGCACCAATATGGAAATCGTGGTGACCAAACAAGAAGGCAAGACATCGCTCACCGTACGAGGTCCAGAAACGCAGTCTCGTCCCGCAGATATTCCAGAAGATGCTGAGTTTTTTGGGATTATCCTGAAACTTGGTTCGTTTCTGCCGCCTTTGCCCACACAAAAGCTAATGAATGGTGGCCTAAACCTGCCTGAAGCCAGCAGCAAATCGGTGTGGTTGCACGGCAGCGCGTGGGAAATCCCGACGTTTGATAACGCCGATGTTTTCATCGAGCAACTGGTGAAGGATGAACTGCTGATGCGCGAGCCTGTAGTTGAGGCAGCACTCCAAGGCGAACTCAAAGACCTGTCATTACGCTCGGTACAGCGGCGTTTTTTACGCTCGACCGGACTCACTTATAAAGCGGTTCAACAAATCGAACGTGCCCACAAAGCAATGGCACTGCTGAAGCAAGGCACGTCAATCATTGATACGACCTATGCGCTAGGTTACTTCGACCAATCACACCTCACTAACTCACTCAAGCATTTTATCGGTCAGACACCCGCACAAATCCTCCAACAGACACAATCAGAGTAAGTGTCGTTTTTTTCCAAGACCCGATGCTTGAGTTGGATTATGATGTATTCATTGATCCAAACAACGAGCGTATCTGACTAAAAGGAAAATATCATGCGCAAAATCACCATCACCGAGTTTATGTCGCTGGATGGCGTTATCGAAAATCCACAATGGACATTCAAGTATTGGAATGACGAGATTGCAGGGTTTAAAGGCGAGGAAACATCGGCCAACGAGTCCTTGCTGCTGGGACGGGTGACCTATGAAGGGTTTGCATCCGCTTGGCCGCAACGGAAAGATGAAGATCCGGGAGCCGCTTATTTTAACGGTACACGCAAATATGTTGTCTCCTCGACTTTAGAAAAAGCTGAGTGGAACAATTCGGTCATCATCAAAGGCGATGCTGTGGAAGAAATCACCAAACTCAAGGCAGAAGATGGTCCCAACCTTGTGGTTCACGGCAGCGCCAAATTAGCCCAAACGCTCATTCAAAACAAGCTCGTGGATGAAATTCGTCTGCTGGTGTATCCTGTGGTGCTAGGCAAGGGACAGCGGCTTTTCCAAGAGGACAGCAACGTGACCTTGAAGCTGCTGAGTTCGCGGAACTTCGGTGGGGTTATGGGACTGGTTTACGCGCCAGAATAAATAGATAGAACCTATCAATCGGTTAAGGAGCGCGTGTGCGCTCCTTTTTTTATTTCAATTAAGCGTCACGCGGAGCAATCGAATCGATTTCCTTCAATTCCTCAGCAGTGAAGTCTAAGTTTTTAAGCGAACCAACACAATCCTCGACCTGTGTCACGGTGCTTGCGCCGATGAGTGCCGAGGTGGTTTGTGGATGACGCAGCACCCACGCAATCGCCATTTGAGCCAGCGTTTGACCGCGTTCTTTGGCAATCTCGTTCAGGCGCAGGATTTGTGCCTTCCGCTCCAACGTGATCTGCTTGGGTTTGAGGAAACCGTGCGGCTTGCTGGCGCGTGAGCCTTCAGGAATGCCGTCCAGATATTTATCGGTGAGCAAACCCTGTGCCAAAGGCGAGAAGACTATCGAACCCATGCCCGTTTCATCCAATGCTGCGAGGAGGCCGTCTTCTGTCCAACGGTTAAAAATGCTGTAGACCGGTTGGTGAATGAGACAGGGTGTACCGAGTTCACGCAAAATTTTGGCAGCTTCGCGGGTTTGATCCGGTTGATAAGACGAGATACCGACGTAGAGCGCTTTTCCCTGCCGGACGGCACGATCCAAGGCCATCATGGTTTCTTCCAGCGGGGTATTGGGATCAAAACGGTGGCTGTAGAAAATATCGACGTATTCTAGACCCATGCGTTTAAGACTCTGATCGAGGCTGGCGGTCAAGTACTTGAGCGATCCCCACTCGCCGTAAGGCCCCGGCCACATGTTATAACCGGCTTTGGTTGAGATGATGAGTTCGTCGCGGTAAGGCAGAAAATCCTGTTTGAGAATCGTCCCGAAGCTTTCCTCGGCGGAACCCGCAGGTGGGCCGTAGTTGTTGGCGAGATCGAAGTGGGTAATGCCCAGATCAAACGCGCGGCGCAGCATCGCACGGCTGTTTTCCAGCGTATCGACACCACCAAAGTTGTGCCACAGTCCCAACGAAATCAGCGGGAGAAGTAAACCGCTGCGACCACTGCGGCGATAAGTCATCGACTCGTAACGCTGCTCAGATGCCAGATAAACCATAATTATCACCTTGAGTATGAAAGGTTTCTTTAACGGCTTAATCTTAGCGAGGGGAAAGGCGGCTGGCAAATGCGGAACGGTGTTCGATGTTTTGGCAATTTTGGCGAAAATGTCATTATTTGTGTCAATATTCGAGTGATTTTTGGCAAAATGAGTGACATTTCGGCGGCTGGCTCGGCTAAACGTGCGGCGAAACTGGTAAAGGGGCTGCCGCCGCCATCTTTGCCAATCATCAAGTCTTTAGCCGAGACTCATAAGGGAAGTTTGGCACTATAGATTTCGGCAAAAGTGGCAATGCCAATAGTGGATTTTGTGCTGAATTTGCCATCAAGAATTTTAAGATGCGTGGTCGGGATGAATCCCGCCCCTACAACACAGTGTAACGGATATAAGAGGGAAACGGGTTACCATTTGGAAGAACATTTGGTAACTCTTTCAGGAGGTTGGCGCTAACCATTTTGAGGGAGTGAGCGTGTTAAGTGGGTTGATGGATGGTTGGAGAATGGTTTGTCGGGTTAACCGAAAATAAACTTTGGTAATAAGACCGAAATATGAAAGATGCGGACGAGGCACGCCTCGTCCCTACAGCGGAATGTTAGGAAACATGGTTTGAACTGCAATTTGAAATTATTGAATCTGCCAGATTTGATAGCCATCGGTGTCATAGATTTTTTGGGCATCGGATTGCCATGCGGGAGTAGCGGACGCGTCGATGAGCAAGACTTTTTCCAGTGGGCCGTAGAAAATATAACGGATGTCCACTGAGCTGTAGAGGCTGCGGCGTTCATCGGTTGTCATTTCGTCAGCAAAGAAGCGGCGTGTGAGGGCATCTTTGTCGGTGGCGTGGGCGGTTTCGGGGCCGTGTCCGACATACGGACGTAGGTTGCTATACGCCGGAATGAGATTTCCGGTGTCGATGTCGGTCGATGGCGAGAGTTTACCGGTATCAAAGGCGGTAAGGATGACACTGTCGGCGGGCGCGTTGTTATTTAGCCAATTGAGCGTGGCGAGTTCGGCTGTCGGGCGGAATACGGGGCGCGATGGGCTGAGTACACCAAAGAACATGAACAGGAGAAAAACCGCGCTGCTCATACACATCACCACCACTGCCGGACGATAGACGCGTTTCCATCGTGGTTGGCGTTTGAGAAAACGTAAGCCAACGGCGGCGAGTATCGCCAGCGGCACAATGACGGCTTCAGCCATGCGGCGCTGCACGTTGAGGGGGAGATAGACAAGGATAGGCACGACTAAAGGCCACATCAGCAAAGCAAAGTACGGCGATTGTTTAGCGGCGATTTTGCGCCAGAGCCAACGACCTGCGACAAGGGCAAAGGCAACTAAGAGAATATAAGCCGCGACATAATCCAACGGTGGGGGTGATTGCAGGATATTTTGCGATGACCACACCGCGAAAATTGGATTGGAGGCGAAGGTATAGGTGAAATAGGCGAACAAGGGCAAGGTGATGACTGCCGCGATGCCGCCTGTGATTGTGAATTCTCGTGGGAATCGGCGCTGTGCGATCCACAAGACGAGTCCCCATGTGGCGAGAATAACGTAAATAATCGGCAGGTAAAAGGGTACGGTGAGGCCAACGATCAACCAGCACGCTGCCGCGAGTACTGAGTACTGAGTACTGAGTACCGAGAGGGAAGTGGAAGAAGTACTGAGTGCTGAGTGCTGAGTACTGAGGGAACCCCCAACCCCCTCCCTAGCCCTCCCCCGCAAGCGAGGGAGGGAATCAATTTCAGAATTTAATCCCGCTGAATATTGAGATATTCCTTTGAATAAAAACAGAAAGCCGCCGAGGAGAGCTGCGCGGGCAAGTGCCAGATGTGGCAGGCCGAGTAAGATCAACCAGCTAAAGCCTTCGGGGATAAAAAATTCGGCGGGTGTTGAGCCGAGGAATGTGAGCAACCATCCAAAGCCGCCGCCGAAAGTCGCCAAAATCAGCGCCAGCATTCGGGTACGCGGTTGTTTGATGAACACGGCGATGAAGCGATACAGCACGACTATGAACAGCAGATTGAAGATGATCTGCATCAGGTGATAAGTCAGCGTCAGTGCTTGAAACAACATCGGATCGTGGTCGGTGATGAAACGTCCGACCAGCCAACCGGGAAGGATGTACGGCAGAAAGACGAAGGGCGCGGAAGCATGAGGTTCAGGTGTGTAAAACAGGTAGAAATCGAGGATGCCACGCGCACCCAAACGCATTTTGCCGACATAAGAATTGCCATCCTCGACACCGAAGAGAAAGCCGCTGAAGCGCCATTGGTTGTCCTGCTTGAGATAACCCAGCGCATAAGGCAGTGTTGTGATAACGATGATGAGCAGCGCGAAGAGGGCAACATTGCGCCACTCGTGGCGTGTGATGCGGGATTTAAGCATTCAATACCTTTCAATACGATTGAACCGCCAAGACGCAGAGAACGCCAAGTTCAATGCAGAGTGTTTAGACTAAATCAGCCAATTAAGCCGGTCGCCAGCCGAGAAAGATTACATCATTCGCTAAGTGATAGCGCTGTGAGCCATCCGAATGCGCAATATCCAAAGCCTGTAGATCGTTTATTTTATGTATAACAAATACAACCCATTCTCCATCAGGCGAGAAAATTTCTTCACCCACATCACCAAGTGGTTGACGTTTCGGCGGTAATGGAAAACCATTTTCTTCAGCCACTGCAAGATTGTCCCAACTAAAATCGAGAACAGACTTCAATTCCACAATGACGAATTGAGTATCGGTTTCAAACCAGATTTGTTTGCCATCTGGTGACCATCGCTCGTTGTATTTTCGGACGCTAGGGGTATATGTAACTTGGTAAATTTGACCGTCGATACCATACAAAATCAGGTCGCGTGATGCTTCAGGGTTAATTGCCTTATAGAGGGTTTCCCATTGAGCAACCAAAAACCACTTTGAATCAGGCGACCAAATGGGCGTATCAGTAGTGTTACCACTAAAAGGACTATTCAATTGGTCAAATGTCTTTCCATCAGCCGAAATCAAACGCAAATTCGGGATTGGATAAGCCAGCGTTGAAAAAACTTCGTCGAATATTAGAAATTGATCATTGGGTGACCACCACATACCCCATATGGCTGTGTCCGTGATCATGTTGCCAGTTACCTGTTTTGTCTGGTACAGCTTCCGTTGAGTCCCTGTCTTCAGATCGAAGATCCATAACTCACTGTAGTCGTATCCAATAACCTTGGCGTATGCAATCTGTGTACTATCATTTGACCAATCAAAAGCACTAATAAATGTGTCAAGCTGAATATCGTGTATCCACTGTTGATTATCAACATCGTAGATACGAATGCGTTTCTCGCCACCCTCTGTTTGAGTGAAATCACCCGCTAGATAATGTCCATCAGGTGACCAGTACCATCGATCAGAAGATGAGGTTTTAATGTCTGGCAAAGCTGTGGTTGTACCTGTTGTTACGTCCGCGAGATATAAGGTGTCATCTATACGGTAAAGGAGTTCTTGAGGTTTTGGCTGTTTGGCAGCAATAGGAAACGCCGCTAAACACATTACAACTAAGAGACATACTCGAAACATCAATTTCATGATGAACCCTGCCGTTGGTAGAGATACATGCCTGTGCCATAGAAATCGGTGGGGATGTCGCGCACCAATTTGTATTCCTGTTTGAAGGTCGCGTTTTGCTCCAAGCCCAAGCGCACCATCGACTCCATCGCTACCAGATATTGCGGTTGGTCGTCGAGGATCAATTGCGGCGGGATGGCATAGTTCTGATCTTTGGCGATGATCGACGGCGAAACCGGATAGTATTTGCTGACAGCGGGTGTCACCAGCCCTACGGTATCCAAAATTGTGGCGCGGCTGAAGTAACCGATCACGCCAATGTCACCGGATGCGACCAAGGTTGTGGGTGTCACTTTGTATTCGTCACGGAGTTGGGTGGCAATATCTTGATAATAAAGTTCGATTTGATGCCACGCCATCTCCGGCGCGGGACGGTCAAGTCCGTGGTCAGGATGCAGTACCCAACCATTTACCGACGTGAAGACCCATAACAGCGCAACCACACCCACAACCGGAAGCAAGCGGCTGGGACGCGCTTCATCTACAGCAGTTTTACTACGGATGCCGCTGATGATCGCCCACACACCCATGAAGATACTCAGGCACAAAGCGGGCAGCGGTGGCGCGTTATACCAGCGGAAGATTAACGGATTAGCGATGCTAAAGACGATGATATAAATCCAAGGGTATATCAGGAAGGGTAACAGTCGCGGGACGCGTCGAGCCGTAAATAGGATGCCGATCAGACTGAGGATTAAGTACAGCACCATTAAAACGAAAAGCCCCATGCCCTTAACAGTCGAGTCTTCGTAAAAAGGTGTGGCATAATTTTGGATGAGGGTTATCAAGGCTGTGCCGGGAGCCATGACATAAGCGACGGTTTTGGCGCTCAATGAACGCGGGAAAGGTGATCCAAAGTAGACGGTGCTAAAGGCGAACCACGGCAGCAGAACGATGACGAAGGCCGACCATGTTTGCCAAGGGATACGCTGCAACAACGACTTGCCTTTGCCTGCACGAAACACATCCACCAGTTGAAACAGGAACAGCGGCCCAATCCACAGGGCAGCATCAATGCGCGTCAGGAAGCCTAAACCTGCTAGAACACCAATGAGGATTTGGCGGCGATTGAAACGGGAGGGTAAATCATCAGACATCAACACATAAGCGGCGGTCGCGCTGACCATCCACAAAATGTTGACGCTGGTTTCCATGCCACCCACAGCGAAGGTCACGCTGGCGGGTGAAATCGCCCACAATAATCCGGGTGCGGCAGATAACCAATCATTTCCGGTGAGGCGGCGTGTCAACAGATAGAGCAGTATGCAGGTGATTGCGTCGGCTAAGGCACTGACGACGATGGCATACCATTGGAAGTTTTGGCCGCCGCGAATGGCACTAATGAGCGCCATCAACAAGGTGAATAAGGGTGTTGTCGTACCGAGCGATGGCAGGCCAATGTTATAGACGAAGCCCTGTCCCTCTACGATATTGCGGCTGTAGCGGAAGGTGATAAATGCGTCATCAATGGTACGCGGGCCGGGGAGCAGTCGGGCGATGATGGCAACTAAGGCCAGAGTGAGGGCGATGATGACAACGAGCGATAAGCTGTTCTTGCGTTGAATCGGTATTTGCATATTAACCCTGAGCAACTTCAAGCGTGGTAGGCGATGACGGTAAAGAGACAGGCACTTCGGGTTGATGGGCGCGATAGAGTATCGCCACGAGCAGTACCGGCACGGTAAGAGTGACTGCAATCCACGCAAAGTCGGTATCGTAGGCGAAGAAAATAACCAACCATGTGGGTATGCCCGTGATAATGGCTAACTTGCGCTTCCAACTGGTGTCCAAGAACGGCAAAATCTGCAAGAGATCATAGTCATGCAAATAGGGGTTGACGATGAGACTGAACAGCATGAACAGATCGAAGCTGAGTTTGCGACGGTTTGCCAACCAAATAGCGACCAATAACACTAGCGCAATCAACACCAGTGGAACCCAAAATCCGGGTCCTTCACCGCCTTTGCCTTCCAATATGACCAGTGATCGCGGAAGAATACCGGCTAAAGCGCGCATATCAATGGGGCGGCGGGTCGGTGTCCATGTGGCTAACCAATCCGGCATGACCAGAAACGCGGGGATAAACATAAGCGCGGTCACACCTAAGAACGCCCAGACTTGGGAGGATATGCGACGATTGACGCGTAATTCTTGCAGCCATTGGATGCCAGCCCAAGCCAGCGGGAATACGGCGAGGTTCGGTTTCATCAGCAGCAAGGCCAAGCCAACTCCTCCCCACCAATCCTTTTGATGATTGCGGTAGATAGTCATACCGATCAGCACGAATACCACCGATTGTCCGCCAATAAAGTGGTCAATGACTGGCCCCAGCAGCAGAGGCCATAATCGTCCCCGGCTGATAATCAGGATGACGATCAACGGAATGACGTGCCACAGAAAAATGCTGAGTGATACGGGCAAGGTGCTAAACCACGCGAAAATCATCACATAAGGCAGCGGATAATAACTGCCAAATTCCCAGATGGGCTGGTGATTCAAATAGCGCTGACCGATTTGCATGAAGGTCATGTAATCAACAGGCGGATGATTATTCAGCGAGATAAATAGCAGATAACTGATGTAGATAACAATAATCGGGATATACAGGAAAAGCTTTTTATAGGATAGCTTTTCTTCATTAGGCTGAATTGGTGTCATGGGTTCGCTCCCGAACTCGGTCAAAACTGTTCGCGTCTATCAGGGTAGAAGCATTTAGATTATAAAGTTAAAGACCAAGTCTTTACCCTTGTGGTTTAAAAGTGAGGTCTATAATGCCACAGTCGATTTGTCTGCCCGATGGTATGGTATGTTCTGGGTAGGCTACCCTTGTGTTCTGCGCTAAAATCACTTTCATATTATTGTGTACGACTCGATCACCATTTTGGGGCTGCTCCTCCGGTAGCTCCGCCTAGCCTTATAGGACAGTCACATGTCATTGAAAATTTTCAACGTTTTAGGTCGCGAAAAGCAGGACTTCCAACCGCTTGAAGACGGTAAAGTCAGTATGTATGTTTGCGGCCCGACGGTGTATTCCGACTCGCACATTGGTCATGCCAAAACCTACATTAATTTTGATATGGTTGTGCGCTACCTGCGTTACAGCGGTTTGCAGGTACTCTACGTGCAGAACATCACCGATGTTGGGCATCTGCTGGACAGCGGTGAAGATCGTATCCTCCGTAAAGCGCAGCAAACACAGGCGCTGCCGATGCAAATCGTCGAAACCTATGCGCGTGGCTATTACGCCGATATGGACGCGCTGGGTGTCACCCGTGCCGATATTGCGCCCCGTGCCAGCGCCCACATTCCCGAACAAATCAAGATGACGCAAACACTGATCGACAAAGGCCATGCCTACGTCGCCGATGGCAGCGTGTACTTCGATGTGACGACTGATGAACACTACGGCAAATTGTCCAACCGCCGTGTAGCCGAATCAGAAGCTGGTGCGCGTGAAGTGGTGCGTGACGAAAAACGTCATCCTGAGGATTTCGCCCTATGGAAACGCGCCGAACCCGAACATATCCTGCGCTGGGACAGCCCTTGGGGTGAAGGGTTCCCCGGTTGGCATATTGAATGCTCGGCGATGGCCAAGAAATATCTTGGCGACACCTTCGATATTCACGGCGGCGGTGTCGATAACATTTTCCCGCACAACGAGTGCGAAATTGCCCAGAGCGAATGCGCCAACGATGCTGACTTTGCCCGTTACTGGATGCTCACCGGAAGTCTAACGGTCGATGGTGTGAAGATGTCCAAGAGTCTGGGCAACGTCGTCAACATCAAGGATGCGCTCAAAGATTACCGCCCCGAAGTCATCCGCATGTTTATGTTGAGCGCCCACTACAGCAATCCGGTTGATTACAGCGACGGTGCGCTAGATGGCGCTCAGGCGGGGTGGGAACGGTTGTATGGTGCGGTGCGTTTGACGCGCAATGCCATCAACAATGCACCCGCCAGTGATGACGGCAACGGCTTCAACGAACGGCTGGCAAAGGTTAAAGCCGAATTCAGCAGCGTTATGGATGACGATTTTAATGCGCCTAAAGCGATTGCTATCCTGCAAGAACTCACACGGGATGTGAATACCCTGCTCAACAGTGGAACAGCGGTAGGTAAAGCAACACTCGAAGCCATCAACAGCGTTTATAACGAATTGGGTGGCGATGTATTGGGCATTGTTCCGAAGGTTGACAGCGCCAGCGGCTCGAACGGTCAGCGTGAGTCCGGTCTGATCCAAATCTTGATTGATATGCGGAATCAAGCCCGTAAGAGCAAAAACTTTGCCGAAAGTGACCGCATCCGTGATGAACTGGCGAAGATCGGTGTGACGCTCGAAGACCGCGCCGACGGTACGATCTGGCGAGCGAACTAATCTAGGCGCGATTGTCCGCAACGTAAAAGGTTAGATGTCGATGGAAGATCGTTTATCGCGTGACGAAATTTTGCGGCGTTTGTCGCTGGAGCATCAGCGGCTTATGGATACCTTTGCCCGTTTAACTCCGGAACAGTGGGTCGCAGCCGGTGCGGTGGGTATTTGGACGGCCAAAGACTTACTAGCGCATCTCGTTTATTGGAATCATTTTTCAACAGATGAACTTCGAGCGGCGATCATCGGCACAACCTACCCGCATCCTGAAGGAACGGGCGACGAGATCAATGCACGGGCTGTCGCATCCTTTGAGGGTTGGACAGCCGAAGCGGTTCGCAGTGCGTTTGAGCATTCATACAGCGAATTGATCACGCTGGTCGAAAGTTTGCCCACCAACGCCTTTGAAGCAGGTAGTTCGATTGAGCAAGCCTTAGATGAAACGATACACGGCGCACTCGCCAATAACACCTATGAGCATTGGCCGATGCACGAAGCCCAAATCCGCGAATGGATTGAGTCGCAACATTGATTAGTAGGGGTTTGACGGTGGCAAACCCGCCGCTGGCGAACCCTGCACAGGTTTGGAGATGATATGTCGGAATTTATTTACGGTCATTGGGCAGTGATGGAATCGCTCCGGTCGGGGCGGCGGAATATTGAACAACTGCTGTTGACCGAAACGGCTGAAGAAAAAGGGATGATCGCGGACATCCTAACCCTCGCCCGCGAAAAAGGCGTGAAGATGCAGCGTGTGCATCGGCGCATCATGGACGACTTGGCAAATGGTGGTAATCACCAGAATACGGCGCTGCGTGTCAGTGCTTATCCGTATGCTGATGTCGAGGACATCCTCGATTTGGCACAACAGCGTGGTGAAAAACCGTTTATCCTGATCTTGGATTTGCTCAAAGACCCGCAAAATGTCGGTGTACTCTTTCGTGTGGCCGAGTCGGTCGGTGTACATGGCATCCTCATCCAAGAACGCCGTAGTGTCGAGGTGACTCCTGCTGTGGTCAACGCCTCATCCGGCGCAGTCGAGTATATGCAGGTGGCGCAGGTCAACAATCTGGTCAACGCTATGAAAAACCTCAAGGAACAAGATGTGTGGATGATCGGCTTGGAAGCTGGGCCGGACATTGCGCCGATTGATAAGACCGACCTCAATATCTCGCTGGGATTGGTGCTGGGCAGTGAAGGCGAAGGGATGCGCCGTCTGGTGCGCGACACCTGTGATATGCTGGTGACGCTGCCGATGCGTGGTCATCTCGCCAGTTTGAATGTGGCGACTGCCGGTTCAGTGGCGTTATATGCCGCTTGGCAGGCTCGGAGTTGGCAAGGCTGGAAGACCTGAAGCAGTAGCGAGTTATGAGTACCGAGTACCGAGAGAAAACAGTACAAAGTTACAAGTACTGAGTGCCAATATAAAGAAGTACCGAGACAGAAATATCGGGAACGGATTACGAGTTAGAAAATTGAGAAGTCGGTAGTCGTACCATACTAAACGGATGAAGGAGATTAATAAGATGAGTGGGGTAAAAGACTTCGAGGATTTGATTGCGTGGCAAAAGGCGCGTGTTTTGACCAAAAACATTTATGAGGCCACTCAAAAAGAACGTTTTGGAAAAGACTTTGGGCTAGCAAGCCAAATTCAACGGGCTTCCGTTTCGATTATGGCAAATATTGCCGAAGGTTTTGCCCGCAAAAATCCAAATGAGTTTTACTATTTCGTCAACATCGCTAAATCGTCAGCATCTGAGGTACGATCTCATCTATATGTAGGGTTGGACATACGGTATATCACCGACCCTGAATTCAAGCAGCTTATCGAGCAAACCAAAGAAGTTGAGCGTATAGTTGGCGGCTTACTCGCTTCTATAGATCGCCAACGTAAGCATCCTTAAAAGTCCAAGGCCACTATTGCCTTGACTCGGTACTCGGTACTCGGTACTCGGTACTATACTTATTCTTTATCTAAGGAGACTTAACCATGATTATTGACATCATCACTGAAACCAAATCGAAAATGAAATCCACTTTGAGCGTATTTGAGAATGACCTCCAAGGCATACGCGGTGGACGTGCCAGCACCACTTTGGTGGATCGGTTGGTCGTGAATTACTATGAGGTAGATACCGAACTGCGGCAGCTTGCCAGCATTTCTACACCTGAACCGATGCAAATCTTGATTCGTCCCTATGACAAAACAGCCTTAAAATCCATCGAAAAGGCCATCCGCGACTCGGACATTGGGCTGAACCCTAACACCGACTCGGATGTGATCCGCTTGAATATGCCACCGCTGACCCGTGAACGTCGTCAGGATTTGGTCAAATTTCTACACAAACGTATGGAAGAAGCACGGATTGCGATTCGTAACATCCGGCGCGGTGCGAACGATGATCTCAAAGATTTTGAGAAGGAAAAGTTGATCTCGGAAGACGATCAAGCGCGTGGTGAAGATGAAGTCCAAAAGATCACCGACCAGTTCATCGGTCAGATTGATGAAGCTGGAAAGGCCAAAGAAGACGACATCATGAAATTGTAGGCCATTATTCCTAAGGAATTTCAAGACTTGTGGTGTACCATTACACAGTATTTTCAATTTGGCATTTCCACAAATTCATGATGACTTGAGAAGGTGTAATTGCTATGGTTGCTGCCCTAAAAACGGAAGAACAGCTTTTAATGCCAGCGCTTGACCATGTTCCCAAACATATTGCCATCATCATGGATGGGAATGGTCGGTGGGCTAAAGCACGGGGATTGCCGCGTGCCGAAGGTCACAGGCAAGGGACTGAAAATCTACGTCAGATTATCCGCGCCTGCGTGGAATTTGGGGTTGAGGTACTGACAATTTACGCCTTTTCCACCGAGAATTGGCAGCGCCCACCCTTGGAAGTCCGGCTGTTGATGACTATTTTGCAAACGGTCATCCGACACGAACTCAAGGAACTCAGCGATAATGGTGTCCAGATTCGCCATATTGGGCAGTTGGATCGCATTGCGCCATCGCTCCAAAAAGAAATTCTTCATGCCTGCGAATTCACTAAGAATAATCATCGTTTGATTTTAAATGTGGCCTTCAACTATGGCGGTCGTGATGAGATCGTCCACGCGGTACAGCAAATTGTCAAAGACGGTGTACCCGCCGACAAGATCAACGAAGATTTGATCAACCATTATATGTATACAGGCGATTTGCCCGATCCTGATCTGGTGATTCGTACCAGTGGCGAACTGCGCTTGAGCAACTTCCTCATCTGGCAAGCCGCTTACTCGGAATACTATTTCACCGACACCTATTGGCCGGACTTTGATAAAACCGAACTCCGCAAAGCGATTGAAGAATACGCTCGCCGTACCCGTCGCTTTGGCAAAACCGACGAGCAAGTGCAAGAAGAGGAAGAATAACTTCCTCTGTTCGGTTGTCAGATAATAAGGTAAATAAAGGGATGCGCCGAATACTGATCACTGGCTCAAATCGTGGCATCGGCCTTGAACTGGTTGAGCGCTACCTTCAACAAGCCGACACGACGGTTTTTGCTACTTGCCGCCAACCAGCCGATGCAGCACACCTCAATAATCTAACTGAAAAATATCCGCAGCGCTTGAAGATCATTCAACTGGATGTAACCAACCAACAGTCGATTGATGCAACATTGGCGCAAATCAGCGGCGAGGTCGATGGGCTTGAGATGCTGGTGAACAACGCAGGCATCCTTCCCGGCGGTGTGGCTTCCGTTGTACCCAATGCCGCTAAGTTCGGTTCCCTTGAGGCCGAGGCGATGGAAGACGTATTTCGCGTCAACACGATTGCACCGATCATGATTGCCCAAGCCTTTAGTGACCTACTGCGTAAAGGCATACATGCGCGTTTGATCAACATGACCTCAGACGCGGGTTCGATTGAGATGACCTCCCATTCGGCTTACCACTATAGTTACAAAGCCAGCAAAGCCGCCTTGAACATGGTCACCCGTTGTTTGGCGACGGATTTTCGGGCGGACGGCGTGATTGTGATTTCAATTCATCCCGGTTGGATACAAACCGATATGGGTGGGCCACAAGCTACACGCACGCCCGAAGAAACCATTCCCACTATGATGAAGGTCATCGACGGCTTGACCATCAACGACTCCGGTTCCTTTTTGAATTGGGACGGCAACATTGTTCCGTGGTAGTCCCTCAAACGTATCAATCCTTGCAGATGATTTAATTTCTCGAATATCGCCTCTCAAAAAATACTTTAAGGCAAATTTTAGGCTTCGCCTATACACTGAAGATAGTCAATTGAACCTATCGGAGGAAAGTCATTCATGAAAGTATTGGTCACAGGCGGTGCGGGCTACATTGGCAGCCACGTTACCGATTTATTGGTCGAACGTGGTTATGATGTGGTGGTTTTCGACAACTTATATACCGGACATGTCGAGGCGGTTCACCCCAAAGCGACTTTTGTAAAAGGTGATTTGCTGGACAAACCGGCAGTTGATTCGCTTTTCGATCAGCACAAGTTTGAGGGTATCCTCCACTTTGCCTCGCACACGCTGGTCGGTGAAAGCATGGAGAAGCCGTGGCTTTACCTGCGGGATAATGCCGTCGCAGGCAGCAACTTGCTGGAAGCCGCCGCTACGCAAGGTGTGAAGCGTTTTATCCTCTCCTCAACCGCCAACTTATTCGATGATCCGGCAAAGATTCCGATTGTCGCCGAAGAACGCATCGTCCCCGGCAGCCCATACGGCGAGAGCAAATTCTTCATCGAACGCTACTTGTATTGGATGGATCGTATCTATGGTATGGCGAATGTCTGCCTGCGCTACTTCAATGCCAGTGGTGCGCATCCCAACGGACACATCGGTGAAGATCATACTCCCGAATATCACTTGATCCCGATTATCCTACAGGTGGCTTTAGGCCAACGCGAGAAGCTGACCATTTTCGGTGAAGATTACCCGACTCCTGATGGCACATGTATCCGCGATTATGTCCACGTCATTGATCTGGCAGAAGCCCATGTGTTGGCGCTGGAAGCCTTGGCAGATGGCAAGAGCCGTAAATATAACCTCGGCAACGGCAAGGGTTATTCGATTATGGAAGTGTTGAACGCCGCCCGCGAAATTACCGGTGAGGCAATCCCTGCCACCAAGATCGCTCGCCGTGCGGGTGATCCCGCCACATTGATCGCTGACAGCACCCGCATTCAGCAAGAACTCGGTTGGCAGCCAGAATTCGGTGATCTGCGCCAGATCATCCAAACCGCGTGGAACTGGCATCAGAGCCATCCTCAAGGTTACGCCACCCCCAAATAATTCTATTCGATGGTATGCATACAAAGAGCGCACTCCAATGCGCTCTTTGTATTTATGGCATCCACGTCTGCTTATAATCCTCAATATACTGGCGCATTCGGATTGGCGGTCTTCCCAGCAACCGTTCGGTTTCATCGGTAATTTTCGCCGCCATACCCAAACGTGCAGTGGTGTATAAAGCAGTTGTCACTAGAACGTATGCCCACGGATTACCCCCTGCCTTCATCCGTCGCGCAAAAGCGATAATCGATGGGTTACGATAAGTGATTTTACGCCCTAGCACGTCAGTGAGCATATCGGCGACTGTGAAGTAGTCCAACGCTTCGCTTCCGGTCAGGGCGTAGGCTTTATTCTCATGTCCGCTTTCGATGAGCGCCTTAACCCCGACTGCCGCAATATCCCTTCCATCAATGAAACTGGTTTTGCCATGTCCGGCTGGCATCATCAACATGTTTTCGTCACGAATTTCACGGCGATGGGTCGTATTCAGGTTTTGCATGAAAAAGCTGGCGCGTAAAAATGTCCATGACATGCCCGATGCCATCAAATCTTTCTCGATGGTGTAATGCGGCACGATGGGATTGTTTTCGACTCCCAACAGCGACAAAAATACAATATGTTCCACACCAGCATTTTTTGCCGCTTGGATCACAGGCCGCACATAAGTTTTCACATCCGCAATATCGGGCGGTCGAACCAAAAACAGTTTTTTGATACCTTGAAAAGCTGGCTTGTACGTTGCCGGATTTTTGAAGTCAAACGGAACAAGCTTAGCTTTATCGCCGAGAATAGCCCGTGCCTTATCGGGATTACGCACGGCAGCTACAGGGTGAATATCCTTTGCGATGAGTTGGTTAAATACATCGAGACCGATGTTGCCTGTTGCGCCGATTACCAGAATTGTTGAAGTCATCAATATTACTCATTGTTACAAAGCCTGTCATATCTATCATATGCCTAAATAAGTAACAAAAAAGGCATATCAGTCTCAATTAATATGCCTTTCAATACTATTTATACTTTCTTCGCGACCGGATATTGAATCTCCATCACACCATCAGGATCAGCGAAGCGCTTAGGCAAGTGCAGATAAAACTCGCGAAAATAAAACAGAGGACGCGGTGTCCTCTGTTCTTCAATCTGTTTAAAGTCCCCTCTGCCATGAAATGGAGAGGGTAAGCGCCGACTGAGTGTACTCACGGCAGGCGCTATAGGGGTGAGGATATTTACGCCGGAGGGGCAATGGGCGTGGGGCTTTCCGGATAGGTGCCATTGCTGGCGACCGGAGTGCTGCCCGTCATGACTTCTTCAAAAGCCACCCGATCCAGTGTTTCCTGCTCCAACAACACCTTAATCAGGCGGTCGAGCTTATCACGGTTTTCGAGCAGCATACTCTTGGCACGACCATAAGCCGTTTGCAGAATACGCCGCACTTCGTTGTCGATCTCTTCGGCGGCCTGTTCGCTGTAATCGCGTTGTTCACCGATTTCACGTCCAAGGAATACCGCACCATTGCTGCTGCCGAAGGTACGCGGGCCGAGTGTTTCGCTCATGCCGAAGCGCGTCACCATTGAACGGGCATAATGGGTCACCTGCTCCAGATCGCTGCTTGCGCCGGTTGTGAACTGGCTAAAGACAATTTCTTCGGCGGCACGTCCACCCAAAGCCATCGTGATGGTGTCCTCGAAGTATTCTTTCGTCCGCATCGTCAGGTCTTCATCAGGCATCGACAGGACATACCCGCCAGCGCGACCACGCGGCACAATCGTAATCTTGTTGACGGTGTCACTGTTAGTTAGCAAGAAGCCCAGCACCGCATGACCACCTTCGTGGTAAGCGATTTTGAGTTTTTCCTTGTCCGAAATGACGCGTGACTTGCGTTCCGGTCCCATCGTCACCCGATCCATACTCTCGCTCATCTCGCTCATGCCGATGGCCTTCTTATTGCGGCGGGCAGTGAGGATGGCAGCTTCGTTCACCAGATTTTCCAGATCAGCACCGGAGAATCCGACGGTCATACGGGCAATCCGTTCCAGATCAACATCGGGAGCCAACGGCTTACCCTTGGAGTGAACCTTCAGAATGTCGGTACGTCCCTTGATGTCAGGGTTATCCATGATGACCTTACGGTCAAAGCGACCGGGACGCAGCAGCGCTGGATCAAGAATGTCAGGGCGGTTGGTCGCGGCACACACAATGACGTTTGTACCGGTTTCGAAACCATCCATCTCCACCAAAATCTGGTTGAGCGTCTGTTCACGCTCATCATGACCACCGCCCAAACCAGCACCACGATGACGACCGACTGCGTCGATTTCATCAACGAAGATAATGGAGGGCGCTTCGGCCTTGGCGCGTTCGAACAGGTCACGGACGCGGCTTGCACCGACACCGACGAACATTTCAACAAATTCGGAACCGGAAATACTAAAGAAGGGTACGCCGGCTTCACCAGCCACAGCGCGCGCCATCAAAGTCTTACCAGTACCGGGAGGGCCAACCATCAGCACGCCCTTGGGAATACGCGCACCGAGGCGAATAAACTTCTCAGGCTCTTTCAGGAACTCAACGATTTCCTTGAGTTCTTCTTTGGCTTCTTCAGCGCCCGCCACATCAGCAAAGGTGACTTGTGGGCGTTCCATATCACGGGTGACACGGGCGCGGCTGCGACCAAAGCTCATGGCCTGATCTTGTCCGGTACGTACCGAACGCATCATACGCCACACAAACCAGATAATGAGGAGAACCGGCACTACCCCAACTAACAGTTGGAATAAGATGTTGGAGGTGTTATCACCCGGTTGCTCGGCATAGTTCAAGCCTGCAAGCTGAGCATCGGTTACGCCGAATGTTTTCAGCGAGGCTAAAAGATCGGTCTCACGTTCCTTATAATAGGAAACCTTTTCACCACTCTTCAGCTCGATGCGGACATCCGATCCACCTTGTACAATGACGGATTTGATCTGGCTGTCTTTAACAAACTGGGCAAATTTATCCAGCGAAATATTATTGCCGCTGTTTCCAGTGCCGGGAGATGCAAATACAAAGATGAATAGAAGGATGACCACACCAGCGATAATGAGCCAAAATCGCTGTGCGTTACGGCCACCAAAAGGGGAATTGCTACTATTGTCGTTTTGCGGTTCGTTTGGTCGGTTATTCACGAGGACGGCGCGAAAATCGCTACATGAGAGCAGCAGGACGCGCCTCTCTCCTTTCTACGCTTAACCTTACGATAGTGAACTGAATGATTAGATCATACTAAAATTCGAATTTCGGAGGACGAGATAGAACAGTAAACCTTACCTTTCATTATACTGATGATAATCGGCAATGCCTCACTGGTCAATATCACCCGCATAAATCTCGCGTTAGAAAGTTGCTAACTGTGCCACGTAGGTCAATTATAGTGTATAGTAAGGTTAGTCGGGATAATTATCTTATTTTTAAGGGATAATTCCATACCACTTGGGTCAAGAATTTAATGTACCTCTATATCCTTCCCTGCGTTGTATTGATGGTACAATGATATTTGTAGCGTCTGGCTACCTGCATTACGGTTGGGAAACAAAATGAACATTAATCCACAAAATAACAACGAAGAACCGGAAGACAGCAGTAAAACAAGTGCCGAGGAAAAGAAACAGCAAGATGCAGATGCGGATATGCTGCGTCGCACTGCCACACGCGGTCTTGGCAACACCGATTACGAAGAATCAGAACCGCGTTGGGGAACGGCACGCTTTAATCAACGCACCACTTTGATGCTATTTGTACGGGGTGCGCCGGAACCGTTTGTCTTTGACGCAGGGGCTATCGAAGAACTCATTATCGGGCGCATTGACCCCGATAGCGGCAAATCGCCCGATGTTGATCTGGAAAACTATAGTGGAATGGAAAAGGGTGTGTCGCGCCGCCATGCCACCATTATACGGAAAGACGGATCGCTGAATCTGGTGGATGCGGGCAGCCATAACGGAACCTACCTCAATGGACAGCGCCTTATCGCCCATCAGCCACGCGTCCTGCGCGACGGCGATGATATTCGTTTGGGATTCCTTGTATTACGTGTTAAATTCGTTCGAGTCCAAATTACGCCCTAACTGAAGCCCATTTTTTAGATCCAATACATATATGGTTGATCGTACCAATGAACAATGGCTTGCCGATTTAACAGGCACGCCTGATGAACAGTCGCCTGCGCTAGAAGATTTGCGCGAGCGGCTTCAACGCGGCATCTACTATTACCTCAGCCGCGAACGCAGTGACCTCTCCGGACTCTCCAGCACCGAAATTACCCAGATGGCTGAAGACCTCGCTCAAGATGCGACCTTACGCGTTATGGAAAACCTCGGCAGCTTTCGTGGTGACAGCCGATTTACCACATGGGCGACTAAGATTGCTGTGCGTGTCGCCATCAGTGACCTGCGCCGCGCCCGTTACCGCGACTTTAGCTTGGATGATTTGACAGCCGATGGCGATTTGATGCCTTCGACCACTGCCAACAGTGTCACCGGCACACCCGAACATGGCCCCGAAGACCAGACCGAACGCGATGATGTCATGCAAAAAATCAGCGCGGCCTTGAAAGCGGCACTCACCGAGCGTCAATATCAAGCCTTAGTAGCAGTTGCTTTACAGGATATACCGCTGGAAGTCGTTGCCGAGCGCATGGGAACCAACCGCAACGCCCTCTATAAACTGCTGCATGATGCCCGCCGCAAACTGCGGACGTACCTCGAAACTGAAGGTCTTTCTACCAACTATATGCTCGATTTATTTCAGGATTAAGACACGATCTTAATGAATGTAAGAACGATGGGTGTGCTATCGTCCAATGAATGTACACAATGAAGAATAGGCAACAATCATGGGACTGCCAGACGAACAATTACGTAAATTGATTGACCATATTTTCATCAGTCATCAAGACGGCGAAATGGACTGCGAGATGTGCAGTTGCCAGCTTGAATGTCTGGCAGAAAAAGTAGCCGCAGGAGCCAGCCTGCGCGATCTTCTACCCGAAGTCGAGGCACACCTTCGCTGTTGCCCGGACTGTCGCGAAGAGTGGCAAGCGCTGCTGTGCATACTTCGTGCCGAGCGTGATGGAAACCTGACCACACCGCAAAACTAAAAGGCGGTTTGCTGCGACAGTTTCCGATTTTAGACTATTCTCTGATTGATTTGGCTATTCGTATTATCGAGGTTATTGACTCATGAAGCGTGAACGTGTTGCAATTATTGGTTCGGGTCCTGCTGGATTGACCGCTGCTCTTTATACCGCCCGCGCCCAACTCAGCACCGTGGTTTTCGTTGGTAAGCTGCTCGGTGGGCAGATTTCAACCACCCATGAAGTCGAAAACTTCCCCGGCTTCCCCAACGGCACGACTGGCCCTGAACTGGTCGAGAATATGAAGCAGCAGGCCGAAAAGTTCGGCGCGAAGTTCGTCTTCGAAAGTGTAACCGAAGTCGATTTCACCAAGGGTTCGCCCTTCCTGCTCAAAACCGATAACGGTGATGAGTACTTGGCAGATACCGTTCTCGTGACCATCGGCGCGAACCCCCGCGAACTGAACATCCCCGGCGAACGCCAGTTTGTAGGGCGTGGTGTCAGCTATTGCGCCACTTGCGATGGCTTCTTCTTCCGTGGCAAGGATATTACCGTCGTCGGTGGTGGTGACTCGGCTTTGCAGGAAGCCCTATTCCTGACCAAGTTTGGTAAGACCGTCAACGTCATTCATCGCCGTGATGATCTCCGCGCCAGCATTGCCCTTCAGGTTCGTGCCAAAGCCAACCCGAAGATTAGCTTCACCTACAGTACCCTCATCGAAGAGATCAAAGGCGAAGCCAACGGTGGCCCTGCCATTGTCAAATCGGTCACGCTGAAAGATGTCAAGACTGGCCTAACCTATGAGAAGCCCACCGATGGTGTCTTCATCTTCGTCGGCTATGATCCCAATAGCTGGTTGTTCAAGGATCAATTGGCGCTCAGTGGCGACGAGTATATGAAGATCGACTCCAACATGCAGACCAGCGTCGAAGGGGTATTCGCGGCGGGCGAAATCCACGACAGCGTTTTCCGTCAGGCCATCACCGCTGCCGGTGATGGTTGTAAGGCCGCGCTCTCGGCCATCAAGTGGCTGGGCGAACGCGAAGACATCCTGCAACCCTTGGAAACCGTCGCCGTCGCTGGTGACTAAACACACATAAAACCGACTTGAATATCTTGCCTTATTCCCTCCCTCGCTTGCGGGGGAGGGTTAGGGTGGGGGTTCATAAACAGGGGCATTCGTGTCCCTGTTTTTATTTCCCCAACGCATCACAATATTGCATAAATAATTTGGTAATCCTACAAATGGGTAACCTTATTTTCGTAGGGACGCAGCGCGCTGCGTCCGTCGCAATTCTCGCCCTAAAATCTGCATCTCACGAACGAATCCTACCTAGCGGCGTTTCCCCCTTTTGGCTCATGTTCGCTTTGATAACGCCCATCATAATCGGCCTTATCTCGAAAAACACGAAGGAGTCATTATGACACTCAAAGGTAAAGTAGCGATGGTGACAGGCGGCGGCTCAGGTTTAGGAGAAGCCTCGGCGCGTATCTTGGCACGGGAAGGTGCGAAGGTTGCCATCGTCGGACGCACACCTGATGAAGCCCAAGCAGTCGTTGACCAGATCAACAAAAATGGCGGCGAAGCGATCTTCGTCAAAGGCGATATTTCCAGACCCGATCATATGGAAGCCGCCGTTAAAGAAATCGTTGACCACTGGAAGCGGATTGATATTGTCTTCGCCAACGCGGGTATCAACGGTGTCTGGGCTCCCATCGAAGACCTTACGCCCGAAGAATGGCAAGAAACCATCAACATCAACCTGAATGGCACTTTCTACACCATCAAATATGCCGCGCCCTATCTCAAGAAACACGGCGGTTCGGTGATCGTCACCGCCTCGGTCAACGGTACACGCATCTTTAGCAATACCGGCGCGACGGCTTATTCATCCACCAAAGCCGCACAGGTCGCCATGACCAAAATGTTGGCGCTGGAACTGGCGAAATATAAGGTGCGTGTCAACGTCATTTGCCCCGGCGCGATTGAAAGCGAAATTGACGACAACACCCAGAAACGCAATGTCGAAAAGGCAAAAGAACCTGCCGTCTATCCCGAAGGCACAATCCCGTTAACGGATGGCAAACCGGGTAAAGCCGAGGACGTGGGCGAACTGGTGCTGTTCCTCGCCTCGGATGCCTCCAAACACATTACCGGAACCGAGATGTGGATTGATGGTGGCGAGTCACTGCTTAAAGGCTAAACCATTCCCACATCACATGCCGAATTTAAAGGTGAAGTTCTTTAGGGAATGGAATATTGATATCTTACCCATTACTGACACATTAGAATTTGCTTGACAGTTCATCGCAAAAGGAATACGATAATCACAAACCGACCAGTCAGTCTGTGATGAGAATTCGAGTGTCAGAAAAAGAAACACGCCAAGCCATCATTATGGCTGCTATTCAACTTCTCGGTCAAAAAGGCTTCGCTAACCTGAGCATGAACGATATTGTCAACGTGTCGGGCATCAGCAAGGGCGGCGTTTATTGGCATTTCAAGAGTAAGGACGAAATCTTTCTGGCGATTTTCGATTTCTTTTTTGATGTCCAACTTGAACTAATCAACCAGACTCTAGACGGTGAAGGCAAAGCCGCTGATAAGCTCATCCGCATCTTTCGCTTAGCCACTCAGGAGGCTGAAGTTAATCTGCCACCGCCTCTGGAATTCTATGCGCTGGCCGCCCGCAATCAGGCGCTCAAGGGGCGCATGTCAACCTATTTTGAGTCGTACCGCCAGCGGGTCGTCGAACTTCTTCAGCAGGGGATTGACGACGGGGAATTTCAAATCGACGATCCGGGGATGGCAGCCATCAACATCATCAGTCTGATGGAAGGCATCGTTCTCATTGGATTGGCTATACCCCACACGTGGGATTTTCAGGCACAGGTGAACAACGCTATAGGCTTGGTTTTGCGCGGTTTAACTAAACGCGACTGAAAACAGATAAGGGAGGAATAGGCCATGAGAGTTTTGATTTCCGGCGCAGGCATTGGTGGACTGACCTTAGCTTATTGGCTGCATAAAACCGGACATACGCCGGTTGTCATCGAAAAAGCTGCTGACATTCGCACCGCTGGCTATATGATTGATTTTATCGGCAGCAGTTGGGATGTCGCCAATCGTATGGGGCTGCTTCCGCAGTTAAAGGCGGTCAATCACAGCATTGACGAAATGGTTTTCAAAGATGCTGCCGGCAAAACGACTGCTCATCTGCCTGTCGAGAAGTTGTTCCGCGCCCTTGGTATTACCGATCGCGTTCTAATGCTGGATCGCCGCGACTTGGTTGAAACACTGTATCACGCTATACAATCCGATGTTGAGGTTCATTTCGCCACATCACTGACGGCTATCTGCCAATCGGCACAAGGCGTTGAAGTGACGGCGACGGGCAGCCAACTCGATGGGGCGTTTGACCTCGTAGTAGGCGCGGACGGTATTCATTCTAATGTTCGCCAGTTAGTCTTTGGCAGTGAAAGCCAATATGCCGACTATCTCGGTTACTATGTAGCCGCCTTTTATATGCCACCTGTTACAGGCAGCCTCGAAACGGGATGTGTCGTCCATGTCGAACCGGGTGTGCAGTTCGGTATTTACCCGCTTTCAGAGGACAGATGGCTGGTGATTCCGATTTACAAGAGTGCCTATGAAGGCCATATCCCGTCCGACCAGAGGCTCCCAGCGCTTCGCACTCATCTGCGTAATGTGGGCTGGATTACCCAGCAGGTTCTCGATACGTTGTCACCGGATACCCCCATATTTATGGATACCGCGACGCAAATCAAGATGCCCCAATGGTCGAGCAATCGTGTGGTGATGCTCGGTGATGCAGCTTACTGTCCGACCCTGATTTCCGGACAAGGAGCAGCACTGGCAATGGCTGGAGCTTATTTTCTGACAGAGGAACTGAACCAGAACAGCGATGTTCAAGCAGCCCTGACCCACTATGAAAAGCGCTTACGTCCCTATGTCGAAAAAGTGCAGACCAAAGCCCGCCGGTTCGCGCCGAACTTCGTGCCGGATAGTCAACTAGGGATTGCTATGTTCAATTGGGCCATCCGCCTCATTGATTTACCGCCTGTCACGCACCTATTCGGCAAACAATTTAGCGTAGAAAGCATCATCCCGGCCTCATCCGCCATTTAGGTTGAATGCACAAACGCGCTTCCGCCCTCCCTAAGAGGCCAAAAAGGGTTTCAAATTGAACCAGTTTATACCAATCGTTTCAAAGGAACATCGAACTCATAGCGCCAAATCGGCACATCAAGCCACTCCCACGTCATTCGTACAACCTCTTCAAGTGACTTATCACTCGACCAATACTCGATGCCATATTTGGTAGCCCTATGACCAATCACAACGATGCTTTTCCCATCATACTTGGGCAGTATTTCCCTGAGAAAATCGCCTATTCGCTGCACTGCCATTTGGATACTCTCGCCATTGGGGAACGGTTCGGTAAAGTGGGTTTCGAGCGCGAGTTCATCACGCGGACACTGAGTCATCTCGCCGTAATCAAATTCACGTAGTCGGGCATCAAGAATAATCGGTATGTTAAGCCTTCCAAACGCAATTTGACTGGTCGTTTGGGCGCGTTGCAAATCGGATGTATAAATGGCATCCAACGCTATATCGGCATAATGAACGCCAAGTTCTTGGGCTTCTTGTAGACCTTTATCCGAAAGTGGAATATCGGCATGACCGGAAGCGCGTCCTGCTTCGTTATCAACACTTGTCGCATGAGGGGAATAATAAACGGTAATCATGAGGAGTTTACCGAACAAATTACATTTATCTAACTTTTCGACCCAATACAGTGTTCTTCCGTAGGGGAGGGTCTGTGACCCTCCCGCATCATCTCTATTTCACTATGTTGATTGTTTATCGGATCGGCACACCGTTGACATCGCCCCGAATACTCACCCACGGCGCGGCAATCCAACCGACTTCACCGGTCGAAAGTCGCACCTGCAACCAGAAGTTACGTCCGCCTTGAATAGTACGTCCAATGAGGGCTGTCTCAGCACCCCACGCAACGTCACCGATTTTCGCGGAACGGATGCTCGGTCGCCGCCGCAGGTTCATCACTGCGCGCGGCACAGCCAGCACACCCACGTCCGGCGCACCGTCAATCTGCTCGAAGACTGTACTTTGCAGCGGCACACTGTTCAGATCGCCCGTGATCGTCACATAACGTCCTGAAATCCAACCCGTTTTTGTACCCGTGTTGACCAGATACCAGTTATAAATGCCTTCATCTTTATTCCGTGCTAACGGCGCGATAGGTGTACCGGCTCCCACCTCACCGATCAGTGACGCGCCCAGATACGGGCCAGTCCGCAGCGCCTCGGCCTTAACCCCTGCCACCGTAATCGTGAAAGCAGGCACAGCCGTTGTGATCGGGGCAGCCGTACCATAGACCAATGTTTGACCGGGGAAAGGTGTCGCACCACTGGATACGAGGAACCACTGCACCTGCAATATAGCTTGGTCAACTAAGTCCATGTATTCGACGGTTAAATTAACAGGTGTAGTAGTGATTGAAACTGATATAGTATCAGTAGTTAAAACGCGACCAATAAATTTATCCAGTACCAAGGCCCCGTTGATATACAACCGAACACCGTCATCCGAGGATACGACGAAGTTATATTGACCGGGTGTCAAATTTTGGCTGGAGGTAAAACGGGCTGAAAAATTATCGGTACAACTTGGTGAATTAGGGCAGTTGGCAATCGGCACATCACCGTTAACGTTTGGTTTGCCAGCCCCCCAATTGAAATTGAGGCCATTGATGCCCGCAATCTGGGTTCCCGTTCCGCTTAAATCAGCACTTGGGAAAAACGTACCCTGCCAGTTTGTCCCATAATCAGCCTGCACCGTGAGCATCGGCACAGCGGCGATGATCAATGTCACCACAATAAGCACTGCCATTAATGCGCTGCGATTTCGCTTCATGTGCCAATCTCCCATCCGAAGTCCAAATTAGTTAAGTCTTATTATATGCGTTACTCGCCATTCGCGGTACAGGAATTCAGTCCGCCGTTTTTCACTCTGTATTGATTTTGGCGTTCTTTGTGTCTTGGCGGTTCAATGATCCTTGCATTTTGCCTTGATCTGTAAACTATTGACTAAAAACTATCGACTATTCTTTGTAATACTCTCCTTAATGTTGCCTGTTATCGCCTGTTTATCAGGTTGCCTTTATCCCTCAACCACATAACAACCCGCATTTTCTGGATGGTCAATCACTAGTGCTGTGTTTGGAACTGCTCGTATCACCCACAACACAATCAGATCACCCACCGCCCCTGAAACCAATATCGCCCCTACCACTGTCAGCCAACCCATATTCGTCACTGTACCGATCAATGTCGGCAAAATTCCGGTGATAATCAACGGCAGCACCACCCCCACCCGATAACCACCTGCTCGCATAGCCACCGTCGAATGTGCATATGGACTCAGTGTTTTCCATGCAAAACCGAAACGGATGTCCTTTGCTGACACCGCCGCGAACAAAATCCAACCCACAGCATGTGTCGCTTCATGTGCCACGATCAATATCACGAACGCTAAAAACCCTAGCAGATAGTCCCGCGCATTAAACCCCGCACTAAAACCCCACCGCAGCACATGGGGTATCAATGGCACAATCGTCAATATAATGGCTAACGGCAGTGCTTTGGCGGCAATCTCCGTCAACGGAACAGATACATCACGCAGCTTGGACGGATCAACATTTTGCATAGAGATGCTTCCTCATTTCGCTTTGAGCAGTATACACGACTAGGAAATGACATTCATCTAAACTGTGCAACTTTCCTATATCGAAGGTCGTATAAAGAGTTATAGTAACAAGCAGACTGTCCTCAAGGACGGTTGATTAAAAGGAGACAAAATCATGAGCGAAGAAAAAAAGAAGAATGTTGAAGCTGAAGTAAACGAAGTGAAAGATGAAGTAAAAGCCGGAGTGAGAACCTTCAGCGAACAGCTTGAAATCGCTGGTAAGGAACTGGTCGGCAAAGTGCAGGAACTCATCAAGGAAGGCAACGTCCGTAAGGTCATCATCCGTGGCGAAGACGGGCATGAAATCATGCAGTTCACGCTAACGGCTGGTGCTGGTGTTGCTGGTGTCTTCATGATAGCCGCTCCGATAGCTGCCCCCATTCTGGCAGCCGTTGGTGCAGCCGCCGCCTTCCTCGCCAAGGTCAAAATCGAAATCGTCCGCGAAGAACCGATCTAAATTAGACCGTCGCAGACCGCACTAAACATACAGAAGAGTCGAGAGACTCTTCTTTTATTTCTCGCCCCAGCCCAATATCACTGATAATTTTTGCATTAACAACCGTGATTCGGCACAATAGTCTCATCTCAACATCCAAATAATTCACTCATCATAAAGGGCTGAAAATGCGTGTCCTCAAACACATCTTTGATAACAACCGCGCTTGGGTTGCGAAAATGGAACAGCAAGACCCGCAGTTCTTTCAAAAGCTCGCTACCCAGCAGTCGCCCGAATATTTATGGATTGGCTGTGCCGACAGCCGTGTACCCGCCAACCAGATTATGGGCTTGATGCCCGGTGAGGTTTTCGTACACCGTAACATAGCAAACGTTGTCGTCCACACCGATCTCAACTGCCTGTCGGTCATTCAATATGCGGTCGAGGTATTGTCCGTCAAACACATCATCGTCTGTGGGCATTATGGCTGCGGTGGTGTTGCGGCTGCCATGCAGCACAAGGAATTCGGTCTGATTGATAATTGGCTGCGTCATCTCAAAGATATTTATCAGCGCCACCAAATGCCGCTCGACAGCATCCCCGATACTAAGGAACGCCTTAACCATTTTTGTGAATTCAACGTCATCGAGCAGGTACGCAACGTCTGCCATACCACCATCGTTCAAGGGGCATGGCGGCGCGGTCAGCAGCTCTCTGTTCACGGCTGGATTTATGGTCTAACCAACGGCTTGCTCAAAGATTTGGATGTCACGATTACCTCTGCGGCTGAACTCGATGACTTATTTCGCATGGAAACCAAACGTTAATCACCATGCCTTGACGAAGATTTGCCGTAACGTCAGCAAATGGTCAGCGTCTTCGCCATCAACCGATACTCGTTGGTTGCTTTGCCAGTCATAAACCGCTAGATCAAGGTTATAAATGCTGTCGCCAACACTCATCTGGTCAGGCAGCTTGAGCGTCCGTTCCTCGATATAAAATTGGTCGCGCTTCCAACGGCTGGTTTCATGTGGCGCTTTCTCAGGGAAAACCAACTGCGGTGCGCCGTCCGATTGTGCGACCAACTCATTCGCCAAAATGTAAGTTCCCACGCTGTAATCCAGATCAATCGGCGCATCGGCTGACCACCATAAACGTAGGTAAACCGTCTCGCCTTCATGCCGCACAACCGGAGATAACCACAATCGTCCATCGGCATCCAACACATCTGCACCGTGAAAGCGCATCCCATTGGCGAATAAAATCCCCTTCGCGTCCGGTGGCCCTTGATACAGCCGTATCAAACAGGTTGGCGGCCCGACAAAACGATCAGGTAGTCGATTGCTCACGACCGCTTGCTTCAAGGTTTGGTTTTCATTGCCATTAAAGGTTGCATACCACACCCGCCGGTAGCCAGCCGGATCATTGACTACTGCCAACCCTTCAGGGAAATAAGCGCGTATCGCATAATCCCATTCGGCAGCACTGCCACAGGTATTCAACGGATCAATCACCAGCACATCGCCCGCTTGGATATGGTCACGCAGCCATTCGAGGTTCTCGCCCAACGCTGAACTCTGGTCATTCAGCGGTGTCGCCACAAAACTCAATCCCAACAGCACAACCGCAACACCACCAGCCAGCGCTTTGGGTAAGCGTGCCAACCCCAACGCTACCCACAACGCGAGTCCGATCATCACCCACCACGAATAACGGGCAAAGAAAAAACCCAGCACCGGATTAAGTGCATACATCAGCAGTACACCGCCGAGCGTCCAAACTAACAACGCCTGCACCGGACGACTGGAACGCAATCGTGGCACAAGCAGCACTGTACTCACGATGAGGATGATTGCCCATATTGGCCAACTGCGTCCTAAATAATCCTGAAAAAGATGCTGAAAGGCTTCTAAAGTTGTGGTAGAAGTCACTGTTTGGGTGTTCGTCCCGCGTGTCCGAATGAGCGTCAGCTTGTCAGAAACAATGGGCAGCACTAAAACGACGATCACTGCCGCCACCAACCACGCCCGACTGACACGCCGTTGATACATCACCAGTGCAAACAAGCCGACCATGACGAACACAACAAATCCAGTCAGCGAGATATAAGGCATCACCGCTAGCGAAAGTACCAACGGCAGCGCCCGCCGCCAACTTGGATGCGTATAAAATCGCATTAAAAACCACAGCGCCAACGGCAGCAGTCCCAACAGAAGCGCATAACCACGCACCTCGGTTCCTAGCACACCGATATAACCCAATGCCCCGTAAGCTGGAATCACCAGCAGCGCTGCCCCTTGTCCACCCAAGCGCCACGCCACACGATACAGCGCCGCACAGCCAATCAAAAAAACTAACAGCGACAGCATCCGCAGCGCAAACGGCAGCATCCCCACCAAGCCGCGCCAAAACCCCAGTGTTAGGTAATAACCCGGTGTCCAATCAAATGGAGTCCACTGCATAATCTGGCTCGGCGTACCCAACGTTTGCCACACCGACCAGATTTCATCCCCACCCATGCGGATTTGGTGCAGCACCAGCAAACGACTCGCAGCCACCAACAGTAGTTCGACGACTGCAATGAACAACACCCCGATCATTGCCTTGCGCTGCATAGATTGATGCCTTTTATATTCAGATAAAATAATCGACTGACTTTACCGCATCTGCAGAACAATTACTGCCTTTTAAGCGCCGGATTGTAGCACAGCCAGCAGTGTATAATATTGACTATAGGGTATCAATTAGAGGCATGGTCAGGTGGGACAAATCTTACGCGGGATGTGACGGTGCAGGCCAGCAAACCGCTGGCCTTGATACAATCGAGGCTGCTGCCCGCTAGCGCCGCCGAAAGCCAACGCATTCTGGCGGCGCTTAAAAAGGGCTTAGAAAAAACGGCCTAGGATCACAAACCGTTGCGGCTAGTGATCCACAGACCTTCGTCTGACCGGCGACCTGCTAGATAGAAGGTGCGATGTTTCTGTCGTCGGGCTTCGTCGCGGCTTTCCCAGAAGCTCAGTGCGCGTCCACGTTTGGCTGCAAGGGCTTCCAACGCCGCCAGCGTATGGGCGCAAGCGATACCGCCGTTGATCGCCCATGGGCATGTGCAGCGGGTATGAATCGTCCCTTCCGAGTCGTATTCAACCGTGACCACATGGTTGGCTGTGGGGGTAGTGGTGCTTTCGACGATGATCATATTACGGTTCAGGATATGGGCTTTCAAATGCCGCGCCCGACCCTGCAAATTCTTGATATTCTTCGGCTTCATGGGGACTCCTCTTTGTCCGGTACATCTGTTCTAATTATAGCCGAAAAAGTATCAGAATTGTATGAGAAAATTTGGGAAATATTGGGATATTTTTGAACTGTTTTGTGCCTTAAATTAAACGGGTGCAAAATACCATTTATAAACCGCTTTATCGAGACAAAAACGCTGCCAGTTGTTCCGCTCTAAACGGTTTGGAAGTCGCCACTTTTAAGAGCTATATCTTTCACCTCAGAATTTGCATTTGCTCCCCTCTGCCATGAAATAGAGAGGGGCGGGGGTGAGGATTATGAAAGGATCAAAACCCATCATGATTTTACAAATTGACCACGTCCAAATCACCATCCCCAAAGGCGCGGAGGAAGCCGGACGCGCATTTTACTGTGGCGTTCTCAGTCTGCCAGAAATTGCCAAACCGGAAAGCTTACAAGGACGTGGCGGTTTCTGGTTGCAAGTCGGTGACCGTCAGCTTCATTTGGGTACAGAAGACGGCTTTGACCGCCTGACCACCAAAGCCCATATCGCTTACCGTGTTGATAACCTCCAACATTGGCGCGAGGTCATTAACGGTGCGGGTCTGGTCATCGAGGAACAAATTCCGATCCCCGGATATGACCGCTTCGAATTCCGTGATCCTTTTGGCAACCGCATCGAAATCACCCAGAAACTCTAACGCCCCACAATCGCATCTATTCGGTGGGATATGTTGCCCTCTCTCCCGCTTAATCAATTTCATTACACTGACCTCATCCTCGCGATTGCCCCTTTGGTCACCCGAATGGTATCCCCTTGCCTTTTCTTCCTGAATTTATGCCCTCTGTTATGAAATGAACAGGAGAACATACATATTCACAGGCGCTCATGTAGGGACACGGCACGCCGTGTCCGCCACTGTTCAAAGGCTTTAGGACTGAGAAGGATAAAATGCTAACTATCCAACACAGCTATTCTTTTTTGTCTTTATCATCATTTTCATTGAGTAGATCAAAATAACCTCGCGTGTTGTATGTCAAAATTGTAATTAAACCTGCGGCAACGAACCCAACCATCCAATAGATCATAGATGTACTTTGGAATAACTTTTGCAGAAAAAGCGTTATCCCAATTGCCAGCATGACATAGCCCACGCCTATATATATCCAACGAGTCATTTGCGGGCCAACAAGGTCTGGTAAATACATACCTCTAGCTAATCGCCACCACCAGTTCCATCCATAACAGCCGCTCAATATATTTAATAATCCTAAAAGCCCAAACCCGAGAGCAAACCAATCAATCATCTTGGTTACCTTGTCTTTCTGGGCAACAATAGCTATTTCATGCAAATGACACGGTTATAACATTGTGGGTGTAATTGGTGGCACTTGATCCAAACTATTAGTTTCTAGGTTTAAACGCACAAACCATCATAAACCCAATCCCAACCATCTACCAACCCGCTTAACACTCCCACTCCCTCAAAACCGTTAATGCCAACCACTCAAAAGAGTTACCAAATGTTCTTCCAAATAGTAACCCTTTTCCATCTCATATCGGTTATGCTGTTCATAGGGCTTTTTGTAGGGGCGCACAGCTTTGCGCCCTGCATCTCCCACGCATCTTAACAATATCCATCGTTGTAAATGTGACAAAAATCACCGATTCTCAACAACAACATTTGCAACAACTGCAATATTTTCCACATTTGCCATTGTATTTATTCCCTCCATCGCTTGCGGGGGAGGGTTAGGGTGGGGGTTCTGATTTCCACAAACTCACCCGCTGCAATTGCCACCTGTGCCGCTTTTGCCGCCGAATTCGCATTTGTCTTTGTTCCCTCCATCGCTTGCGGGGGAGGGTTAGGGTGGGGGTACTGATTAGCAATCTTGGCGGCGGCAGCCTCTCACCAACATCGCCGCAGATTCAGCCGGACAATCCGCTGAATCTGCACAAAAGTCGCCATATTTCGCTTCTGAATCTGAAGAAATTGCAGAAATTTCCGAATCATCGGCATTTCGCTCCCTCAAATCCGCGCTATAAACCATTTGGGAAGTTGCGGAAGTTGCAGTTTCCGAATCAAAAGATGATGAACTCAGGACTTCTGCCCAACCACCCGATCCACAAACACACCCGCGAGTCCCGTGTATTGTGCCGGATCAAGCAGTGAGTCAATCGTCTCATCGTTGAGATGTTCCGTCACCGCCGGATTGCGCTTGAGGACATCTGCGAAGGAAACCCGCTTCTCAAAGGACTCCATCGCCGCCTCGTAGATAATATCGTGAGCGTGCTGCCGCCCCACAAACTTGCCCAGCGTCAGCATCACCCGTTCCGCCAGCAGCGAACCGCGTGTTACATCCAGATTGCGCGTCATATTGTCGGGATAAACAATCAAACCGTCGAGGACTCGCAAGGTCAATTGGAGCGCCCCATGCACCATCACACACAGTTCCGGGATGTACGCCCACTCCATCTGGAAGCTCGACCAATCGCGCTCATGCTCGTGCATCATCGCGTCAATCGCGGTCGTCGCCTGCGTCCGAGCCAGCCGTGCCAGCGCCAAAATTGCCTCGCAGATCATCGGGTTACGCTTCTGCGGCATGGTGCTGCTGCCCACTTTGCCCATCTCGAACGGCTCTTCGACTTCACCAAATTCCAACTTTTGCAGGTCAATAATCTCGTGCGCGATCTTGCCCATCGTCGCCGCCACCATCGAGAGAATAGTCGAAAATTCGGCAAAGTTATCCCGCGCCGTGTGCCACGCGATTTCCGGCACATTCAATCCCAGTTCGCCCATCAGCCGCGCATTAATCTCGATACCGTTTTCGCTCACACTCGCCAGTGTTCCCACCGCGCCACCAAATTCGCCCGTCAACACCCGCCCTTTGCATTCGGCTAGTCGGGTCTGGTGGCGTTTCAACTCCGAAACCCACACTGCCACCTTGAATCCAAAGGTAATCGGCAGGGCCTGTTGTCCATGTGTTCGCCCCGCCATCACTGTATCCCGATACTTTTTGGCGAGTTCAGAAGATGTGGTTATGAGGTCATCAATCGCCTTCTCAAACAAGGGGTAAGCATCTTTCAACTGGAGGACAATCGCCGTGTCCATCACATCCTGCGTGGTCGCGCCCCAATGCACATAGCCACCCGCATCGCCCTCGCAGTGTTCCGAAAGCTGCCAGATCAGCGACACCAGTGGATGCACCGTCTTATCCACGCCCTGTTTGATGGCATCCGTATCCATGAGTTCAGCACGAGCCTTGCGTGTGATTTCCGCCGCCGCTGCCGCCGGAACCAACCCAAGTGAGGCTTCTGCCCGTGCCAGCGCCGCTTCGGTGTCCAGCCATTTTTGGAGCAGAGTCATATCATCAAACACCGCCCGCATTTCTGGCGACCCGTACAGGTCTTTGAAGAAAATGGAGTCAACAACATGTGAGGCCATGCTAATCCTTGTTGATTTGGTTCTGCTCCACAAAGGAACGGATGCCGTGTAAGGTCTGGTTCATGTGGTAAATAATCGTCTCGCGCAGCGTTTTGCTGTCATGAGCATAACAAGCCTCAAGCATCGCCTTATGTTCAGCTTGAATCACCGCCGTTTGATCTCTAAAAATGACATAACGGTAACGGTAGCGTTCAGCCAGATCCCATAAACTGGCAATCATATTAGAGACGTAGATGCTGCCTGCCGCGTTGTAAATCAGAAAGTGGAACTGCCGATTAAGATGTGTAAATTCGCTGTAATTGTGCTGCTCAAGTGCTTCACCCATTTTGTGGTGCAGGCTGTCCAATTGATTGAGCATACTCTCAGTCAGGTTCGGCGCAGCATGGTATCCCGCCTGTCCTTCAACGATGCTTCGCGCAAAGTACAGGTCTTCCATATCCTTAATCGAGGTGTTGGTGACAAATGCGCCCCGCCGGGGGATAATCTGGACGAAGCCTTCACTTTCCAGCTTTTTAAGCGCCTCGCGCACCGGAACGAGGCTGACATTCAAGTCTTTAGCAAGCTGGTTCTGGTCAATCCGTGTGCCTGCGCTCAGGATACCTTCAAGGATAGCCGAACGGATACGTTCTTGCGTAAGATGAGCAATGGTTTTGCTGTTGTCTTCAATCGGTTGAATTTGCTTAGTGGGCATATTCCCTCGGCGGAGTTGATGGTCGATCACGTTCTTATTATCCATGATAATGACTTAAATGATGGTTACGTTCCGTGTTTGCAAAACCCTGTATAAATGATAAACTACAAATTATAATTTTTAAAGTCGGGCAGGATAATACTTATGAAACGTTTTGGTCAAACGATCCGTTTACGCCCCGAAATTGAAGCCGAGTACCGCAAAATCCACGTCAAAATCTGGCCTGAAATTGAAGCTGGCATCCACGCGTCCGGCATCACCAACTACAGTATTTTTCTTAAAGATGGCGTGATGTTTGCCTATTACGAGTACACTGGCCCTGACGATGAATATGATACCCGCATGGAAGCGATGGGCAACGCGCCCCGAATGCAAGAATGGTGGACGATCACCAAAGCCATGCAAATTCCTCTCGAAAACCGTGCCGAAGGCGAATGGTGGGCGAATATGGAAGAAGTCTTTCATCAGGAATAACCCTTGGAAGACTACGTCATCCCCAACAAAGACGGTGTCGTTGCTGTCATCTACCATATCCTCAAACATCTAACGAATCGCCTTGGACGACTATATAAGCCGTTAATAGGGTGATGAGCTACACCTTAACCAATGCCCTCTCCGTAGATCATCACTGCGACAAGACCTACATAAATCACCGACTCTATAACGCCGTTAATAGGTAATTTGAACGTTGAAGCGCCTATGAACTTGTTGGTAGAATGTTAGGGTAATGTTCTTTAGGTAGGCGAGGAGATTATCATAGCAACTACTGCTGAAGCAACACTGGTCATTGGACATCGCAATCCCGATATGGATGCCATTGCGTCCGCTATCGGTTACGCATGGTTATTAGGGAAGACAAGCTCAGAAAAATATATCGCGGGACGTGTAGGGCAGGTTAATGCTCAAACATCCTTTGCGTTGGATTATTTTAAAGTCGATGCGCCCATGTTAGTGACCGACGTTTGGACGCGCGTCAGTGATCTGGTCGAAACGATGCCCTCTTTGCATCGTGGGCAAACCTTGTTAGAAGCCTGCCAGAGTATCGCCCGTACCCGTCGCCCCGCCCCTTTGCTGGACGACAATCATAAACCCATCGGGCTTATCTCAGGCGCGGGTTTATTCGCGACGATGGCTGACGCACTCAGTTCGACATCGGTGCTGGCGCTAGCCAAAGAGTTTGACCGTCCGGCAGAAGCGGCTGTCGATACATCCAGCATCATTCTTCAAGGTGAGGAATATATCCGCGATGTCATCAGCCAAGTTTTACGCTCAGATTATGATGAATTTCTAGCTGTGGATGAAAGTGGACACTACATCGGACTGTGCCGCAAATCCTATTTACTGTCGCCGCCGCGCCGACGTGTTGTGATGGTCGATCATAATGAGTTGGCGCAGGCCGTCCCCGGCTTAGAAGAAACCGAAGTGGTCGAGGTTCTGGATCATCACCGTTTAAGTTCTATGCCAACCTCGGTTCCCATTCGTTTCCAAATCGAACCGGTGGGCAGTTGTTCAACCTTGGTAGCCGAGCGCGGCGTTGAACTCGACATCACATTTCCTGAAGGCATCGCGGGTTTACTCTTATCAGGTATTCTCTCGGACACATTGACGTTTCGTTCCCCAACGGTCACGCCACGCGAACGCAGCGCAGCCCTAAAATTAGCGGTCATGGCAAAGTTGGCATCGCCTAAAGACAAAGAAGAACAGGTGATGCAAAGTATTGCCGATTTCGGTCAACTATTATTGGCAGCAGGCGCGGGATTGGGAATGCGTCCGGTTGAAGAAATCATCAACACCGATATTAAATTCTACGAGACCAATGGCGCAAAAGTGGGTATTGCTCAGGTGGAAGTGGCGAACCTGTCTGAATTAACCCCGCGTTTAGAGGCACTGGATGAGGCGTTAGAGGAGTTGGTCAAGAGTCAAAAGCTCACACTGGCTTTGCTGATGGTCACGGATGTCGTATTGGGAAACAGCCGCTTGGTCGCTGTTGGGCAACAGCGCGTGATTGCCACCTTGCCCTATGCCCGTTTGGATGACGACACACTTGATGCACCGGGTATCATGTCGCGCAAAAAGCAGTTGCTACCTACCGTCCTCGCCGTGCTTTCACAATCCGTGTAGAGAACAGTATTAACGTTTGCGTGTGATATTTCTTGTAAAAATGATTTTCAGCGTAAGGGAGCACAAATAGGTACTCCCTTATTGGATTTTCATCACTAAACCCTCTCTCAGTTTCCAACACATCCGCCCATCCACCCATGATTCGAGGGAGAGAGGGTTATAATCAAAGCGTCTTATTGTGTTAGCTCGTGACGGTTGCAGCCATGAGGAATTCTTCTATCACAGGCGCGACCGCTGCCGCAACAATGTCGTGTGTCTGACCCTCTAGAATGCGATACTGTACGTTGGGGAAAGCGCTTACCAACGATTTCGCGGTGGTTTGCATAAAGGCTGGGTTTTCGCTGCCTGCCATAAATAGAGCCGGTATCTTAAACATGGGTATAAGATCAGTTGACAAGGACATATCACCAAGGATATTTATCAACAATCAAGTTTCATTGAAGCACGTCTGTTCTTATTTAGCAATAGAGATTGGTGGAATGAGAAGCATAATAGTAATGGTCGATTAATTGATGAAACAACAGGATAATGAACCTGAATCAGTTTCCTAGCGTTATAATTGAAATAAATTACATCATAAATCACGAAAGTATGCCCAATGGATGTCAATAGCCTACCCACCATTCTGGCAGTAGACGATGAACCTGCCAATCTACTCTTATTGCAGCGTCTCCTCCAGCGAGAATTCCGGGTTATTTGTTCACCCAATGGACGAACAGCGCTTGAAATACTCGCCCAAACACCCATTGATGTGGTGCTGCTGGATATTATGATGCCTATGATGAATGGCTATCAGGTATTACAGGCTATCCGCGAGATGCCCTCTTACGTCGATATTCCCGTCATTCTCATTTCAGCCATGTCCGATACTAAAGATGTCGCCCAAGGCTTAGAAATCGGTGCTAATGACTACATTACTAAACCAATTGATCCCGACGTAACCATTGCCCGCATCCAAACGCAGGTTGCCCTTAAGCAGTTGCAAGATGAACGTAAAAAAGTCATTCACGAATTGCAAGCCGCGCAAACCATGAAGGACAATCTGTTGCGGATAGCGTCCCATGACCTAAAAGGGCCGCTCATGAATATTCAGTTGGTGTCCTCTCTCTTTCATCGTATTGAAGATAAAGTCCCGGCTGCCAAAGATTGGTTGGATGCCCTTGATGCTTCTGTCACCACCATGCAAACAGTCATTGAGGATTTTCTAGATACGGCAGCCTTGAACGCCAGCGCTATTGATCTGAAATTGGAACGGGTGGCGGTGCAGAAAGTGGTTGATAATCTCATCACTTTGTTTCAAGCTCATGCCGAAAAGAAAGATATTCGTCTTGAAGCCCATAATTATGAGGGCTACATTCTGGCGGATGCGGCACGATTTCAACAAGCGCTGGGCAATTTGGTCAGCAACGCGGTGAAATACAGCCCACTGCACACCACCATCCGCATCTGGACAGCGCAGGAAGGCAACATCATCCAAATAAATGTGGGGGATGAAGGCCCCGGTATTCCGGCTGCGGAGCGCTCCCGACTATTTACCCAATTCGGTAAGCTCAGTACCCGCCCGACCGATGGTGAACACAGCACTGGACTCGGCTTGTGGATCGTCAAGCATATGATTAACTTGCAAGGTGGCGAGGTGGGTGTCGATTGCCCACCCGAAGGCGGCTCAATCTTCTGGGTTCAGATGCAGGCGACCTAAGTTCATCACGCCATTTACCCGCTATTTGATGCACAAACTGCACTTTTTTCTGCATTTTCTGCAAAAATTGCATAATTACCGCTGAATTGTCCGGCGGCTTTGAGGGAGTAAGGCGCTGAATTGACATTTTGAGTCGGCGGGAGGCTCCCTGAGTGCCACCGAAATGGCACAAATGCAGCGGAATGCTCGGTCAATGCCACCGCTGTGCAATTTGTGTCCGCCGCTGCTGAGTTTGCTTTCATTTTAAGCGGCAGATTATGGGCGATGAAAGGCAAATGTGTTCTCCAAAATAGTTCGATTTCTAAGTATATTTTAGAACAAAAGTTTGTATCAGTCAATGCAAATTGGTTCGAGTTTCCTAACCTAAGCAGCAGTAATGTTAACGAGATTATGCACGACTTGGTTTCATTCGATACATTGCCCACGCCGCCAATGCGCCCGCACCGATTCCCCCAATGAGTGTCGTATCATGCCAAATAAATGTTTTAAGGTAAATCACCTCTAAAAGCACAATGAAGGCCATCACACGCGCAACCCATGATTGGCTCGTCAATAATGCGTAGGTCAAAAATAGTGAGTGACCCGAAATGAACGGAATAGGGTAAGCCGAGCGTAAAAGTGCCACGATGACCACAGTGACATCTAGCCACCAACGAATCTCATTTCGATGTTGAGCGCGGTCAAACAAAAATGCGATAAACGGCACCCCAATTGGCGCGAAATAATAGACCAGCAAATCTCGCCACTCGCCCTCGTAACGCCAAATGGCAAATGCAGCGAATAGCAAACTGGCACTCACGGCAATAAACAGCACGAATAATGGCTGGAATAGCACAGATCGAACTTTGCTCATATGGATTTAGAAGTGTTCGACCCATTGTGACCGCCATGCTTGAGCCTCCATCGTATCAGGCCAATACTCGCGGATATGTATGATTTTGTCGTCTTTAATAGTGAAGAATGAGATGGCTTGCACTGTTACATTTCCATCGGTTACATCACATTCGGTCACAACCTGATTTAAGCTACACACGATGTTCTGAATGATAATATGCCAGCGTCCGGGATAATTCGCATTCACAGCAATAAAATTATCACGCCCAACAATCCGTTCTCGTGACTGAGGCCATTCACACACAAATTCATCATGTAGCAGCGGCACAACTGCCTCAAACTCAAATCGGTCAAACGCTGACCAGAGCGCTTTAACCTTTTTGATATACCAATGCTCATGCCCTAAATGTGTTGACAGTTCGGCTAAGTTCGTTGGGCCAGACATAAAGCCAATAAGCGAATCAGCATCTTCATTGTAGGGGTGTTCATCCTTCGAGTTCATATTCACGCCTCCAAAATAGAACCTTCCAAGCGGTTGTCCGATAATTAGTGGTGTTATGGTTTTTGCCGCATGAGGCTAAAGCCATCATGCTAACTATAAGACAAGTCTGCTAAAGCGACTTCAAAGATGTAAGCGAACAAGGGACTTGGCTCAAGTATATCATTGCAGCGAGTGACATTGAATAATTCCGATCAAAACATTATCGGACAAGCCTTTTCGCCTGATGCATCGCAACCTTACACTTCACAGATTATCCGCCGCCAGCGTCTTCAAAACCTCATCCATCAGCGTGACTAACACCCGCTTGACCGACTCTTTATCAGTAGCCACGCATGGCACAACCGGAATTTCTGGCGGAATATCGAGGGCCATCCGAAGATCGTCTACCGACCATGCATTAGGTTTATCTTGTTTGTTTGCAGCGACAACAAAAGGTTTAGAAGAATTCGCTCTAAAGTATGCGATACGATATTTAGCTTCACGGAAGGTCATCGGTTGAGCAGTATCTACCATAATGACATAGCCCATCATAAAATGTTTTGAAATAAGCCAGTCAAAAGAAAACCGTTTCGCACTTGGGGTTCCCAAAAGAACAAGCGCCGAGTCACTAGCGATTTCAATACGCCCATAATCCATTGAGATACAGTCGACTTGCACAGTAACGGCGACATCGATGAAGTTGAAGTAAGCCTCTCTTTCATTGGCGGCACGAACAAAAGTTGTTTTGCCGGACGAAAATGGCCCATCAATAATGATTTTTAGATTCATCGTGTCAGGTTGTTCGCTCATATTCCCCTATCTCACACTCACGCGACTGCCGTTAGGAGTCTTCTCCACGAGGATATGCACCGGGAAGGAGTCGCGCAGGTCATCAATATGGGTGATAACAAGGATTAACTCGAACTCCTCCTGAATAGCGGTGATAGCTTCGACCAATTTGTTGCGTCCGTCCTCGTCCTGTGTACCAAAGCCCTCGTCAATGAACAGCGTTCGTAAGTGTGCGCCTGCCCGCCGTGCCAACATCTGTGACAGCGCCACACGAATGGCGAAGTTGATGCGGAAGGCCTCACCACCGCTGTAGAGTTCATAGCTGCGCGTACCGAGTTCGTCAGCAATCTCGATGTCCAAGGTTTCGATGACACCCTCGGTGTTGATCTTCTCACGTTGGGTGCTGAAGTGCAGGTTCATGCGTCCATCGGTCATGCGCGAAAGCAGTGTGTTGGCGGACTCTTCCAATTCGGGGATGGCGGCCTCGATAATCATGGCAGGCACACCGTTTTTACCGAAGGCTTTGCGCAGTTCGTCGTAGACCAGTTGGTCATGTTTCCGCGCTTGCTGCCGCGCTTCGAGTTCACCTTTGCGCGTCCGCTGCTTATCGAGCGCATCCAGTTCTTGGCGGGCATTCACCAAGCGTTGATACTGTGTACGCTCGAATGACCGCAAACGATTCACTTCTTGCTGTCGTGACTGCTGCTCTTTGACCAAGACTTCCAGTTTGGCGATAACCGTCTTCAAATCCTCAATCGCGCTGGTGTCTTCATCGAGCGCTTTTTGATTACGCTCCTGTCGCAGTTTAGCGGCTTCGAGCGCGGATTCTGTATCCGGCAGCGCTTTGAGGGCTATGGCGAGTTCGGTTTGTTGAGTCTCATAGGCGCGATAGGTATCCAACTGCTGGCGTGCGGCATCGTGGCTGCTGCGGTCATAACCGATTTGCGCGCGTTCGGCTTCGAGCGCTGTCAACTGTTCACGAATATCCTGCGCGAAGGTTTCTTCGGTCAACAGCGATTGCACAGCTTCCAATTTGGCGCTGATTTCTGTCAGACGAGCTTCGGCTTCATTGGCACGATCCATTTGCGCTTGCAGTTCACCGACCTGTTTCATCAACGGTTGCAACTGCTTGAGTTGGGTGTCCCATTCTAGAATCTGCACCTTATAGCCGCCTGTTTCCTCTTTGATGGCCTTTGACCGTTCCTGATGCTGCCGATATTCCTCGCGCATGGTCGCCAGTTCGGTTTCAAGCTGCGTCACCAAATCTAATCGGTGCTGTTCGTCTAAAGGCTGCCCACACAACGGACAATTCGCACTGCTGGTGGCTTTCAACTGGTCGATGCGAATGCCCTGCTTTTTGCCATCATCTTCCAGCGTTTTGAGCAAACTTCGCAGCGATGCGCCGTCCTCATTCATGGTTGCCATTTGTTCTTGCAACCCGTTGCGGCTGGCTTCGACGGTTTGTAGTTCGGTTACTTCGGCCTGCACATTGCTCAACGCTTCCGAGTCGGCTTGTTCCAATGCCCGTTGCAGTTCAGCGATTTGCGCCGTGTAACCGCTGGCCTCATTTTCCAGTTCGGCCTTTGCATCGCGCAGACGCGTTTCCAGATCACGCCGCGCCGCATCAAAATCACTCAGTTGGATCAGCTTGTCGCCGAGCGCCGTATCGGCATCCCGCGCCGATTTCAGTGCCGCGTAACCTGCCTCAATTTCCTCACGCCGATTAATCACCGCCTGATAATCTGCGATTCGTGCTTCCTGCCGCGTGATGTCGGTGGCAATCGCCTGCATGTCGCGTTCACGCTCCCGCCGATGACGCTCGACTTCAGCTTTGCGTTCTTGTGCCGCTTTCATCTGTGCCGGAGAATCGGCGACTTCTGCCAGCTTTTCCTCCGCCACTTTGAGCGCAGCTTCGGCTTCCTGTTGAGCGGCTTCGGCCTCTGCCAAGATTTGTTTCAGACGTGGTTCTTTCGCCAACTCCTCATCAATATCCTTGATGCGCTGTTCGATGACCGCCAGTTCACCCGCGATGGTCTTGAGCGTTTCCTTGGCAGCCTCTTCGTACCGCTCCCACTGCGCCAAGCCCAAAATATCCGCCAGAATTTGCTTGCGCTGGGCCGGTGCTTTGGTGGTGAAGGCATCAGCCTTGCCCTGCTGCAAAAAGGCCGAACTGGTGAAGGTGTCATAATCCAGCCGCAGCAGCCGGTTGATCTTCTCCTGCGTCTCGCGGATTGAGGGTTCGCTGAGTGTATTGGGCTGACCATCGACCACCGAGAATAAATCCAGCGATCCGGTTCCGCGTCCCTTGCGTGACCGCCGCCGTACCACGCGATAATTCGTGCCTTCCTGCTCGAAGTCCAACTGCACATGCATATCGGTCTGACCCATGTGGACGAGTTCATCATCACGCTTGGCGCGGGCCTGCCCCCACAATGCCCATGTGATGGCATCCAGCAGCGACGATTTACCCGCGCCGTTCGCTCCGGTCAAA
>JBBQLX010000026.1:0-55309 GCA_038328375.1 Aggregatilineales bacterium | reverse complement strand
GTTGGTTTAACGCATTCCGTTCTTCACTCGTCAATGTCACCCGATATTTCTTCATCTTCGGTTTCCTTCTTGCTCTTCTCTTCCCCTCTAGGAAACCCTATCTTTCTTTACCTGTCAATTCATCCCTGTTACTCCACTAGTTCTATTTAACAATTGGTAGTGGTTGTGGAGTACATGATAATCGATTTCAAGAATAACTAACTGTAGAGGCGCAACATGTTGCGCCCTCAAGCGATCACATACCATTAACCATATTTAATAAAATTGTCGATTTGAAGAGAGGTTCTTTTTGGAGTAAATGAATGGTTAAAGTACTCCCTTCGTCTCGTGTAGTACATGAAAAAACCGGTGTTGATCAAGCCTCCTATTATCTGAAGCGCTGTTATGTTGCCGAACGTGAACTCATGCGTACTTTGGCAGCGTGGTTTGTCGATACCAGCCAATGGGACTTCAAACGCCAACTTGCCAATGATATGTGGCAAACTTCGCGCCATGCTAATATGCTGCGGTCACGTATTCTGGAACTGCGTTACCCGCGTCGTGATGTGGACAAAAAGTACGATGCGGATGTGCTAGCTTGGACAGCCGAATCTGCTAAAGGCAGCCATACCGAAGAATTTGTCGCCGGTATTTACGGTGCAGTTTTGCCTGAATTGGTTCGGGCCTATTCCGATTATCTCGACCAAACTGATTATTTAGATGATGCACCGACCGTTTATGTTCTGCGCCACATCATCAGCGATAAACAAGCGCAAATCGACCAGATGCAAAAACTCGCCGCTGAAGTCTCACCCAACCTATTTGAAACGTCTCACGAGTGGACGAGTTATCTGATCGATTATGTCACGAGTATCGGTGGCGTTTCGGGTGATGGTGCGAAGTCTGATAAGCCAACCACATATGCGAATCGTCCTGCTTATAGCATTCAACGTCAGGTGAAACGTGACTCACGCTGGCGTTCATCTTTGTTTCATCTGCCACACGAGAACAAATACGATGTAGAAGGTCGTCAGGCGTGGCAGCGGATTGAGAAACTCGATAAGCGAGTGGCGATGCAAGTTTGGTCAGCGATTAGTCACTTCAATGAAATTTGGGCGGCTGAAGTCGTAGCCGCATCAATGTGGGATTTTACCAATGAGACATGGGATTTCTACCTTGATCTGGCGCGTTGGGCGTGGGATGAAACACGCCACAGCACAATGGGTTTCCGTGCTTTGGAAGGGTGGGACTGGGATGTTCCAGAACTCATCCCTTGGGGCAATGCGATGTATAACGCGATGGGGCCAATGCCACCCATTCAACGTTTGGCAATTCTCTATTTCTATGAGGAAGGTTTGTTACGCGCCGGAACCAAGCAGATTGAAATTAAAATACTCGAATCCGCACAGGATGACGGCAGTGTTCAGGATATGGACTTTGATTGGGCTGACGAGGCCATCCATGTGAGTTATGGCTTTAAGTGGCTGCGTCATCTTCTTGGCGATGACAATGCTGGCAAAGAAGAACTCAAACGGCTGACGGATGAAGCGCGGGCAATCGTTGCCCAATTCGTGCTGGATCACAAAGATGATCCTGAAGCTAAACTCGCCCCATACTTTAACCGGATACACGATATTGTTGCCGAAATGCTGCACGACATACCCGATGATGGTTTAGACATCCAATGGGCTCCGGTTGTCGCAGATGAAGAAGTTCTTAAAGCGTTGTAATGTGACCTATCAAATTTATCTTGTGAAATCAGGCAAGACATTTTCGGTTGATGATGGCGAAACGATTCTCGAAGCGGCAGAGAACGCTGGGATTGTACTGTCGTATAGCTGTCGTGGTGGAACATGCCGTTCTTGCATGATGCGTATTCTATCGGGTCGAGCTGAACATGATCCCGAATACGCCGACGAATTGAGTATTGATGCCGGGGAAATTGCCGATGGTTACCGTTTGTTGTGCAGCACACTGGTCTATTCTGATCTGGAACTTGACCGATAACCGATGAACCTGCCCACATAGGTGAGCGTGTTGCGATATGATGCTTCGAGTTGTGGTTTGTGCAGCATGATACATCCCGTCAGGATTTGATGCTGTTGGCGGAGCATTACAACTTGAAGATGATTGTTGGAACAGCTTTGCGAACCCAAATAGAACAAAGCCCCATACAGTTTTGATTAGGTGTACAGGTGAGTGATCTGACGAAAATCAGATCACTTCTTATCTAAAAGGATGATCATGAGAGAAAATGTCATTCCCGTTGATGGGATGGTGATTACTGAAGATACAAAGTTCGCTCCCGGTATTTATCCCCTGAGTAAAGGACTGACCATCGGTGCAGACAATGTGACGGTCGAGGGTAAGGATGTGCTTCTGGTGGATATGAGCCACAAGGGACTGGGTATTCAGACGGAAAATCTGAGGGGTATAACGGTTAAAGGTCTGGCAACCTCAGGCTTTTATCACGGGATACGATTTGACCATTGTCAGGATATAACGATTGAACAAGTGAGGGTGCGAGATACCGCCGAGATTGAAGGCATCGACGAATTTCTTTACCTGTGGCGACCGATTGAGGATGTTTACAGCGGGGGGATTTTGCTCAACGATGTAACGGGTGGCGTTGTCAAAAACTGCGACCTGCAACACCAGATGAACGGCTTACTATTATACGCTTGCTCAAAGGTGACGGTGGAAAATAATAACGCATCTTTCAACAGCGGTTGGGGCGTGTATATGAGCGCGTGTAATGATAATGTGATTCAAGATAATCGGCTGGATTTTTGCAACCGTGTTTACCGACGACCTGAAAATGGGTCGATTCGGGTGGAGGCGGACGCAGCCGGAATTGTGATGGTGATTAGCTCGTGCCGGAATAAAATTCTACGGAACAGTTGTCTGTGTGGTGGTGACGGGATTTTCGTGGCGGGGTGTACACCTGACGGGAATAAAACAAGCTGCGATGACAACTTGTTTGAGGATAACGACTGCCGGCTTAGCCCCAATAACGCCATCGAATCCACTTTTTCACGGGGGAATGTTTTCCGGCGAAATGATTGTAGTCGTTCCAATTACGGATTTTGGATGGGTTACTCGTGGGATAATGTGCTGGAAGATAACCATGTTGAGTTCAACCGATGGGCGGGGTTGGCTATCGAACATGGTCACGGCTTTGTGATTCGTAACAACCGGATTTTGAGCAATGGTGAAGGCATTCGCTTGTTCACGCGAGGCGGCGAGATTCTTAAGCAGTGGTCGGGTTGGGAAGTATCTTACGATTTTGAAATCGAAAATAACCAGATTGAGAAAAATCAAATTGGGTTTAACGGCTACACGGGCGCGGAAATTGTCGGGCAGAATGGGCGTGATTATAAGATCAACAACAACACTTTTCTTGATAACCGGATTGGGGCGAAGTTTTTCCGCATTGATGATTCACATCTCAGCGGAAATCGGTTTATAGCAAACGTGGAAACCGCTGTGCAGTTGGTGAACAACCCCGGCGTGAATTTGGTTGATAATCAATTTGAGCTTAACCATACAGATGTGGTGAATGAATCTGAAGTATAAGTTTTCCGACATTTTTATGGCGGTTTTATGGCAGATTTTTCACAACTTCCGCTGAAATGGCTGGCAGGAAGTTCGGCTAAAGCCAAGTAGCGCTAAGAATGATATAATTTGTGAAATTCTGTCATTATGCCTCGATCTGATGTTCATGATACAAGCCCATCGACAACGACAAATCCTTCAAGAAATTGTTCGCAGCGGCTTTGGTAACATTGCCGATTTAAGCCAGAAATTTGGCATTTCCGAAATGACCATCCGTCGTGACCTTCGCATTTTGGAAAGTGAAGGTTCTGTGCGCTGTACGCGGGGCGGAGCAGTGATCGTTCAATCATCGCAAGCCGTCGAACCTCTTTATGCCGTAAAAGAACAGTCTCACACACGCCAGAAGACCAATATTGCCCGTTACGCGGCGCAACATTTCGTCAATGATAATGATGTGATTGCCTTAGAAGCCGGAACCACCGTTGGCGCGATGGTTGAGTTTTTGGCAGATAAACAAAATCTGACGGTGGTGACCAATGGACTGCGAACTACCAATTTACTTCACCAATTCCCGAACATCACCACTATTTGTACAGGCGGCATTTTGCGGAGTCCCTCATCGACTTTTGTAGGACCGGTTGCCGAAAGTTTTTTTAGTGAGTTTTACGTCAATAAACTGTTCCTTTCTGGTCAAGGGTTTACCTTAGATGCAGGCGTGACTGATCCGCAAATGATCGACACGCAGGTTAAAAAAGCTATGATCGCCGCTGCCAGTCAAGTCATTGTGATGATCGACTCAAGTAAATTTGGTACAAAGTCGATGACTCCTGTTATTGCCACCAAAGATATTCCGCATCTTTTGACGGATGATTATCTGCCTACTGATACCTTGAGAGAACTGGAAGCCATTGGCGTTAAAGTGCATGTTGTTAGTCAATAAGCTCCCTCAAACGTTTGAAAACTCGAACTCTTTTTGATTGACTTTATTGAACCTTTGTTCTAAAATAAAAGGTGTGATTTTCTCATTCTTTGTGCTTGCTCTGAAAAACTTTAGCGTTTCGGTGAATTAAATGAACAGCATTTGGCGTACTTGGCGATTTGTTTTATCTTCAGGTGTGATGTTACTGCATAGATACGCTATGGTTAAAATGTATTGCAATTTCAGCAGCAGCACACCCTTGTTGCACAGCGGTGGCATCAGCCGAGAGATCCGCTGCAATTGTGTCATTTCAGCGGATTAACGTGAGCCTCCCGCCGCACTAGAATGTCAATTTGGCGGCATTAGCCGAGCAATCCGCTGTACGATTCAGCAGAAATCATGCGAAATATGCAATTTTTGCAACAACAACTGCAACATTTGCAACATAACTTGAAAGTTTACTCACAACCCATCGCGCAAAAAGAGGTCGCTTGCGCCCAATAGGGCAGCCCATGCACCTAATTCACCGATGAGTAAGGACTGTGAAAGTGACTGGCGTAAGCCCAGCTCAAAACAGTCAAAGGCCGAGGCGATACCGCCCAGAAATAGAATGGCATCCGCCTGAAAAGATAACGCGAAAGGGTGTAAGAAATGCCCAAGATCACTGCCAAAGGATTCAAAAACAGCTTGACATTTTCGATCACCCAGTCGGGCTTGCTGCGCGGCGACAGTTAAAGTCAGACCCTGTAATCCGGCTGCGTCTAAACGAGTTTGTAATCCCCTTGTGGAAAAGGTGTCATCGGCACGTACCCCATTTGCCGGAAAGGAATACAGCCATCCGTTAGGTGGTACATCAGGCCCTTCGGAGATTACATCCCCATTCGCTATAAATGCTGATCCAAAACCTGTGCCGAGGGTTACGCCGATTACACGGTGGAAGGTTTGGCTCGCGCCATAACATCCTTCGCCAACGACTGCTGCTTCAGCATCATTACGATAGCGTATCGCTAAATTGGGAAGGTTAAGTCGTTTACGCAACTCTTGCCCAATATCCAATCCATAAAGCGCGTTGTACTTCTCCAAGCCCTGAATGCGTGGGATACCCAGTTGGTAATCGAATGGGCCGGGGAAGCTGAAGGCTAGGCCGCGCATCAACGAAGGGTTTGGCATTACAGCATTAATCGACGCGATCAATGTGTCGAGGATGGACATCAAATCGGCGTTGCTGTCGATGGGGGTGGTCACGAGGGAACCTGAAGGTTTGCCCGGTCCCTCGACTACGCCCGATTTGAGCGAACTTCCGCCCACATCAATACAGACAATAGGCTGGTCGCTCATGCCGATTGCACATCCAAGCGAATCACGCTGGTGCGGCGCGGCTCAATTTCGACTGTTATTGTTCCGTTGCTCACCGTCAAGTCCTGTGTGGGTTGTCCAAATAAATCACAGACTTCCGCGGTTCTAATTTTCAGGAGACCCGACCCGATCACCGCTTGCTGCGGATTATCCGATGCATTGAGCAAACGGATCAACAAACCGCCTTGTCCATCAGGGAGCGTGTGTAGCGTCAGGATAGGAGATTGAGGCAGCTCGAGCAGGTTGGTGCTGCGTGGCAAGGATGCATTGGTAAGCGGGTATTCAAAGCGCGATTGGGCAATGAGGGGCATACTGTGTTCGAGGCCAAAATGATGCGCCTGCTGCTCGTTAAAGGTTCCGCTGTGAGGGAGTACAACGTAACGTGCGGTCACTTTCCCCGGCTGATGAGCGCGAAAGTTGGTTTCCCAATAGTTGTTGGTCGTCCAGCCTAAGAACAGCCCCTTGTCGATTTTACGCTCGCGCAGATCGCGCCCGTAAGTGAAATCACCAAATTGCACCATCGGATTTTCGGGACAAGCGATGGTGATTCCCCAATCTGTGCCAGACAAATCAACCCAATTTTGGGTGGTGAAATAGTCTTTGCAGGAGTTGAGAATCTGGTCACGTTCGACTTCTACAGGCTGACCGCCGAGGTCGAAACGCGCGGTTGGCTGCGGGAGCGCGAAAGGCATTGCAATATAGGTGGCTTCGGGTTGGGGATTTAAACCCATCATCCAAGCCGATTCAAATTGTACCCACGGTTGATGGTCGGGCAAGAAAACACGCGTAGTTACCGGCGAAGCCAATTCCGGTACAGTCAAGGTTTGCGTCACCATCCAACCAATAGGCAAGCGGGTTACCTTATGATTAGTCACCGCGCTGGCACTCCAACGTTTGGCTTTCCAGTCGGTTTCCCAGCCTTCACGTTCAGTATCCAGATCGAAGCGCTTATAAAATGTACGACGCGGGTTATCTGATGCAGGTTCTAGAGGACGTTCATAAATGACATTTCCAAAGGGCAGTGAACTTTCGCTGTCGACCAGTTCACGGTTCAGTGTTTTGTCGTACCAGCTTTTTAGACCACCGCGCACCTTATCAAAAGTGAGGCGATGGTAGGCGTTTTCGACCACTTCTGCATCAGACGACTCTAAATCATTGGCTTCTTGAACCAGTTGATCGCGCCGGATAACCGTATAACCGTTGGCTGGAACTTCCACATCGGGAGCCCACCATTTTGTTGACTGTGCCATACGGTCTTGATTGTGACGGCTTGAGACAGCATCATCGCGCATCCCGCGCAAGTTTTCGTTGGCGACCATGCCGGAGATGGGGGCAATAATCTGACGCGCCCACGGCAGCGGGTTATAGACAAGCAGAGCATCACCTTCTTGGGCGGGGATATATTGAGCCAGTTCAGCAATACCGTCACGCTGCATCATCAAACTGAGGCTGCGGGCAGTGTAGGCTTGAATGCCTTTGTGATACCACTGGGTCGCCGTATCTTCATTATTGGCATCTGATTCGGCGATGTCCGCACCCCATGTATGTTCGTCGTACATGGCAAGGGCGTGCCAAGCATCTTTCCGTGTTTGTGGGAGGTTAGAAAGGCGAACTTCTTGGGCGGGTGTTTTGGGCAGTGTATTCACTACGCCCATCAAGGCATCAGCACTTAACAATCGAGAACGGCTTGCCCGATTGATGGTCGTTTCACGGGCGCTGCTCGAACCACCATAATTCCAGAAGTCTGTCCAATCTCCGCGCACCGTATTCAATTGTTCAGTGTAGGGCGCGGCTGCTGCCCACCAGTCTTGTAGAGTTGCCAAGCGAATACGGGGCAGTAACCCTTTGGCGTTCCATGTACGGATGAATTCAGGAAGCTGACGGTAAACGCCGCTGTTGTCACCGTAAGGCTGCACGAGTTGAACATTAATAATCGGAAGCTGCCAGTTGACAGCTTGTAACCGTTGCTTCAGGAAAGGGATGCCGAAACTTTCCCAACCCGCCATATCTTCACCGATTTTCAGCCAGTTGCCCATCATATAATGCCAACCGTTCAGGGTGTTCAGCGTTCTGCCGCTGGGTGCTTGCCACTTAAACAGATTGGGACGGTTTAACGGTGCGCCGCCGGAGTGTTCATTGATCGCCATGCTGAAACCATTGATGCCTGCGTCGAGCAGAATGTCCGGCAGTGTCCAGTTATGACCGTTGACATCACAGTTCATGGCGCTTTGGATGGTGAAATTATAAGTGCGGCGCAGTTCATGAATTGGCTGCATGAGTTCGATCATCTCGGCATAGTCGATGAGCGGTGTGAGATTGGCATACATGGCGGCGATTTCAATCTTTTTGGCTTTTTCCAGTTGGATCAAGCGGTCAATTTGTCGGTCGCTGCTGTGCTTTAGCCAGTGGCGAAATGGCGCGATGGTTTCAATGTTCCAGCGGAAGGCGTGATCACCGTCATCATCTGCATATTGTTCGCAGAGATCAATTGCTTCGTCAATGAAGCGGCGTTCCATTTCCCAGAGAATAGGTTGGTCATAGGTGTAGCCGATGTCGGTGTGAGAATGGTGAATCAGATAGACAGTTTCAAGCGGTGGCATCATAAACTCCAATTGGATTTAAGAAAGGCTTTAATTATTTTTACGGGTGTACTGCCCAGATTACGCAAGGTATAACTCTGTGCAGCCGCCGGGATCATAAATGTTTCGGCATAACGGAAGATCGTGGTTTTGCCGTTGGCTGTGACGAGTTCGACTTGTTCACCTTCGACCACACACAGAACATGGCAGGAGTCTTTTAAATTGACGGTCATTTCACGGTCGAAATCCAGCCTATGCACATCATAGAAATGCTGTGGGTGAGTTGGGTAATGAATGATTTGCCCGTTTTCAGATTGCTCTAAAATTGTAGGATGCGAGAGGAGTTGTTGATGTACATACTCCCCTTTGTAATCGTAGTGCAGATTGGTAAAGGCACGTTGGAGATTGAGTGGGCGCGGTTGTCCGTCTAAGCCGAGACTCAGCCAATCATACATTTTGAAGGTGAAAATGTAGGGGGTAGCGCTGATTTCAAGGATGACATTGCCCGTGCCGGAAGCATGAACTGTGCCGTTGGGTATCAGGAACAAATCGTGTTTGTTAGCAAGATGGGTTTGGACAAAGCGCTCAACATCAACTTTTGTGTTGTGTTCGAAACTTTCCTGTAAGGCGTGTTCAAAGGCTGGCGGATCAATGTTCTCTTTGAAGCCGAGATATACATGAGCATCAGAAGTTGATTCGAAAATATAATAGGTTTCGTCTTGGGTATAACCTTCACCGAAGTGCTGGTGGATATATTCCGGGCGAGGGTGACATTGCAGCGAGAGATTGCCACCTTCAATGGTATCTAGGTAATCGAAGCGGATTGGAAAAGATGTGCCGAAATGGGCGGCGTGTTCCGTTCCCAAAATATCGGCGGTGTGGGCTGCCATCAACCAATCAAATGAGGCTTCGAGCAGGTTGCTATCGCTCTCGAATATAATGCCATTTTCAGGCGAGATGAGTTCGAATGACCACGCGTAATTCACTTCGTCTTGCGGTAAGGTTGGGATGTGCTGCTTCATCCATTGACCTCCCCACGCACCCGCTTCAAACCACGGACGTGGCCGCACAAAATTGTGAGCCATTTCGCTGAGTGCTGCCCGAAAATTGTTACCACTCATAAAGCGCGGTGTATCAGGTGTTTGCCCATCAACCAGCAAATCGATTCGTCCTAAAACTTCTCTCTGATGCTGCCGCTGTGCAACCCAATCCACGAAATAAGAGCGTTTGTAGGCGGACTTGGGATCGAGTGCTGTTTGAGTAGCAATTGTGGTAATCTCACCCGCGCGGGCGCGGAACTGAATTTCGTTTTTGGGCAGGTCGATGTAAATCAGTGGAGCATCCCAACCAACAAGAGCGGAGCCAGACCCGTATAAAATTGTAAGCTGTGTCTGCGGATCAGGATGGAGCGCGTTTAATAAGTTGGGGTTAAAGAAATCACGCAAGTGTCCGGTGAAACGAGTCCCGAAGAGAGGATCATTGCCATTGAGGAATGGTGTGATTAACTGCTTAATTTCAGTTTGGGAGCGCAGGGCATTATCAATTGACATCCATGATGTTTGAATACTGAGTGATAAAAGGGCAGCATCAAGCTGCTGACGAAAGTGATCCCAAAATATGCCTGTGTAACCATCAATGATGACGGTTGAATGCGATGCTACATATTTAGCTAATTGCGCGTAACCCACTTCGATTTGTCCATGAGGGAGAGAGAAGGCAGGATACAAATCATAATGGGATGGCGTAGGTGGCTGTTTAATAGGTAGGAGCGCTTGCGAGGTTTTTCGCCAGTTCGGTGGGAGGGGTGAAGACTGCGGCTGATTTTGAACCATTTGTAGCGTCACATTTAAAAGCATTCAAGTGAAGAAAATTATATTCTCCCTATTATGCTATATTTTGTGAAAATGGCAATATAACGGTGTAAAACCTGTTAGATTATGTGACATTTTGTGAAGTGCGACTCTTTATCGACCTGCGACCGATTCTCTAATCGCTAATGTCGATTGAATATCAGGTAAGGTGAAAGGTTCACCCTTTATCAGGCTGAGAAGGGCTCGGGCGGCGATTTCGCCAATTTCAAGCGATTGCCGTCCTACCGAGGTTAGAGGGGGTATCATGTAGGCTGAGTAACCAAGATCATCAAATCCGATGATGGATACATCGTCCGGTACGCGCAGGCCGTGCCGATACAGGGTCAGACGTGCGCCATAGGCCATTTGATCATTGGCTGCAAATATGGCACTGAAAATCCGTCCGCGCATGAGTAGCATTTCGATTGCCATAGCGCCCGATGATTCAAGGAAATCACCCTCGATAATCAATTCGGGATCGGGTTCGATGCCAGCATCCTTTAAGGCTTGTAAATAGCCGTTACGCCGCTCAATTGCATCTTGATGAGACAACAAACCGGTAATGTGGACAATGCGTTTGTGGCGCGCTCTGATAAGGTATTGGGTTGCATCATACGCGGCTTGAAAATCATCTAAGCGCAAACATTGGTTGCTCAAAGCTGCAATATCGCGTCCAATGATGATTAAGGGTACTTGGCTGGCAATTTCAACCAAAACGTCTTCGGGAGCTGTTCCACCCAGAATGACCAAGCCATCAATTTGGCGGGCGAATAAGGTTTGCAGGGCATTGATTTCGCGGTCAGCTTCCCAACTGCCATCGGCAAAGATTGACGAGTAATGGCTGCTATTGATACCGCGCAGAATCCCATGCAGGATTACATCATATAAATGACTGCCGAGGTTTTGGGTCAATACACCGATGGTTCGCGTTTGCCCACCGGCTAAGGCCTGGGCAAAAAGATTCGGCTTGTAATTCAAATCCGATATAGCTTTCAACACTGCTTGACGGGTTTCTTCAGCTACAGGTGCGGTTTGGTTGAGAACCCGCGATACGGTGCTAATGGATACTCCAGAGCGCTTGGCTATGTCTCCAATAGTCGTTCGTTTAGCAATATCCATTCACATCTCCGTTTGATGCTGGCAAGCCTGAAAGCGCTTTCATAAATTTTCTCTTGCTCGATACCCAATTGCCTCGACAATAAATCTTTAAAGCCGACAATGAGGGATGCAATAAGTCTGATTTTCCCTCATCTGTACCAATATACAAAGAGTGCCAATATTACGGTAGGTTAAAACGCCATAAATTAGGCAAACGTGTTTTATCTTGAAACTCTATTGACAGTTTATCAGATTGTTGTATCATATCGTGAAAGCGTTTTCAGTAAAATATAGCATAAATTGCCAATTAACGATGATAGCGCTTTCATAAAAAAGAGCTAAGCGGCACGTGAAAATTCTTTCTAACCGCTCAAGTCAGTGTCAAAAATTATTATTTGAAGGAGGTGGCGCTCAAAAAATCCCCGACTGCTGTCACAGAAAGCACCGTACCCCATAAATGTTATTTTCACTTTGTGACATTGTTCAGCACTTACTTAATCATTGGGAGTAAAGAAATGCGAAAGATTCATTTACCTATAGTGGTTGTTTTAGTGGCACTTAGCCTGTTATTGGGTGCAAGTGTTCGCGCACAGGATGCAGTTACCCTTACCGTTCTCATCCACCAAAATCCGCCGCTGGTTGATTTCATGACTGAATTCAACACGAAATTCCAAGAAGCACATCCTAACATTACGGTCGATATGGCTGTTGTGAACAACAACGACCTTAGCACCACAACTCAAACACGCCTTAGCGCCAATGACTTGGATGTCATTGACACATTTGGTTTTGCGAATGCCGTTCAACCTTACATGAAGAATGTCACTCCTCCCAACTGGCAGGCGTTGATTGATGCGGGTTTGTTGATGGATTTGACCGACCAACCATTCGTCAAGAACTACGATCCGAATGTCATCAGAGACTCGGGTACATACGATGGCAAGGTCTATGAAATCAATCTTGGGCGTGTCGTTTATAGCGGTATTTTCTACAACAAGGATATGTTCGCTGCCAACAACATCGCCGTTCCTACCACTTGGAGCGAACTGGTTGCGGCTTGCGCGACTTTGAAGGCTGCTGATATTCCCTGCATGACTGCGGGTGGAAAAGATGGTTGGCCCATTTTCGTTGGCGCTTATGGCCTCATTGGTGCTGAATTCCCTGACCAAGCTGCTTATGCCGAAGGTTTGTGGACGGGCAAGATTAAGTATAACGATGAGAAGTCGCTTGATATGTGGACGAAGATGCAAATCTATGCCCATGACATGATGGAAGACGGCGCAAGTGGTATCGCCAATGATGCAGCTCCGGGGCGATTCGCGTCGGGTGCGGTTGGTATGCTGCCCGGTGGCATTTGGATGGCTCCGGCGATTGATGCGGCTGAACCGGAATTCCAATGGGGTTACATTCCTTTCCCCGGCAGTGATAATGCAGATGACAACAAGGCTTGGTTTGGCAAGTACGACCAAGGCTGGTCAATCGCAGCAAATACGCCCCATAAAGAAGAAGCTCTGACTTACATAACCGAGTTTTCTGATCCTGCTAACTACGAAGCCTTTGCCAACGCACTTGGCTTCATCCCCACGCAGCCAACTGCCAAGTTGACCGCGCAAATCGGCGAAGAAATTGCCCCTTATCTGGATAACTTCCGTGTGGGTTGGGAACAGTATTGGGTTGCTCCTAAGGGTGCAGGCCAGTACGCTACTCCCTTTGCTTCCTTCTTCAAACCATTTGGTACCTTTGAAACTGCTCAGGAAGCAGGCGATAAGGCACAGGCCGACCTCCAATCAGGACTGGACGCTAGTTAGTCAACAACGGTTTAGTTAATAATCGTTATAAGTGGCCTCATTCTCCATCTTTTGTCCAATTGGGCGAAAGGTGGAGCGAGGCCGCACCAGTTGATAAATTTTTGGAACCCCATCACCCAGTGATTGTTTTGAATGGAGAAGTGACACGATGATTTATCACTTCGGTCGAGGTCGCGCCCGCTGGATTCCGTATTTATTACTTATACCGGGGCTATTTTTTTATATTCTGATCGCTTTAGGACCTTCGCTGGCTACCAGTGTTTATTCGTTTACGGACGCGAATGGCATTGCGAACGTACCTGTCAATTGGATTGGGCTGGATAATTACAAAGAGTTTCTTACCCTCGGTCAAGCGGCTCGTGATAACTACGATGCTTTAGGCCGGACACTTATTTTTTGTATAGGCGTTACGGTTTTTCAATTTGGACTTGGATTACTGGTCGCCATGTTGTTAAACCAACGATTGGCAGGAACAAATTTTTTTCGAATCGTCTTCTTTTTGCCAGTCATTTTAGGTGTCGTGATACAAGGGTTGATCTGGACGTTATTCCTTTATCCGTTGGGTGGGCCAGTTGACAAAGTTCTCGGAGCATTGGGAACCCATTCAGAACTGCTCGGCAGTCAGCCATCTGAGGCGTTCGTTTGGGTCATTATTGTGCAGATTTGGGCAAATCTGGGTATCACGATGGTCATTTTCCTTGCAGGGTTGCAGACCATTCCTGATGAACTGGTCGAAGCTGCACGGATTGACGGGGCAAGCCCGTGGCAAGTCTTCAGCAAGATTACGTGGCCTTTGCTAACTCCCAGCGTGAACACCAACTTACTGCTCAATATTATTGGGTCGCTCCAATCCTATCAACTTTTCCTTGTCTTGATTGGTTACCGGAATGGAACTCAAGTGCTGGGCTATATGGTTTATGCACAGGGGTTCGGGCAAACATCCGGCGGTAACTCGAACGCTTTCCGGCAAGGATATGCTGCGGCGACTTCGATTATTTTGTTCTTTGTTGTGTTGATTATTGGCTTGACGGCACAGTATTTCTTACGCCGCCGAGAAGAACGGATATTGGGATGAATACCGCTATTGAGAGAGACATTCGGCCTGTGAGCAACAGTGCTTGGAAACGTATATCAGCAAAATATCTCACCAAGAAAACGATTGTATCCTACATTATTCTCTTGGCTTTTGTGATCATTTACTTGGGGCCTTTGCTGATGTTGATTAATACCTCTTTGAAGACTCAGTCTTCATTCATGAGGGATGCAACGGCTCTGGCGACCACCATCAATGTGAAAAATTTTGTTGACGCTTGGAACAAAGCTAGTTTCCCCAAATATTTGACTAACTCTGTGATTTATACTGTCGCCGCGACCACAATTTATATCGTCATGGCTGTATTTGTGGCTTTTCCGATTTCGCGTAAATATATCAAGGGCGCTAAATATTTTCTTACTCTCTTTTTGATCGCATTGTTTTTACCACCGGCGCTGATCCCGCAATTTCAACTGATGCTGAAATTAGGGCTGTACAATAATCCGGTCGGTTATGTCATGTTGTTTCTCGCGAATCCCATCGGGGTCATCATCCTTGTGAATTACATCAAAACGGTTCCGATTGAGTTGGACGAGGCGGCAGCACTCGATGGTTGTGGCTATTTCCAATTTGTTACACGAATTGTTTTCCCGTTGATTAGGCCTGCTATCGCGACAGTTGCCATTTTACACGCTATCGGTATTTGGAATGAATTGATTTTGCCGACTATTTATCTGACCAACCAAAAATATTATCCCATCACACGCGGATTGATTGTTTTCCAAGGGGTTTACGGCAGCAATTGGCCTACATTGGCGGCTGCGGTTTTAATCATGGCAATCCCAATGGTTGTCTTCTACTTGTTCTTGCAACGATACATTATGTCGGGCTTAACGCAGGGATCGCTCAAGGGATAAGTTGAGTGATGCATATTGATCGCGGGTAGACTCGTAAAATAAAGGAACGGACATTTTGACAGCACAGGCACGTACCCTGTTTATCGGTGATACGCCTTACAAACAAGCAGAAAGTCAAACGCAGGGCGAATACGTCACGCTGTTTGCTGAGACGTTTTATCGCATCCACAATTATGATGCGATGCAGCCATTTTTCATGTCTATTGTGAGTAGTTCGGATCATTGGTTATTTGTCTCGACGACAGGCGGAATTTCGGCAGGTCGTGTGAATGCCGAAAGTGCGCTTTTCCCGTACTATACGGCTGATAAAATCTCTGAAAACAGCGAAAACACGGGCAATAAGGCTTTCTTCTTGGTCACACGCGGAGTACATACCCAACTATGGGAGCCGTTTTCTGACCGCTATCAGAATGTGTATCGTGTCGAACGCAACCTGTATAAGAATGTTGCGGGGACAGCGCTGGTGTTTGAGGAGATCAACCACGACCTGCAATTGAGTTATCGTTATGCGTGGCGAACAAGTGATGCTTTCGGCTTCGTTAAAACAACTTGGCTGGAAAACCTCGGCAGCGAAAGCTGTAATATCGAACTGGTAGACGGACTGCAAAATTTATTGCCTGCCAACGTTAGTTCCAATACTCAGACGGTTTTTAGTATCTTGCTGGATGCTTATAAGCGGAGTGAACTCGAACCCAACACCGGATTGGGTATTTTCACTTTAAGTTCGCGGTTGACCGATCTTGCCGAGCCTAGCGAGTCGCTCAAAGCGGTTACGGTTTGGCATACCGGTTTAGAGGGCGCACAGCATCTTCTTTCTTCGACACAACTCAACCGTATTCGTACCGGACAAGGCGCAATTCAGGAGACGGATATTCGTGGTCAACGCAGTGCTTATTTTGTCCATGCGACGCTTGATTTAGAAGCCGGAAAAGACTATTCGTGGCATCTGGTGGCGGAAGTCAATCAAGACAGCGCGGCAATTGTGCGCCTCATTAACGATCTCAAGATTGACCGTGTGGCTTTAAGCCAACAAGTTGAGCGCGATATTGCATTGAGCACTCAGAAGTTGGAAGCGGTTGTTGCCAGCGCGGATGGGCTACAGGTTTCAAATGACCCGCTTAGTACAGCGCATCATTTCGCGAATGTGCTGTTTAATGTCATGCGGGGTGGGATATTCGCGGATCAATATCAGATAGATACGACTGATTTGCGTGAATTTGTGATGGCGCATAATCATCATTTACTGGTGGATCATGCCGACTTTTTTGATGCATTGCCTCCAATGATTCTGGTCGGTGATTTGCGGAAAAGGGCAGATGCGACTGGTTGCAACGATTTGATACGACTCTGTTATACCTATTTGCCGCTGACTTTTAGCCGTCGTCATGGTGACCCAAGCCGCCCGTGGAACCGCTTTGCTATCAACGTGAAGAAGGCTGACGGTTCGCGTAAGCTGGACTACGAGGGAAATTGGCGCGATATTTTTCAAAACTGGGAAGCGCTGGCGTATGCTTATCCTGAATATATTGAAGGCATGATCGGCACATTTTTAGATGCGACTACAGTTGATGGCTACAACCCGTATCGGGTGACGCGCAACGGCATTGAATGGGAGAAACCCGAACCGTCCAATCCATGGGCGAATATTGGGTATTGGAGCGATCATCAGATTGTCTATCTTCAAAAGTTGATGGAGGTCTGTGCGAAGTTTTACCCCGGCAAATTGGAAAGCTTACTCGATCAACGAATATTCAGTTATGCCAATGTTCCTTATCGGATAAAAGCCTATGGGGATTTGTTAAAAGACCCGTATGCCACGATTGACTTTGATTGGGATGAGGATCGGAAGATTAGCGCCCTTGTGGGCGAACGCGGCAGCGACGGTAAGCTGGTAATGGATGCTAACAGCAACGTTTTATATGTAACACTGGCTGAAAAGCTGCTGACCTTGCTACTCGCCAAGCTGATCAACTTCGTTCCAGAAGGTGGTATCTGGATGAACACACAGCGTCCCGAATGGAACGATGCTAATAACGCGCTGGTTGGCAAGGGATTGTCGATTGTCACCCTGTGTTACCTGCGGCGATATATCGTCTTTTTTGCTGGGTTGCTACGAGAAAATACGTTAACAACTGTCTCTATTACAAGCGAGGTTTATGCGCTTTTTGAAGCCATCAACGGTATTTTGATTGCAAATCGTTCGATTTTGGATAAGCCCATCAGTGATGAGCAGCGCCGAAGTGTGATGGATGGGTTGGGGCAAGTAGGCAGCGATTATCGTTGGGGGATTTATAAGAGGGGCTTCTCTGGCGAGATTGCCCTGTTATCTGTCACTGAACTTGGTCAATTTCTGGCGCTGGCACAGGAATACGTAGAACATACGCTGCGGGCAAATAAACGGGCTGATGGCCTGTATCACGCTTATAACACCCTCAAACTGGATGGCAACCGCGCAACGATCCATCATCTGGCTGAGATGTTCGAAGGGCAAGTTGCGATTTTGTCGTCGGGTTTATTGACTTCGGAGGAGTCGCTGGCGCTTTTGCAAGCGGTTCGGCAGAGCGCGTTGTATCGGGCTGACCAGCATAGTTATATTCTTTATCCGAACCGGACGCTGCCGGGATTTTTAGAGAAGAACTGTATTGATGCAAGCGAAGTAAGCAATTTAGCGCTGATTGTTGAATTGGTCGCGCAAAACGATCATAGCCTTATCGTTAAAGATGTGAATGGCGATTACCACTTTAGTGGAACTATTCGTAACGCTAAAGACCTCTCTCAAGTTTTGGATCATCTAAAACTACAACCACGTTACAACCAAATGGTTACAATCGACTCTGATGCAATTATGGTGCTATTCGAAAACGTTTTTCATCATGACGCTTTTACTGGACGTTCGGGGACGTTTTTTGCTTATGAAGGCTTAGGCAGTATTTACTGGCATATGGTGTCTAAATACTTGCTGGCTGCACAAGAAGCTGTTTTATCTGCGGTAACTGAAGATGCTCCACAGGACATTATTCAAGCGCTTGCTGAAAGCTATTATGATATTCGGCTGGGGCTGGGTTTTAATAAGTCACCAGATGTTTATGGGGCGTTTCCAACCGATCCTTACTCACATTCGCCGGAGGGGCAAGGCGCAAAACAACCGGGTATGACAGGTATGGTGAAGGAAGAAATCCTAACACGCTTAGCGGAACTGGGATTGGTTGTCGAGCAGGGCAAGATAGGTTTTAATCCCTTATTGATTCGCACTGAAGAACTGCTGACTGAACCCTCGATATTTCGGTATATCAATGTGGCGGGGCAAAATCGCGAATTGGCGTTGGAAGTTCAATCGTTAGCTTACACTTTCTGCCAAGTTCCGATTGTGCTGCGGGCTTCAAAGGAAGCACAAATCATCGTTAAGCTTAATGACCAGAATGACCTTATAATCCCCGGCAATACACTTGATTGTGCTATGAGCCAGCACATCTTTTTGCGTGATGGTATCGTCCAACAATTAACGGTATTTTGTGACTGCAACTCTCATTAAACAACCGCATGATGCTCAAAGGATTTCTCAAAATCTATGCCAGTCACAAATAGTACATTCGCCTCGATTCGCCCGCGCTACCCTGAATTTAAAGATCAGGTTGCCTTGGTTACGGGTTCGGGCAGAGGCATTGGTAAATCTATCGCTCTCCGATTGGCGCGTGAGGGTATGAAAATTGTCATACATGGGTTTGATCCAACGGAGGTTGATGTTACCACCCAAGAATTAAAAGAACTTGGTGTGCCGACTATCGGTGTTGCGGCGGACTTTACCCATGAGGACGGAATCGACCGCGTGTTTAAGGAAACACTCGACGGTTTTGGTACACTCGATTTACTGGTGAACAACGCGGCTGATTTGCGCCGTCAGCACTTATTTGATGCTGATCCCGCGATGCTCGATCATCAGCTTGCGGTGAATATTCGTGCGCCGTACCTGTGCGCCCAACGGGCAGCCGATATTATGCGTCCGGCACAGCGTGGCAATATTGTCAACATCAGCTCGGTTGGTGGGCTTCGTTCTCATTGGGCAGGGCTTCCATATGATGTGACTAAAGGGGCGCTGGATGCGATGACGCGGACGATGGCACTTGATCTGACACAGGTGGGCATCCGTATGAACGCGGTTGCACCGGGAGCCACACGCAACGATAAAACGCCTTCAAATGAGCCGTGGATTGAAACCATTGCCCAACGTATTCCAATGGGACGATTTGGGACAGCGTTAGAGATCGGGGCAGTCGTGGCGTTTTTGGCTTCCGAGGATGCGAGTTATATCACAGGGCAGGTTATTTATGTCGATGGTGGTGTGACTGCCCAATTGAGTCCACCGGGACAGCCGATTTAGAAGATGTAATCTTTGGAAAGAAGTTTTCATGACACTGTACTCAAAATTTGTTCGTTTGCTTATGCCCGTTTGCTTACTGGTGATTGTTTTAAGTTTCACGGTGGCGACTGCGCAGGATACAAGCGGCAAGGTGACTTTAACGCCATCCCAAACGACATGGAAAACACTTGCTTATAAACTGGATGAGAACAACGGTATGGTTCCCAACTCGCTGGATGCGGGAACGATTGTTGAGCATACTTTCGACACTTATGTTTTGGAGAATGACTACCTCAAGGTGACGCTTCTGCCCGAACTGGGCGGGCGTATTCTTTCGATTATTTATAAGCCGACCGGACATGAAGAGCTTTATCAGAATCCGTTGGGCGTGCCATATGGTATTGGTGAGGGGAATTTTTACTACGATTGGCTGATGGTATACGGGGGAATTTTCCCAACTTTACCCGAACCGGAACATGGTAAAGGATGGTTGCTCCCGTGGGATTTCAAGGTTATCACTCAAACAGCAGACGAAATTACGATTGCGATGTCGTTTGTGGATGACGTTGCTTTTAAAGGCGCACCTGACAAATTTAGTGTGGGTGTGACGGGACTTGAAGCAACCTTTTATGTGACGCTCAAGACGGGTCGGGCGGCGGTGGATACCAAAGTTGTCCTGCATAACCCCACTGATAAAACGGTGAATTACGAATACTGGTTGTGTACCACATTGGCTCCCGGTTCTGACCCAAGTGATCCACACACCACGGCAGGGGCGGAAATCATCGCGCCAGTCAGCACGATTAAGATGCCTTCGTGGTGGCCTGATACGACGAAGCAAGAACAGAAGACGGATACGACCGATGTTTATACTTTCGACACATTGCGCCTGTTCAAGAACTGGGTGGATAGAGGGATTGCCTATGCTTATCCCGATATGGGTGGCGCGAACTTCTGGGGCGCGATTAACCATGATAACCAAGAAGGTTTGATTCGTGTGGCTAATAATGACGTTACGCCGGGAATGAAAATGTGGACATGGGGTTATAAGAGTGTTGATGTTGACCCTTTTAAGCAGCCTACGCTAGAAGTCCGGCCTTACATCGAAATGTGGGCAGGCGCGACATCGGAGTTTTTCAAGCGCACACAAATGGCTGCGAAGGCTGAGATTGTGAGCGAGGAAACTTATACCCCGACGGTTGGACTGACGAATGTCACACAGGCCAGCCGAGACTATCTGGCTAACTTCCATGTGGATGAGGCAGGTGAGGTCAACTTACAACTCTTTAGCGTTCAACCGAGAAATAAGGTTCAGGTCGTTATTTCAACCGATGGGCAATCTATTAATGAGACGGCGGTCACATTTGATCCGGCGAAAGCGGTTGAGATCAAGGTAAATGTTCCTGATGGTGCTAAAACACTCAGCTTTACTCTTGTGGGTGAGGATAATGCCAATTTGTTGACTGGAGAACTCGTGCTGGTTCAGTGATTGCGGATATTGCAGATTTTGCATCATTCCCGCTGAAATGACAGGCGGGAAGCACGGGAGAAACCGCTGAATCGACACAAAATGCGGCGTGATGGCTCGGCTGATGTCGCTGAGTGCAGCGAGATGCTCGCGTGTGTTCGCCGCTGTGCAGTAGTTGTGCCGTTGCAGCGGATGTAGGGGAGCGATGCGCTGAAAATGCAAAGGGAAATGCAATACGGATTAACCGCCAAGTCTCTATAAAATAACAACGTACACGAAGATGAAAAAATCTATCCAGAACCCCCACCCCAGCCCTCCCCGCAAGCGAGGGAGGGAGCAATACAGCGAATTTGGTGGGTTGTTTTCAGATCAGACGCAGAGAAAATACAGAGTGATTAATAAAAACTCCGAGACGGAATGCCACAAAGGTAAAATCAGTATAAGGGATTATTGGAGGGAATGGGTTACCAAAATGTAACTCTTTCGGGACGAGTTTGCTAACGGTTTTGAGGGAGAAATCAGGCGGTTGGGGTTGATAGAAGGTTGGGAATTGGTTTGAGGGCTATTTGCGGTGGGACTTCAGCCGATAGTTAAAAGGATATTATTATGAAAAATCAACTCTCATGCAGTGTAATGGGTGTCTTTTTGTTCACGATGATGGCGGCAATGTTTCTGGGAGTCCATCAAACGTCAAGGCCAACCGTTCCGACAGCGCCTGAATGGACTTTAGAGTGGAGTGACGAGTTCGATGGTAAAGCTGGCAGCGCCATTGATACATCTAACTGGTTATATGATATTGGCACGGGTTATGGCTGCGCGGGATGTCCTGATCATTGGGGTACAGGCGAAATCGAAATGATGACGGACAGCATTGATAATGTTTACCTCGATGGTAACGGGAATCTCGCCATCAAACCAATTCGCACAGGCGCTCTGGCATGGACATCTGGACGTATCGAAACCCAGCGCAGCGACTTTCAAGCACCTGTGGGCGGCATACTGGCGGTGGAAGCGTCCATCCAACTGCCAAATGTAACAGGCGATGCGGCGCAAGGTTATTGGGCGGCTTTTTGGATGCTGGGTGAACCTTTCCGAGGTAATTATCTCAATTGGCCTTCGGTTGGCGAGATCGACATTATGGAAAACGTCAACGGCCTGAATATGGCGAATTCCACTTTACACTGCGGTATTAACCCTTACGGCCCATGCAACGAAACGAATGGATTAGGGGAACATCTGTCGGGTTTGAAGCCGCGTTTGCAAGAGGCTTTCCATACGTATCGAGTCGAGCTTGATACCCGTGTGTCGCTCCAGCAGATGCGTTTCTATGTGGATGACAATAACTTCTTTACGATTAAGTCTGATCAGTTTGATGATAAGACATGGAAAGATGCGACCGACAACAGCTTTTTTATCATCCTCAACGTGGCGATGGGTGGCGGTTGGCCGGGTATGCCAAATAAAGATACCGAGTCGGGCAAGCCGATGCTGGTTGATTATGTGCGGGTTTATACCCATGATGCAGCAGGTTTGTAACGATTAGCAATTGCTAGAGGATAAACCCTCCTGCAAGATGAATTTAATTCAGATACTAAAATTCGTTTTCGTGAGACTATCGAGAGATCAGATCATCATTTTATGACGTGACCGATTGCCAACGTCCCGAAGCGCACACAGTAGTAGTCGGGTTGGGTGAGGATGTAATTGGGCGAACGTGGATTGGAAATATCCAACCACGTTTGCCATTCCTCTTCTGTCAGGCCAATGCCATGTGCATACTGCTTTAGTTCAGGTGACGGGCAGTACTCCGCCTCGAAGATAAACTTCTGAATATAGCGGATGACATCTGGATGAAGCGGGGATTGGTACTCGGTTATGTGGGCGGACATGCGTAATTGGGTTAATCCGGCGGTACGCATCCAACCCAGCACATTTTCGTTATGGAAAGCAGGACGAAAATGATCTTGTTTGCGGTAATTTAGGTTCACAGCGGTCGCTAAGCAATTTTCGATATGGGCATGACCGGGTAAGTAAACTGCACCTAATCGGTTGCCTAAAAATATCGCAATTTTTCCGCCGGGTTTAACGACCCTCGCCATTTCCTTGATCACATCCGTTGGTTCTGGAAAGCCACGTTTCTCACCTTCAGACGTTAATACATCGGCTGTCCAAATCCAATCCAGAGAGTCATCGGGTAAGGGCAGAGGGTGACCGAGATCAGCGCAAAATAGCGTGACTCGATCTTGCAAACTGTGAGATTGAATTTCGTCACGAGCCATCATCAGCAACTCTGGTGATACATCGGTGGCGATGATCTGACCAACAGCACCCATTGCTGCATCCAAGAGGTGCAGTACTCCACCGGGGCCACTGCCTGCATCCAGACCGATTGAACCGGGCGGCAGCGCTAACTGGTGGATAGCTGAGCGTAAGGCGGGTTCCATAAATCGGTTGTATAGGAGTTCTTGTTTACCATAAGAGGTATCCGAATTTAGCACTGTAATCCCTGTCTGAAATATCTTAACTTTTATAGCCGTAAGTCAATAATTATGGGCGAATTTGTCGGCTATCTTTCTTCGTATCATAGTAGGTAAATCTAATCTAATACATCCGACTTATTGCCTTTTAAAACCGTCCACTTCACCTATAGTGGCTATTCATTCCTCACGTATGCTGGGGGAAATTAAGGAACAGGTGTCCTATAGCGAGGAGAAGACGATGGTTCAAATTGGATATGCTCTTTCATCAGAAGAACACGTAGCGCAGAAGCTGGTGAAGAATGCACGTCTAGCGGAGGAAAGTGGATTTACTTTTGCGCTTATTTCAGATCACTTTCACCCGTGGATTAGGAAGCAAGGGCAGAGTCCATTTGTTTGGTCGGTATTAGGCGGAATTGCTCAGGCAACTGAAAAGCTCCAGATTGGCACAGGTGTTACGGCTCCGTTAATCCGTATTCATCCAGCCATTATTGCACAGGCAGCAGCAACAGTTGCCTCAATGATGCCGGGGCGATTCTTTTTAGGGGTGGGTACAGGCGAGAACTTGAATGAACATATCACGGGCGAAAAGTGGCCGCCATTCGACACGCGAGCCGAGATGTTGGAAGAAGCAATTGAGGTGATCCGACTGTTATGGAAGGGTGGGTCACAGTCGTATAACGGACAATACTACACGGTTGAGAATGCGGAGATTTATTCACTGCCGGATGAACTGCCGCCGATTATGGTGGCGGCTTCCGGTGAGAAAGCCGCAGAACTTGCGGGACGTATTGGTGATGGGCTTATTACGACTGCGCCTGATAAAGATGTCGTTCAGAGCTTTAAAAAAGGCAAGAAGGGCAGCCGTCCGATGTATGGGCAGCTCTCGGTTTGTTGGGCAGCAGATGAAAAGACGGCTGTTAAGACAGCACACGAATGGTGGCCGACGGCAGGAATGGGCGGAGAGATGAGCCAAGTATTACCAACGCCTGCCCATTTTGAACAGGCTGCTAAGACCGTTCGTCCAGAGGATGTATCCGAAAATGTTGTGTGCGGGAACGATCCCAAAAAGCACCTTGAAGCAATTCAGGAATTCGTGGATTTAGGTTTTGAATATGTCTATGTGCATCAAATTGGGCCAGATCAAGATGGGTTCTTTGAGTTTTACCAAAAGCATATCCTGCCCGAATTTCAATAATTCGGTTGGTGTATTACAAATCCAGTCCATTTTGACATCAGGTATTTTGATAACGGGCGACTGCTAGTGCGGCATAGTCGCCTATCATTTCACCTAAACCCGCAGGCAGAATTTGACAGACGGATAAGCCATAGGACAAGGTTTCTCTCTGCAACACTGCCTGCATAGTAGGTTCAAGTAGGTCGCGCTGGCGCATATAAATGCCACCAATCACGACACGTTCTGGATTGAGAATGTCGATGAGGAGGCTCAAGCCCTGACCAAGCCGCTGAGCGACCATTTCAAAGATTTCACGGGCAAGCGGGTCAGTGCTGGCGGCGACTTTTTCGGCGGTAATTGAGGCAAGGTCGGCTTCTGTCGGTGCGAAATCCGGCGCTTTGCCTGAAGCAATGGCTGTTTGAGCGTAAGTGGTGGCTAGTTGTTTGATGCCACCCCCACTGCAAAAGCCTTCCAACGAACCCAATTTTCCATAACCAGTCGGGCCGTCTTCAGCGAGTCGGATATGACCGACTTCGCCCGCCATATCATTTGTACCGCTGTAGAGCTGTCCATTGAGAATCAATCCCGCGCCCATGCCTGTGCCAAATGTGAGGAAGATCATGTTCTGGCAGCCTTGACCCGCGCCCCAGAGCCATTCGGCTAATGCTCCGGCATTAGCATCATTTTGGAGGGCAACGGGTACGGCGAAGGCTTCAGTGAAATGCTGGACAATCGGGATAGCATCCCAAGCGGGCAAGTTGGGTGGCGAGAGAATGAGTCCCTGACGACTATCCAGTGGGCCACCGCAGCTTATGCCAATCGCCCATAAGGGGAGCGATTGTTTGGTCAATAAGTTTTGCAAATGCGAAACCAAAAGGTGCATGGTTTCTGCGGGTGTCGAAGGCGTTGGGAAGCGCGATTTTTCGATGATGTTGATATGATCGCCATCCACTTGACCCAAGCTGACCGCGCATTTAGTACCGCCAATATCAATGCCTGCAAGAAGACCATTCATGCGAAAAATTCCTGTTCAAGCATGATGCAAAGTGTATGGTAGATAGGCAAATGACGTTCTTGAATGGCGAGTGTGCGCTCGTTGGGGACGGAAATGGTCACATCGCACAAGTCGCGCATCTTTCCGCCAGTTTTTCCTGACAGACCGATGGTATTGAGGCCAAGCGCTTTGGCGACGATTAGGGCATAACGAACATTGAGCGAATTACCGGAGGTGCTGATGCCGATTAAGGTGTCGCCTTTTACGCCATAACCTAAGACTTGTTGGGCAAAGGTCATGTTTCCATCAGTATCATTGGTGACAGCACTTGCCAGCGCTGCGTGAGCTGACAAGGAAATAGCAGGTAATGCGCCTTGAAGATGATCGGCTAGATACGCGCCCATTTCGGGATTGAGGTCAGTTAGTTTTTGGCGTAAATCCTCCTTGATGGGACGTTTAAGCTCAAAGCCTTTCATCAATTCGCCAACGATGTGGTCACTATCGGCCGCGCTGCCACCATTGCCACAGATGAGGAGTTTGCCACCTGCGTGATAGGTCGTGCTGAGTAGATTATAGGCGGCACCAACATCACTGATGCAAGGTTGTAGGTCGGGGTAATTTTCTAACAGTTTGACGAGTTCCGAGTGCATTTATCGTTTCCATTCTGGTGTGTTCCAAGTGGATAAGCTCAGTCTACGACATAATTGAAGTATCTAACCGTAAAATTCTTTAAAGACATAATCACTGTCTTTCAGAATAATTCGCATTCCTATTGAAGATTAGAAGAAAAGATGAGGATAACAAAAACATCTCAGTTCAGGCCGAGATGTTTTCGCTTTGTTATGTTGTGAAGTCAGTGATGTGAGGGTGATTATTCGTCGTTAATTTCGACATCAAATTTCTTGGCGGCTTTTTTGATGCGGTTCTTGATGGTCTTTACTTCATCCGCATCATATTTGTGGGCGTTGTCTTTATGGTTGATGTAGCTCCACGCTGCACGGACATGTTCAGCCGAGTCGATTGGATATTTCTTGTTGGTGGTGTCCGCAAATTCGACATCGCCATATTTATGTTCACCTTCGCTGGGCTTTATATCTTCACGTCGATCAATCTTTGTACTCATGATTGAACCTCCCGTTACATTTCATGTTTTCACATTGGAGTGTGGCGTTCAAACTCAGTTCTGTTTAACACCTCACTCTAGACTCATTCTTGCATTGTTTAATGGAGCGCGGCAGGGATATATGGGTAGCTATTCCATACCCTTTTTTCCTAACTCGATTTGGTTGAGAAAGCACTATTTTCACTGATATGACCCTCAAGATTGAGGGTAGTTTGAGGAAACATTCGGATATAGGCTAAAAGGGTCATATAATGTGGTTTGCAAAGAGAATCACCGAGGAGCGAACGATGGTTAAAAGGTTCGTTTTTTTACTTTTGGGAGCGATCCTTGTCATTGGGATTGTTCCGGCTGCGGCGCGTGATGAGCAGCACGGATTTTGGACATGCCCGACAGGATTGAGTGGGCAAACCCTTAATGTGTATAACTGGACAACTTATATCGCGGAGGACACAATCTCCAATTTCGAGGAGTTGTGCGGCGTAACCGTTGTTTATGACACCTATGCTAGCGACAGTGAAATGCAGGAAGCCTTGGAGCAGGGGAATACTGCTGGTTATGATGTGGTCGTGCCAACTGACTCGACGGTTTATGTGATGGTGGCGGAGAATTTGTTCAAGCCTCTCAACTTCGATCATATTCCGAATTTCGCAAATGTTAGCCAACAGTTGAAGAATCCGCCTTATGATCCGAATAACCAATTCACTGTACCTTATCAATGGGGAACAATTGGGATTGGTTATAACAAGACAAAGGTTGATAAAGCAGTCACGAGTTGGAATGATCTTTTTGATTATCAAGGTACAGTCGCGTGGTTGGATGATGAACGCGCCATGTTGGGTGTTGCGCTGCGGCTACTTGGTTATGATCCCAATACGGATAATGCCGATGAAGTCGCTAAGGCTGCGGACTATTTGAAGGAACATTCGGCAAACCTGAAGGTGATTGCTCCTGATGACGGTCAAGATCGGCTGGCAAAAGGTGAAGAGGATATGGTGGTTGAGTACAGCGGTGATATTTTCCACTTGATCTCTGACTGCAAATGCGATGACTTTGCTTATGTTATCCCCAAAGAGGGAACACGCGTGTGGGTTGATAATATGGCTATTCCGGTGAACGCACCGCATCCTGATCTGGCGGAAGCCTTTATCGACTATGTACTCGACTCGCAGGTGGGCGCAGATATTAGCAATTTCACCGCTTATGCGTCGCCTAATCAAGCCGCAATTGATAACGGATTGATTGAGCAGAGTTACCTGACGAATGCGGGGATATACCCGGACGCAGAAGTGACGAAGAGTTTGTTTTATGTGGTTTCAAGCCCTGAACTCGCGCCGATTTTCACGCAGAATTGGGATGCTTTGAAGGCAACCCTGAATAGGAATCCGTAAATTATGACTACCAATGTCGCTAATTTGAAAGTTGCATCACGGCGTAAACCGGCTAGCCGCCGACAAACCCGTTACATGCTGTTGTTGTATGGTGGTTTAGCACTGTTACTGTCACTGGTGGTGATTGCCCAAACGTCGAGTGCTTATCGCACGGCCTATGATTTGTTTCAAGGTATTGCGGTGGTGAACAGCACGAAGGTGAACGCGGCAGAAGAAGCCCTGCAACGGCTGGCGAATACCAGCCAAGCAACGGCAGATTACACGGCGCTCACCTCTGATACGCCGTTGTATGAGCAGGCACAGAACGACATCTTCCGTAACTTCCAACGCTATCGCGATCAGATGTTTGTTTTGCAGAGTAACCTCCAGAGTGAGGATGAGAAGGCTGCGTTCACAGTAGCCGATACCTATACCTACAGCCGATTCTGGCGGCATGTGGGGAACTTGATGGCTCAACGTAGTGATTTGACGGCTGCCCGTCAAGAATATTTATTTGCAGATGCTCAGTTACGCACACGTATCATTCCGGCGCTGCAACAGCTTGAAGCCTTGAACTTCGATGCGATGGTCGCCGCCGGTCAGCGTGCAGGAACTGAGATTAGTCAACAAGTTTATTTGTTGGCGGTCTTCGGTATTGTTCTGGCAATTGGCTTAACAGTGCTATCCTTCTGGTTGCGCGGGAAAGTACGGCGTTTTCTTACGCCGGGTATTGACATCGCGCTGGTGCTAGGATGGGCGTTGGTGCTGCTGATGGTGTTCAATTTGTTGGCTCTGCCCTCGCAATTGGCGCGGATGACCAACGACGCTTATTTCAGTATTAGCGGTGTGTCGCGGGTGTTGGTACAGGCGAACCAAGCCAACCGTGCCGAAAGTAGTGCGATTATTGATAGTGACCGCAAAGCAGACTGGTATAAGCAGTTTGATGATGCGGTTGAGTCGGTGGCTCTACGGATTTGCGGACAAGCTGATTGTATGCAGCAGCCATTCACTGTGTCGAACAGTAATCAGGTTAGTTCAGAGGCTTTGGTTCAAGCACAAAATATCTCGCCAGAGAATACTGCGGCAATTGATGGGATTAACCCGTTATTAACGCGGCTGACCTACGGTAATGAGGTTGTGGCGCTGGAAAACGCCCGCCAAGCCTTTGTAGATTATCTGGCGGTGGATGCCCAACTGCGAGAGAAGATTGATGCGGATGATACAACGGGTGCTGTTGAGTTGAACACTGGAACGGCTGATGGTTCAAGTGAGGAAGCATTCAACCGATTTGTAGCAGCTATGGATGATGTGCGAATTGTCAATCAACAAACATTCGATGACATCTGGGACGAGCAAAAGGAAGTACTTCCGCGTAATCAGACACTTTATGGTGTAGCAGGGTATTTAATCTTGATGGGGCTGGTTGGTGTGGGGGTTGTACACCGTTTCCGCGAGTTGTAAAGCTGAAAGGCAAGATTGAATCGCAGAGTGACCATAAATCAACATCACACCCCAAGACGAAATGCATTTAACCGCAGAGACGCAGAGGGTGCAGAGTACACAGAGTGGATTTTATAGGGTTTCGCCCAAACTTTCAGAGCAGAGAGGCAGCATTTGCCTCTCTTTGATTCTGCCTAAAATGTGATGACCAGAACCGAAATATCGTCGGGGTTACGGCGCTGATTGTTGTGGTCTTCAGACCGTTTTAAAGCGGCTTCACCGAGCATAGCGGCTGCACCATCAGGCGATTTCAAGGCTGTGGCTATTTCATCATCGCTCATATTTTTATATAAGCCATCAGAGCAAAAGAAAACTGAATCCTGCGAACCTATTTCAATGCGCGAGATTTGTGGGGCAGGTGAAGTTGGGTCAATGCCCAAGGCATTTAAGACTATGTTCGAAGGAAGGATGCCCAAAGCGCTGTTGCCGACGATGAACCAACGCCACGCGATATATAACTCGAAAGGCTGCCCGTTGATGATGATACTGCCATCAACCTTGGGTGGATTAACACCATCATAGCCATTAAGGACCTTGGTTACGCGTGAGCCATCTTCGGCGCTTAACAGCCCCTGCGATACCATGAACTCGATATTGTCCTCGTCATAACAAAGCTGGATGAGTTCTTCATCACTATAGAGATAGGCGCGGGTGTCACCGACCTGCACACAGAGCAGCCTTTGACCATTTTCGCACATCAGCCCAACAGTCAGAACGGCTCCCACGCGATGACCAATGGGAAGGCTCTCGCTTTTGTTGAGATCATTGTAGAGGCGTTCGTTGGCGACACGAATGGCTTCAACCACCCGTGTTTCGGCCTCGCCACCGGGCGATCCGTCTATGGAGGCGGGTACTGCTCCGAGTTGTTCCCCAATCGCCTGTGCCAAAAACTGCGATGCATCGCGTCCCGTCAATAATTGTCCATTGGCAAGCTGATGTTGATGTCCGCCCATGCCATCAATAACCGCGAAGACAGGCGCAAACCCCTCATTTTGGAGGACAAGCAGCGTATCCTCATTTCGTTCAGGATGTTCGACGGATGCGTGAGTATATTGCTGAACAATCATGAATCATCCTTTTTAGTCATTTGATAGAGCATCCGCACGAATACATTGGAATGATAAGCTGTGCCTTGCCGCAGTTGATTAAGCTGTTCATTGGTTATAAACGGCGCGGGTTCACCTTTTAAGTCGGGCGGCAGCTTAACGGGTGGCGGCGGAGCAGGTTTCGGTGTCATTGCAGGCTGTGGCATTTGTACAATCGGGGGTACACTCGGCTTGACTACCTCGAAATGATAACCACATTGGGTGCAAACCTTTGCAGCGGGTTTACGTTTCGCACCACATTTAGGACACCATTTGGCAGCCGCGATGGGACGGTTAACAATTTTTTCGACGGCGAATGCTTGCCCACAGTGACTACACACCTTGGCACGTAAGCGATTTTCGTACCCACAATTGGAACAACGCTTGCGAAGCAGTCCGGTAGCGCGTACTAGCACGAATGAACGTCCACATTGGGTGCAGATGTTGGCATTCGAACGGTTGGAATGTCCACAATGAAGACATATTTTGCGGTCGGTGGGTGTCGTTTGAGTCATAGGTCATCTATTTAATTGGCTATCGAGATCAGAAATAAGTGAGGGCGAACCGCTTGGCTCGCCCTTTAACAATCATCTTTTTTGATACCGCACGTTTGGTTAAGGCTTGTCTTCATCGGTCAAGCTGACGGTTGAAGTACCGAGCGCAGCCGTTTTGCGCGCTAGTTCGCTGCCTTTACCCGTGGCTTCCAAGACTTCGGTCATGGCGCGGTTGCCCGCTGCTTGCGCGATTTCAAGGGCTTCGGTGCGGTGACGTTCGGCTGTTGGTTTGTCGCCTGCATTCAGCGCTTCGGTCATAGCTTGAGTAGCGCGTGCCAGTTCACCTTGACCGAGATAACCTGCGACCACCGGATTAACCTGCTGGAACTGATTGGCATCGTGTGTCTGTTCCAAGATCATCCAGTTGGATTGATCGCCTTTTTCTTCGATGCGCTGGCCTGCACTGGCGTAGACGACCGAGGGCTTGAGCGCTACCACACGCGCGCCGACACTGGCGAGTTCAATGTGAACAACAAAATCGCGGTGGTCTTTGGCTGACATGGGTGGGACAGGAACAACCCAAGTGTGTCCATCGCCCTGCGGCGCAGCTTCACCTTTTACCCAATCAGGATAAGCTTGAGAGAGCGATAGAATGTTTGCGCCTGTGGGAGTCCACAATTGTAAGGCGACATCACTTGCAACTGTTTTCGCCATACGTGTGACCAAACTGTTGAACTCTTCGCGCAAATCTTCGGGGTTGGGTACGGCTTTGGGCATCCAACCTTGGGTGATTTGCGCCATCTTAACCAGCACTTCGGGTGTCCAATCTTGCCCATAACCATAGGCGCAAAGGTGCAGATGCATGTCGCTGGCTTGTTTGACAGCAGCAACGAGAGCGCTTTCGGGTTCGGTGTTCTGCCCATCAGTTAAGAAGATGGCATAACGCGACACATTACCGTTGATACCTGACTGTGATTTGATGGCTTGCATAATGCCCAAGGACATGGACGTGCCACCAAAAATCTTGAGCATACGCATGGTATTGCGGAACTGATCAACTAAGCGCTCACGGTTCATACCCGGTTGAAGTTGGGTTACAGGAAGCACTTCATTTACAGTCGAGTCAAACACGACGATGTTGAACAGAATGCCATCGGGAACATTGCGGATTAAATCCTCGGTGGTGGCAATCATGCTGTTGAACTTCGCGCCCTGCATCGAGCCGGAAACATCGCAAATGAGGGAGATGACGGTATCCTGCGTTTGTTCCACCATTTCATTGGCGGTTACGGAAATGACACCCCATACCGAATTTGCCATCGGGCTAATGTAGGGATTGTAATAGGTCTTAAATTGAAAGGCTGGCATTGTTCGTTCCTCTACGGGTTATCCAAACTGCTTACTATACAAGCGCCCATGATCGGGCATTCATAATGCGGTTGGTGATGATTTCTTCGCGGTCGGCATCTTCATCCCGCGCGAGGTAATCGCGCCATGCCCGTTCGTTTTCCCGCGAGAGATCGGACACTGATTTGACAGGATTATCAGGCCAATTGATGGCAGGTATTTTGCCTGTTTTACGGGCTACGAAATACGCTGTGAAGTAAAACTCGCCAACCAGCCGGTAAAAGGCGCGTGACTCGACACCATTTTCTTGGAGAACATCAATAGCGCGGGCGGCTTGTTCCAAACTTTCGGGTGTTCCGTTCATAGCCCGTTCGTTGTAAAGGGCAATTAAATCCATCATGACTTCGTTGTAGCTGGTGTTACGGCTGCTAACGGATTCGAGTACTTTGATGGCATCTTCGAGCTGCTTGTTAGACAGGTAAGCACGACTCGCGCCTAGATAAGCTTGACCGACACTCGGGCGAGCTTGAATGATGGAGCGATATTCAGAGATTGCCTGCAAGATATTGCCACTGCGGCGATAGAGATCAGCTAAGAGTAAACGTCCGCGATGATCGCCGGGTTTGAGCGCCATTAACTGCTGATAGGTGTCAGCGGCCTTCTCGAACTGTCCTTGATTTTCTAGTAGTTGACCTTCAGCCAGCAGCATCTCCCACTTAATTTGGGGGTCAGACATTTTACGCGCCTGGTCGAGGTCAGCAGCGGCATCAGTCAGGTTACCACCCTGATTGCGGACGAGCGCCCTCAGAACATAAGCTGCCGCACCACCACCATTGTTGATGGCTTGATTCGTTAGTAGTAAGGCGCGGGTTAGATCACGCTGATGATAGGCTTCCTGCGCTGAGAGCAAGATTGTTGCTGCCGGATTGGTAGTAGGTACTTCCGGTAATTCAATTTTAGCTGTGCCTGTGAGCAAACCTGTCGCAGTTGCAGCCCGCATGGTTTCCAGCGTAACGCCTTGGAAAGTGGCCTTGGTACGATGACGAGCGAGGGCAGCCGCATCCGGTTTTTGGCCTTTGACGTAACCCATCACGCCATCAATCTCGACCATGATCGCATCGACATTTTGAGGACGGTCTTCACGTTCGGGAGCCGTCAGTAACTCCACCAGATAACGCAGTGAGACATCATACTGCGTCCACGGGAATTGATCGGGTGGCGTGAGTGTGTAACGATATTGCTCGGTGTGGACTTCTGCCATACCAATCAATTCGGCAATGGTACGACCGATGGTGAAATAGTCGTCGCGCCAATCAGGATGGGAGGCTTGGGGCGAATGATAACCGGGTGTTCCACGGGCTGGTTTGGGTGGAACATCGGGGTCATAACGATAAGCCGTACCAAAATCCAACAGCACTTCAATTTGATCACCGTTGGAAAGTGTCAAGGATTTGACGTTGGATGGTTTGAAGTCGCAATAGATAATCGGCGGATTTAAGCCATGCAGATATTTGAAGGCGGGCAATAACCCTTTTACGCGGGTCAGTGCTTGTTCGGCAGACATGGGCAGTACCAGTTTGCGATTTACTGGCTCTTCGATTTCATCCGCCCAACTGGGGCCGGAGACGTACTCCATCACATAACAGAGTTCGGTTTCGACGGTAAAAAAGTCGATGACCGCGATGATATTAGGATGGCGCACGTTGATGAGAAATTCGGCTTCTTTCCGTAATTCGTCACGCAGCGAGTCGTCTTTGGTTACGATGGTCTTGATGACCACATATTTATTGAGATGACGATCAAAGGCTTTCCAAGCGCGACCCATGCCACCTTCACCGAGTATGCCTTCGAGACCATAACGGTCAGCGATAATCAGGCCGGGGCGTAAAACGCTGCCTGCAAGTGGTGCTTGCTCAATAACGGCAGGTTTGGCAGTATCACGTGCGAGTTTCTTTCCGCAATTGGGGCAGTGCCGAGCGTTGGGACGTAGGGCTGCACCACAGAATGGGCAGGTGAGTTTATCGCTGGTGTTCTTGCTCAACTCACCAGAGGCCATGACCTGCGCTGCGGTGATCGGTTTGAGCGCTTGGGTGGTGAGTTCAAGCCCACACTCATCACAGAAACCGGACTCGGTGCTGGTTAACTTGCCACAGTGCGGGCAGGTGATTTTAGAAGCGACGTTAGCATTCATAGATTTCGTTTAACTTTCGTGGAACGTCAATTCGACTTTTCCGAAGCGGACGATGTCCCCCTCTTTCAGCGGTTCAGCTTGCCCCTGCGCTAGTTTGATCTGGTTCACAAAGGTGTGATTCGAGCTACCCAAATCTTCGACGTAGAAGGCATCCTTGATTTTGGTGATCTGGGCATGACGGTGGCTTACGAATTTCCCTTCGGGATAGCCTTCAAGGTCAATTTGAAGCGATGGGTCTTCGCGACCGACAATGGCGACATCACCCAAACGGAAGATTGAACCGGTGCTGTTCAAGAGCAGCCGCGCCCCACTATAAGGAACGGGCGTAGGTGCAGCCGCAGGCATTAGTGTTTGCGGGGCAGGGGCAGGAATTTCAGTATCATCAGCCTCGCGAACACTGACCTGTGCCGAGACAGGCTGACCTTGTTGGTTCTCTAACTCGAAACCACATTCTTCACAGAAGCGTGAACCTGCTTCGTTCCAGTGCTTACAATTTGGACATTGCATGATGTTAATGCTCCCTCATAGAGATATAGTTTAGCACCAGAAGGTCGCTATAAATCCCCTAACGAGTGGGGATGTCAGATAAAAGTGTTGATTTGAAAATCCAAAGTAAATTTTAAAGCCGAACCTATACAGCTTATAGAATAAGGTAAGACAATAAGATTTGTAACTGTTTTGGCTTAGTCGTTACTCAAACTTATCCGACATATTATAGCGCAAAAGAGGGTTTCTTTTGTATCTATGAAATTCTTGCGAGAATGTGTGGATAACTGTGAGGAAATCAAGTTTCGTGCAGTTCATCTTCATGCTATGATACAACTATGAGATGAGATTCAGCTTAGGGGAGTGGTGATTATGCCTGCTAATGTAGATGGAATGGTACGAGAAGGTATTAGCGCGTATCGGGCTGGCAATAAAGAAGAAGCCCGCACGTTACTCCTGCGAGCAGTGGAGATTGACCAGTATAATGAGCAGGCGTGGCTCTGGTTAAGCGCGGTCGTAGAAACACCAGAGGAACAACGTACTTGCCTCGAAAATGTGATGACGATTAACCCCAACAGTGAACGTGCCAAGCAGGGCATTGATATGTTGGATCAAAAATTTGGGAGCAGCCCGAAGGTTAGCCCGACCCAAGCCGAAGATGTGATGGCGGGGAGCAGTTTTACACCGCCTCCGGTTCCTGCTCCACGTCCAGCCAGTGATGACGAATTACCCAACAGCATTGAATGGGAAGCGCCTGTTACGGCGAGCAGTAGTCCTAGTTCAAATTACAAGGTGAATGAGCCTTCTGATAAGGAATACGATGATTGGGTCAGCAAGCTGAATATTGGTGGGAACGCGCCGGATATTAAACCGGGACAGCTTGACGGTGTTAACAGCTTAATGTCAATTAGTGACGACGATGAAGATGATGAACGGTTTGATGTGAACGCAGTTGATGACTTGTTTTCATCAGGACCGTTTAGCCAAGATTTATCTACACAACAACTTCCGAAGGCCGAGCCAACAAAGGCTCAAAGTCCTTTGCGTCAATCGCCCTTGTCTTCACCGCCAAACAGCCCAACTTCTTCTTCTGCTGTCCCACCGATCACAAGCAAACAGCCTGCCAAGTCGGCTGTGGACAAGACATTCGACCTCTTTAACGATGAAGATAAACTTACACGTGGCGGTGCACTGGTTGAGGATTTTGATGACGCAGATATGGAGAAGTTGGATGCGGACGAGTTCTTCCAATACATCCCGGCTGAAATTAGAGCAACACGCTTACCGGGAACCAACGAACGTTATCCTGTGCTGGCTTTAGTGGGTTTATTGGTCATGATTGTGGTCAACATTGGGGCGGTTGTTTTCTTTATCACACAAATGACGGCAGCTTAGCGTGTGAGTGTGGGAATCCAAGCTAGACAAATGCTCTGATCATATGATAACATTCCCCACTAATTAACCCGACCTATTAAAGAACAGCAGTTATTGCTAGAGGCAGTATGGCTAATCATCGTTCCGCAATTAAACGTTTCCGCCAGAGTGAGAAACGACGCATCCACAACCGTATTTACCGCACCCGCGTTCGTACCCTCGTCAAGAAGGCACGTACCGAAATCAGCAGTGGCAGTGACTTCGACGCAGCTAAGGCCGCGACGATGAGCGCTGTGCGTGATCTGGATATGGCAGCCAGCCGGGGTACTCTTCACCCCAATAATGCTGCACGGCGTAAAAGCCGTTTGATGAAGCAGTTGGCTGTGCTCAAAACCCAGTCCAAATAGAACTGTTTTCAGCGAATAGATTGCTAACCGACCTTTAGAGGTCGGTTTTTTTGTTTTAGGATTAAGGTAAGAGGGGTTGGGGCAGCGGTGGGGTGCTGTCGATATTAGGGAGATCGAGACGGTAGCCGACACCGCGCACCGTTTTTAGAAATTGTGGATGGCTGGGATCGGCTTCGATCATCTCGCGCACCCAACGGATATGAACATCTAAGGTACGGGTGTCACCGATATAGTCAGTTTGCCAAACTTTTTCCATCAGGGTGCGACGGTCGAGGGTGAGGCAGGGGTTGGTAAAAAAAGTTTCGATTAATAAAAGTTGTTTGGGAGTCAACTGTGTTTCCTGAGCGTTGGCGATCAAGAGGCGGCGGGTTCGGTTGATCGTAAATGGGCCACAGACCAGCAAATCATCCGGCTTGGCCTGAAGGAGCGATTCGATACTGTTGAGCAAGCGGCGGGTGGTGATGGGATGCACCAACACGACATCGGCTTGACTTTGAATGTTGGCCTTTGGGCCGGGGTGCAGATGTACCAGCGAAACCGAGGGCAGAGCTTCCCGAAGTTCATCACAGATGCGGTCACCGGGGGTTCGCATCGAGATCGCATCTAAGACGACCACACGAATAGAATGTTCCTGAGCCAGTTTAATGGCGAGTTTACCACTTGAAGCCTTCAGCACGGGATAGTGTTTAATGAGCGCGTTTGCGACTGATGCGCTGGTTGATGGGGTGCGTCCAATGAGCAAAATACGAGACACTTCCACCCCACACCTCCAATTAATAAATTTCCTCTAGGCCAGACGAGAAAAGGATGGTTATTATAGCTTTAAATCAGTTGAGGTGAAACCCTCATAGCAATTCGCTTTTGATAGGTAACGGTTTGCTCAATTCAAACTGCGAAATATGCACTAAATGTTGCAGTTTGTGTAGATAATTCGCTGAAATGGCAGGCGGGAAGCAGCCGATAAACCGCTGAATCGGCATTTTAGGTCGGCGGGTGACACGCTGATAACCGCTGCAATGACACAAAATCAGCGGAACGCTCGGCTAATGCCACCGCTGTGCAGTTTGTGCATTGCAGCCGCGAAAGCACGGGAGAAAGCCGCTGAATTGACATCTTTTTTGCAGCTAAAGAAATTCATACCGTTTTCCAACCATAAATCGGTTTGACGGTAGCGGCAGCATTACTGGCTTCAATCACCGCTTCTAGTGGTTGACCGCTGAGAATTTGCTGTGGTGTGATGCCGACTAAGGGGATTTTGATGCGGCGTACCCAACCGCCCGCATCATATGCCCAACTAAGGTACAAGAAACGTGATCCTTTTACACCTTGGACATATGCACCGCTGAAATCCACATCATCGCCGTTTAACCTTGGGGTGACTTCACAATCAAACCGACGTGTTCCATCAAGCTGTTTAGCACCATCGTCTAGAATGCCTTTTTTGTCCTGCAAGCCGAAGCGATGCGCCGGTTCGCCGCGCCATGTATCGGGTGGCGTATTGAGACAAACAATGTGAAGTTGGAGTGGATCGTTCATTGATGTAATCCCCGCTAAATTTTGGGTCTAAGTCAGGTCAAATTCATAAAGCATCATTATAGCACAAATATTCTGAATTGAGGTTTGAATCTGGTTTCGAAAATGTACGAATGTAGAAGATGCAAATGGGCGAGCCATTAAGTTGCTAATGGCGGAGTTTAACTTGGTTTTTGAAGACGAGTTTATTTTGTAGATTTGATGCGAGTTTAGCGTGATTCTCATCGACGTGAGAAACTTTTGTCTCAGACTTTGCGGCGGCATTACCTAGTTTCCAATCATCCATAGGGTATAATCGCATTTATGTAGAAGGAACAAGGGGAGTTTAGCGTGTATCTCAATAACTCTCGAAACGAAGAATAGAAACCAAAAGGGAAAATTTGAACAGCGAGAGCAAAGTTCCCATTTGGGAACCATTACCCGGTTCGCGAACGATTTGTAAAATTTTCATGCACATCTTTAGTAATTACCATGTGCGCGGGTTGGAAAATATCCCTCCAGCGCCTTATTTGGTGACCACTAATCATCAGGCATATTGGGATGCGCCAGCGATTGGCAGCCAATTTGAGGATACCGTACCCACTTTTACTGCCCGAAAATATAAAGGAACCATTACCGGTTTATTCTTTTACTCCGGTTCGCCCATCTGGATTGAGCAAGAGTCGGCTGACCGGCAGGCGTTGACGACGGCGTTGAAGATCATTCAGCAAGGTCATTCGTTTGCGATTGCTCCCGAAGGTAGGCGCAGTAAATCGGGTGAGCTTTTGCAGGGGCATGAAGGGGTGGCGTTCCTTGCGACACGGGCGAATATTCCGATTATTCCGGTGGCACTGTGGGGGACGAATCTGATGTTTAAACAGGTGCGTCCGACAGTGCATGTGGTGGTGGGTAAACCTTATTCTCTGCCAGAAGGTCGGGCGCGGGGCGATGTTTTGTCGGCGTATACTGACCGAATTATGTGTGCGATTGCGGCGTTGATGCCAGAACAATATCACGGGTATTACGCGGGGAATCCATTGATTGCGGAGATGGCAAAAGCGGTTCAGTAAAAATACAGTTGAACCACCAAGGCACCAAGAACGCAGAGATCAATACGGGGAGCATTAACCACAGAGGTAATGCCAGTAAAGAAATACGAACCCCCACCCTAACCCTCCCCCGCAAGCGATGCAGGGAATCAATCTCGGAAAAGGGTGATTTTTGTAGAACTTATTTGGAATTACAGAGATTTTAGAGAAAAGACTTAGATATACAGGATAGAGAATAATGTCAAATGCTGTGCAAATTGCAGCTTCGATTTTAGCGGCGGATTTTGCCCGGATGGGCGAACAGGTACAGGAAGCCGAACAGGGTGGCGCGGGGTTAATCCATATTGATGTGATGGATGGGCGCTTTGTGCCGAACCTGACATTGGGGGCAGTGATGATCGAGGCGATAAAACGGTCAACGCGGCTGCCGCTGGATGTGCATGTGATGATTGTCGAGCCAGATCATTTGCTACCTGACTTTGCAAAGGCGGGTGCGACCCGAATAACCGTTCATGTCGAAACCTGTCCCAATTTGCATCGCACTTTACAGACGATTAAGGCGTTGGGTTGCGGCGTGGGTGTGGCACTTAATCCGCACACGCCTGCCTCAGCTTTGAGTGAAGTCATTCATCTATTGGATGTGATCATTGTGATGAGCGTGAATCCGGGTTTTGGCGGGCAAGCGTTTTTGCCGGAAGTGCTGCCAAAGACGCGCCAACTGCGACAGATGATTGATGACAGTGGTCGCGCAATTGATCTAGAGATAGATGGTGGTGTAAACACCAAAACCGCGCCAAGTTGCGTGCAGGTAGGTGTGAATGTATTGATCGCGGGTAGCTCGGTTTATAACCCGAAGTTCAGCGTTAAGACCGGGATTGATGCGCTGAAACAGGCGGCAGGTTCATAGCGTAACACTGATAGTAGACAGGTGTTTAGATTTATAGAATGGGTTTACACTGTATTGCATGGATGCAGCGGTAAATATGGTTATTAGACATAAGGATTTTAGTGTTGTGGCTGAAACCAAATTATTGAGTGTTGATGGCTATTTGTTAAAACAACTGGCATTAGCGGGATTAAATTGGCTCGATACGAACCAAGAGAAAGTGAATCAACTGAATGTGTTTCCGGTTCCTGATGGTGATACGGGAACGAACATGTTCCTGACAATGCGGAAAGCCTGTGAGCCGCTGGTTTCATTAGATGAAGGGCATGCCGGTAAGGTGTGTAAGATGATTGCCGCCGGAGCGCTGCTGGGCGCACGGGGTAATTCGGGTGTTATTTTGTCGCAGTGGTGGCGAGGATTTGCGGAAGCGTTAGAAAACCACGCCCAGTTCGATGCGACGATATTTGCGGCGGCTTGCCAGAACGCGGTCGAACGAGCGTATGCGGCGGTGGTCAAACCCGTCGAAGGGACGATCTTAACTGTCACACGGCAGGCGATGGAAGCGGTGGTTGCGAAGGCGAGAACCGAAGCCGATTTGAATCGCTTGATTGATATTAAAGTGGATGCGGCTTATAACGCGCTCAAACATACGCCGGATTTGCTTCCGGTGTTGAAAGACGCGGGTGTTGTGGATTCGGGTGGGCAGGGTTGGACGTATATTATCGAGGGGATGCTCAAGCAGGTTAAAGGCGAGAGTCTGCGGTTGTCTCCTTGGGACACTTCGTCGCCTAAAGAACCACAAGCATGGCAGGCAGCACTCGTGCCAGAAGACGAAGAAGGTTATGGCTACGATGTGCAATTTCTGATGCGCGGGAAAGATATGAATGTCGCTGAGGTACGGGCGGCGATTGATGCGCTGGGATGGTCAACGCTGGTGGTGGGTGACGAAAACTTGATTAAAGTCCATGTGCATGTTCATGACCCCGGTGTGCCGATTAGCTATGCCATTAAGCTGGGAGCGGCGCTGGAAGATGTGGTTGTCGAAAATATGCAGGCGCAGTATCAGGATTATGTGGTTGAACGGGCGGGACGTGAAGGTGCGGTGGCTGGCGCGGTCATTGAAGGTGTGGCAGTGGTCACGGTTGCGCCGAGTGAAGGACTGCGTACCTTATTTACGCATGATTTGGGAGCGGCTTATGCCATCGGTGGTGGACAGACGATGAACCCCAGCACCGAGGATTTCTTGGTGGCGCTCAAACAGATACCCAATAACGAGATTATCTTGCTGCCGAACAACCCGAATATTTTATTGGCGGCAAAGCAGGCTTCAGGATTGGTGGCGGATAAGCAGGTGAAGGTTGTCTCCAGTCGTACTGTTCCGCAGGGTGTGGCGGCGATGATCGAGTACGGGAATGAACGCGAGAGTTTAGGGCTGGATGAATTGACGGAAGCGATGAACAACGCCTTAAAGAACGTCATCACCTGCGAGATTACGACGGCGACGCGCAGTGTTTCTCTTGAGGGAGTCAGTGCGATTGAGGGACAATATATCGGGCTGATTGATGATAAGTTGAGTGTGGCAGGTGAGACTTTGTCGGATGTGGCGGAAGCCATGTTACACAAAGCTGATGCGGACAAACGTGACCTGATTACGCTATACTATGGTGATGTTGTGACAGAAGCTGACGCACAGGCGTTTGCTGATGAACTCTCTGCACAATTTACCAAACCAGAATTCCAAATTGTGAACGGTGGTCAACCGCTCTATCCCTATATCATCGGCGTAGAATAAATGCCCAATATTCAGATTGTTACTGATAGCTGCGCTCATTTCGCAACGCCTCATTTTCTGCACCAATATCCGATGGTGACAGTCGTCCCTAACAAAATTAGTGTGGCAGGTAAGAGTTACCGCGAAGGGGTTGATCTTACACCGGAGGATGGGCTGCGGTTGATCGCCAACCAACCGTTTGCGCCGATTGTCCATTCACCGTCAGCGGCTGATTTTAGCGAGGTTTATGGGAAACTATCGCGGCACTGTGACGGCATCATTTCGATCCATGCTTCGCGAGAGATTTACAGCAGTTACGCCAATGGTATGACGGCGGCACGTCCCTTCGCGGGTAACTGTCCAATTGCCGTGATCGACTCACAAAATTTATGTGCGGGGCAGGGAATGTTGGTGAAGGCAGCTTTGAAGGCGATTCAGCAGCAGCCGACAATGGATGATATGGTGCGGGCGATACGTGGGGCGGTCGAACGGATTTACTCGGTCTATTATGCCGAGTCGGTCAATTATTTGCAGCAAAATAAGATTATGAGTGCCTCGCACAGTGTCCTCAGCAACATGCTGGGCATCAAGCCGTTTTTGAGTGTCGAACATGGGCGGATGCTGCTGGTAGAGAAAGTGCGAACACGATCACAGGCGGTTGAACGAATGGTGGAATTTGTGACCGAGTTTGCTGACCTTGAAGATGTGGTGATCTTGCAGCATAAAAGTTATATGAGCGAGCAGGCACGGATGATTCAAGATCGTCTGTCGGTTGATTTCCCCGGTCAATTCTTTCCATATGCGCTGTATGGTACGGCGTTGGCAGCGTTGATTGGCGCGGACGCGACCGGCGTGGTAATCCTCGAAAAAGAAACGGATGACATGGACGATGACTTTTAAAAAAATACGTTTTATTGCTGATAGTACCTGTGATATACCGCCCGACATTTTAGAGAAGTGGAACATTGCCATCATTCCGGCGTTTGTGAATTATGGTGGCGGTAGTTACGCCGATGACGGTCAAGAACTCGACCGAGTGGCCTATTACGAGCAATTGCCGAGTATGACTTCGCAGCCATCAACTTCCGCGCCCGCGCCGGGTTTAACTGAGGCGGTTATTACCAAGGTGGCGGCTGAGTGCGACCATGTGGTGATGCTGACTGTGCCTGCCAAACTCAGTGGTATTTATAATGCGTTCCGGTTGGGTGCAAGCAGTCTGCCGCCGGATAGCTATACGCTGATTGACAGCGGCAGTACGACGATGGCGATGGGTTTCCAAGTGTTGGTCGGTGCAGAAGTCGCTGCCGCAACCGGAGATGTCACCGAAGTGGTGAAGGCCATTGAACGGGCGCGACAGCACATCCGTTTATATGCCGCACCGGAGTCAATGATGTATTTGCGGCGCAGCGGGCGTGTGGGCTGGGCAGCAGCGGGCGCGGCTACACTGCTGCAAATTAAACCTATCGTGTCGATAACCGATGGTGTGGTAGAATCAACGGCACGGGTTCGTACCTTCGGTAAAGCGGTCGATAAAATGGTGGAATTGGCGCTGGAACAGGCTCCACTTGACCGTTTGGCGCTCCTGCATACCAATAACCCGAATGGGGCGCAGGATATGAAGCAAAAGATGGGCAGCGCTGTACCTGCCGAAACCTATATTATTAATGTCACACCCGTGTTGGGGACTCATGTTGGCCCAAAAGCGCTCGGTGTGATTACCCTGAATAAGGGTTGGAGACAGTAGACGACTTATGCCATCTGCACTGGAAACACTGGTTAAGATTCTAAAGCTGGAACGCGAACAGGGTACTAAGAACACCGCTGTCATTGGTGGGTTGGCGGCTTTTAGTGATAAATGGGCGCAGGACGCTCATGTACAAGCCCGTAAACCGGAACATCATTTGTTGATTGATGAGTTGACGAGTTTGCTGCATCAATACGAGACAATTGAAGAGAAGCCGGATCGTGTAATTAAGATTGCTTACATGTTGGATCGGATTATGGGACGTGTGCCACCCCCCGCTGAATTTCGTGCGCCTGTTGTAGAGACTCCACCACCAGAGCCAGCGGCTGAGTCGAGAGACGCGTCATCCGAAGCGGCAGCACCGCAACCGCTTCAAAATCTGCCCGCGCCACGCGAAGAACGGCACGACCAACGTCCGCGCCGTGATGATCGCCGCCAACCGGAGCAAACGAGAGCTGAAAGGACTCAGGGGGAACAGCGCGAGGCTCAGCCACCTACTGAACAGCAGCCGCGCTATGAACGGCCTGACCGTCCGAGACCGCAGCAAGGGCAGCAAAATCGTCCACAGAATCAGCAGAATAACCGCAGACCGCAGCGACCTTCGCGTGATAGTGACGACGACGATGGTGATGAGGGCGGTGGTGAGTTCTTCCGTGAGCGCGGCGATGACATGAGCTATGACAGTTATGATGCACCGGTACGGTCACGCGGCGGGCGAAACCAACAAGCTGAGCTTGATATTGCACCGATGCCCAAGTTGGCGCGTGTGCCACGACGACCGCATCCTAATATATCGGCAGAAGAGGCGCGTGATTTGCTGCGCGGTCTCGATCAGGCTGTAACTGTTTTGCGTGGTGTTGGGCCGGGTATGGCGAAGATGCTGGAAAAGTTAGGCATCAAGACTATAAACGATTTGCTCTACTACCGACCACGCCGTTATCTTGACTATATGCAAATGCCTAATATTGCTAAGTTAGTCCCTAATCCTGATGTCCTCGTCACGATTATTGGTACTGTTATACATACCGAAATTCGTATCGGGAAAGGCGGTCGAAAAGACTTTTTCCTGGTTTTGGATGATGGTACCGCAAGGATGGGGATCACTTTCTTCGCTAGACATTTCATGATTCGGCAGGTGAAAAAAGGCCAACAGGTTTCGGTCAGCGGTAAGATTTCCTTGTATGGTAATCAGGTACAGATGACCAATCCTGAACTAGAGCCTCTTGAAACTGATAATTTACGTAATGTGGGTATTGTTCCCGTTTATAGTCTCACTGAGGGTCTGAGCAATCATTCACTACGCAAGCTAATGAGGAGTGCGATTGATTACTGGTCAGAACGTATTCCAGACTATGTACCAGTAGGCACACTTGAACGTACTGAATTAGCCGATTTAGGCTGGGCGTTAAAGAACGTTCATTTTCCAGAAGGCCATGACCATCTTGCCCATGCTCAGAAACGCCTCGCTTTTGACGAACTGCTGACGCTGCAATTGGCGATGCTGGGCAACCGGCGTGAATGGCAGTCAACACCCGCGCTGCCGTTGGAAGTAAGCGATGACTATCTAACAGAATTTATTCAGACGGTTTTCCCTTATCCATTAACGGGCGCACAACTTAAGGCGATTGAAGATGTGCGGCGCGATGTGCGCTTGACGCTTCCGATGAACCGACTGCTGCAAGGTGATGTGGGTTCGGGTAAAACAGCGGTGGCAACCGTCGTCATCGCGATGGCTTTGTCGCAGGGCAAGCAGGCTGCTTTGATGGTTCCGACCAGCATCCTAGCTGAGCAGCATTACCGCAGCATCGGCGCGACGTTGGCGAAGATGCCGGGTGAGCGCAAGCCAGTTGTGGCACTGTTGACAGGTGCATTGAGCAGCAGCGAACGCCAGTCGATTTATCGCGGTATTAGCGATGGCTCGATTGATGTGGTGATCGGCACACACGCGCTGATTCAAGAGGGTGTGGACTTCAAAGATTTAGCGGTAGCCATTATTGATGAGCAGCATCGCTTTGGTGTCGAGCAGCGCAAGGCTTTGCGCGGTAAAGGAACCAATCCGCACTTGTTGGTGATGACCGCCACACCAATCCCGCGCACATTGGCGCTGACGCTTCATGCTGATCTTGACCTCTCCATTATTGATGAGATGCCACCGGGACGTATTCCAATTCAGACCAAAGTGGTGCAACCTGTGGCGCGTGAACAGGTCAATAATTTCATACTTGCTCAACTCAAGCTGGGGCGGCAGGCATTCGTGGTACATCCGTTGGTGGAAGCCTCAGAGAAGATCGAAGCGCCTGCCGCAGTGGAAGCCTATGAACGGTTACAGCAGGTGTTCTATAAAAATAAAGTTGGCCTCTTGCACGGACGCATGAAACCTGCCGAGAAAGACGAAGTGATGGAAGCCTTCGCCAACGGCACTTATGATGTGCTGGTGACGACATCAGTGGCGGAAGTCGGTGTGAACGTGCCGAATGCCTCGGTGATGGTGATTGAGGGGGCGAATCGCTTCGGTCTGTCGCAGTTGCATCAATTTCGTGGACGCGTCGGACGTGGTGAACACGCCTCGTACTGTTTGCTGCTGGCGGATACCAATTCGGAAGAAGCCAAGATGCGCTTGCAAGCGATGGAAGATACGACCGACGGCTTCAAACTAGCAGAGATGGATTGGCGACTGCGTGGGGCAGGTGATCTGATCGGTACACGCCAAAGCGGTGGTAATAAACTGCAATTGGCGGAACAAATGACCCCGCAGTTGGTCGAGATGGCACAGCGCGAGGCGCGAACCATTTATGAAGAAGACCCGAATTTATCTGAGGAACGACATCGGTTGCTAGCGCAGCGTGTCGTGATGCTGCATAATGAACGCACGGATGTCAGTTAAGAATTTATCTTGAAGGTTAAGAGCAGAGAGACGTTGGTTAAACACTGGCGCTCTCTGCTATCATTTGTATTATGACAAACACTATCCGAAAAGTACTTTATCCTGCATCACTCGACCCCATACACTATGGTCATATTGACGTGGCGTTACGGGCTGCTAAAATATTTGATGAGGTTATTGTCGCGATTTACGACAAACCCAAAAAGAATGTCCTGTTCACGGTTGATGAACGGGTGGCGTTTGCACAGCGCGCTTTTAAAGATCATGGTAATATTCAAGTGGCGAAGTATTCAGCCTTAACGGTGAACTACGCCAGAGAAATCGGCGCGATGGCTTTAATTCGGGGATTACGGGTTTTTTCAGACTTCGAGTTGGAGTTCCGTATGGGACTTGCCAACCGCAAACTCGCACCGGACATTGAAACCATTGCCATGATGACCGATGAGAAGCATCTTTACATCAGTTCCAGTACGATTCGGGAAATTGCGGAACTGGGTGGCGATGTGTCGGGGATGACACCCGATTTTGTGGTGGAAGCCTTAAATAAGCGGTTCGCCGATCTAAACGCAAATCAGAGCAGCCCCGATTACAATGTAAGTATTCGGGATTAAAGGAAATTGGGAGGGGTAGCCAAATGGACATCCAGCACCTTGTAGACAGACTTGAAGATTTGGTGGACGAAGGACGGCATATGCCCTTCAGCAAGTTCACCATGATTGACGAGGAACGCGCACTGGAACTGATTGACCAGATGCGTATCTCGATCCCTGAAGAGATCGAAAAGGCTTCGCGTGTATTGTCCCAGCGTGACCGCATTCTGGCACAGGCTAATGAAGAAGCTGCACGGCTGATTCAAGCGGCGCGTGAACAGGGTGTACAACTGATGGATCGCGAGGCCACCGTGCAAGCTGCCCAGAGCCGCGCTGCCAACATTGTTGAGCAAGCCAAGCAAGAAGCCGAAGAAGTGGTCGCGGGTGCGGATACGTATGTGGCTGAAACCCTTGCCAGACTCGAACAACAACTGTCCAAGGCGTTACATGTTGTCCGCAACGGCATCAACGAAGTGAACACTTCGGGCGCAGTACAACCGATGCCTCCGGCGCAATTCCCGGTGGCGATGCGCCAACAAATCGAAGTCCGCAAAGAAGAACAGTAAAACTTTTAAATCGTCATTTTTTAAGGGTATCCACGATACCCTTTTTTCTTTTCTGTTGATGTGACTCATGCGACTGATTGCGATTGCACTCGGCTGGGCAGTAGGAATCGTTCTGGCATCAGGCACAGGTCTTCACGCGGCTGTGCCGTGGTTGGTGCTGACGTTGATGGCTGTGATCGTCGCGTGGTTGATGTGGTCAGGCGTGAACTCCCGCAATTGGACGCTGGCACTGGTGGCATTCGCGCTCGGAGGTCTGCGTTACAGTTTCGTTCCCCAAAGCAGTGATGTAGCACAATACAATAATCTCGGCGGATTGACGATTGAGGGTGTGGTATCAACCGAGCCTGATGTGCGTGATGACCGCGTTGAAGTGCGGCTTGAGGTGCAAACGGTCACCCGTATTGGGGAGGCTGTTCCATCCAGCGGGTTGGTGTTGGTGCAAGCGCCTGCCAGTTCGTCTCTGCATTATGGCGACCGAATCACGGCGACTGGATTACTGGTCATTCCCTCGGTTTCGGACACTTTTTCGTACCGTGATTATCTTGCTCGAAGCGGCGTATTCAGCATCATGCCGGATGCATCATTTGAGGTGAAAGGCAGTGGCGAGGGCAATACGCTGCTGGGGATGCTGCTGGATTTTAAGGATCGCGCACAGCAATTGATTGGTCAGAGTTTACCTGAACCGAGCGCAGGTTTGCTAACCGGCATTCTGTTAGGTGATGCGCGTGGGTTGTCGCCAGAAATATCGAATGCCTTTAGCGTAGTGGGTGCGTCGCACATCATCGCTATCAGTGGCTTCAATATGGCGATTCTGAGTGGTGTGGTGATGGGCTTATTAGGACGCTTTAACGTGCGTCCACGACTTGCAGCCTTCATTGGTTTGACAGTGATTCTTGTTTATACGGTGCTGGTCGGCGCGTCAGCCTCGGTAGTACGAGCCGCTATCATGAGCAGTATGCTGGTGATCGGCGCATTACTGAGACGAAAAAGCTATGTGCCGACATCGCTGGCGTTTGTCGCCGTTTTGCTGTCGCTGCAAAATCCAACGGTGCTGTGGGATGTTGGGTTTCAACTGAGCTTGTTTGCGACGCTGGGTTTGGCGCTGTTTGCTAATCCACTGACCGACTATTTCAATGCTGGATTAGCGCGGTTGTTTCCACGCAGAACGGCGCTGATTATAGGCGACTTTCTAGGTGAACCGTTGATCGTCAGTATCGCGGCGCAAACATTGTCGCTGCCGTTGATTTTGTTGTACTTCGGGAAATTGGCAGTGGTATCTCTAGCGGTGAACCTGCTGGTGATTCCGGTGCAATCGGTTTTGATGGTGTTGGGGTTAGCAGCGACATTTTTGGCATTCGTGGCCTTTCCGATTGCACAGATTTTATTTTGGCTGGATATGCTGCTGCTGGGTTGGACATTGGGTGTGGTGAGGGCGTTCGCACGGCTGCCCTTTGCCCAAGTTGATGTGCAGATTGATCCGCGCTTGATTGCGCTATTTTATGTGATTGTCATAGGAGGCGCGTTGATGGTCGCTACAAAACCAACATGGTCTACGCGGCTTGTAAACTTTATCCGCAGCCGTCCGGTTATGACGAGTCTCGCAGGAGCTGTTACTGGAATCGCTGTGCTGTTGGTATTGTTATTTCTCAGCCGTCCCGACGGTAAACTGCATGTTTGGTGGTTGGATGCAGGACATAGTAATGCGGTGTTGATTCAAACGCCTGCTGGCGCGGATATTCTGGTGGACGGTGGGCGTTTTCCGTCACAGTTGTTGACGGCGCTCGGTGATCGGCTGCCATTCAATAAGCGCAATATTGATTTGTTGGTGATTAGCCAACCCGATCCGTTTGATTATGATGCGCTGTCGTCGGTGATGGATCGCTATTCGGTTAATCTGGCGTTGACCAACGGGCAGCCGAATTTACGCCCTGAATATAAAACCTTGCTTCAGCGATTACCCGCTGAGAAAGTGGTGGCGGGGCAGGCAGGTTATTCGTTTGTGGTTGAGGATGGAACGCGGCTCGAAGTCTTAGCACCTGAAAATACACCGGAGATTGGAGATAATTTGAATGATGCGGCGTTGGTGCTGCGTGTGAGTTACGGCGAGGTGTCGTTTTTGCTGACATCGGATGCCAGCCAGACGGCGCAAATCGACTTGCTCAAGTCGGGCGAGTGGCCGCTAGCGACGGTGATGCAACTGCCTAATCATGGCGGTGTACGTTCATTGAATGAGGGTTTTTTGGCAGCCGTACAACCGCAAACAGTCGTCTTACAGAGTGACCCAACTAACCGACTCGGCGATCCCAACGGCGATACGTTGGCACTGTTGGGGAATGCGCCGTTATTACGCACAGATTTATCAGGCGCGGTTCATTTGTGGACAGATGGTAAGCAGCTCTGGGAAGTTGGCTCGAAGTAAGAAAGCGGGCGTATTAAATGTTGATGTGCCCGCTTTATTTTGTTTAGCTGCGCTGCGAGAAAAACCAGAAGGCAAAGAAATAGAGCGCCGAAAATACCCCGCTGATGACACCCAACGGTTGTACCTTTTTGGCTCTACTGATGCCAACGACCAGCAGCGGCAGAATGAACATGCCTGCATTGCAAATTAACGAACCGAAGGACTTGGGCGTAAAGACATCGAGTTTAGCGATCACTGCCAGTGCTGCTGCACCACCCGCCATGACGGTCGGAAGGGTTTGTTTGTCGGATTGACCAAACATCAAAACAAGATCCATGATGAAAATAATATAGAGGAGAATGTCATAAATAAGATTTATGCCGCTGCGAGGCGCAAGGTGAGATAAAACCTCTTGGAGAGTTACACCATTCATGTGTGTTGTATTCCTTTCGCAAAATGTGACAATGTAGCCTAATAGTACCATGATTTTGCTCGGCTGATTGTACAGTCATAGCCTTTTCTGAACAACAAATTGCTTATGCCGAGCGCTTTGCCGTATATGGTATAGTGAGAGAACATCCATTTAACACATTTTGGTGTGTATGAGCTGCATGTCCTTATAATCAGGTGGGGTAGCGATTCAGTGAATATCGTTCAAGGGATTTTGTTGAAACTTCGGCAGCAGGCTCATGCGCTAAGCGAGTGGTGGCTGAAGCAGGAAGAAGCGACCCGTGAACTGCCCGCCTACTTACGGCAGGCCATCGCGAACTTCTTTGGTGGCGGTACACGTCAGGCTGCTACGTTGGCCTATTATGCCATCTTTTCTATTTTCCCCTTAACATTGTTGTTCGCTGTTCTGATAGGCCGGCTATTAGGGCCAGTGACCGCCCAAACACAAATTGCCAATGCACTCGGTTTATTTTTGCCTGCGGATACGGCGACCCTGTTACGGCAAAATATTAGCGATGCTTTGGCACAGAGTGAATCATTTACATTGATCGCGCTGGCTGGTTTGTTGTGGTCAGCGTTGGGTTTATTTTCAAACATCACCTTTTCTTTGGATGTGGTGTTCGCGGTGTCTGCACGGCGCAGTCTCTGGCGGCAGCGGTTGGTCGCTCTAGCAATGACGTTGATCTTAGTTGTACTGATCACGGCTTCGTTTGTGACTTCGGGGGTGTTACGGCTGATTTCCGCATCACTGTTGGGGCAGCAGAGCAGTTGGCTGACCATCGGGACAATCTTTCTGCCGCTGGGTTTAAATATGGTTATTTTCGCGCTGTTGTTCCGCTTCGTGCCAGCCCGCGAGGTGCATTGGGACGCGGTTTGGCCTGCGGCAATATTCGGGGCAGTCGGTTGGGAATTAGCGAAGAGTGGCTTCGTTTGGTATACCGCAACCATCGCCAACTTTCAGTTCATCTATGGCGGTATTGCGACGGCGATTGTGCTGCTGCTGTGGGCTTATTTGATCGCGGCTATTTTCTTGTTTAGTGCTGAATTGTGTTCTCAGCTTAACCAATGGTTTATTGCGCGTCAGGAGCGTGAACTGCGGCAGCTTGTAATGGAAGTTGATGATCTTCCGCAACCGCAGTCGCTACTTTCTAAAAAATAAAGCACGTATCCGCTCAAGTGTAACCCTTCATAACTTAGACTTCGGGCATAATAATCTTGCCTCTGATACTCCGATTTTCTTTTAGAACATTCCAGCGGTAAGTCCACCATTTACTAAACAATTGACTAAACCTCGCTACAGGTTGTAGTTGAGAGGTTGATTGACTGACGAGTTGAACCAATAGATCATGCTCGACTTGTTTCAAAAGGTTACGAGAGTGCTGTTTGTGCAGCAGTAGATGTTTATAGGGATGTAACATGATGCGTTCACCATTCCTTAGATGTGTTTCAATTTGCTGTATTCAATAAAAAAGCCGCAGGTTGTGCGCCTGCGGCTTTATGCGGTGTGTTGTCCGAGAAGTCGACAACGCCCGTCAGCAGGAGCAATAGGTTTTCCACGTCCGGTACCAACCCCACCACAGCAGGACGGCATCACTTTGAGAGAGACTGCAATCAACATTTCGGTATCGCTCCTTTCATATGAGAATGTCTGAACCCATTTGGTCTATATTGACCCTTAGAGAAACACTATAACACATGACTGGAGCGTGTGTCAAGTGGGTTGAACGTAGTCAAATGGTGGTTTTTGATGTACACTCAAACTCAATTCAAAGATTAGAGTTTGATGTGTGGTGTTAAGTTGACTGATTTGCCGAATTTCGATATGGAAAATGCCGAAGTAGAAGTTGTTGAACATCCTCCTGCCGCTACTGAACGGAGTGCTGCGCGGCGGATTGCATTGCAAGTTTTGTATGAAGTCGATTGCAGTAGTCACGGGGTTGGTGATGTGATCGCTGCTCGGTTAAGTGATGAAGAATTACCCCGTCGTGTCGAGAAATATGTGCGCCAAATTGTCGGGGGTGTAACCGCTAACCTCGCCCAATTGGACACCTTTATTCAACGTTTTGCCTCTGAATTTCCCCTTGATCAAGTTGCCATTATTGACCGTAATATCCTCCGTTTGGGGGTGTATGAACTGGCTGCTCAACAGAGTACCTCGATTAATGTCATCATTGCGGAAGCAATGGAATTGGCTAATATCTATGGTGCTGAAGGCTCGTTGCGCTTTGTTAATGGTGTGTTGGGCGCGATTGCTGCCGAGGCAACGGCGGATAATTCTCCGCAGTTGGTTGTTACGGAGAACGGAGAATAGCGTATGCAGCTACAACGTGGTTCAGCGCCGCCCCCTAAGATAGAGGAACCCGATTTGCCGGAGGGCGAGGCCGAAGGCGCACGTATGAGCCTTTGGGATCATTTGGATGAACTGCGTTCGCGGTTGTTTAAGGCTGTCCTAGCATTGGTATTCGGATCAGCAATTGGCGTACTTTTCGCCACGCCAATTTTGGAATTTCTGAAAGAACCGTATGGGCGCGCATTTATAGTGCTTGATCCAACAGGCGGCGTGATTCAGTATTTCCGTGTAGCATTGTTGGCGGGCGGCATTATTTCTATCCCTGTTATTACTTATCAGCTATTGATGTTTGTGCTGCCGGGTTTAACGAAACATGAATCGCGATATTTATTTTATTCCATTCCGCCTGTGACTGTACTGTTCCTGATCGGTGTATTGTTTGCGTGGTTCATTCTTATCCCGCCTGCTTTAGGTTTTCTTGTAAACTTCCAAACAGACATCTTCAAAGCTGAATGGACAGCCGACCACTATTTAGGCTTTGTTACCGCGCTCTTGTTCTGGATGGGCGTGGCTTTTGAAACACCGCTGATCTTTTTCGTGCTGTCGATTCTTGGTTTTGTGACTCCGCGCCCGCTTATTAAGAACTGGCGTATTGCTATTGTCGGTACAGCGATTGCGGCAGCGGTTATTACCCCGACAGTCGATCCGGTTAATATGATGCTGGTTATGGGGCCGCTGATGGCGCTTTACTTACTGAGCATCTTACTCGTTGGCGTTGGTGTACGTATTAATCGTCCAAAAGAATAAACAATCAGTAATCAGTTTAGGTTGATCTTTTGCTAAAGGGGTCTCGATGCCGCAAACTGCCTATCCCATCAGTATTTTTGGTGTGCCAATGGATTTAGGCCAAAACCGGCGCGGTGTTGATATGGGGCCAAGTGCTATCCGCTATGCTGGATTGCAGCAGCGGCTTCAAAGTTTGGGATTGAAGGTACAAGATTCGGGCAACATCCCCGTGCCGATTATTGAGCAGGTGCGGCATCTTTCCCAAGACGATCATATGCATAATGCTGAGGCGATTGCCTCTGTATGCCAACGGACCTACGAATTGGTTCGCAAATCGCTGGCTGCCGGAGAACAAGCAGTGGTGTTGGGTGGTGATCATAGTGTGGCGCTGGGATCAGTGGCGGCCTCGCTCGATGCGGCTGAGAACGTCGGTGTGTTATGGATTGACGCACACGGCGACTTCAATACACCCGACATTACGCCTTCGGGCAACGTTCACGGAATGGTCGTCACATCGCTAATGGGCATGTGTCCACCACCGCTGCTTATCGGCGAACGTCGCTTACGAGCCGACCAGATTGTAATGATCGCTATTCGTGACCTTGATCCTGCTGAGAAAGTTGCCATCCGGCAAGCGGGTATCAAGGTGATGTCGATGAGCGAAATTGATGAGAACGGGATGGCTGAAGTGCTAAGAGCGGCTTTACGCGCGCTTGGCCCTGTGGAAACGATTCACGTCAGCTTTGATATGGACTCGCTTGATCCATCAGTCGCGCCCGGTGTCGGTACGCCTGTTTCCGGCGGACTAACCGTTCGTGAAGCCCATCTGATCATGGAAATGTTGGCAGATGACGGTCGGGTGCGGACGCTCGACTTGGTGGAAGTCAATCCGATCCTTGACGAACGCAACCGCACCGCACAGGTTGCCGTGGATTTAGCCGCCAGCCTATTCGGTCAACGGATTATCTAGTACCTGTCACTTGAGTTATTGCCCAGTATCGTTAGCAGCAGCTTGTAACTGTTGCAATATACCCAGATGATTGGCTTCTTGCCAGCGCTCTACGACTTTGCCATTAGCGATACGCACTATGTCAATACCTGTGAGTCTCAGATGAGCGCCCGTTGCGGAAAAACCACGCAACTCGCCCGTATGTATGCCTGTCATTTCCCACATAGCAACTACGAAATCCCCGTCGGCAATGAGTTCGCCGAGCATACGATTTTGAAGATTACTATAACCGCTTAGATAGATGTCATAAAACTTCTTTAGTCCAGCTAGCCCCTCTAAACCCGTAGGAAGTTGGTGGAAAATACAATCCGGAGCAAAGTATCCGTTTAGTGTGTCCCAATTTAGCTGTCCATTACTAAAAAAATTGAGCATCGCATGCCGCACGATTGCTTTATTTTCTTCGGACATTTTATATAATCCTCAATTCCCACTA
>JBBQLX010000025.1:0-56808 GCA_038328375.1 Aggregatilineales bacterium | reverse complement strand
TTCAATAATCTGTGCAATCAGTGGGGTTTAGACCCTGTTTCATTGGGCTTTACGCTGTCATTTGCGATGGAAGCCTTTGAGAACGGCCTCTTAACCACTAACGATACAGACGGTTTGGATTTGCGCTTTGGTCAGCCGGATGCTGCGCTGGAAATGACCCGACGTATTGTGCAGCGCGAAGGATTAGGTGACATATTAGCCGAAGGCAGCAAACGTGCCGCCGCCAAAATTGGTAAAGGGTCTGAGCGTTACGCGCTGCATGTTAAAGGCTTGGAGATGGTTCCGTTTGAACCGCGCAGCCAAACCAATCTGGCGTTGGGTTACGCAACCGCACCCATCGGCCCGCGCTATGATATTTGCGAACATGATTGGGATTTCGATCTCACGGTTGGATGGGAACACACCTTAGATTTCTCCCGCACATTGGGGATTTTAGAACGCATTCCGATGGAATATCTGGGGGCGAAGAAAGTCCGTAATTACAAGATACTGAATACGATCTGGTCAGGAGCAGATGCGCTGGGTTACTGTATTTTTGCCATCGCCCCGACGCGTGTGTTAAGTCTGCAATTGATGACCGATATGCTGGCAGCGATTACCGGATGGGAAACCTCATCCTATGAAATTTTGCGTTGGGGCGAAAGACGTAACCATTTGATGCGGGTTTATAACAACCGTGAAGGACTCACCGCAATAGACGACTGGCTGCCAGATCGCTTTTTTGACGATCCGATTGATCATGGTGTGAAAAAAGGGCTGAAACTCGACCGTGAAGCTTTTACTTCAGCCATTGCCACCTACTACGAGATGATGGGCTGGGATGAGAAGGGTGTTCCTCGCTTGGGTACGCTCTATGACCATCACTTGGAATGGACAGTCACTAACGCTGGCGGTTAATCCACCAATGACATGTTTTCGTGTGGGAAGCTTGTAAGCTGTCCCTTAGCTCGCTTGATGCAGTGGTTCATAATGTAACAGCATCAGTTGAGATACCTTGAGAGCCAAAGTCGCATAAGTACGCCCATTGTTATCACTGAATTCGACTTCAAAGACATCAGGGGCAAGTTCTTCAACCACAGTTCCAAACCACGCTCCGGCAAATCTTGTACCAACGCCACTACATCCAATAATTCAAGCGGTTTCATCATCGTCGTTTTTACTATTCGATATTTTCATAATCATAAGTGTGCCTGTTTGCCGATGATTGTCAACTCAAACCAATTTTACAGCCGCCCATAAACCCGTTACACTGACACTCCGCAATAACAACGAGGATAAACAATGAAGTTAAGCGAGCTGCGCCCCGGTCTGTGGTTAACCGAACTGGTGCTGGATGATTTTGATGTACGTGGCGCGGTCATCGTGGGTGAAAATCGGGTGATGGTCTGGGATACACTGTCGCATCCTTATGACATGCGTCCTATCATCACTTTGGCTGCCGACAAGCCGATTGATGTGGTCTACAGCCATGCCGATTGGGATCACTGTTGGGGAACGGCAGGCTTGAAACCCGACCTCATTATGGGGCATGAGCATTGTGCTGAACGCTTCCGTAATGGGGATGTGGCAAAACGCTTAACCGAGAAGAAGGCCGAAGAACCCGGTCAATGGGATGCCGTCAAATTGATCCCGCCCACGCTCACCTTTACCCAATCGTTGACGGTTGATTTAGGCGGTGTGACAATCGAACTGCATCATCTACCGGGGCATACTGCGGATTGTCTGGTGGCATGGATACCGCAGTGGGGTGTACTGCTGGCAGGGGATACCATCGAAACGCCGCTGCCGTACTTCAACACCGAAAGTATCAAGCTGCTGCCGCAGTGGATCAGCGCCTTAGAAGGGTGGAGCAGTACTGCCCGCATGAAGGTTGTCGTTCCGGCACACGGCGAAGTGGGTGATCGTTCCCTGATTGATAGCACACTCAACTATCTGCGTGATCTGCAAGAGGGCAAAGCACCGACCATCACAACCGAAATGACCGATTTTTATACCGAAACTCACGCCAAGAATCAGGCGTTGATGAATATCAGCATTTGATAAGCTGACCCTCTCGTCATCCTGTGTCACCGTTGTGTTCTCAACATCTCTGCGCTTCAATTACATTTGTTTTCAACTATTGACCCTATACGCGCACTTAGCGCTGTGCGACACTCAGATATAATAGGGCATATACCGTTTTGGTTCCCACTGCATACTGAGCCGCATTTTTATATCTGCACTGCTTGCCACCTCAGCCAATCTGCTCTATTCACCCCATCCTGATTATCAAGGAGACTGCCCGATGACAACCGAGCTGTACGTTGGCAACCTGTCGCACAATACCACCGAAGATGAACTCCGCACCATGTTTGAACCCGCAGGCGAAATCACCGAAGTGACGGTGATGCTCGACTCTGAAACAGGTCGTTCCATGGGTTTTGGCTATGTGCAAATGAAGACCTTCATCGAAGCCAAAGATGCCATCACCCGCTTCAACGGTCAAAAGCTGGATAACCACAAACTGTCCGTGAAGAAATCGGGTAAGGTATTGGGGCTGCCACTGATGAGCGTATCGGGGGGTTCACTCCGCAGCTATCGTCAAGGTGGGCGCGGTCGCCTTTAATCCTGCCGTCTCGCTTTTAATGTCGTAATACTGAACAGCGTGGGAATAACAATCCTGCGCTGTTTTTATTTCCTCTAAAAATGTTTACATAATTGAGAAATAGTTAAGTTAAAAAAACTAATATCATAAATAACAACTATCAAGGTGTACTATAAGAACAGTAGTAACTTACAGGGAGATTATAGATGATTGTAAAGCGTTCTAATTATGGGGTCATCCTTCTGACTTTTTTTACTCTGCTCATCGGCAGCACAGTGTTAGCAGATGATGGTCGTATCAACCGCGCACCTTACCACTTCGGCGGCGACACCCTATTTTGCACGCAAGAAACAGGCTGCACCTTGCTCGACAAAACCGGTCATGAACTGGCAAATTGGCCGCAAGATGATGTCGCCACCGCTTTGACAGCAGCCGATACGCTCGACCAAAATGTTCAAGTCAAGGGTGATAAACCCGGCACTTACGGCCCGATGCAGTTATGGGCATTGGGCAAAAAGGGCGACGAAGGCAACAGTACCCTGTGCATGATCGGTTTTGACGAATGGGGCAAGCAAAATGACATGTGCTTCCTCGTCACACCGGATTACGTCTTCGAACAAGCCGCGCTCCCTGTAGCAGCAGCCGATGCCGTCGTACCGGAAGATCATTCCTGCGACCAATGGTCAGTCGGTAATGAGGTGCGCCAGATTTCAAACCACAGCAACAATGGCATCATTACGTCGATTAACAATAGCAACGGTACTGCGACCTTTGGCTATCCAATACCACCGACAAGTTACACCGCCAAGTGTACTGACATCGAAGCAAATATGGGCTAAAGCAGGTTGGATAACATTCAACCCAAAACAGGAGCGATCACATTGCTCCTGTTTCTATTTCCCCATCATCGCCTATCTGACCCCATTATTTCAGAAATTTCCCATGATTAACTTTAATATACCATTGATATTGTTTAATTTTAAAAATATAACTATATAAATATTAATTATTTAAATAATTTAACAACCCTACTAATGAAATGCAGAGAAGTAATACTTGAGGAAATTTCGATATGTTTTTGAAGCACCCTTCACTCGGTACCGCCTGACTTGCACTCGTCACAATGTTGATCGGCGGCCTCATTTTGGCTGATGATGGTCGTATCAACCGCGCACCGTATCACTTCGGTGGCAATGCTCTTTTTTGCAGCGAGGAAATTGGCTGCAAGCTCTTGAATAAAACTGGATACGAATTAGCCCATTGGCCTCAAAGTGATATTGCCACCGCTTTCGCCGCCAGCGATACGTCCGGTCAAAATGTGCAGGTAAAGGGTGAAGGGCAGGGGACATACGGCCCGATGCAACTGTGGTCAGTTAGCCCCAATGCCACCACCGGAAACAACCAATTGTGCATGATCGGCTTTGACGAATGGGGCAAGCAAAATGACATGTGCTTCCTCGTCACGCCCGATTACGTCTTCGAACAAGCCGCGCTACCTATAGCCACCACCGTGACCGAAGAGGGTGTGGTTGTCGTCGTGGATACTTCCTGCGATAGATGGGAAGTCGGTGACTGGGTGGAGTTGATTGCCGACCACGGCACCACTGGTGAAAAATAGACCAGCTATAGCGCCAAGTGTTCTGAAATCGAACCCGGCTCCATCTAAAACACAGTAACCCTCACACGAGGGTTTCATATAAAAACGGGTTTCTGTTTTGCGTAGAGGAGGGTCTACTCCCCTCCTTTATATTTCACTAAAACGCAATGATAATTTACAAAGAGTTGATTTTTTACAATCTTTATTGTTGAATTTAACTTTTGATTTATACTACAGAAAATTAAGCATCGTATATGGGGAGAAATTGAAATGTTCACGAATCGCAAAGTTCAGACGTTCATCTTGTTTGCACTCTTTACATTGTTGCTTGGAAGCACTGTTTTGGCGGATGATGGTCGTATCAATCGCGCACCCTATCACTTCGGCGGGGATACCCTCTTTTGCACCCAAGAAACCGGCTGCACCATACTTGATAAAACAGGTCACGAAATGGCACACTGGCCCCAAAATGACATTGCCACTGCTTTCGCCGCCAGTGATGTCTCTGGTCAAAACACCAAAGTGAACGGTGAAGGGCAGGGGACTTACGGCCCGATGCAACTCTGGTCTGTCAGTCCGGATGCCACCACCGGAAACAATCAACTGTGCATGATCGGCTTTGACGAATGGGGCAAGCAGAACAATATGTGCTTCCTCGTCACACCGGATTACGTCTTCGAACAAGCCGCACTCCCTGTACCTGCAAAGGTGATAGATGTCGAGGGGAATGTGGTCGTGGTAGATGAAACAGATCATAGTTGTGATGAATTCTCAGTCGGTCAGGACGTAATGCTGAAGGCAAACAACCCTGTACACGGATTGATCGACTCGATTGACCATGAACATGGCACTTTAGTCTTCGATGGCGAAGATGCTAACTGTTCTGATGTCGAACCCGTCCCCGTCTAAAACACACTAACTCTCACACGAGGGTTTCATATAAAAACAGGTTTCTGTTTCGCGTAGAGGAGGGTCTAGTCCCCTCCTTTATATTTCACTAAAATGACATGATAATTTACAAATAGTTGAGGTTTTAAAATATTTATTATCGAATTTAACATTTGATTTATACTATAGAAAGTTAAGCATCTTATATGGGGAGAAATTGAAATGTTCACGAATCGCAAAGTTCTGGTTATCTTATTTGCACTCTTTACACTATTAATCGGCAGCACGGTTTCGGCGGATGATGGTCGTATCAACCGCGCACCTTACCACTTCGGTGGCGATACCTTATATTGCACCCAAGAAACCGGCTGCACTTTACTCGATAAAACGGGTCATGATCTGGCAAATTGGCCTCAAGATGATGTCGCCACCGCTTTGACAGCAGCCGATACGCTTGACCAAAATGTTCAAGTCAAGGGTGATAAACCCGGCACTTACGGCCCCATGCAGTTATGGGCATTGGGCAAGAAGGGCGACCAAGGCAACAATACCCTGTGCATGATCGGCTGGGACGAATGGAACAAGAAAAATGATATGTGCTTCCAAGTCACTGGCGACTTTCAATACCAGCAAGCCCCGCTGCCTGTAGCCACCACTGTAAATGAAGACGGTGTGGTTGTCGTTGTGGAAGATCATACCTGCGACCAATGGTCACCTGGGGATTGGGTATCACTCATCGCAGACATCTCAAAACAAGGTCAGATTAATGAAATTGACCTTTCCAATCATACCGTCCAATTTAGCAAAGACGAAGTCATTGCTAAATGTTCAGACATTCAACGTCTGACCTAAAACAAGGTGTCTAACACCAGCAAAACAGGAGTGGAGTGATCCGCTCCTGTTTTTATGTCTGCCGCGTCTCTACGGATTTAAACCCTCTTTCTTCGCAGCGCATTGACCACCTCCTGAACCAACACCTCAAAATTCGCCTCACTGTTCCAATCTTGGAAGGGTTGGATCAGCCGCTCCTGCATCACGTTCATTGACTTGCGACCGTCCGATGGTGGAACCATACACCCATCCAAATCGAGCGACATCAGCCGTTGGTCTTCATAGATATTTTCAAGCGTTTCAGTTCTGGTGATCTCGTTGGAGAGCCACATACTTTTGAATACATTTTGGGAACAGCAAATGATGATTTTGTCGTAGGATTCGCTGGCGAGCAGATGGGTTATTTGACGATCTTTGTTGCCGTGACTATCGCCACGCTCATACAGCCAACAGCGAACGCCCGCCGCCTGCAAACGATCATGCAAGTGTCCAACAATAATCCGATCCAAATCATAGTACATGAGTAGACAGGTGTGATATTCAGTGGCCTCCTGCATGAAAGAGGGTAGGGTGCGAATCAGGTTATCCGAAATGCCGCATCCCCACAGAAAGTTATCTGCGATCTTACCATTGGATCGTATGAGGCTGTCAAAACTCAATGAGCTTGCCGCGTAATGGGTGGTCTTTTCCAACCCTTTTGTCATCGAAAGATCAAGATGGGCAAAAACGTTACACCCAAAAAAGCAGCCTTCAAAATTGGCTTGGCGCAGGTCAACATCATGAAACGTCGTGTGAAAAAGGTCGGAACTGTTGAAGTTCGCCCCGCTCAGACTGCTATTGGTAAATTGACAATTTCGAATACGAGCGCCGCTGAGGTTCGCTTCCCGTAAATCGGTGTAATCGAATTTAACTTGATCCAAGTGCGCTTTGCTGAGGTCGACACCTCGTAGATCTATAGAGCCTATATCCACTTCGCTCAGATAAGCCCCTTGTAAATCAAGTTTTTCATCAGGATGCCGGATATGCCACTGATACCACATGCTTCGACCCTGACGCAAAATCTCCACATGATCTCTATTAGCCATCACGACTCCTAATTATTCCCCGGCAAATCCGGCACAAATTGATAATCCTGATCGGCTTGCTGCTTGCGAACAATCGGGATGATGATCGACCATGTCGCAAACACGCCGCGTGGACAGTAGGGAAGGTCATGCTCGATCAGCCGATGCAGTTCCGGCAGGTGATAACACGGCACGGCGGCATACATGTGATGCTCAATGTGATAATTCATGTTCCAATAGAGGAAGCTCACCAACGGATTGAGAATAATCGTCCGCGTATTCAAACGATAATCGCTGACATTATCCGCCAGGCCGATGTGCTGGGCTTCATTGAACAGATATTGAAAACCTGCTCCATAAAACGGCGCGAGTGTCACCAGAATCGGGATCATCCACAAGCCCAACGCCAGCGAAACCACCACGATCAAGGCATGACCGACCAACAGGATACGCGCCCACTTGAATAATTCACGGCGTTTTTCGGTGGCCTCCGGCGGAAAGAGCAGGTTCGCCCACTCGCCATCGACTAGGCCGAGGCTCAAGCGCGTCACCGAAACCAGCCGATTGTATAAGCCCACCGGATTGATAAAGGCAAAGCCCAGATACGATTTGAGCGTGAGTTTGACTGGCAAAACCACTTCCAGATCATCGGGCGGATGCAGCGTATATTTATGATGTTCCTGATGGCTCGCCCAGAAAAACACCGGGTTAAACCAGCCCAAAAAGCTGTAGATGGCGAGGAACACGCTGTTCAACCAACGCATCTGAAACACCGATTGGTGACACAATTCATGGAAGCCGTTGACCAGAAAGGCATACACGGTTCCGTGTAGGAACAGCAGCGCCAGCACCGCGATCAACGGCAGGCGACCAACCGCGTACCATGCTAATCCGCCCGTCAACACCAGCAAACCGAGGTTGCCAGCACTGTAGATCAAGCCTCGCCAATCGCTGCGCTGGTTCAAACGCGCAAGGTCTGCCGATGCAATTGGTGAACGATACCACTTGATGCGCTGTTTGGATGCTTCTGTTGTCATAAAAAACTCCAAAAAATGAAATACATATTTTAAATTTATCGTGCCACCGAATTTTAGCGCGTGTTGCCTATACCATCCCACTTGTTGGACGTACCGCCTTCACGCCCACCATTCCCATGCTGAAAGTGTATCGGTTAAGTAAAGCATCTTTGTCAGCAGAAGCCAAGCGTGTGACAGAGAAGGGCAGCGAAAAAAATCGTTTTCACTTTCTTCTCCCTCAAAAGGATTTGTTTTAAATATTTTCCGTCCAACCTAACCTGCTTACGTAGGGACACGATATATCGTGTCCGCCACCACCAACCAATCACGGGTTTAAATGCACCGAACCCACCCACGCCCAATTTACTCTCACGACCTTGACCCCTCATTTTTCTATACAAGTGACACTCCCCACGCCTAAAGGCGGGGGCTTCTAGTCCGACGCGAACCGGTGTCCACGTTAGCGACTACGGGTGTGTCCCACCCGGCTTTTCTTAAAATGTTAATCGCTGCGTTGTGGTCTCGGTCTAAAGACAGACCACAATCGCACTGAACCCAACGGGTCGCAAGGCTGAACGCTTGGAACTCTGCACCGCAATCCGAACAGCATTTGGACGTATAGGCAGGGTTAATCAGACGGATCTCACGACCAGCACTTGCAGCCTTGTACGTGAGAAATTGTTTGAACAGACCCCAGCCACTATCCAGAATACTTTTGCTCAAATGCGGATTACGAACCATGCTGCCGATTGTCAAATTTTCAAGCGCTATCCCGTCACAGGTTTGGATGAGCGCCGTACTCAACTTATGCAGTGTGTCGCCGCGCTGGTTGGCGGTGTGCATCTGCTGACGCTGAATAATTCGCAGCGCTTTTCGACGGCTCTTGCTGCCTCTTTTCTTGCGGGAGAGCGACCGCTGGACACGTCGCAATTTGGCTTGTGCCAGTCGGTAATACTTGGGGTTCTCAACCTTATCCCCTTCGGATGTGGTGATGAGTGCCGAGATACCCATGTCGATACCGATGATGTGTCCGGTTTTGGGGAGTTCGGGCTTGGTTTCCACTTCACAGGCAAAGCAAGCGTACCACTGTCCCGCTTTGTGGACGATACGAACGGTCTTGATGTCCCCCTCCATCGGTCTGTGCCAGCGAACACGAACCCGTCCGATACCGAACAGCTTCAACCGTCGTCCATCCATCTTTGCACCCACACCGAACTGAGGGAAATTGAAACTGTTGAAACGGATACGTCCCTTAAAGCGCGGGTATCCCGGTGTTTCACCCGCCTTGACCCGGCGAAAGAAAGCATCAAAGGCTTTGCTCAAGTCAATCGCCACTGATTGCAACGTCTGCGAGAATACGGTTTTGGCTTGCGGAAAGGTCTTGCGATACAAACGCGATTGTTTGACTTGATCGTACTTGCTGATGCTGCGACCTTCCAATTCGTAAGACCACTTCCGATCTTCCAAACACATATTGTAGAAGTGTCGGCAGACTGCAAGCGTGTTGAATAGACACTTTTCTTGTGCGGGTGTGGGGTACAAACGGAATTTGAAGGTTTTGAGCATAGAACAAGTCTATCGTATTTGCCTCACAAGAGGCAAACAAGCGCTCAAGCGCTAGGTTTTCCCTCGCCGGTAAGCTATAAAAATGTTGGCGTAAACCTCGTGAGATTAAATGCCTTTCTCCATCAATCGTAATTGATTTAACAATTTTCCATTGAATCTAATCCGCTTATGTAGGGACACGGCATGACGTGTCCGCTACTACCAACTCCCACACATCATTTGATCAATCATTGCCCTCATCCCCCAAATATGAGCATTCGCTGAATAAATGACGATAACAGGGCAAATCGCAACATTAAGTGTTTGAGAATGGTCTGTTTTACAGAGATGAATCGCTGCTTAAAAACTGGCCTATAGCAAAGAAAGGTTATGGTCACAGGTCAGTCGATACCTGAGCTTTATCCAGTTGAGCCGTCGCTCGACCCCGAACGAGGAGACAATGTGCATGAGTAATCTGTCTAAAAATAATTTAACCGTTGGGTATACCCGAAACACCCAACGTCGTCATATTACCGTCCGGCGGGTAGACGCAGCCGGGGCAACCTTCATTAGTCCCATTGAACGTTGGGCGGACAACAATTATGTCCCTTACGAATTGGACTATGTATACAATCAAAATACCGACACCTGTGAGATCATCGCACCGCTGCATGGCTACCGCGCGCAAGACGTTCATGTTGCCATCAGCCGTGGTTCGATCATTATTCTGCTGTCGGATGACGAGGATGGAGACGGCTTTTCACGGCAAGAATTTTACTGCGAAGTGCTGCTGCCGCCCGATGTCCAACAGAATGATGCGGTTGTCGAAATCGACACCCACTTTCTGACCGTCCACCTCGTCAAGCGACAATTATTCTTCAAACGCGTGGGTTCGGTTGCCCGCCGCTGCCGCAACGGTTTCGCCTTCCTGCTTGGCACAAGCTGGAACTTTGGCCGCCTTGATGATTAACTCACATCGGTAGGCGAGGGGTTTCACAGACTCTCCCTTACTCCTCATTCTCACAACGCGGGCAGCATTGCCATTAACTTCTCCGGCACACCGCATCCCCGTAAGAAAACCTCTGGTATCTTGCCTTTCGACTTCATCAGCGTATCAACCCCAATCGTGCTGAGTGAACGATGGTCAATCGTATCCAATCCCTTTGATGTTGAAAGATCGACGTTTGCAAAAATAGTGTTACCACATTCAACATTGTTGAAGTTTGTATCGGTAAAATCCACCCAATTGAGATTTGCATGGCTCAGATTTGCATCACTCAAATCTGCATTACTGAGATTCGTTTTACTGAGATTGGCACCACGAAAATTTACCATTGTAAGATTTGTACTACTCAGATCAGCACTGCTCAGGATAGCATCAATGAAGTCTGAACTACTTAGGTCTGACCAGCGAAAGTCTGCCCATCTACAGTCCGCATCCGTGAGATTTGCGTAACTAAGATTTGTCCCAAGAAGCATAGAATTACCAAAATTTACCTTCCTGAGAATACTTTTATTGAAATTTGTGTCAATAAGGTCGGCAGAACTGAGATTTGCATCGGTTAGGTCTGTATTACTGAAGTCTGCTGCATGGAGATCAGGCCATATATTAGGATTATCTTTGCGCCAATTGTTCCATACTTCGACACCCTGCCGCAAAATCGCTACATGTTCTGGATTTGCCATCACACTTACTACCAATCACGTATTGGAAAGGATATGTGTTTGAGTAAACCATCTTTATGGGCATAAAACAAGTGCATGGCAGAGTAGGGCAGGGTATCGAAAAATCGACTTGATACGGCAACAAAATCTCACATTTTGTTGACTTAAACAGCAATTCACCTTGGGTTAGAATCTTCAAACCAAAAACTCATGCAACAGCACATCAGTTCTGATATAATAGGTACATATGTTCTAATTTTAGGGAGTGATTTGATGACAACACAAACCCTCGAAATCTATCAAATAAATAACAAGCGTTATGTCAGCCCCCGTGCGGCTGCTCGTTATCTTGCCATTGCTGAGGATGCTTTGCAGAACGATATTTATATCGGCAAGCTCAAAGCCGAACACATTGATTCGCGTCAATTTGTAGACTACGAATCGCTGAAATCCTATGCCGAAAACCGAAGACGCACCGCCAGAGGTTGGGATCGTGTGGACGAGTTCTTAGGCCGTGTTAAAAACAACCGCTAGATTGACTATGTGTATCATCTTTGCGCCTTTGCCTCCTTGCGTCTTTGCGTTAAGTTTTTCGTCTTCGCATTTTCGGCGGATCGCTCCCTCACATCTGCCATTGCACAAATTGCAAAATTCACGCGGCGGACACACGGCAGCCAGCCGCTGCACTCAGCGGTTTCTCTCCTGCTTCCCGCGTTGCAAGTTGTGTCAATTCAGCGACATCAGCCGGGCCAGCCGCCTGCAATTTCGGCGGATAATCAGCAAAATCTGCACAAACTGCGAAATTTGCGAATCAAAAAGGGCGACTACTTAGCCGCCCCATTCTGAGTATCTCTTTTGCTGTTTGCCACTGTTTTGCCCCCTCTTTCTCTACGAAGTGGGGAAAGAGGGTTGGGGTGATAGGGGAGACTTGGATCTGCCTTACTTACTGCTGACCTTCGTCCACGTCAGGCTGCTATCACTCACCGTGAAGGACGTAATCTTACCCGGTGTCTTGCCCTTGATGTAATTGCGCCATGAACTGCTGATCGAGGTGTTAATCTGGGTCAACAAATCACCTGAAGCCGCCTTACCATTAGCGGTCGCTGAACTCACCGTCCAATAGACTCGTCCGCTGCTCACGCTGGGAACCAATGTCACGCTCACCGGAATGGCGCTGGTTTTTGGTGCGGTAAAGGTCGCGGTAATCACCACCTGTCCCGCTTGCAAATCGACGTTCACGCCGCTGACCGTCCGGTTACGCGGGTTGCTGACACGGTAACTGCTGTTGATGTCACTCTCGGTCAAGGTAACGGTGACGGTTTTTTCCGCCGCCAAAGTTGGGAAGGCCATCGCTGCTAAAACCAGCATCAACACCGCTACCAGACTCCATTTACGAACGTTCATGTTGTTTTCTCCCTTTAATGTGTATCGCTTGTTTATCCTTACATGCTCACATTCTGAGGGAGAAATGTTGCCGAAGTGTATTGAGATGTAACCACTTTGTAAAATCTAAACGCTTTTGTGCTTAACCTTTAAGATGCTGCCAAAGGCGCTACACTGAATACCACATGGAAAGGCTGGCAGTAAATCACCACGCTCTTATACAGGCTGATGTCTGTGCCTGCTGGGATAGGATAATTTTGTGACCCTTGATTGCCTTTAATCCCGCCCAGATCAAGGTAGCCATCATCATTGACCTCACCACTGGTCGTTGGATCAGGATGTTTCGCCAAATAAACATGTAAATCCGGTCCGTTGGTCACGTCAAAATCCTCAAATCGCAGCACATAAGAACCATCATCAACCTGATAAATATCGGCCTTCCCGCTGCCTTTATGAAACGAGTCTGCATCGCGAAAGCTGCCTGTAGACAAAGGAAGCGTCACGTTGCTGGCAGATGTTGAACTGGCTTTGGATTGTTCAGCCGCTTGTGGCGCAGAAATGGGGAAGGCTTCGTTCACGGTATTATTGATGAATAAAGGCGAACCGAGCCACCATGCAACCCCTAAACCTGCAATGCCAATAATAATGATTGCGCCTAATAGAAGTGGGTTTTGACGAATATTTTGTGCAGCACGACTCATGATTTCACCTCATATCACTTTGCTGATGCTTATCAGGGTTAGACAAATTGATAACCAATTTATTACGTGACAGGCTGCATAAAAAAGTCGAGGCACACACTTTTATGCGTACCTCTATAAAAATGGGGTTTAGGAGCAGGGGATTAACGAAGATTGTTGCTTCGATATGAGCAGCTCGCTCACTGTCCTCAGAATAACCGCCCTATGTTTAGAACCTGTTCAGAAGTGGTTGGGAATGTTTTCAAGTTTGCAGGAGAGATGCAGGTGTAAAGAGGAACACCCGTCGGCGCTCCTCCAACGGGAAATAACGATCCGGGTTTCAGTCCAATGTGTACAGATAAGCGATCAAATCATTAATGTCCTGTTCGCTGAAAATCGTGCCGTAAACTTTGGGCATTAAATTATCAGGAAAACCCGTCATAACCGACGCGCTTGGATTCGTAATTGATGTACGTAAAATGTCGACTTTCTGCTCAAAGGTTTGTTCGGGCGCTGCGGTTGCCTCACCCATATTCATACCACTCATAGAGTCAGTTGTGCCATTTACAGGGGTTTCGCTGTGGTTATGTGAATGACCGCTAATCCCCAGCAATCCCGGCCCAATCAAGGTTTCGGTACTATCGACACGGTGGCAGGTGGCGCAGGCAAACGAAACTTCGGTTCGAACCGTATTAAATAGGATTTTCCCATTTTCCGGGTCACCAATGGATTGGGCGAGAGCCAGTACCGCTGCTTCCTCGCCTTCACTGTGATTGTGGGTATCTTCGGTATCAAATAGGCCAGAATGTTCCAATTCATGCGCCGATTCCACTGCCAGTCCATCCGCAAAACCACACTCAAGCGCTAAAGCCTGATACGCAATTCCTGTTCGATAAAGGTTAGCAAACGCAGCATTCGGATTCGTTTGAGCTTCATCTGCAAAATTCACTAAGTCCTGTGCATGTTCTGCTTGATGGTTAATCACTTCCTGTAAATCGCAAGTGGGTTTCTCCTCATGCGCTACTGCATTATGAGCAACCAACAACCCCGCCGCCAACAAAATACAGACAAGGGCAAGTCGCATGATTGTTGATTTGCTCATGTGAATATCTCCAAATATTTTTAGGGGTTCATTACTTTCCTTATTGTATGAATGGGGATAAAGGATAGCGCGTGTAGGTTGTCATGGTTTTAGGAATACTCTATCACGCTCGCAGTTTTAACGATCTGAATAAAACCAATTTCAACCATACCCGTTTGATCAGCGCATTTCTTCTTTGAACATATTGAGGAAGGTGTAAGCAAAACTGGCATCTTTAAAGCGGTTCGAGTTAAATGGCTCTTTAAGATAGGGTGTATAACCGGGTAAGGTACTGGTATCAATCGTATCAATATTGGTGAAGCCCATTTCCCACTGTTCAAATTGTCGTTTGGGTACAGGCCGTTTGAGTAATAGCGTCACCTGATGATGGCGAGTGTCTTGCATAATCACCTTGAAACGCTCATCAACAATCTTTTCTTCGCCTTCAAGCACCTGTAAGAAATTACCACCGCGATACAACAGCATCCCTGTAATATCCAGTCGCCGATTGTTATCGTGTGATTTCGATAAAATAGCCAGTAAATCTTGCTCGTTCATCTGACGTGTGGCAGAACTCGCGTAAATCAGGTTGATTAAATCGGTCATCTGTGTTGCGATTCCTTCATCTTAGATAGCTTTTTTTCATTCTAACATCATTGGCTTTCAGAACTCATAAGGGGTCGTGAATTTTTTGCAACCAGCATTGAACCGTTAAGCAACAGTCCGATTTTTTCTCAGCCACTTATTAATCCAAATAGGATTGAAGAGTAGGTGGAAGCTGGTGTTCTGTGCGGTAAGCCATATCAATCACTGCGCCCGGTAAAAACTGGCTGGTCATCTGCCGTAATCCTTGGGCACGGTCTTCGCCGCCTTCATCCGTCAGCAAAAGCTGTGTACAGTAAGCCGCGATGTCCTGAACAATCCGTTCGTAGCGGTAGTAAGCCAACGCCACCGGATTAATCTCAGTTTGACCATACCCTTCGTAAAAAAGTGCTACTTCTTGTTCAGGGGTATGTCCACCACCACCCAAGCCACCACCGATGAACATCAAATCCCGTTCTTTGGGTGCGAGTATCGGCTGATCCCAATCGACGATATACAATTCGCCGCTGCTGTTCATCAAAACATTGCCCACATGAATATCCGAATGACACAGGACTTCATGGGTAGGTTGAAGTTGCAAAACCGCGCCTAAATCTTCCGCCCGTTGGATGAGATGGTTCACCACCCGTTGTTTATCCCTCAACAATTCGGCTAAACCTGCCGCCGACGGATCAACAAACACATCCGCTTGAATCTGCTCCTGAAATCCCGTCACCCGTTCGCGCCAATAAGGTGAATACGTCTCGTGCGGGATACGTGCCGCCAGTGTCGGGGGCAGGGCAGCACTGTGGATGCTCTTGAGCGCACGTCCAAAATGAACCCAATCACGGTCGGACAAATCCACATCCCAACCGCCATGTCCTTCAATGAAAGGCGAGAGAATCAAGTTGAATTCGCCTAACGATGATGACAATTGGCCTGATCGGTTAGCTATCGGTGCGATGATTTGCGTGATACCCGCATCGTGCAAGAACTTAGGAACGTCAACACTCACGGCATCAAATACACCGCGTCGCAGCTTCACAAAATAAGGCAGGCTATCAGCACTCACGACCCGATAAACAGCCGTGTTCATATCTGCGCCCAATGGTAAAAAGCTAATTTCTGTGGCATTCAATCCATAGTGATCACCCAAACAGGCGGCTATAGCTTCATCTTGAAGATCAGGTTTTTCAAGCATCATGCCTCGCTTTAATGTAGTCGAAAGCAACCTCAATCATTTGAGCATTGCCTTCAACTGCTGTGCCATCCGGCAGCGTAAGCATATCCTCAAATCCAATGCGCGTGTTATAGCCTCGTGCCACAGCATCATAAAACACGTCCCATGCCGTCGCATCTGTGCCATGCAAAAGGCGTGGTGGTTTCAGATTTGCAGCATCTAATATCGCTTCTATCGCTTGGATATTGGCGCGGGCAGCGGCTAGATTATCCTCAAGGGGTTCGATCAATATTCGCAAACAATTATCGCCTAATCCACTCTGATGTAACCGTTCAGCCGCCTCTGCGTTCATCAGTCCCGCTTCAATGCCGATGCCTTTAGCCAACAGCAGTTCGATCAACTCTAGCGAACCCTCCTCATGAATGTTGACCGAGACATAATCTGGCAGCACCGCCCATTGGCTCACCAGTTGATAACGCAGCGCACGATCCCCAACAATCTCCCATGTAGTGCTGATGCCCAGCCCAACATCGGGGCAGGCCGCACGAATAGTGGTCAGCGCTCGGCTCACATCTTCCGGCATCAAACTCTGAGAACCGTCTGCTTGCCGTACATGAAAATGAATAGTGACCGCGCCTGCCTCAATTACCTGCTTGCAATCAGTTGCCAATTGTTCAGGTGTAACCGGAATATGAGGGTGTTCGGTTGGTGTTCGACAACCATTCAATGCGGCTTGTAACAGCACTTATCTCCTCTTTTCTCTATGTCTCGGTGGTTAAATGTATCTTACTTGGGTTTTCCTCAGCTATCAGATGCGCTATTGATTGGTTCAATTTGAAAATGTATTATATTAACTAAATAATTGGTTATAAAAGTAAATACGATGCCAATCCACTACTTAGACATTGAGTCTAAACAGCGCCAGATGACCGGTTTTATCGCCAGCATCAAGGATTTTGTCGTTAGCGATGGCGAACCCCTCTCCGCCGAACATGTTTTGACCGATCCCAATATCAGCCTGTATTGTCTGGATGATGTCAATCAACGTGCCATCTTCGTGGAAATGACACCCGGAGTTGATCTCGCGCAAGCCTCTTTCGTCTATATGACACAGTATGATTCGGCCAAACGGTTGGTCGCTGTCCCTTACCCTGAATTTATAACTTTGGCGCGGCAGCTTCCGCCGCTTGATAACCTAATTATGATCTATATGACCGGACGCAGCGGTTCGACACTTCTTAGTAAAGTCTTTAATGAAGTGGAAAATGTAATTAGCTTGGCCGAACCAGATGTACCCGTGCAGTTTATTCACCTGCGTACTCCTGATGGGGCGCGGGATGCCGAATTAACTGAACTGTTGCAGGCCACCATCCGCTTTTGTTTTAAGCCCACAGGCCAAAAACAAGGTTCTACTTATGCACTGAAACTACGCGGCGAAGCCGTTCAAATGGTGGATTTGGTTCAGGCCGCTTTTCCAAAGGCTAAGAATTTATTCTTGTATCGCGATGTGATCGGTTGGGTGGCGTCTTTCTACCGCATTTTGCGCCGTTTCGACTTTCCCGATTCGAGGCCGGTGGATGAATGGATAACACTTAACGAACTGATCAATAATCGGGATTTCAGCCATATGACCGCTTATTTGCCTGTGGGCACGACACAAATATCCTTAATTCAACAACTAACACTGTGGTTTCTAGTGATCACCGAATGGTATACAACCAGTGCCGCCACCGGCATACCAATCCTGCCCATTCGCTATGCCGATTTGGACAGCCAACCCGAAAAAACCTTAACTGCTGTCTTCCAATATTGCGGTCTGCCCCTCTCCGAAGTGCAGCGTACCCTCAAGGTTTTTGAAACTGATTCACAGGCCGGTACGCCGCTGGGACGAGATAATCCCAAAGTCGGCAATCAAGAAAAACTGAGCGACGAAGACCTTGCCGAAATCAACCGTATCCTCAGTATTTATCCTTATATCAAAGAGTCTGATTTTGTTGTGCCGGGGACTCTTACAATCTAACAGTCTCTGCTCATCATTTTTGATTTTGGTGTTTAGTTTGATTTCTTCTCAGCCACCACTAAATAGGTTGCCTCCAACTTGCCTCGCGCACCTGCCGCCGCATTTCCACCGAGGACAACCTCGCCAGCGGGAAAATCTTGGCGATAGAATTGTAAGCGGCGCACACCGTACCACTCGTCCTCAATTTCCATGGTCGTGTCATCTAGTTTAGTGAAGGCAGTGAGCCAATGGGGGAGCGTTACTGCGCCTGTGCCATACGCCACATAAATCCGCGCCGGATGAGCTAGGGTAATACGCAGGAAGTCGTCGGCCTTTTGGTCGCGGTCAACATAAGCAGGCATAACCGTCGGAAAGCCGCTGAGTTCAACCGGAATGCGCCGCAAAACCGTGTCTTGATCGAGATAGCAGCGCTGATTAATGCCAAACATGTAAGTCTTATAGGGAATTGATCCACCCGTCTTGACTGATGGTATCAACTCGTCGGGACGCTCCACATACTTCCCGCGATAGTTACCGCGCAGACCGCCGTCCTCATGGGCAATGATGCTCAAGCCGCCCACCACCGACTCCAACGGATCCATATCCTGAATTTTCTCCGCGCCGAACTGATCTTCCAGCAGCTTGACGAAGGCTGGAACCAGCGATGAACCACCCGTTCGCAGCACCACGTCAATCTGGTCGGCTGTCACGCCTGCTTCATTGAGTACCGCGTCGAGGCCATCCTTCACCAATTTGATTTCGGGCTTAATCATGCTCTCGAACTGCCAGCGCGTAATCGGCTCGAAGATACGGATTTTGTCCTGTTGGAATTTGAAGTGCGCCATCATCTTGTTCGACAGTTCGATTTTGACGCGTTCGATCTCTTGAAACAGGCTGAAGCCGAGGTTCTTGGTCACTAAGGAGCGCAGCGCGTCAATCGTTTCGGGGTGTTTGCTGTCACGGCGCAGGTTGCGAAGGGTATCTTCATTATGTGGGCGGGAAAGTTCCGGCATGGTTTGCCAATCCGCCAGCATATCCACGAAGTCATGGGGCAGGCGCATATCACGCTTGGAGTCTTCACCGAAATATTTGAGCAGGGACTTCATGATGCGCTTGTCCAGATCATCACCACCCACCAGCACACCACGCGAAGCCAACACATTCGGTTTGATACCACCACCCACTTCGGCAACGGTCAGATCGAGCGTTCCACCACCAAAGTCGAATACAAGCGCTCGTGTCCGTTTGGCGGTCGCCGTGTGATACACATACAGCGCACCAATCGGCTCGGCTTGGAAGCTAATCTGCTTGAAGCCCACGCTCAGTGCTGCCTTGTAGATGATCTCCTCGGCGCGGTTGGATACCCAATCTTTGTCCGAGAATTTAACTGGCCTACCGATCACCACCTCATCAAGCGTCTGTTCCAGTTGGCTTTCGGCCTCTGCTTTCAGCTTGCCCAGCACCAGTGCGATCAGTTCATCGAGGGTGTAATAGCGGTCAAAGATTTGGGTTCCACTGTAAAGTTCGTTGCGAAGTCCGGTTTTGATAGATTGCAGCAGCCGACCATAAGCCGCGTCATCAAAAGTCACCACAATATTTTCGGTCACCAGAACAGGACTGCCACCGGTCGCCACCCAATATTCCAGCGTTCCGGCTTGACGGCTGCGCCAGCGGACAGCGCGTCCTGTTTCGTGCAGCACATATTCAGCGCTGGCTTCGAGACCCATTTTGGTATGGTGTTCGCGGTCAATGTAAAGAAGTGAGGGTAAAAGTGCCGAACGTTTCGGCGTGGTGATTTCGACTGGATGTAACTGCTGTCCATCATAGACAGCCGCAGCCGAATTGGTCGTTCCAAAATCAATTCCTAAACGCATGGTGAAACCCCTCGCAACTAGGTGATATTTCGGACAAGATATGAAAATTTTCAAGTCAAAAGGGGATGGATTTTAGCACACACGATTCACGAAACCTAGACCCGATACACCCAACCTGAACCATCTTGAGCCTGTGAAAAAAATCAAACGCGGATTGAACAACAAAGGCACGAAGAAAGAAAAGATTCACACAGAAAATCTTTACGGTGACGACTTGAACTAATCCATAATGTTACTATTATTGGCAATGCGAAAGCCGCGATAGCCATTGCGATCAAGTGGGGCTGACCACCGGCGTAAAGTAGTGCTGACTAACAGAGGATGATCAGTAGCCCATTGGCTGCTAAAGGTGTAAAGACCACTATATGTCCAACCACCGCCACGCAAAACATAAGTATCATAAGTTAAAAAAGGATCGTAAGTATCATCACGATAATCATCATTCGGGTGACTTTCCCACTCAGTATCTTGCATACCGTAGGTAAAGTTGGTTCGGCACCACTCACTGATATTACCGCTCATATCAACTACACCAAACGGACTAGCGCTATCCCCTTCATAGAAAGTGACACGTGAAGTTGATTCGCTCCCCAGATTACAGCGATTTTTTTCAAATTCAGGCCCCCACGGATAGTCCCAGTCCGTGTCGCCCTGCGCTGCATGCTGCCACTGTTGTTCAGAGGGTAGCATAATGGGTAAATTCGTCTCAGCCGAAAGCCACCTGCAGAAAGCGACTGCCTCGAACCACGAAACGCCAATGACAGGATGCGTGATCATCTTTGTCCGCTTTTGCCATCCTAGGGGCATTTTCCAGTCAAATCTATTTTTAATACGCCAACCGTTCGGATTCCACCAGCGGGAATTAGAATATCCACCCGCCTCGATGAATCGGGCAAATTGAGAGTTGGTTATAGGGTATTTTGCGATTTCAAAACTAGAAACATCGAATGTTTTGGTTGTATCTTCTTTTATGTAGCCAAACATTTCTCCCTGAATTGTTACTTTTCCGGCAGGGATCTTCATCCACTCAAAAGGGTCAGGCAAAGGGAATTTGTTCTCTGATAATTTTCTAAAGTTTAAGGAAATTTTTTGTAATCTACTCACAATAGAAAGAGATTTTTTCAACGTAAACAATTTTATACTCTCTATATATGAGCTAATGTCGATATAAATTCACACCGACAGTTTATAGTGAAATATCTACTTTTACTCTAAAAGCAAATCGCGCCGACAATTGTCAGCGCGATTTGGGTTTCAAGACTCTGGCTTACTGAATACCCTCGTGGATATTCTCACCCGTTACGGTCAACGGGTTCCTCCAAGATCTATGTAATTGTTCAGTCAATTCCGTCAAACGGTTTTGCCTTTCACTACATATGCCTTACTATCATTAAAGTCCTATTTGATTGACTTGTCAACCAACCTCAACACAGCTTTAACCCTATCTCGATTTATCGTACTAGCGACGAGGCCAGCACCAGCTTGATCCGCGTCTGGAACGGATCAAGCACTAATACCGAGTCTTCACCTCGTTCAACAGAGATGCCAGCCGCCTCGATCTGCGCGGTTAAGCGGTCGAGTTCGGCTTGGTCAGGCAGGGAGATGCTGAACTCGCGCAGTCCAGCCGAGTTTTCCGGTGTGGGACGACCACCGTTGCTCTCCCACACATTCATACCGATGTGATGATGATAACCACCTGCCGAGACGAAGAGGGCACTTGGCATCTGCGCCACAATATCGAAGCCCAGCACATCATGATAAAAGGCGCGCGCTTTGGAGATATTACCAACACGCAGGTGCATATGACCGAGCTTGGTGCCTGCCGGAGCCGCCGGATTATCTAACGCGGGATCATTCGGTTTGATCTCCGCAAACAGGCTGTCAATATCAACTGGATCAGTTGCCATCTGTACCTGATTGCCATTCCATTTCCATGTTGAACGGGGTCGATCCTGATACAGTTCCAAGCCGTTTCCGTCGGGATCATCTAGATAGAAAGCTTCGCTCACCAGATGATCGCCTGCACCCAAAGGATAGTTGAGCCGCGCAAGCTGTTGAATTTTGACTGCCAGCGAGTGCCGCGTCGGAAATAAAATCGCCGCATGGTACAAACCCGTTACGTTACGCGCCAGTCGGGTCGCTCCGGAGACTTCTTCTAAGTTTAGGATCGTGCGGTTGCCCGCACCCAAAACGGCTGTGTGTTCGTCTTGCTTAAAGACCTCCAGCCCGATCATCTGGGTATAAAACTTGAGCGACCGATCCAGATTAGCGACCTTCAGCGTCAGCGTTCCCACTTCGACAGCCGGATTAAGGCTGGGAACATGGGTGGCGTTTTGTGTTTGATGTTGTATTTCTTGCATGATGTTCTCTCCTCGGATGTACATGCATCCCATCATATGCGTTCTCTTAAAATTCCCTCCATCGCTTGCGGGGGAGGGCTAGGAAGGGGGTTCTGGATTTTCTCTGTGCCTGTGCGAAGCCTCCCGTGGGACGGTGGTTAAATCTGCATTGGCATTGATCTACATATTTATACTATAATATCAATAGTTTCTTTTGGATAGTAGGCACTTAAAAGTGGGGTAGTACCCGAATGGATACTAAAGCAAAATTCACAACCATGTATGCCGGTCAATGTCCCTCACGGGAGGCACTCGACCGGATTGGCGACAAATGGGCCAGCCTGATTATCGGCTTATTGCAAGATGGCACCATGCGCTTTTCTGATTTGCAACGCGCGATTGGCGGCATCACCCAGAAGATGCTGACACAAACGCTGCGGAGTCTAGAGCGCGACGGTTTGGTCAAGCGCACCGTTTACCCTGAAGTCCCGCCGCGCGTGGAATATTCTCTGACCGAACTCGGCATGACGCTCATCGAACCGCTTGCTGTCCTGCGAGATTGGGCGCAGCAAAACATCTCTAAAGTCACGGTCGCCCAACAAGAATACGATTCCCGTAAGGTCAACTAATAATGCATGCAATCCCAAATAAAAATACCCGCTATTGGTGCCAACTAGCAAGCAGGTATTCCAAAAAGACAAAATTAATGTTGATATAAAACTACAAAAATGTTATACGTATTTCATTATCAACATAATTTTAGTGTGTATAAAATATGTCTAACCTGTTTCTAAGCTACGCACGTCAAGATAGCCATTTTGCCTTGCGTTTAGCTGCCGATTTAGAAAACCTCAAGCATCAAATATGGGTTGATTCTATAAACCTTACGGGTGGAGAAGAATGGTACGATGAACTTGAGAGGGCAATAAGAGAAGCTGATATTTTTATAGCAATTATTACACCATCATCAACGCATTCTAAATGGTGTAAAAGAGATTGGCTATTTGCTGACAAATTGCAAAAAATCATTATACCTATTCTTTTAGAGGGTGACATTCCATATTTCTTTATCAGTACACAAATAATTTATTTCAGAAATGAAAATTATGAAAATAATCTCAAAAAACTTTTGGAGATACTGAAATCCTTTGAAACAGAAGGCGATATACCAAGCGATGGAATATCTCCAATAGATGCTGGCATTAAAGCGGTTTTCCCTTATTTTCCAGAACAACTCTATAAAGAATCCCTACAGCAATCGAGGCACGAAGTTAGATTAGTCCAATTTGAGGGACGCTTAATTTCTATATTCGAGGATATATTTCTTACAAACTATAGCACTATAGAAAATCCCATTCTACCTGATATTAAAATCCTTTTGCCCACGCCCACCGCATCTTTCATAAATGACAACGGCTTATCCGAAAAAATCCGTTTAAATCTTCTTAAATTGCTTAATCTATCGTCATGGCCTCATTTACAAAAATATATTCAAGTCCGTTTATACGAAACAATCCCGCCCTTCATGCTAGCTACTGCTGATAAAAACACGCTAATGGCTTATAACTCAACAATCTCGGAGCTTGAAATACCTTATAGCCAAATCGAAGGAAATGATACTCTTTTAGGTCGCTTTGTAGAGCGCGAATTTTCTCGTTTTTGGGAACAAGCTACATCTCTAGAGGATTCAACCCGCCCACATGTTTTTGTCTTTTATCAAAGAACCGATCAAGATTTCGCCCAATTTGTAGTTAATGAACTGAGGGAGCGCGGCTTTGAAGCATATTACGACCAAAATTTTCACATTAATGTCGATCCTTGGTCAACCATTAGCAATGAAATCGAAAAATGTGATGTGATTGTAACCATCGTTGGTGATAAAACGGCTTATTCAGAATGGGTTAAACAGGAATTAGAATACGCCTTTGCGCTGAATAAACCGATCATTCCCATCTTTCGCACGAATACAAATTCTTATGAACAAAATCCGTCAAACGAAGCGTTTGCACAACTTCTTGTCCAACAAGGTGTACGCACCGCAGGAAACTCATTCTTTAATGCCATGATTGATGAATTAGGCGAACAACTTGTGGAACAGTTTCTTAAACCCACTATCCGCAAGTTGCCTTCAAACATAATAGAACGGCTTAAGTCTATTAGCGGTCTCAATTCGTCGGAAAACGGTAAGGTAGAACAACTTGATGTTAAACAAACAACGGTTGAAACCAATATCAATATCCCGACGATAAATAACAGAACCGAGGCAGTATATACCTATTCGTCAAAAATCTATGATGTCTTTATTAGCTATAGCCATGATGACAAAGACATTATGACACGCATTTCCAATGATTTACGTCTTAATAAATTCATGGTTTGGACTGATGAACAACTAACAGTAGGGTTAGAATCTTGGAGAGATGCAATTGAGAAAGCGATAGAAAATTCATTCAGTGTAATAGTGTTGATGTCTAAGGAATCAAAGCTATCCAAGTGGGTAAAAAAAGAAATTTACTATGCTGCTGTTCAAGAAGTTAAATTGTTCCCAATCTTAGTAAAGGACATCGTGAAAGATGCTGTTCCCTACGAATTAATTGATTATCAATGGGCTGATGGACGTAGTGAATTCGATGAAAAGTACACTGGCGAGAAAAAGTATATGACTGAATTGGAGGCGCTTATGCAAACAATTCGGCACCATAAAAGCACATTTTCAATGCCATCGTCTAATTTGACAGAATAAAATGTGGGTAAGATTAAGGAATAGGGTATTCCAAGAAAACCCGGTTTGAACAATATATCCCAAATAAAAATACCCGAACGCTACGCCAATAGCATCGGGTATCTCAAAGAGATGACTCTCAAATCACCAATCCACCACGCAGCGCAAACTCACCATGTGCGGATAAAAATTTCAAGCTATGTAGCGCTGAACCCGATTGCTTACGTCGATACGAAGAATGCACTTTCGTATCCAACAGGGCAGAGCATTTTTAGTTAAATGGCAAGAGTTTGGCGACATCTCGCGCAGTAGATTGATGAGGGTAAGATTATTTTATGACATGCGTGGCATAAAGTCAATGAGGAAATTATTTTGTGTACAAGATATAGCTTGCAGCCTATTTCTTATTCTGGTGAGGCCCGTAACCGATTTCTTCGATATACCGCAGCAGATCAGGTAACCATAATTCATAGAAGAGACCTGATCGCTTTCGAACTTTGATCAGCCGTTCATCATCTGGCAGTTTCGCATTCTTATTTGCCAGTTGTTTTAGATAGCGGCGGTTATAACCAGTTAGCTCCTCAGCTTCATTCGTCGTGACCCAAATTTCTTGGTCAGGTGCAATCTGAATTGCCATAAACGGCGTGACTCAATCCTATGGCCTTTGGCGCGACCAATACGATCCGCGATGGATTCATTATAACGGATTAAGGGAGATCAGGCAGGGAAGGGGATCAAGTGAGAAAAATCGAAATCAAATCATTTCCGCAAGTGTTAGGCGCAGATTGGGCAGCTATTATAATTCCTCATGAGTTCGTTTTTTAAGCGCATCAGAAGTACTCTTATGGTATGGGAATACCAGCGGCTTAAAGCGGAAAGGGTAGGGTGCAAATGACCACGGTAGATGCCCCAGGTCATGAGAACGATTTCGATGCACAACTGATGGTCGAAATCGAGGCAGGCAGGGTCGAGGCTGCTATTGCGATGGTTATGGCTCTGAAAGCGCGTCATTTACAGACTGAAATACTATCACGCCTTGTCGCTGCCCTTGACCATACCCTTGACATTCGGGGTGCTGATACGCTTGATTTGGATCGTGCGCGCGCCCTTGCCCGCGCTCGTGATCGTTCGCGTGAGCTGGCTATCGCCCTTGACCTTGAACATGCCCATGCCCTTGAGACTGCCCTTGACCGCGCCCGTACCCTTTACCTTTATCTTGACCAAGCCGCACAGATCAACAGGACAATCATTGGCTGCCTGACTGAATTGACGGCTCAAGACAAATTATCAAAGGCAAAAACGGTGCGGGTCATAAACTCCACCTCCCTTGCATCCAAAAACAGCCGGGGCAGGGTGATCACGATAGCCGTGATTTGTATCCTTCTAGTGGTTGGAGTAATCGCTTTAATGGTTCTACAATCAAATTCAAAGCTCGACTCTGCTGCCAATCAACAAACCAATATACTTGCAACGGACACCATCACACCAACCAAATAGACAGTGGGACACCCTTAATGAGTAAGATGTAACCGTTTGATTTCGCCGGTCTGAAAACGCTATGCTTCTGCGTATCTACTGAAGAAACACATTGGCGATTATTCCCTTTGATCTGATCTCTGTGTCCTCTGTGACTCTGTGGTTAAATCTCTCTTTGTGGTAAAAACATCTTTATAGTTTCGTCTTTGACATCGCAACCACGCACAAGGAGACTCTCATGGCAGTGAACAGCCTCATCCAGCCCATGAACATGGCTAGTCCACAGTTTAAAGCCAACCCATTCCCTTTTTATGCCCAACTCCGTGTCGATGCCCCTGTGTATCGCATGACCATCAACCGACCCGCAGACAACCCGCTGTGGATCATCACCCGCTATAGCGATGTGGCATCCGTGCTGAAAGATGAACGCTTCGTCAAAGACCCCAACCATGCTTTGCCGCCGGATCAACTGCCCAAAACGAGTTGGCGACCCGCTTTCTTCCAGCTCATGGATAACAATATGCTCAAAATGGATGCACCCGATCACACCCGCCTGCGTGTACTTGTCCATAAAGTTTTCACACCGGCTCGGGTTGAACAGATGCATTTGCGTGTTCAACAGCTTGCCGATGAACTTCTCGATACGGCTGCCAAAAACCGACACTTTGATCTCATCGAGCATTACGCGCTGCCCATCCCCCTGACCGTCATTTGCGAAGTGCTGGGCATACCCCCAGCGGATATTGATAAAATTTCTCTTTGGAAGCGGAGTCTTATGTCGGCTGCGTCTCAGCCGCTTCAACGCTTGAGTAAATTCGCGTCATTTATGGGATTTTTCAACTATATTCGTACCCTGTGCCACAAGCGGCGCGTCGATCCGCAAGACGATCTTATCAGTGCGCTGGCAAAGGCCGATGACAATGGGGAAATGTTGAGTGCTGAAGAGCTGCAAGGCATGGTCGTCCTGCTGTTGGTTGCAGGCCACGAGACGGCTGTCAGCCTCATCAGCAATGGCACACTGGCCTTGCTCGAAAATCCTGACCAGTTTGATCTATTGCGCCAGAATCCCTCACTGGTTAAATCCGCCACCGAGGAGATTTTGCGCTATTATCCCTCTATTGAAACCGCTACGGATCGGTATGCACGGGAGGATGTCACGATTGAGGGTGTCACCATTCCTAGAGGTGGGCAGGTCAGGGCGGTAATTGCCTCAGCCAATCGAGATGAGTCCCAGTTTGAGAATCCCGACACACTTGATCTGACGCGCGAGAATAATCGACATCTCTCATTCGGGCAGGGGATTCATTATTGTATGGGTGCGCCGCTGGCTCGCCTTGAAGGTCATGTCGCCTTTAACACGCTGCTTGCCCGTATGCCAAATCTCCGCTTGGACATCCCTATCGAATCCCTGCAATGGCGTTCTGGTTTAACCTTTCGTCGGCTGGAAACCCTACCTCTGACCTTTTAAACCTGCCTTTTCCCTAACACGCTTTCTGTGTTCACCTGTTACTATCTGCATAATAAAACGCTGATGGTAGCCAAACCGCACTCTTAATCGGCGAGGGCAGGGCTGAAGCAAATGAGAGAGAGGCCAATGAAAGAGAATGAACGCGATTGATCGAAACTGAATAACCGTCCACGCTAATCTCAATCATCCCCGGCCCATTTTTATAGGTAAAGTCGCGCATCTGAACATCATCAAGTAGATAAGGAATATGATAGTCCCGAATCAACTGACCTCCACCAGAGGAATGGAAGCGGCCAACATCATAAAAAGGTTTTTCAACAACGTCAAAATCGGCTCCTTGTTCTGGAACCCAATCTGGCCCGGGTTGTTTCAATGTGAGATAACTAAAGCCTGTTATGCTAGCTGCAAAATAGGTGTCATCAATCCACTGCACCTTAAGAAATTTCACGTCGGGGAAAAAATCAAATTCACGAATACCCGGAGCAAGGTACATCACATGGAGCGTCGTGGGTTCTTGCGCCGCCGTATCAAAAGCCAATAGGATGCGGTCATTAGGTGACACATAACCATCAGGAAGTTCAGTATGAGATACCAAATCAATGTTATAACGCCGAATTCCATCTTCAACAGCTAGATAACGTCCTCGTGGTGAAAAATAGCGGGCAACAGGCACTTGATCATGACTTGGAATCAATAACTGTGGTGCGCTGCCCACCGTAAGCGCATCGCATAACCATAAGCCTTTATCAGTACTGAAGGCCATGGTTCGTCCATCAGGACTCCATGCCACAGGAAATTGAACGCTGTTCCCCGCCTCCGTATTATTAAATAACTCCGGCGTATCCAAAGAAACCATTGGCTCATCCGGATAACCGAGTTTCGGATACCACAACGCGTACATCTGAATCTGATCATCTCGCCACAAAGCATAAGTATCGCTTGTAGCCGAAAAAACAATGCGCTGCCCAATGGCCTCACTTTCAACATAAGTCTCAAGATAACCAAGTCTCCGTGGTGGTTCGCTTTTTTCAGTCTCTAAATACACCTTATCGACCCCATTCGGGGAATAAACAATGCAAGGTGGCGAACTGCACTCGTATTGGTCACGCCGCAAATCGATAACTTCTTCATCAGGAACAGTGATGAGATCTGTACTATCGACGGGCAGCATGTAATTTTGATTGCTCTCCGTCGTCAGCAAAATCGGTGTTGTACGGGGATAAGGCGCTGCTGTGGGTGGCTGAGGCGCAGTCCCTACACGAGAACTAATGGCTGTGCTGAAACCCGCGAGATCCAAGTTGGTCACAGTATCATCTTTTGCGTAGAGAACCGAAGTTGTAGCATCCAAAGATGCGAAATAGCGTTCCTCTCGGATAATGTATATACCTGTATTCTGGCGTTTCAGGAAATAAACATAAATGCCAGTGGTTTGCTTAACACTGGGATTACTACACGTATAATGGTTGCGTTCGACATGCCAACCGTTTTCAATATCCCGTATATCGCGCCCGCTGATCAACAAATCTTGCCCGCCACTGCCTTGCAGATAACTTTGCACACGAAAAATGCCATTTGCACTCGCGTCATCCAACTGCGTGTACTGCCCAACCACAACAACATCACTATCCGCCAGTAGTTTTGGAAGCCACTCATCCCACGGTGGAGGCCCACCGCTGCAAGCTGAAACGGGCAGGGCATAACCTAAAATATTGAGCAGAACGAGCAAGCCAAGAAACACGCGTTTCGGCATGAGGATTTGATCCTAATGAATAGGCCGGGGTTCATACTTATTCTAAGGGCTAATGTTCCATCCGTAGGGGATAAAGCGGGCAGCAGGCGGTTATGATATGGTTTGATTTGTGTTTGACAGAACAAACGCTATTTTCCCAAATTAGGGTCATAACGGATCAAATTACCTGCTCTCACCTGCTTAGCAGGTCAAAAATCGTCATGTTTCTCCCTCATTACCTGTTATCACCTGTTTATCAGGCACTCTGCCTTTTCTCTTCTTCCTCTGTGCCTCTGTGGTTAAATCTCCCCGCATTTTCTCTGCAATCTCTGCGTCTCTGCGGTTCAATTTTTCTTCGTATTCTCTCTTCTTCCTCTGTGTCTCTGTGGTTAAATCTCCCCGCATTTGTATTTACCCCGCTGTAAACCACGGCAGATACAAATAGCTCAAATTCGCCCCACTGGTTTCGCCTGTCAAATCACTCAACTTCACTGCCACACTCGGATGATTATTGTCGGTAATCCACACCGCACCGTCACGATCCACCCGATTAACCAGCATCAAATGCCCATAAACATGATCCGCATATGGATGTGCCTTTTCCATCACCAGCACCGAACCCACCAACGGCACATTGCCACTGGTCACGCCAAACTGCGTCATTTTCGCCGCTTGGTCATTCCACAAATAAGCATCCCTCGCCAAGCCATCCGGTATCGGTACTCGTGTCGCAATATAATTCACGCAATCCTGTGTATTGGCCTTCACCCACTGGTTGGTTTGTCCCTGTTCCAACCCTTGGATGACGTTCAGATCAGCACCAGCACCCGGCTTCACCCGACTCAACCGCTCGGTTAAATCCGCCACATTCGTCTGATGCTGTTGGATGGTTTGCTGTGTCGTGGCAATCTGTTGATCGTAACCTTGGATTTCGGCCTCTAACGCCTGCACTCTTGGTGTATGTTGCAAATCCGTGTTTGGATCATAACTCAGCAGGTTGTTTTTTAGCGCCGTCAAATCTTGGATACGAGTCTCTCGTGTTTGCGTCAAAACCGACAATAACAGTTGATCGTTGCCCAACGCTCGCTGTTCCCGTTGCAACTCGTCATACAACGGCCTGTTGATCACCGATATATAACTGCCCAACGCAATCGGTACACTCGCCACAACCGCCGCACTCGTCACCTCATTTTGGGGTAGGGTACTTTTGGCTTTCGACTGGTACGCAAAGCCATGCCCCCACAACGCCATCGGAATTGACTCCGGTATAAACGGCAGTACCAATGGTGCAATTGGACGTGCTGTTTGGTTGACCGCCTGTTGAATATCGTCGGCTGCTTGCTCCAAATTGACCGAAAACCGCGCCAATTTAGACGGCCATTCCTGCATCAATCCCGCATTCGCCGCATAACTCGCACTGAACACGCCCACGCCACCCGCAGGCAAACCCAGCGCATACAACGCGGTCACTTCCGCTTGCACCGCCTCCAATGCCTCGCTGATGGCACGGCTGGCCTGCTGCATCTCCCCCGCCGCCACCCGCAAACTGTCCAACCGTACTTCAATCGTAGTCATAACGTATCCAAAGACTGTCTTATTTATGCCTATAATGAAAACAATTCAGTACAAAACTCTGTATTTTCACCAGCTTATTTCTTCTATTGATCATAATGCCATATGGACTTACGGACTATCAGAATTATTGAACGAACAGGGATGACGAATAAAAGGTTTACAACGATGACTAAGCACAGTAAGTTTTTTCGCTCAATTTCTTTGCAGATGAGAGTCTTCATAACGATTTTTCTCATCCTCCCACAATTGTTATTTGCCCAGCCCACGCCAACTGCTCCACTATATATAGGTGGATCAGTAGGACAAATTGCTTGGTCGAATGATGGTCAAAACGTTGCTTTTATCGAAAAGAGTTCGTCAAATGCGGTTGAATTACCCGAACCGGAATGGATGCATTGGATAGAAGTTGATGCCGTGTCGCAATCAATCAGCACTCACACCATTTGGCCGTTCCAGCCCACGCTCACTCAGCAAGAGTTAAAGGCTTTCGCGCCACAAACAAGCGGTCGGACATCCTTCATTTATGAATCACCCAACCATCGCTATCTGGTTTTTGCACGTGGAACAGAAGTAGCCAGTTTAACCTTAGCTGACCGGCAAACCAATCAAGCGATTACCGTCTTGCCCGAACTCCATATACTTAGTCCGGATCGGGGGCCAGATGGATTTAAGGTGCATTTCAGCGCGGATAGCACCGCATTTACTGTAACCTATGAGGCAGGTTTCACAGATGAAGATGGTTTGGTCTATGTGTCAGGATATGCATTCAATTTATCCGATGCATTTCGCGTTGTGATTGGAGATATTGGCCAGAATCTGGAGGCACGCTACCGGCGGATTGAAGATTTATCTGAAGATGGCAAATCGGTCTTGATCACAGGTCTGCCAGATGCTTCTTCCTATGATAAACGGCATTTGTATCAATGGGATGCAAGCAGCTTGCAGAGCCGAGATGTTACCCCGGCTCAGGTGACGAATGTGAAAGGGGCGGCTTTTTCTCCACAGACTGAAGATCGTCTGTTGATGGTCACCGAAGCAGGTCTCATCTCATACAACCATTTGACTGATGAAATGCTTACCGTTCGAGACGACATCACATCGGATGGCGCAGCCGATAAAGCTTACTTCTCGCCTATTGGAGAATATGTACTCTTAAGTGCAGAAACAGAGTCTCACACAGACATCTATGTCTTTGATTTGCGTCCCAATCTGTTGCCTACTTTAATAACGCCGACTCAAAACCAAGCTTTTTAGGTTTGAAAACCCGAACCAAATCGCATTGACATAGGTAAAACTTTTGTTCTATAATGAGTTATGTTTCTCTCTCAAAATCTCTGTGTTCTCTGCGTATCCTCTGCGTCTCTGCGGTTAAATCTCTTATTGCAACCACAGCAGCGGCTATGCACAAATTGCACAGCGGCGGCATTCTCCCTCACATCCGCTGCACTTGTGTCATTTCAGCGGCATCAGCCGAGCCACCCGCTGCACAAAAATGTCCATTCGGCGGGTTGCTCCCGTGCTTCCCGCCTGTCATTTCAGCGGGAAATATGCGAAATATGCAGCAAATGCAGTAACAACTGCAACATGTGCAGCAAAAACAAAAGGCCACCCTCACGGATGACCTTTTGCGTTCGTAAATAGGACAGAAGAGGGGAAGACTGTCTCCGAGTCTGCTTTTAAGCCCCTCTCCCTTGTGTTTTGGGGGAGAGGGGTTGGGGTGAGGGGGTTACCCTTCACGCAGGCACAAGCCCACATCCTTGATGCTTCTCAGTGGCGTGTAGCTGACCGTGAAGTTAATGCCATCGCTGTAGTAGCCAAAGATGGTGCGGTCTGCCGTGTGATAACGCAGCGCGTAACCGCAGCGTGGCATCCCAGTGGTATCCAACTTCCAGACACCCGCTGCACCATTTGTTGGGACGTTGCCGCCCATGCCCACGAACAGCCGATCAGCCGGAAGTGGATCGGTAAATGTGCCGCCCAAGTTCGGGATAACCTCGAAGGTCATGCTAGCGAAATGTTCATCGCTCACCGAGTACATGCCTTCAATGATGTCACCGGTGTTGAAGTCACCGCAGTCACCGCTGCCCGATGTAATCTTGAAGTCGATCACAGGTGCAGTGTTATCCAGCCGGACGTTGACCACATTGCTTGTCCAAGTGGCTAAGGTGGTCGGGTTCATCGCCTCGATTTTGATCTGGTAAGTGCCTTCTAAGCCGAAGGTCTTCCACACCGCCAAGCGCTTATTGTTGACCGAGCGTAGTGGGTTTGGCCCGCCACCTGCGTCATCCCGCAAGGTGTACCAGCCGTTGATGTCCACTTCCTGCTTGGTCAGGGGCAGGGAGGTTGGAATACTGCTGATGTATTCGGTGATGCCAATATAGAAGGTATCGGCAACCGGCTGCCAGCTTCCAACCACCGGACTAATCTGGCGCTGCATGACCTTGAACTTGAAGGGCGTTGCGCCACCACCAAACACATCCGGCGGGAAGTCCGTGACTTTGCCCGTGATTTCCACCAAACCACCGAACGGAACATCGACCAATTCTCCACCCGGATCGACACCATTTAAGTCACCGTTGACGTAACCGTTGGAGTCGATAAAGCCCACCGGAATAACGTTGACCGCTTCGATGCCCGCGACATGTTCGCCAGTCTTGATGCCGGTGCTTGGCTTGAGTTGGATGTGGGTTTCCTCACGGTTGCCCCATGTCGGCACATAGTTGGGGTTGGTGGCGCTAGGGGGTGTTGCCCATGACATGATCGCCCGCAGCTTGATGATCTTCGCGCCTTTTTCGCAGGCCTGTTGATATTCAGCCGTCTTGATAGGCAGGAACACCGAGTAATACAGGCTGTCTTGTGGGAAACTGCCACCGAGATCAACCACCTTAACCGAGGTGCCACCGGCGTATGACCAACCGCCACCCAGTCCCCAATCCACCCAGAAGGCCACATATTCACGGCTGCCCGCTGAACACAAACCGCCCGAATAACCATTGGACTTCTTGACCTTGATGATGCCTTCCAGCATATCCTTGTCGGTGTTGAAGCCGATGCAGGTCAGTTCTTCGAAGCTGGTGTTGCCATCCGTCTTGATGAAAGCATCAATCGCTTTCGAAATATCGACTTTGTCCGAGATGCTCGCCAAAGCCATGCTGGATTGGTAAGGCACACCCGCATGTTTGCTAACCATCTGCTGAAGGAAAGGAAACGCATAACGATGAACCGGCACTTCGGCCTTTTCGTACAAGCTGTGCAGTTCGCTTACACTCAACGGAGGAGTCTGGACGCTGGCAATCGGGTTGGTTGTTTCGAACAACGGTTTGGTGAATTCGGGCAGTTCCAGTTGATCCACCAGATCGCCCCACCAGAAGAAGTTTTGCGGTGCAATCTGGATGCGAACCTGTTGGCTGTTACCCCAAATCGGCACATAGTTGGGCGAGTTGGCTGGTGGCAAGCTGTTCCATGACAGGATCGCCCGCACCAACGGCAAATTCGGTGTGTGACAGTTGAACTTCTTGGGATGAATGTCCAGGTAAACCGCGTAATCCAGCGGCTTGATGCCCGTCATATCGTGGACGTTGACGGTGCTGTAACCCTGATCTTGCCATGTCAGGCCGTTGTCATACGACAGATAAAAGCGCACGTATTCGAACGAACCGAGGCTGCACAGGTCACCGTTGTAACCCACATTCTGCTTGATGCGAAGTGTGGCTTCCAAACGGCTGAACTCTGGATTAAAGCCCACGCAGTTCAGTTCTTCGTAGGTGCGGTTGGAGGCAATAATTTTGACGGGTTTGAGTTTGCTGAGTTGCAAGTTACCAAAGTAGTTGGCGTTGCTTAATAGGAGCGCCTTGAAATGACTGCGTTCACGTTCCGGTTGTGTCAACAATGTGGTCTTGGTGGCTGATGCTTCACTCTTGGACTTTTTCTGTGTCATCGTGTTGACCCCTTCACTGCTAAGTTGCCTATATCAACCTAATGTGCAGAAAAGGGCGTTTATCGACATATTATTCAGATGTTGTACCGCGTGATACGGGAACATCTCCCTTGCCAGCAGGCCAACCTTCACGCTGACGGTGTCGATCACCATCCGTTGATTCACTCTGGTCGTGCAACAGAACTTGCGTCGTTGGAAACGGTAAATCAATCCCGTTTTCTGTCAACACATCTTTAATTCGATGAAGCACTTGATCCCGTGTATCAAGCGCATCTCGCCTTCGTGGCGGCCCAATCCACCATCGAACCCGCAATTTCACATTAAAGTCGCCCAGTTCCATGACCAAAACATCTGGCGCGGGATCGGGCAATACCTCAGTAAGACCCTCTAACGCTTCTAGAATCAAGCCTTTCGCCGTAGAAATATCGTCACTGTAGCCGATGCCCAGATCGTATTCGACGCGCCGTTTGTCAAAGGATGTGTTGACCATAACCGAATGGGTAAAAAGTTCGGCGTTAGGAATAACCACACGTCGCCCATCGTATGTACGGATAATCGTGGCACGGGTCTTGATATCCTCTACAGTACCTTCATAAGTAGCAAAGACAATCTGGTCGTTAATACGAAATGGCTCGGTCAGTAAGAGTAAAATGCCAGCCAAAAAGTTCTGCAAAATGTCACGAAAAGCGAAACCGATGGCAACGCTGCTAAGCCCCAAAAAGCCAACTAAATCAGCCGGTGAGAAATTCGGGAAGACCACCACGGCTGCAACCAAAAAGCCAAACAGAATTGTGGCTGATTGTGACAGTCGACCAAGAACAATACTGAGATTACGTTGTTTTCGGTAGCGATTTAAAACACGGGTTACAATCGCCCGTACTCCCCGTCCAATAAAGATAAATAAAATAAAAACCAGTATAGCAATGATAATATTAGGAATATAAGCAATAACGCTATTAACCATTTCTTGGAGTTGCTGAACTGCTGGTGAAAAATCAATTTTCATCAAATAATGCTTCCTTTGCTTTGAATAAGGTTCGCATTATAACGGGCAGGCATCTCGGATACATGCGACATACGACCTATTTAAGCTTAGGTTTCTTAGCGTATCTATTGAGATTAAATCCTATCAACGAGTAGTAAGATCACCCCAACCCAATCGTAATCGGTTCAAAGTCACCAGCGACACGCGGCGCGACCACCAGCGACTTCACCGTACTCACCAGCGGAATCTCGAACACCACCCAACCCACAGTCGTCCGACCCAATGCCACCGCTTGCAAAGGCTCCTCACCACTGATTCTGAGTCCGGCACGCGGTTCAAGTTGCGTACCGTCATCTAAAGCCACCGTGATGTGGGCTTCAGGGGGTTGGTCACAGATGCCACCACGACATTCGAAGTTCAAACGCAGCGCATAAAATCGTGCGCCAGCAATCGGCGTTGCTAATGAACCATCAGCATTTTTAACCACACGCTGCGAAGCATTTTCCATCGCCAGCACATTGAGGATGCCTTGTGGATAACGAGCATTGTACTGATCTGGCACGAGTGTTTGGCTGCTATCCGGTAAATTCGCGGGTAGGGCAGGTGTCGGCGCAAGCGCGGTGAGTGCCGCGTCATTATTGTTTGTTGTCGGTTGCGGCTGGGCGCGGTTGAACAGGGCGATCAACCCTAAGGTCACGATGACACCGACCAACGTGAACAATCCGGCTAACACCAAGGGTTGTCGTCGCATGGCGGTTGGGGCAGGGCTGCGATAAGCGGCCTCATCCTGTAAATATTGCTGTGCCATCCGTGCATAAGTATCATCCGGCGCTATGCGGCTTACCAGCGCTTGCAAGCCTTCGATGACCGCTTCGGGTGTGCTGCGGCTGTGGGCATCTAACCATAAGGCTAACGCCAAGTCGGGATCAGGGTTGGGCGCGGCCTCACTCCAATACTCGTACAAGAGTCGCTGTGTTTCCGAAGGCAGCCCTTCGAGCAGTGCGATGTTGGCTTTAATGAGTGTTGGGTGCATAGGTTATTTAAAGAGTTGCCGGACTTGCTCTTGAAGTGCTTTATCAACGGGGTATTCAGTCAGCCGCTTCAATAAAGTTTCGCTGGGTGTGGTAGCGGGTCGCAAAACGGTAGCATTGATGCCACCATTTTCCTCATGCGAACGAGTGGTTGAAAAGAGATCTTTAATCCGGTATCTGCTGTCAGGCTGCCTGATGAATTCAGCAATACGTGCCACTTTGCACAAACCATCGGCCAAACGTGCGATATAAATGACAAGATTAATCTGGGTTTCTATCGAAATTTCGAAACCACTCAACTGTTCCAAAGCTGTTAAACGGGGCACGACACTTTCCAAACTTCCACTTTGATAAGTTGACATCCAAGGGATTTGGGAGTGAATCAGAGCAAACATAGCTGCTTTTATCTCTCCAACGATCAGTGTATTGGCGCCCATGCGTGTTGCCTGATGTATAAGGTCGGCAGTGCTAATCTCACTTTTTCCTGTATAGAAGTTCTGTGGTCGTGTTTGTAGATAAAGGACTTCTTCGTGCAGTAATTCTAAGCGGATCTCAGGTTTGTCCTCAATGACGGCAACCCAATACTCATCTGCAATAAAATTACCGAGGACATTCAGCAGGGTCGTTTTACCAACGTTTTCACCGCCTACAATCAGAATATTCAAACGAGCTTGAACGCAGGCTCTTAGGAAAGACAACACGTCATCTGAAGGTTTGTCCAAACGAACAAACTCATCAGTATCAGGCAGTGTTTTATGCCTGCGAATGGACACACACATGCCATTGACTGCAATTGGGTTCATGATGGCCGACATAAGAAATCCATTTTCTAATTGAACCGAAACCATTGGTTCGCGCTCATCAATTCGCTTACCTAGAGGCGCTACCATCCGATCCAATATCCGCAGAAGATGCTCATCATTTTCAAACGTTTGGCTGGCCTTTTCGCGGTGGCCATTGCGGGTGACATAAATATTTTTTGGCCCAATCACCAGAATATCTGTGATCGCATCATCATCCAAAAGCGGCTGAAGTATGCTGTATCCAATGATTTCATTCGTGATCGTTTCGGCAAGAAGCTGACGGTCTACACGAGAAAGTTTTGTATCCTCTTCGGCAAGAAGCTCGTTGATTAACCCTACGACATACTCATGGAACTGACGCCGATCCGTAATCTGATTAGCCTTGTCATCGTTCAATAGTTTGGAAGCGATACGGCTTTTTAACCCAATGGCTACCTCTCGATCAATAGACGATACTTTGGGTTGAGATTGCGCCGCAGCGTTATCGTTAGCTGCTTTGGGCAGTATTTCCGTGTTGAGTAAATAATCAACCGGAATCTCTTGTAATTTTTGGCGTTCTTCGTCCGACAATGTGATGTTTTCTGCGGTCGCGATCTCATCAATACGGTTTTTGAAGTCATCCGCTTGAGTGAGCTTTTCCAGTAAATTTCGTAAAATGAGGGATCGGGGCGACCGATCAATACGTCGTAGTAGTGACATAATATTTTCCCGTTGATTCTTTTCTAAGTGGACGGCAATTTCACCGGAATAACTTGGCGACTGGCACACTCAATCCCGCGATCACATCCACCATAATCGCGGCCTCCATCCCATAAGTGGTCATTGCTTTGCCCGGTGCATACACATCAATCAAGCGCTCATCAGGATACAGTTCCCAATAGAGGATGCCCGCTTCAATATACTTCCGCTTATTTGCATTAATTTCACTCATATTGTCAGTGGGTGAGATCACTTCTGCGACCCATAAAGGCGGTTCTGGATCGGGGTATTCTGCGACGGTAGGCGTTGGTTTGTAGGCAAAATCCGGCGCAACAACATTGATATTGATCCGATAAGTCCCATCGCCAATACTGATATAACAGGACATCTCATAGGTTTCACAATGACTCTGGGTGATATGTCCAAGCATAAATGCCGAAGTGGAATTGCGACTTGAGCTTGGCATCTTCTCAATGATCTCCCCATTCACGAATTCAAGATTGCGCTCGGTATTTTCGGGCAGCAGTGCAAGCGCAATAAACTCATCAAGCGTCATCGGCTTGGTTTGTGCTTCAAACATCTGTTTAACCTTGCTTCCAGAGATCACTTACGGGCAATTTGAAATCCGGTAACAGGTCACCACCGTCCAATGAGTCATTGCTCCCCAGAATTTCGGTATCGTCCACCGTGTAGACCTCGACTTTTTGGCGCTGTGTATCCACCAACCAAACAACTTTTGAACCGTTTTCCAAATAGTAGTTGGCTTTCTTACGCATTTTGATGAGGCTGTCGGTCGGTGATTTAATCTCAATCGCCAAATCGGGCATAAAGGTCAGTGGTTCATTTGGATTAAACTCGCGGCCTGCTTTCAACACTACTGAAATATCGGGGATAGTGTCGTTCAAGTCATCATTGGGAAGGTTAATTCTCAGTTCAGAAAACGCCCAACCAATGGGATTACGCTGAAAATAAAGATACAAGACAGCATTGAACAAGTTGGCTATCAGAGCATGTAATTGGGTAGGCATTTTCTCGATGATTTCTCCGTCGATCAATTCAAAGTGACGACCTTCATTCTCTGGTAACAGCGTGAAAGCAATGAATTCTTTAACGGTCATCGGTTTGGTTTGTGCTTCAAACATAGATGCTCCTCTTACTGAGGCCAGATTGAACTGATCTCTAACCGGAAACCTTCGAGTATGCCTACACCTTCCAATGTGTCACCGTTGCGATAGGTGCGAACCGCTTGACCGGGAATGCAGCGTTCGAGTTTTTCCTCAACTGGATCAACCAGCCACAACTCGCAGCCAGCCGCTAGATAATTAGCCACCTTACGCGCCAATTTTTCACGTTCGTCAAAACTCCCCATGTTCCCCGGTGATAGCACCTCCACCACCAAGTCCGGCGCAATTTCAGGGTAAGCTTCGGTAGTGCTGTGCGGCTGTCGTTGATAACTGACGAACGCACAGTCCGGAATATATTGTTCGCCACTGATGGTGTATCCACCGTCTGAGCCAGTGACACGTCCTAACTGACGTGGTTTCACAAATCCACCCAGAAAAATGACAACATTAATAGCTGATTCAGATGCTTTGTTATTCGATACCACTTCGATGATCTCCCCATCAATCCGCTGCAAACGACGGTCAGCATTGGCAGGATCTAAAGCAATCCGCATAAATTCGTCGGCGCTCACATAAGTTTTGAACATCGCAAAGTCTCCATCTCATCTGCCATCAGTTTACGCGCAAAACAGGCATTAGGGCAACTGACCTCAATCTACAGTTTTCAATTCATGAACAGGCTCAACTAGAATTATTTTCGCTATTTTCTCCCTCAAACGGATTTGTTCTCAATCGGATTACGCCTCATGGCTTTTGTATTTATATTAAGAGTCTTTGAATTGGAATAGATCAGAATAAATGAGGGATAGCCGCTTTGAGAACAAATCAGATTTTCGCCAAAAAACGTCAAAAGCAACTACGGGTTTCGCCTTTGAAGTCCCTTTAGCGGACTTGTCTTATGGTTAGCATCATGGCTTTAGCCTGATGCGGGAAAACCACCGAGTAATTTGACCTGAACGACTGTCGGAAACCGCAAAAATTATTATGCCCTCATACGGTGCGGGAATGCGGAGTTGCGGTTTTGAGAACAAATCAATTTTTGCAAAATAGGGGAAAATGATATACAAATTAGGGACTTAACAACAAAACAGCCGTTAAAAACGGCTGCTTTGGTCGCGAATGGAAAGTTAACAGATCTCCATCCGCATTTATAATCTCGTGAACACATCTCTCTTCTTGTCTAGGGATTCAGATGTGGACACCATTCCACCCGCTAGGGTAAGGAACGTTCTAAATGAAACTATATCTTTCTGCTGACCAAAAGTCAAGCGAACTGCCTCCCGCAGATTACCGAATGGGCTACGGCCTCTCCCTCAGTGTTGCCGCACAAGCTATTAAAATGGGTATGACGGCTCATATTCGTTTTTATGATGTGATGCTGCGCCTCGGATGGGCCGGTTTGTGGGTAATTGCCGCCGAGCTTTCCGACGATATGACCAACAGCGGCATTCCACTGAGTCCCGCACAGGCACAGCGTATCCTTAAGGATGATCGCCTGTTTACTTTCGTGGGTGAGCGTCAAACAGGTGAGCGTGGTCGCCGAACCAAATGTTACGTGATGGTTTCCCCGCAAAAGGTGGGTGATGATTTGGGTATTGGCCTCGGCGCGACCAATGATGCGCCTAAGCTGATGCCGGTTGACCATTCCTCGGTCAAAAATTATCGCAATGCCATTTTAGGACGGGTGCTTGAGGTTCGCTATAACGACTGCCGTCAGGCACAGATCGAATTTTGGCAAGTCTGCAAGCAAACCATCATTCGCTGGACGAAGGAAATTTGCGAAATCCTCCCGCGAATAAAAACCCGTCGCAGCGATGACCCCGGCTTCAAGATGTATTCCGACCCCCAAACCCAAGCAGATGTTTTCCTGTGGGTGGTATCCGACGCAGCCGCTAAGCGTTCGCATAAATACTGGTTGGAAATCGTCAACGGGGCAGGGGAGATTCGGAAGCTGCCTTGCACGCTTGATAATGCGCGGCGCTGGTTGAAGAAATCGGTGGTTACGCTCTGCGAACAGCAGTCGAATTTCTATAGTGTTCATGCTGCCTACCGTGATCCACCAATGACACTGACATTTTGATTGTGTTTGGTCAACGGATTATCCTGAGCGTGGTGGTCTTAATCGTCCCATCCGATCCGACGTTGATTTTGGCCTGAAAAAAATCCACGTTGGTTGGCAGGATATATTCGGTGTTGCGTACCCAACCGAGTTTGGGTGCTTTGACGATCACAATCCCGTTGAATTCTTTTGGCCCCGGCGCTGGCACATACAGGTTCACGAACGCTTTGCTCTGGTGTTCGCGGCAGCAAAATCGCTTCTTCTTCGCCGCCTCAAATTCTGTCCCGCATAAATCACATTGAAAGGTTGGCATGGGTTTAATCTCCAATTCATGGCGACCCAGATTTTACCCACTTTGTGTCTGATCTGTCTACATCCGCTGCTTCGTTAGAGGTCGTTTGAAAAGTCCTATCAGCTAAAGGACACATTCAAAATAACGATAGGATTTCTCGTAGGGGCGCGGTCTCTGACCCGCCCTCTATGAAATGAATCAATCTTTTCAAACGGCTTCGTTAGAATTCACAAACTATCGCTACCCAATTCCAACCACTTCTCAACCTTCTTAACCCTCACGCTCCCTCAAAATGGTTAGCGCCAACGCCTCCAAAGAGTTACAAAATGTTCTTCCAAAATGTAACCCGTTCGCCTCCCAAATCGAATATCATATCAATAGGGCTGTAGGGGCGCACGGCTGTGCGCCCTGTATTTCTCGCGCACCTTAACAATCTGACTTGACCTGCCTCTCATTGCTGAAATGACTCACCTTCAGGCGGTTTTATTCATCTTGTCGTAGGGCTGAGGCGTGCCTCAGCCGCTGGCTAAATTGTAGATGTGGGCTGGGGGTTAGGGGTATCTCCCGCTTATGCTGCAAATGTGACAAAAAGGGTCGATTCTCAACAGCAGCAACAGCATCATTTTGTGGCGATAAAACCCTTTATGTCGCCGACGACAACGCCGCCACCGCCGACATTTCTCGGCTAAATCGAGTTTTTTATGGCGACAAGACCGCCATTTCCGACACAAACACGCTTATAGGGAGCTAAACGCCAATAGCCAAACTTCACTTGCGAAAGTGAAGAAAGTGAAGAATTTTGCGAAGTTTCGGCACTTTGCTCCCTCAAATCCGCCGTTAAACCGCTCTGTAACAACTTCAATTTATTCAATTGTTGCAATATTTTGAACATTTTTAATTTTACGGTCGTCAAATCTAAAAGCGGTGAACCGATGTCCACCGCTGTCTTGACTCAGGACTGCTTTTCCCCTTGTCTAATCGGCAGGGGAACGGTTTTCGCCCCACTTTGTTGGAGCATTCGCAAATCGGCGTTATCCACCCAACTGCGGAGGTAACTGGTCAGCACACGGATGATGCCCCGCGCTACTTCGCCGCGATTATCCAGCAGTTCGTAGAAGGCTTCCTGTCGCAGCCGGAACAGATGGGTATCTTCCAGCGTGGTCACGGTAGCGATGCGTGGGGCAGGGTCGAGCAGTGCCATCTCACCAAACACCTGCCGTTCGCCCAGCTTATTAATGGTGTAGTTGTCATCATGCACCCGCACTTTCCCGCTGACGATCATATACATGCTGTTGCCGAGGTCGCCCTTATGAAAGACCACTTCGCCCGAACCATAATGGATTTCTTCCAACAAGCCTGCCACATCCGCCAGCACCTCGTCCGGTGTTTCGGCAAAGATGCCCACCGTTTTCAGGACGATGACTTTTTCAATAGTCGAAAGCATAATTCTATCCTTTTCTGGTGCGATCACTTTATCCAAACGCCTGAGCGTCCAAGCGGCTGTTTCCCGCGTAAGTGGATCGGCTGCATTCAGCGCGGCAGGGATGAAGCTGCGGCTCTTTTCCACCGTCAACATGCCTGCGGCATACAACGCGCACACATTGACCCATGCCGTAGGCGGTTTGGCAAGCAGTTCCAACACCCGCGACTCACGATCAAGCGTGGTCTGTGGCAGTACGCCGTGCAGTTGTTGCAGGCGTGTTAGTGGTGGTAAATCCTCAAAAATGGGCAGCAAATAGGCTTTGGTGGTTTTGTCGAAATAAGTTTCGAGGATTTCCAAACCCATCGAGCGTGATGCACCACTGCCATACAACAGCGCTTCCCGCGCCCTCAAAATCGGCTGCGGATCATAAATGAAGGACATCAAATACAGCAAGCGTTCAGTGGATTGCCGCGCCAGTTTGTCGAGGCAGTCATTCAGCAGTCCCAGCCCATCACCGCTGCCCAGATCACGGCGGGTTGCCAGCAACCGCGCATAAATATCGGCCTCGCTGCGGAGATAACTTTGGATGCGACGTGCGTCACGGGCGCGGTAGCCTCGCTGGTTCAGCGCCAGCATCACCTGAAGGCGCACCTCTGGATCAAGAGTGGTGAGGCGGTCGGTCAAGATGTCGATGGAGGCCGCGCTGCTCATCTGCCCGCAAGCCCGCGCCAAACCCGTCAATACTGCGGGAGGTGTGTTGCCGTTGGACATAGCACTGCGGACTGCCGGTAAGACTGCGTCGCCGCCTGCTACTAAGGCGGCTTGTGCTTGCGTTCGGGTAGTGGAGACTTCCAACGCCTCGATTACCAACGGCCACAAACGGGGATGCTTGATGCTGCCTGCCGCCTCCAACGCCACCCGCCGCACTTTGACATTGGGAGACTTCAGAAGGATTTCGAGGGGGCGGTAATAAGTGGGCAAGCCGACTTCACCAATGACCTGTGCCGCCAAAACTTTGTTCTCAATATCGGGCTGCGTCGCCCACTCGGTCAGCTTTTCGGCAGCCTTCACTGTCGCTTGACCGACTCCGTAACGGATAACGCCCACCATCGCACCGCGCCGCACAGGAATTTCGGGCGCATCCAAGAAGGCGGCTACTGTAGTTTGTGCTTCACGTTGGTCAAGCGCTGCCAATGCGCGCAGGCTGTATTCACGGAAGGTAATATCCATCTCGGTTTGGAAAAGCTGCTGGACACGGGGCAGGTTTTCCTTCAACTTCAACCGCTCGATGTAACCCAACGCCTCGCGCCGCACCCGCGCCGACGGATGGTTGAGCAGGTCGGGCAGGGTATCTTTGAGGACATCCTGCTCGTCCGATTGGTCGATGATGTTCAGCGCATAAATCACCGCTTCAGGGTGTTTATCCTGCAAATAAGGCTTTAACACCGTGATGGTTGAATGGTCTATGGTTAAGGGCAAAGATTGGCCTAAGCGCCGTCGCTCCAATGCTTGTGCTAGCACACCTTGATAGCGCCGCGCCAAACCGGAAGTCGCCGCGATCCAACACAAACCAATCAGCACGAATAAATAAGCCAATTCCACCGAATTCAACTTGAGGATGTCTATCAGCACCACGATCATGATGCCTGCTGTACCAATTGCCAGCGGTTCGATAATCCCATCCGATATAGCTGAGACATGTACTCGCTGCTCGGCGGGCAAGGGTTGTATCAGGATACGTAGCGATGTAACCTCAAAGGTTTCGCTCATAAAGGTGTTGACGGTGCGGGCAAAAATCGCCAGCGCGAACATCAGCAGTGGATTGTGCAAAAATGTACCCGTAAAGGCGAAGGCCGCAATCAGCACGACGATGAGTATCGGCGTAACCCGCACACCGACTTTCACACCGAAGCGATTGATGAACGGCCCGGTGAAGAACAAGCCGCTAATCAACGTCAAAACACCTGCCACTGATGATAGCAAACCTAGCACCGAGGCGAGTTGGTCAGCGTTGGTGTACTGTTTGGCGGTTTCAATGTAGTAAATGTTGTCACCAATGAAATAAGTCATAATCCAGATGAAGGCTTCGACAAAAATCAGGATGACAAATGGATTTTTGAAAATATTGCTGTTGGTTTTAGACTCTGGGGGCGAGTCGATAGGGCTGATTTCGGTGTGATTAAAGGCTTTGGGATGGGCTTTGAGGATGCGTAACAGCAGCAGCATCGCCACACCCATGCTGATGACGGACAGCCATAAAAGGTTAGTCGTTCCGACCCAAGCCACTAAGACTGGAACCAGCAAGCCGCCCAATGCCACCGCTGCCCAGCGCCCGGATGTCATCAGCCCGAACAGCCGCTTGCTCTGGCGCACATCGAACAGCGAACCGACCAGACTCCAGATGATAATTTTGCCGAGGTTAAGCTGTGCGAATTCCCAGATTGGTAGGATGAACACCAACCAGCGTGCGTTGGTCAGCGACAAGCCCACTCGCATAATCAGGCTGATAACGATCAAGCCGCCCAAGTTGATGACCAATAAACGCGACAATGGAATGTGATCGCTCAGCCGCAGGTAGCCATACGCCAAAGCCGAGACACCGACCGCGATGCCCAAATAGGTGTAGGAAATGCTTTCCGAACCAAATACGTCGATGAAGATGGCATAGCTGGCGGTTTGCGTCAGCACGAAGGCGATGCCCATGAAGAAATACAAAGCGAAGATCATACCCACGATATGACCTTCGCCGCTTTGGATGTTAAAGAATGTCGTCAGCCGTCGCTGTCCGTACATGAAGCCCCTTATACAACATCAGGTATCTATGCGTGGGGTATATTTTAACGTTTAATGTCTATTCATGGCGAATTATAGACAGACTCTTGGTCATCGAAACAAAAAGAGGCACTCACGTACCTCTTTTGTACTCTTATTAACGTCGATTGATTTAGCTTCCCATCGTCGCTTCGGGAGTCATCTCCATCATGCTGGCATCAGCGGTCGGCTGTTCCATCATCATCGCGTCGGTGGCTTCGGGGGTCATTTCACCCATCATATCGGGCATCATCATCTGATCGCTCATGGCATCTGCCGGAGCCATCATGTTTATCATCATGCCAGCATCGTTGGTGATCGTGAACTTGAGTGAACTTTCAACACTGGGGTAGGTGAAACCATCGGTCACGCTGTAGATCGCTTGCACCACACCATTTTCAGCCGCACCGGTGTTGGGTGCTGCTTGTCGGGCTGCTTGGTCAGAGCCAACAAAGGGTTCTTGGTTGACTTCTGTACCTGCGTCCCACAGTTGGATTGCGCCCGTGAAAGTACCCGCGACCGGTGTTCCCTTAGCCGAGAACAGGGCGATACCATTTTCGTCGGTGGCGAAGAAGAGATCGTTCGACTGCCCGAACATCTCGGCATATGAGAGCGAGTCGCCCGGTGCTGCCGTGAAGGTAAACTCAAAGGCTTGCCCCGGCATCAATGGCCCTGCCTTTTCCGCACCAACGGCTGTGTTAAAGATACCGGTCTGCTTGAAGCCTAACTTGCTCAGTGCGTCACCCAAAGCAACAGGGCTGCCGTCTTCGGCCTGACCTTCCAAACCTTGACCGCGATCTTTTTCACCCGTCTTGAAGATCGGTGCAACTTGGTCGGCGCTGTGGATGACGAATACGCCGGGTGAGAGTCCCACGTTCATAACGGCGCTGCCTGCAACGGCTGCCGCAACATCTTCGGGATTACCAGCTTCGGCGACATGTTCCAAACCCAACCCACGATCTTTTTCACCCGTCTTGAAGAACACACCCGTCTGGTCAGCCGTGTGTACCACGTATGCCAACGGTGAGAAAGGGGAGGGGACAGGCGCGTTAGCCGTCGTATTTTCGAAGTGAACCATAATCTGGTCGCCTGTGAGTGGTGTGAGAGTCACTTTGGTGAGGTCAGCCCCGCTGGCAGGCCATTCGCCACCAAATGCGACAGGCTGCACGGTTCCGTTTTCAGGCGTACCCGCGTCCGGTGAAGCCTGTCGAGGCGCTTGGTTCGGGCCTTTGCCCAACGGCTCATTGACTTCTGTACCTGCGTCCCACAGCGAAACCTGATCGGAAACATCACCGCTGATGGCCTTACCACTGTCATAGTAAAGCGCGATACCTGCTTCATTGGTTCCAACAAAGGTGTCGTTGGATTGCCCGTACATGCTGGCGAAGGATAAATGATCACCTGCTTTGGCCTTGATCACAAACTCGAAGGCTTCTCCGGGCATGGCAGGACGGCGGGCGGTTGCACCGACTGGAATACCATCAACGCCCACGCTCGAATAGGTGGATGTGTTGCTGCCAGATACATTTTCGATGCGAACGGTGAAGTTAACCGGTTTGGTATCTTGGGCTTGTGCCACAATGCCGCCCGTCAGCGCTACGAGGCTGAACAAACAAGTTGCGATGGATAAATGTTTCATAACTCTCTCCCCAATTTCTTTTATCGAGCTATCTAAGTGAAGCTTCTCTATCACTTTCGTCGAGAGTTATTTCGGAGTTATAACGCTGGCATAAGCGGAAAATGAGCTAAAAGCTCTAAAATGTCTGGTTTCTGAAGAGGCCGTGAGACTTGGCAGTTGCCCTCAAAAATGTAATGTTTGAGTAATAAAATCAAGGTTTAGTAGTGAGTTTGCCCAAAAAGAAGATAAATAGAGGTGCTTACGGCTTCAGGGCTGCATTGTGTGTTACTATTAAGAAGAACCCCCCACTTGATTGAGGATCACAACTTATGTTCAACACTCCGAATATGCCCACCGATATGGCTTTGGCGCGTCTATCTGAAAACGATCTGTACACGCAGACCAAAGAGGCTTTGACAGCTTTTAACGAAGCCAAAAATAACGGTCAAAATACGACTGAACTAGGCAAAATTTATCAGGCGCTCGAAGCTGAAAATGACCGCCGTATGAAAAACAAACGGATGCGCTAATCACCTTTGTATCGGTCTTATTTCCCCGCTCCGTTTGAATGACTTTTCGCTACTTCGTTCATGTCTGCTTATAAGATGGTGCGTCTGCTGACTCGATTGGCCGTAGTTTAATTCGCCCCTAAAACCTTCACTGATCGGGTAGCCCTAAAAGGTGCCAAAAATAGGCCACCTGACCACCTGTTGAGGTTACGATTTGTGTTACGCTGATAAATGTATTGGTAATAAGTGAAGGAGTCATTATCATGACCGACGCACCGACAACACCCACTGATTTGGCCTTGGCACGGCTTTCCGAAGACGATCTGATGCACAAACGTCGCCAAGCGTTAGAGAAATACGAAGAAGCCAAGAACAAAGGCGAGGATAGCGCCGAACTGGAGCGTATTTACCAAACCTTCGAAGCCGAACATAACCGCCGCCTGAAAAACAAAATCCCGCATTGATCTTTTTGTTTGCTATACTTTCCTTGTAGGAAGGGTCTGAGACCATTTCCTACGGGGATTTGACCCGTTTCAATACCCTAATTTAGCGCGGCTTTTGATCACTTTAGTGTCGTTTGCCCGCGCATAACGCAGGGTGGTACTTTCACTGCTGTGTCGTGCAATCACCCGCACATCCCCGATATAGGTTCCCGACTCTAACAAATCGCTGATTAAGGTACGACGGGCATCATGCGGTGCGAAGTCGTGAGCAAACTGCTTGTAAAGACCATCGTCGGTAATCGGTGCATCTGCACCGAGATGATCCCCTTTGAGGACGCGCGGGAACACATAAATACGATCAGCGGTATGAGCTTGCCACGCTTTTAGATGACGGGCGATGCTGCCCAAAAATGGCACATAATCAACCGCGTTTCGTTGGCGGTTTTTGCCTCCCACCACCTGAATATGCTCCTGTACAAAATCAATATCCGCCCACTTGAGTTTCACCGCCTCAAAGCGTCGTAAGCCCGCGTAAAACAGAATTGCCAGCAGCGCCCGATTACGCAGCCCACGTAAGTAAGGTTTACCGTTGAGCGAGACAGGATAGGCTGCGATGAGTTCGTGAACCTCGCTGCCCTCCAGTCGTTTGCCCGCGCGCTTTTTACCTTTAGCACTCGGATTGACAGACTCATTATCAACCGAAAGCCGCATCAGCTTGAGTTGGGCGTAATAGGTTTCAAGCTGGGTGTTGGTAGTATCAGCGCTGTAGAGGGTTTGTACCAAACGGCGTAAATGGGTGAGGCGGGCTTGGCGTGTCGCGCGGGAAAGTGGACGGCTTTGTAAATATCGCATGACGTGTGGCGCGGAAAGTTCGTTGACATCAACAGCATTTTCCGCGCACCATTTGCGCCAGTCGTTATAAGTATGCTCGTATTGGCGGCGGCTGTTGGTAGACATGCCTCCCATCAGCACTTCCAACATCCCGGCATAATCGGGCGCGAGTGGGGTAGGGCGTGTGACGATACTCTGTGAAATGTCGTTGGGCATCTAACGGTTGTCCTCATTTTCGAGTATGGTCTTGAGTCGCAATAAACGCTCATCCCACTTATTGGTCAATTGTTTGAGCCAGCCTTCAAGCTCGTTCAGCGGCTCAGGTGTTAGAGCATAGCGCTTTTCCCGCCCCATTTGATGCACAGCGACCAAGCCCGCGTCCTCAAGGATATTCAAATGTTTGAGGATGCCTTGCCGTGTGATCGGATATTCCTCTGCAAGCTGGGTCGCGGTTTTGGGGCTGTGTTCTGCCAGATTCACCAGCAGGTTACGGCGCATGGGATCAGCCAGCGCATGAAAAATGGGTGCGTCGGTCAATGCGGTATGCTCCTGCCCTCCAGATGGGCTTTTAGATTCTCCATCGACATTGTATATCCGTTACCTGTCGCGTCCAACCACTGCTGCCGAACAGTGTCCGATAACGCTTCGTAACCACCTTCATGGATGGTGATGCGAGTGCCATGATTTTCTTCGGTTAGCAAGAAGCTGGTGGCCAATGTTACCTCAGGATACTGCCGATCCGGTTGCCAACGAAGGGTAAATTGTTGGGGCGGATCAACAACCTCGATGGTCGCGATTTGATGATCTTCGGGGTTGTCCTTGTTATAGAACTTGACCATTGTGCCGACTTGCAGGGTAGGGATGTCCCAATGGTAATGGGTCGCATACCATCGGTTCAATTGTTCCGACTCGGTAACGGCTTGCCATGCCCGTTCAATCGGTGTGTCAATCCATATCGTGCGTTCAACGGCGATTGTTTTTTTCATTTGGGGTTGTGTTCAACCTCTTTGATTTTTCGCTTATGATTCGGAAATGTTGAAAATATTGCAGTTGTTGCAGTTGTTGCAGTTGTCACACCCTCGTTTTGCGGCGGGTGTGAGAGAGCGATATGCCGAATCTGCGGAAGATGCTGCAATTGCGGCAGTTTCGGAGTGCAGTTTAATGTCAGTAATGTCGTCGTCGGAAATGATGCTGTTGATGTTGCAGTTGCGACAAGACCGTTTTTTGACGATTACAACATTTGGTAACTGTTAAGGTGGTTGGGATAAAAGAGCGCATAGCCATGCGCCCCTACAGTCCTATAGATATAATATTCGATTTGGAAAGCGAATGGGTTACATTTTGGAAGAACATTTGGTAACTCTTTTCGGGTGTTGGCGCTAACCATTTTGAGAGAGCAATTGGGTGTGATGAGTTGGTAAATGGTTTTAAAAGCGTTTGGTATGGTTTGTGCATTTAAACCTAGTGACGAATATATTTTATTATTGCTATAAGAATGACGACATATACATAACCCCCTCCTTAATCCTCCCCCGCATCCACAGGAGGCTTCGCACAGCGAGGGAGGAAACCAGAAGTTATGTGGCTGCGATGATTAGAAGCCTTCGGGTTTGACCAGTGGTTTGCCTTCGATATAGGCATTGAGGTTTCCCAGCGCCTTTTCCCATTCGCCGCCGTTTTGTTCCAGATACTTGGCGCGATCTTCGGCAGGCAGGGCTTCGAGGCCAGTTTCGATGACGGTGAAGCGTGTGCCGCCATTTTCTTCTTCGAGTATGTAGCTGGTGGCTGTCTTTTTATCGGGTAGGGGACGAGTGGTGAGTTCGCGGGGCGGATCAACGACTTCGACCCATGCGACATCGACGAATTGACCCTCCATCAAAATAGAAACGATGTCGTTCTCCATCTTAAAGGTCATACCGGGGGCGAACCATGCGGCGATTTGTTCCGGTACGCTGACGGCATCCCAGACGCGTTGGCGTGGGGCGTTGATCCAAATGCTGCGTTTCAATGATACTGCTTCCATAACTCTGACCTCCAATGTGAAACCTGATAGTTGCACATCAGTATATAAGAAATATTGTTCTGATACAAGAGGCCAAAAAGGAAGTGCTGAGTAATGAGTACCGAGTGCTGAGTGAAATACAAAAGCGGAACAAATCGCAAAGACGCGAAGGAGCAAGGGCGCAAAGGGGTTAAAAATATTGAGAATAAATCATTTTGAGGGAGGAAAACCGAAATCAAATGACCTCTGCAATCTTTGACTTGCAGAGGTTGGTAGCGGATAAGATGCTTGAATCATCCAATCCAAAAAGTACCTCCGGCAATTACCATTTAACCGGAGGCACAGTTGAGTTTTAAGGCTCAACGATTTTTGATACGCAAGCCATTTCGAGCTATGTGATTGTAGATTAACATTTGCACGCAAAACCCGACACGCCAGCCGTCCGTCCGCAAACCGGATCTCAACCCCAATAGGTAATTACTGATGCAGACTCGCGTTGTTCCGCATCCTATCGGAGCTAAGGGCTTGTTACAGATTATTTCCCGGGCAATGCACTGTGTGGTAAGGCAGCTTTTGTTTGAGGTTCTTTGTGGTGATTTGAATTATATTTGGGTACACCGAGAAAGTCAACCAATAAGATTTGGTGAGAAGAAAACTTTTCTCTCTACTTTTTATCTTGGTGCGGGCCGTAACCGATTTCTTCTATATAACGCAGTACATCAGGTAGCCACAATTCATGGCGATTTGACCGCATTCGAACCTTGATTGGCCGTTCATCTTCTGGCAACTTTGCATTTTTTCTTGCCAATTGTTCCATATACTCAGGACTGTAACCGGTTAACTGTGCACCTTCGCGGGTCATGACCCAGATTTCTTCATCGGGCGTGATTTCTTTTGCCATAAATGGCGTATGCAATCCTACAAGTAAGCTTGAGCGATGCGTTGATTATAGCCGATTGTAGAGTGAGGGCAGGGAATCAAACAGATTACTGCAACGTCACTGAGCAGCGTCCAGCATTTTTATTATTTGTCATTGTGCGGGCCATAACCGATTTCTCTGATGTAGCGTAGAAGGTCGGGCAACCACAGTTCAAGGCGATGTGAGCGCATTCGAACCTTGATGTACCGTTCATCTTCCGGCAGCAGCAAATTTTTCTTGGCTAGCTGTCCTAAATAGCGGCTGTTATAACCGGTTAGCTGTGCACCTTCAGCCATCATGACCCAGACTTCTTGATCTGGTGGGATTTCGATTGCCATAAATGGCGAATACAATCCTACAAACAAATAAGCTCAAACGATGGGTTGATTATAGCCTATTGCGAAGGACGCAAAGGGAAGAGAAAACAATTAGGGCAACTGCACGTTGCCCTGATTGCAGATAGCGAACTAGTACGGGTTTCGGGTATAGGTGGAGCGAGTCTGTTCGATGCCGAGGCGTTGGCGTGTTACGGCGGGATCGTAACCGCGTTTGGCATACTCGGCGAGGACAGATTTTTTGGCAGATTCAAAGGCGGCTTCATCCTTCCAAACGGCGTTGGTCAGGAAGTTATAATGGCTCTCGCCGCCCAACTGCTCATAGATAAAACCCTCAACATAGCCGGGAAGGGTTCGGATAAAATTCTGCGCGGCGACGGCAGCTTCTTTGAATTCAGCCTTGGCTTCTTCGGGAACGACGAAGGTGTCGATCAAGACGATTTCCATTTTGGACTCCTTAGATATATGCTTTGCAAAAGAGCAACACTGTGTTACATAGCCACATTAAACGCGGTTATACTGACGGTCAACCAACAAAGATTTCGGTTGTGTTGCATTTCCAACACAGGAGCAGAAATTGGTGCAAAATTCGACTTCAAAAGAAGATGTGAGGGTTCAAAGAACGCGCAAACTACTGCAACAAGCGCTGATTGAACTCACCGTCGAAATGGGATTTGGCGCAGTCACGGTGCGCGACATCTGCAATCGGGCGATGGTCAACCGTTCGACTTTTTACCGCTATTACCTCGATAAGTATGATCTCCTCCATCAATATATGGCTGAGATTCAAACCGCCACTTCAGACGCGGCATCATTGGCTGAAGCCGCCATGTTAGCCGCGCCGAAAAGTGTGCCAGTCGGATTATTGGTGCTGGTGAAGCATGGTGAAGCCAACGCCGATTTTTACCGTGCCATGCTCGGACGGAATGGTGATCCCGCTTTCATCGAACGCTTCCGACATTTTAGTGAAAATCGCTACCGCTATTTGTTTGCCCAGCAGAAGGCTATTGATGATAAGTCACCACCTGTTGACATGAAGCTAGAATACATCTCCTACGCGGGTGTAGGGGCAATATTGTGGTGGCTGGAACATGATCAGCCATGCAGCGCGGAACAGCTTGCCCTGTGGTTGGGGCAGTTGAACATGACCAGCGCAGGGCTGGTATCACTCCCGGGATAAACTCGATCTACCGCGGATCAAGGCGCTTTTCATAACATAAACTGACCGGATCATCCCAATAAGGGCCGAAAGGGGAGATGTGCTGGAAGCCGTAGCTTTCGTATAACCCGATGGCTTCCTTCTGATGGATGCCGGTTTCGAGGCGCAACGTCAATACGCCATGCTGACGGCTGTACTCAGCGAGACAATTGAGTAGTTGTCGCGCCAAGCCCAAGCCGCGAAACTTTGGCCGGACGTACATGCGTTTGACTTCGCCGTATTCGCTGCCGACCACTAAGATAGCACCACAGGCTGCTGGTTCACAATCAACCCGCGCGACGAAGAAAACAACACCATCACGCAGCAGCTTTTCAATGCTGAAACCGTGACGACTTTCGGTAGCGTAAAGTGGGGATAACACGCCATCTAATTCGGCGATCAACTGTACAGCGTCAGGGCTGTCGGGCTGTTCTTCGGTGATGGTGATCGGCATGTGTTTCCCCTTCATCCATTAAGTTGATGGCATCAAAATTAGAATTGAACCGCAAAGCCACACAAAACACAACGGTTTTTCATCATACTAGCAAGATCAATCCGCTTTGAAATCCGCTATCCGAAACGTTTATCGCCTAAAACCAAAAAGCGGAACGATGATTTAAGGTCGTTTCGTAAGCTGCTACCTTTTGGAAACTTGCGGTACGATAATAGCCAATTATGACAATTGTAATCAAACTATCTAAACGGAAGTCACTTTAGGGGCAATATTGCTTGAATCCCGCCCACGCTGGTTGCTATACTGCCGTTATTGAGATGTAACAAGCTATTTTAACTGAATGGTTATATCCCACAAAAAATAGTAAAACGTTTATTTTTAGACGTTTTAAGCATGACATACTAAGGAGCAATGAAATGAAGTACCTAAATAGTCGTCTATCAGCAGCCATGTGGGCAAGAGTTCTGTTACTCTGGCTCATGCTCACTATCGGAGCTTTAGTGATTGGTGTGGTCGCAATAGGGCTAGGCCGATTTGTCCAAGATAATATCCGCACTGAACTGTCATCCCAAGAGATTTCGTTTTCGGCAGCAGACCAGATGGCTGATGAGGAAAAGCAGATCCCCGGTATGGTAGAAAATGCAGGCCAACCCCTCACAACAGGTAATCAGGCTAAAGTATACTCAGAACTCATGGCATTGCATGTGCGTGAGGCAGCCGCTGGAGCGGGCTATCCGGATGCCACTTACGCAACAGTGGGCGGCATACAACGCCAATTGAAAGCTGACGTGACCAAAGCCACCGACGCGAAGGATCAAACAGCGATTGATGATGCAAATGCCAAGTTAACAGCCGTCACGAATCTCCGTAACACGATGTTGACGGCAAGTAACCTTAGAGGAAACCTTCTATCTGCCTACGGTTGGGACAATGTTGCCACCGGAATTATCTCAACAGGAGCATTCATGTTAGTGCTCGCTGTAATCTTCTTGGTGCTGTTCGGTTATGAATGGCGGCGCGGTCACTTACCTCCTACCGAGGCGTAATTTCCGAACGCTGCGATCTTTAGACCCATAACACATACCTCCGTATGCTTAAAGCTGCGGAGGTATTTTTTTGAACGTTGAACACATTACGTATGATTTTTCCCACGCCGTTTACGTGTTTTGGGCGGTGGCTGAATAGGTTCTGATTTTTTCTCAGCGGTTTGTGGTGGCGAGTCGTCTAGCAAATCGGCGATGAGGCCAGCGGTATCAATCTCTAAGGGAGGAAGAGATTGTGTGTCGGGTTCGGATGTTTCATTTTGAGGTAGGGGCGCACGGCCGTGCGCCCCTACGACGAGATTGGTTGTTGGGGTAGGTAGGGATATGGACAGGCTGGCAGGTTCATAATCGCCCCAGACCTGTTGATTGAGACGATTAACCGAGAGGGCGGCGTTTTCGATGAGCGCAGTTTGCACGACAGCGATCTGATTGTGTTGGGCGAAATAAGCGCGGCCTTCGGGCATGATTTCGGCGGGGAGTTGGCTGGTACGGATGCCAAAGACCGCCAAACTCTCGCGGCTGCATAGACCAAATCCGCTGCGATGTAAAAGCAGTTGACGCAGCAAGAGATCACCACTGCGTTCCATGTAACCGGCTACCCAGAAATGAACGCCCGATTCCCCCGGCAACCGTGCCAAATCTCGCAGGCGTTTGAGAGATTGTCCACCGGAGGCAAGGAGCGTTTCACTGGTCGCATCATAGTCGTCAATCACGATGACGGTATGTGGTAAATCATCGGGCGTGTTTTCTAAGGCGGCCTCGAGGTGCGTAAGCTGTTCATCTAAAGCGGTCACATCGGTGACCCGCGCCACCACATGCTTCAGACTTTCCAAGGCACGTAAACTGCGTCCACTAAAATCTACCAATAAGACACGTAAAGCTTGCGGCGATTGAATGCCTGCCGCGCTCAAGACTGCCGCTTGGAGCAGGTTGGTTTTGCCTGTTCCGGGTGCGCCTGCCACCACAAAATGTGGTCCATCTTCCGTCCAATCGAGTTGGAAGGTTTGCAGGCGG
>JBBQLX010000024.1:0-57075 GCA_038328375.1 Aggregatilineales bacterium | reverse complement strand
ACCGGGCGCGACAACATGGGACGGTGCAGGTGACAACACCGCTTACCAATCCGGTCAGGCTGGTTTCATCGCCAACCCCGGCAGCGTCCGTTACTACTTGGTGGATAATGACCCAGAACTGAGCGATGCAACCCTGTACTCGGCGCTGCCTGCTGGCCCTGCCATGCTTATTTCGCCTGTTAGCACCGTCGTTCGTTCGATCCCCGTTACCAGCAAGAACCAAGAATTAGCGGCTGACCTGATTAAGTATCTAGCGGACGATGATTTCACCGCCGAATACTACAGCAACGCCATTTACGGCCCTGCGCTGCAAGATCATGTCAAGTCAGCCATTTTCACCGAAAGCGCGGTTCATGCCGGTCTGCTTGATTTGGCGCTGAATGGTACACCGGGCGCGTTCCCTGATGTGAACAATTCAGCATTTGCCGAATATCAGACTAACTTCTTGACACCACGCATGATTCAACGGATTGTCGTGGATAAATTGAGCATTGATGACTCGATAAAGGAAACCCAAGCCGCTTGCCAAGCGATTTACGACAAAAATAACAAATAAATAGCGGTGGTTTGCAGAGGCGCGTTTGATGGTGGTTTGCTAATTAGTGTGGTGTTTAGGTAACGGACACGGCATGCTGTGTCCCTACAAAAATTCGATTGGTTGAAGAATAAAGTCGCCCACATTAATAAGTTAAAGAAGATCAACACACCTCTGCAATGCCTGTTCGCGGGAAAGGCTTACTTCGATGTCTCAACAGGCCATCGCGAAATTAGAACCCCGTCGGCAATGGCGACCCAACCTGCAACAGTCGGAAAGTATCCTCGGCTATTTGATGGTAGCGCCGCTGGTGGTTTGCATTTTATTGCTGGTTGTTTACCCTTTTTTCTTTGCGATTCAAATTAGTTTTACAGATCGTGTCGTAGGTAGTGATGGACAGTTTGTCGGCTTTGAGAACTATATCAATCTTTCTAAAAAGCCGGACTTCCAAGCCTCGATCCGCAATACGGTGGTGATGGTCAGTGCTATCCAAATCCTCAAACTAGGAATTGGACTAGGCTTAGCGGCACTGCTTAATCAGAAAATTCGGGCGCGTCAGTTCTGGCGCGGGCTGATCTTGATCCCTTGGGCGATGCCTGCTTTCGTGGCCTTCATCACATGGAAGTTGTTATACGCCCCACAAGGAGGTGCGTTCAACTATATTCTTATCAGCCTCGGCTTAGTCAACACGCACGTCGATTTTCTCAGCACCAAAGAGTTAGCGATGCCCAGCGTGGTTGTCGCGAGTGTCTGGCGTGGATTCCCTTTCTGGGTGATCTCGTTTCTAGCGGCGATGCAAAGTGTTCCGAGGGAGCTTTACGAATCGGCGGCGCTGGATGGGGCAAATGCGTGGCGGCGTTTCTTGAACATCACCCTGCCCGGTATTCGCCACATCATTTTGGTGGTAATCCTCATTTCCACCATCCAAACGACTAACAGTTTTGAAGCCGTCTGGATACTCACGGGCGGCGGGCCATCGAATGCCACCATGACCTTCCCAGTGTTGGCTTATTACGGTTTGCAAAGCCTGCGAATTGGGGAAGCCTCGGCGGTATCAGTTGCTTTGCTGCCAGTCTTCGCTGTACTCGCACTCATCGTTGCTGTTCGCTTGCAGAAGGAGGATTAACCATGTTTGATAAACCCGCTTGGTGGCAAAAGATCATGTATTACGTGCTGTTGATCGTCGTCGCCATTATTATCCTCTTTCCTATTTACTTCATGTTTATGGTATCGCTCAAGCAGCCCAAAGATATTTACCGAACACCGTCGCTGCTGCCGCTAAATGCTTCGCTGAAAAATTATGAGGAGCTGATCGTCGAAGATCACTTTCTGATTAATATTGGCAACAGTGTCCTCGTGGCGGGCGCATCCACCTTTGTCTCGGTGTTGTTTAGCGCGACGGCAGCTTACAGCTTGGTGCGCCTCAAGTATCTTTATCGCAATTGGATCGGGCGGCTAATCTTATTCACTTATCTCACACCGAGTGGTCTGCTATTTATTCCACTGTCGGTGATGATTTCTCGATTGCAGTTGGGCAATACCCTACATGGGTTGATTTTTGTTTATCTAACGTTCGCCGCACCGTTGAGTACGTGGCTGTTAATGGGTTACTTCCGCAGCATTCCGGTTGAGTTAGATGAACAAGCAATGGTTGATGGCGCAACACGCTTTCAAGCCTTCTACAAGGTTGTGCTGCCGCTGGCTGGTCCCGGAATCGTCGCTGTGAGCGTCTTCACATTTACCGCCGCGTGGGATGAACTGCTGTACGCGCTGATCTTCATCACCTCGCCGTCTTTGCAAACCGTTCCGGTGGCTATCAGCCGTTTGATTACGGGTGACGTTTTCCGATGGGGACTGATTATGGCGGCGGCGATGTTCGCGGCGATGCCAGTGATGATCCTTTACTATGTGGCACAGCGCTTCGTTGTACAGGGTTTGGCGGCTGGTGCGGTGAAGGGCTAATCATGACGTTTAAATAATTAGGGCGGAGAAAGAACCCCCACCCTAACCCTCCCCCCGCAAGCGATGGAGGGAATTATACGAGGGAGGGTCACACACCCTCACCTATGAGGATACTCTGTAATAAACATTTCATTTTTAAGGAGCAAACATGACTGAACGAATGCGCGTGGCTTTGGGACAATTCAACGAGATGACCCACGAGCGCTTAACCTTTGCCAAGCAAATGGGTGTCAGCGGTGTACAGATGAACACCCCGATTCTGCCTGACGAAGATGGTTATTGGCGATATGAAGACCTGAAACGCATCAAAGACCGTGTCGATAGCTATGGGCTGCGATTGGAAGCACTGGAAAATACACCGAGCCGTTTCTATAACAAAGCCATGTTGGGCTTACCGGGTCGAGATGAACAAATCGAGAATTACCAGAAGACACTCCGTAACATGGGCAAAGCGGGCATTCCGATGCTGGGCTACAACTGGATGCCCAACGGCGTGTGGCGCACTCCGAATAAAAAAGGACGCGGTGGTGTGATCGTCACCTCGTTTGATATGAACGAGATCGACAGCGCTCCATTGGTGGCTGGCATCAAAACGCTAGACATCTTAGAAGGTCGCACCATCAATCACGAGCAGATGTGGGAGAACTATCGCTATTTCACGCAGGCAGTTTTACCTGTGGCTGAAGAGGCGGGTGTTAAGATGGCAATCCATCCTGATGATCCGCCTGTCGCGGAATTGGGTGGTGTGGCACGACTGTTTTACAACGTCGAGAATTACAAGAAGGCGATGGAAGAAGTCGCGCCCAGTCCTAATCATGGCATTGAGTTTTGTATGGGCTGTTACAGCGAAATGGGCGATAACGTGATTGACTCCATTCGTTATTTCGGGCAGCGCGGCAAAATTTTCTATGTTCATATGCGCGATGTGCAAGGTTGTATGCCGTCATTCCAAGAATGTTTCTTGGGCGAAGGCAATTTTGATCCGGTAGAAGCGGTGAAGGCACTCAAAGAAGTCAACTTCGACGGCTTCATTATTGATGACCACGTTCCGCGCATCATTGACGACACCGAATGGAATCATCGCGGACACGCGCACGCCACCGGCTATATTCTCGCGCTGGTCGATGCTGTCTATAAATTGTGCTGAACGCGAGGTTTTCGTTTACCAGCAGCTCATTTTGTGATATTCTGGCTATAAAATGCGGACACATGTCCTATTAACAGTGTCGCGTATTGCGCTATATTGAAGGTGTAATGGGTGAATACCCAATGTAGCGATAATGGTCACTTAATCCCGCAAGATGTTTGAGCGAGGAGAAATATCATAATGAACGGTCAGAATGGCACAGGCGAAAAGATACAGGATGCCGCCCAAGACGTTGCCAAGGATGTATCAAAAGAAATCGGCGAATTGGGGCGTGAACTGCGCCAAAGAGCCAACAGCGTCCGCAAAGAAGCGGTTAAACAGTTGAATCATGCTGCCGAAAGTATCCGCAAAGAAGCCCGTGATACAACCGAAGACAAGACGGCGCATGATACCGCTGATGAAGTGGCAAAAGGCTTAGAGAAAGCCGCCCACTATCTAAACACCAACTCGGTCGAGCAAATGGGAACCGAAGCGACCAAGGTGGTGCGGCAGAACCCAATCTCTGCGCTGCTGATCGCCCTCGGTGTCGGTATGGTGATCGGTTTGCTGCTGAACAGCGGCGGTAAAAAGTAATCCCTCCGTATTGTGAAAATTTGTGGATATAATCGAGGCCGGGTTGGAAACAACCCGGTTTTGCTTATGTCTATAGGATGTCGCCCACATGGTCAAGTTCATCATCACCTTTTCACCTCCCGCGAATGTCACCGCCTTTGAAGGAGCCTATAACGATTTATTGGCACTGGTCGAACGGATGCCGGATATTGAACGGCGGCAGGTGGTCAATGTGCTAGGCAGCCCTTTAGGCGAAGCCCCCTATTACCGCATCCTCGAAATTTATTTCGACAGCGTCGAACGGATGGAAGCCTCACTGCGCTCCAAAGCGGGTCAGGAAACCGGCGGCGAACTCGGCAGGCGCTTTGTCGCTGGCAAATACTCGGCCTTCTACGCTGAAGTGTTTGAGGAAGCTGGTGGCAGCACACCAACAAGCACAAAATAGTGAGCTTATGAGCGCGGTTAAACAGTCGCGCTTTTGTTATTCAGACAATCAACAAGGACAAAACGGACAATGAAAGCACTTCAGGAACGCATTCTGGCAGAAGGCCAGAATCTGGGCAGCGGCATACTCAAAATTGACAGCTTGCTCAATCACCAGCTTTACCCCGAACTCATGATGCAGATGGGCGAGGAAATAGCGAAACAATTCGCCGGCGTAAAAATCGACCGCATCCTCACGGCAGAAATTTCCGGCATCGCCCCTTCGCTAATGGCGGGTTATGTCCTGAAAGTGCCAGTTGTCTATGCCCGTAAAACCAAACCGATCACCATGTCCGGGCCTGTGTTTCTGGAAACTGCACCCAGCCACACCAAAGGCGGCGAGGTTAATCTGCTGGTGTCAGCAGAATTTTTACGCGCGGGTGAAAGCGTCCTCATCATTGATGACTTCCTTGCGACCGGCAGAACGCTGCTGGCATTGGCTCGTATGGTCAGAAGCGCCAAATGTAATCTGGTCGGCGTGGGTGTGGTTGTTGAAAAATCCTTTGAGGGCGGACGAGGTGCGATGCTCAAAGCAGGCTACAGCAATATACCGATTCACGCGCTGGCGACCATTACCAGTATGGATGACGGCAAAATCGAATTCTCCGAGTAAATGGATTTATTAACGAAAGGCATAAGCATGAACTTCATTCCGCTCGATACTAATCAAGATGCGACGTGGAAAAAACGGTTTCGTGCAGCCAGTATTGCCTGGTCGAAATTGGCTGCAAACAATCCGGCACGAGGTCTCGTCTGTACCAACAAGGATGGTATTTATCAGCTTTATGCTTGGGATGTTGCCAGCGGCGCATTAACCCAATTGACTAATCAACCGGCTGGTGTAGCGGGCGGTATCATTTCGGCTGATGGTGAGTATATCTATTATCATCGTGACCAGCAGGGCAACGAAATCGGACATTTTGTGCGTGTGCCTTTTGCAGGTGGTGAGGCGGTCGATGTGACTCCTGATATGCTGCCTTACGCCTACAACTTCATCGAACAGAGTCATGACGGTAGAATCACAGGCTTTCTGACCGCTGGTGAACACGGCTTCGAGGTTTATGTCATCAAGGATGGGGCAACCCCTTGGCGTATCGCTCAATTCAAACAGCTATCGGTTGGCCCCACGCTCTCCCATAGTGGTGAAATTGCGGTTATGGCTACAGGCGAGTATAGCGGCACACTCGATACCTGTTTAATTGCCATTGATACGACTAACCGTGAAGAAATCGCTCGTCTTTCCGATGGCAATGAAGTCAAGCACAACTTTGGTCCATTTTCCCCGCTGGCTCGTGATTTCCGCATCTTAGCAACCACCAATATATCTGGTTACGACCGACCACTCATCTGGAATCCCAAAACAGGTGAACGACACGATCTCAAAATTGATGAAATTCCCGGCGAAGTGACCGGTTGGGCATGGTCATTGGATGCGAAATACATTTTGATTAGTCAGTTATATCAAGCTGTCTACCAACTTTATCGTTACGATGTGGCTGCCCGAACCGCCACGCGCCTCAACCATCCGTCTGGACAATGGGGCGGATTTGCGGGGAATGCCTATTATTTTTCGGCTGATGAAATATTCGTCACATGGCAGGACTCGACCCACCCCTCACAATTGGTAGCATTGGATGCCACCACAGGTCGTCAAACCCGCACGATATTAGCCGCTGGCGAAGTACCGGCTGGACACAAATGGAAATCCATCAGCTTTCCGTCTGAAAATGGTGACACAATTCAAGGCTGGTTGGTCACACCGGAAGGCGCTGGGCCATTTCCAACCATCCTCGATACTCACGGTGGCCCAACCGGTGTCATGTGCGAGGTATTCTCGCCACGGAGTCAGTCATGGGTTGATCACGGCTTTGCCTTTTGCACCATCAATTTTCACGGCTCAACCACTTTCGGCAAAGACTTTGAAAAATCCATTTGGGGTAATCTGGGACATCTTGAAGTTGATGATATGGCTGGTGCTTACAAATGGCTGGTCGAGAACAACATCGCCCAAGCCGATGCGGTGCTGGTGACAGGTTGGTCATATGGTGGCTATCTGACGTTGCAAGCACTCGGTCAACGTCCCGAACTTTGGGCGGGTGGAATGGCGGGTATCGCCATTGCCGATTGGGCGATGTTGTACGAAGATGAAGCTGAAACCTTGCGCGGTTATCAACGGGCCATGTTTGGTGGTGCGCCGGAAGACCTCCCCGAAGTGACCCGTGCCAGTTCGCCCATTACCTACGCCGAGCAAGTACGCGCTCCTATCTTGGTCATTCAGGGCAGTTCGGATACCCGTTGTCCACCGCGTCAAATGCATGCTTACGAGGATAAAATGAAAGCGCTCGGCAAGAGCATCCAGATTGAATGGTTTGATGCGGGGCATGGCTCACGCGCTCAAGAACAAAGCATCCAACATCAAGAACTGATGCTGCGCTTCGCCTATAACGTTCTCGGTTAGTTCCAATTTTGCTATCATGCGGGAGGTTTTAAGAACTTCCCGCAATATTCTCTCCCGTTCAAACGATTGGCTTATGGTGATTTACAAATTGGTATAGTAATTAGGACGGGGAAAGAACCCCCTCCCTAACCCTCCCCCGCAAGCGATGGAGGGAATTACGAGCGGAACATGTTCCGCCCCTACGACAATACGCTTGGTTAAAATACAGGATTTTTAACCATCGTTTACCAGATTAAAAGTTTATCTCCATAAGCCAATCGACAATAACCAAAGGCCACACATGACAGACCCACGCAGCGGCGGCATCGCCGTCCTTGATTTCGGTTCACAATATACGCAGTTGATTGCCCGTCGTGTGCGCGAATTAAACGTCTACGCCGAGGTGTTCGCCTTTGACTCGCCGCAGGAAAAAATCAACGCTCACCAACCCAGCGGTTACATTCTCTCCGGCGGCCCCAACAGCGTCTACGAAACCGGCGCACCACAAATGCCGCGCTGGTTGATCAAGAATTATCCGATCCTCGGCGTATGCTACGGGATGCAAGCCCTGACTCATGCCCTCGGTGGCATCGTCGCGGCTTCCAATGAGCGTGAGTTTGGCCCTGCCCAAATCCATCATACGCAAGACAATCCGCTGCTCCACAATTTACCCGATGATATGCAGGTATGGATGTCCCACGGCGACCGCATCGAGCAGCCCCCCGAAGGTTTCTTCGGACTAGCCGCCTCGGATAATTCGCCGTATGCCGCGATGGGCGATCCTTCGCGTAAACTTTACGGTGTCCAATTCCATCCTGAAGTGGCGCATACGCCACAGGGCAAAGACCTCCTCCGTAACTTTCTCTTTGATGTTTGCGGCTGCGAACCCAAATGGTCACCTGTGGCCTTCATCGAAGAAGCGATTGCGGCGATCCGCAAGCAGGTCGGCACTGAGCGTGTCATCCTTGGACTCAGTGGTGGCGTTGATTCAGCCGTAGCGGGTGCGCTCTTACAGAAGGCTATCGGCACTCAGTTGACTGCCATCTTCGTCAACACTGGTCTGCTGCGGAAAAATGAACCGGAACAAGTTGTGCAGGTATTCCGTGACCAGCAGGGCATGAATCTGGTAGCGGTTGATGCCACCGAAGAATTCCTTGACCAACTCAAATCTGTCACTGAACCGGAAGCCAAGCGCAAAGTGATCGGCAAACTGTTCATTGATACCTTTGCCGCACAAGCCCGCGATTTGGCTGAGGAAGGCGTGAAGTTTCTGGCACAGGGTACGATTTATCCCGATGTCATCGAAAGCGCCGCCAGCAGTAAATCGTCGCATGTCATCAAGAGCCATCACAATGTGGGCGGTCTTCCAGCGGATTTGGGCTTCGAATTGGTTGAACCGCTGCGCGACCTTTTCAAAGATGAAGTCCGTAACGTGGGTACGGCTCTTGGCCTGCCAGATGACATCGTGTGGCGGCAGCCCTTCCCCGGCCCCGGTTTAGCCGTCCGCTGCCTCGGTGAAATCACATGGACGCGGTTGGAAACGCTGCGAGAAGCCGATGCCATCTTCATTGATGAACTCAGCAAAGCCGGAATGCTGCGGCAGGGTACATCGCAGGCCTTCGCGGTGCTGCTGCCTGTCAAGAGTGTGGGCGTGATGGGTGACTATCGCACCTATGAGGAAGTGCTGGCGCTCCGTGCCGTGACCACCGACGACTTCATGACGGCTGATTGGGCGCGTCTACCCTATGATCTACTCGCCCGTGCCAGCAACCGCATCGTCAACGAAGTGCGCGGCATCAACCGTGTCACCTATGACATCACCAGCAAACCACCGGGAACGATTGAATGGGAATGAATGCCTATCAGTAAATATAGATGTCACCTGAAAGCAAAATATCATGAAAATCGGAATTGTAGGCAGCGGCTTTGTGGGATCAACGGCAGCTTATGCGCTGGTCATGCGCGGTGTTGGGAATGAAATTGTCCTCATTGACCAAGATGAAAAACGTGCTAAAGCTGAAGCCGATGACATTTTCCATGCAGTACCGTTCGCCAGTTCGGTCAATGTCTACGCTGGCAGCTACGCCGACCTCGTAGGAGCCAATGTCGTGATAATGGCGGCAGGCGTGAACCAGAAACCCGGTGAAACACGAATGCAGCTGCTTGAGCGCAATGCAGGCGTTTTCAATGCAGTTATTCCCAATATTATCCATAATGCACCCGATGCCATTATCGTTGTCGCCACCAATCCAGTCGATGTCATGACCCATCTGACAGCGCGAATCGCTAATGAAAGTGGTATTGCGTCTGGTCGCGTACTCGGCAGTGGTACAACGCTGGATACCGCCCGTTTTCGCGCCCTGCTATCACGCCATTTAAGCATCGACCCGCAGCATGTCCACGCTTATGTAGTAGGCGAACATGGCGATAGTGAAGTGCTGTTATGGTCATTGGTCGGTGTCGGCGGTGTGCCTGTGAAGGATTACCTGATTGCGCGTGGTGTCGAAATCACAGCCGAAGACAAAGCAACGATTGATGAACAGGTTCGCCGTGCTGCATATCACATCATTGAAGGCAAAAAGGCCACCTATTATGGCGTAGGCGCGGCACTATCCCGTATTTGCGAGGTCATTCTGAATAATCAGCGTGCCATTCTAACCATTTGTGCGCCCCATCGTGAAATTGCCGGTGTCAAAGATGTGACGATTGCGCTACCACATCTCATTAGCGGCGAAGGTGTGATCGGCAGCTTGCCCTTGACTCTCACCCATGAAGAAACGGCTCTCTTGGCGAAAAGCGCTCAAATCGTGCGCGATGCGATTAACCTTTTACCCTAGACTTGGTCGGGGTTGATCGCTGTCTTATCACCAATAACCCCGACAGGAAGTGGGAATAAATTCCACATCATATTATAAGCAGTACTTCCCTAAAATATTCCGCTGCTTATTGGTCATATTACTTTACATTGAAAGAAAAACATTGTGCATCACACCATCGTCAACCGACCGAGCCGCCGCTTTCTGGCGACCTGCCTATTCGCGGTAATCGTAGTCGGTGTTTTAGGATTGCAAAGGTCTGCGTCCGCCTTCGTTCTCGCCGCCACGCCCACCTCCACGCCGATCCCAATCTTCTTGAGTCCTACCCCTGCTGCTGACAATGACTATTGGCCGACCGATGAGTGGCGAACCTCATCGCCAGAAGATCAGCAAATGGACTCGCAACTGCTGGCTCAGCTTCTCGACACTGTTAAAAGAGAGAACATTGGCCTACACAGTTTACTCGTCATTCGTCACGGCACCATCGTTAGCGAAAGCTATTTCCCACCTTTTTCCAATACACGCAAACACGAAATTTTTTCAGTCACCAAGAGTGTCGTTTCAACCTTGGTAGGAATCGCCATTGATCAAGGTTATATCGGCAGTCTCGACCATCAGGTGTTGGATCTCTTTCCCGATAAAACATTTGAAAATGTGGATGACCGCAAGAAAGCTATGACCTTGCGCGATCTTATGACCATGCAGAGTGGACTTGATTGGAATGAGAGAAGGGAAAGTGAGTTTACCGCATCAAAAGATTGGGTGACTTATGTACTGAACACACCCATGAGAGCAGAACCGGGAACCGAGTCTTATTACTGCACGGGTTGCGCGCATGTCGTCTCCGCCATCATCCAGCAGGCCACGCACATGAACACGCTCGATTTTGCCAAGAAGTTCTTGTTTGAGCCGCTCGGCATTAAAGACATCCTGTGGAAAAGAGGCTCAGAAAATGTCGCCACTGGCGGCACGGGACTCCGTTTAAGACCACGTGATATGGCGAAGTTCGGTTACTTGTTCCTTCACAATGGCGAGTGGAATGGGCAGCAAATTGTCGCTGCAGATTGGGTTCAACAGGCGACAATTACCCAAGCCAAATGGGGTGTTGATATGGCAACCGATGTTAACCTCGATTATGGTTTCATGTGGTGGACTTTCCCGCGCCTCAAAGCTTATTTGGCGCTTGGTTTTGATGGACAAACCGTGTTTATCATCCCCGAACTGGATTTAGAAATTGTTATGACCGCCTCTATGTCAACACGTGTCTATGAGGATACTTTCGGCCTGATCGAAAAATACATCATTCCCGCCGTGAAAGACATTCCAAGCGATTTCGTATCATCTTAAAACTTCGTAGGGCTTGGGGTAAGGTTTCCAAGAGACGCTTACCCCACCACTGCAACACTTGAAGATGCCGTGTACAATCGAGTTGAAGATCAATAACCTTTAACCAACTGTAACCGGACGAACCTATGACACCACGCCTTCACAACCGCAGTACTCGGCACTCAGTACTCAGTACGTTCTTAGTCTTGCTGCTTCTTGCCGCCTGTTCCGGTACGCCCGCGCCAACCACGACCGCCCAACCGTCACCAGTCGCATCATTGACCACCACGGGTGAAAGTGATGTGCAGGCCGCTGTCAATGGCACGGTGACTGCCCTCGCCGTACAGCAAGCCCTCAGCACGCTGGACACCCCTAATCCGAATGTCACCTTTGTGCCGGACTTCACCCTCACCCCTACTGAAGCGCCATTGGTCATCACCATTCCTGCATTTACAGGCGATAAAAATCCGCCACCCTTGGCCATTACGCTGCCAGAAGGTTGGAAAACGACCTACGATAGCCAAGTCTTACGCGATGTAGAGCCGAATAAATTCCGTATTATTCCCATCGCCTCCTACTCCGGACGGATTCAGGGTGGTGTAGGCACAATTATTATCATGTGGGGTTTTCCGAATTTAGTGATGCCGACCACTGATGTGATGGCACAGGCCGCAATGGGTATGACGCTTGAGGCGACGGTTGAACCCGATTTGTGGTCAGATGGCATACGGTTGCTGCGCTCAGCCGTCATTGAACCCGACTGCAATATTGGTGTGGATGTACGCCGTACCTATCGAGTCGGTTTGCTCAGCGCCGATGGCACACAATGGTCAGCAGTAAGCTGTAAGAGCGGCCTACCGGATACGCGCGGCTGGTTTGCGGGTGTCAAAGAGCAGGGAGTCAACTTTGTCTTCTATGTGTTCAGTACACCCATTACCGCAATGGATACCAGCAGCGGTGAATTGCAAGCGATTCTCGATTCGGTACGCTTTCATGTCGAGGATATGACTCTCACACCGCCTGCTGCCGTTGTGACAACGACTCCAGAAGCCGCATCATCAGAGGCAACCGCTGCACCAGCCTTTGCCACCAATACACCCGGTTCTTAGTACGATCAAGCCGATAAAAAGATGCCTTCCTGAAATAATCTGGAAGGCATCTTCTGTGTGTCTACTTGCTAACTTTTAGATCAATAGACGGCCCCTCGCTACCGTTGATAAAAAACTGCGCCTTATAATTGCCAGTCACAAAATCGGCTCCTGTCGGCTGAAAAACATAATTGATACAAACATCGCTATAATCTCGGTCAGCCGTAATCTCTGGCGCATCCTCAATAGGGATACCCTCACGATACAAGCGAACAAAAAGGGTCGTTCCACTCGGAACCTTACTATTCAGCGCAACTACATAAATATCTTGATCTGGCGCGAAGGTGCTTTGGGATTCTGTTGCACAACCATTGCGGTCAAGCGATCCTGTGGTTACGAGCGTGCCTAGTTGGATATCCGAACTACTATTTTGTGAAGTGGGTTCGATAGTAGCCGTAGGGGATGGAATCGCTTGAAGTGTTGCCAGTTGAACATTCGCATCTGCAAGCTGTGTTCTCATGGTGCTTAATGTGGCCTGCACATCAGCAATCTTATTCGCTTGTGCAGTAGCATTCTCCGCTATCATCACTTCCAAGGTCGCTGTTATCTGTGCTTTTTCACTGGCTATCGCTTGCGCTTGCACAGTCGAGGCAGCGTCCTGTGCATCGGTTATGGCCTGCGCTTGCACAGTCGAGGCGTGTTCAATAATGCTGCCCAATGTTGCTGTTGCTTGGGCTTTCTCGGTGGCAATCACTTGTGCCTGTTGTGCCAGTGCTGTCTGCTGAGCGATTGCAACATTCTCAGCGCCTAAGCTGACCGCGGCATTTAAGGTAGCAGCATCGGATGTCATTTGCTTAGCGAAGTCATCCCCTTGCCCTGTGATCGTCCTCTCTAAAGCAGTTACTTGAATTTGGCTCTGGTTGAGGTTTTGCATTTGTACAACGCCAAAGATGACAGCAGCGATCAGTAATATCCCTAATATGCCAATGCCAATACGGTTATTCATATTCATATCCTATTAAAAAGAATCACAAATAAGCCTACTCGATCTAATCTGCTCTTGCATGAACAATATGAGAATACATTTATAAGCCACAAATAAAAAGATGCCTTCCTGATCATCTCAAGAAGGCATCTTCTAAGTGGGTTAAGTGACATGTACGGAATTACTTCCGCAGCGTTATCGTCTCATTCTCGCCCATTTTACTCGAATCTTTGTTGATAAGACCTTCCGCATACCCGATAATCGTTTGGACAATGCCACCGGGGGTATCCCAGTATTCGACCTTTTGCACACTGACCTTCAATAAGCGCAGTGCGGGGTCATCTAACCCATCTTGGAACCAAACTTTAAATAATGGGTTCCATAGTTCTTTCATCTTGTCTTTGTCGTCAACGATCTCTGCCTTGCCCGAAACCGACACATAACGGGGTTCAGCGGCGTAGCTCACGTTGACATCATCGTCCTTCATGATCTCATTCACTTTCTGCGAATCAGATCGGGTGAAGAACCACAAATCACCATCAAATTCGACTTGTTGTGTTCCCATCGGACGGCTGTGAAGCGAACCATCGCTCTTATTCACTGTCGTGAGCATCGCGATGTGGATGCCCTTAATAAGATCGCGTACCTTCTCGATTTTATCTTGTTTGGTCGTTCTGTTCTTTGTAGTGGTCATGTTGAAAATCCTTCGCGTGTTGTATCGGACTAACAATAAATTGGTTTATGTGCTGATGGGCGCAAATCTTGTTTAAAGAAATGCACCCATTCATGTACTAAGATCAAACCTCATCTTTCGCCTGCTGAAAGTCTCATGGTCGCTGTGTTCGCCTGTATCGGAGACATCCCCGATGTGCTGTACATCCGCGTTCCGCAGTGAGCGCACACTTTTTCACTACCAACTTGCTGCAAACTGGTGTTATGGCAGTACTGGCAGCTTTCCTTGGCACTTTCGATGCATTGTTTCGGTTCGTAACGCTCACTCTTCATTTCAGGCTCCTATATAGACTTCAATTGAGATAAAGTTTTGATTTCAAGTTCTATCGTTGACCGCCGAACCCACCATGACTGTTGACATTCTGGTCATCATTTTGGCGAGTACGTTCCGGTGCTTTCTGGCTGGTAGCGCTGTGGCTGACAGTGGAGTTGGAAGCTTCCTGCTTCTTTTGGCCCTGCGCCAATTCATCCAATTTCGAATGCGATCCGCCACTTGCGCCAAAGCCACCGTGACTTTCGATATTCGGATCATTATGTTGGGGTTGATTGCTACCCTGCTGCTGTTGATTACCACCAAAACCACCGTGGCTGGAGATATTGGGATCGTCATATTGAGGACGATTACTCCCCTGTTGGCTGTAGGGTGACTGCTGCGGCATCAGACGCTTAATCAACAGAATAACTGCTACAACGATGATGGCGATTAAAACCAGTGTTCCGGTATCCATAATATGCTCCTAGTCCAGCTTACTGGACGTTAAAGGTAACCGAGGAAGCAGCGTTTCCATTAACGAAAAACTGTGCTTCGTATGCTCCGGGGGTAAAATCTTTACCCGTCGGCTGGAAAACGAAATTGATGCAATTCTGGACATAATCTTGGTCGGCAGTTATTTGCGGCGCGTCCTCGATTGCGTTGTTGTCGCGGTATAGCCGCACGAAAAGCGTTGTACCCTGCGGTACGTTGCTGTTCGGTGCGACTACATAAATGCTGTCGCTGGTTGAAAACGTGCTAGTTCTATCTGTCGCACAACCATTTCGGTCAATGCCAACAGCGCTAACCGGTGCGCCTAATTGGATATTTGAGTTGGTGGTTTGATTTTGCTGCTGTTGAACTACAGGAACATTCGTCGGAGTTGCTGTCGTATTATTACCAAAAAGTCGCGGCAGTAAAAAAATCGCCGCCACAACAACCACGATCCCAATAATTATGATCTGTTTACGATCCGGTGTACCTTGAGTATTCTGTGTGCCTTGTTGCATATCGGCACTCCTTTCTTGACATTTCCGTCTAACTCATACAGTCTATATCTGCTCTCAACAGAACCCATGTGCGGTATGATGGATTTGTGTATAGGCCATATAGATAGGTCTAGCTTAGGAAGTCTTAAAGATGTAGGATGGTTTGAGAGAGAAAAGGATACCAATAGGGTATTGGGAAACCAGCAGACCAGTACTAAAGTCATGAAGCGCAGAAAGCAGCAGCCCGACCTCATTCCACGCCAATCCGAACAGCCAAGTCGCTGCGCCTTATGCCAGCGTGAAGTCGTACAGATCACACGCCATCATTTAGTTCCCCGTGCCGAAGGCGGCAAAGAAGTCGTGGATTTGTGCATTCCCTGTCACAAAACATTGCACAGCTTTTTTAGCAATCAAACGTTGTTGAACGAACTCCACACAATCGAATCGCTGCGCCAGCAACCCGAAATCGCCCGCTATTTGGAATGGATACGAAAGCAGCCCGACCGTACTATCCGCGTTGCCCGCCGCAAAGACAAACGCTGAAGTCTAGGTTTTCAGATATTCAACGCGGTTATGCATCTCTTCAGCCGAGTAAACGGTGTAGATTAATTCGAGGAAGTTAACCCAATCACCAATTGAATGACTGTGTTGACCAAAAACGATTCCTGTATGAGGAATACCAGTCGAAGCAAGATCAATATAATCCGTGTCGTGCGTACACAATACATATCCCATCTCGGTTGCCCGCATAAAATGGGTAATATCCTCATCACCGAGCATACCCAAATCACGTACAGTGACGGCTTCAATTCCACGCTTTCGTAACTGCTCGGCAATGACAACCTGTACATTTTCATCAAGGTAAAAGTGAGGTACGGTCATTGCCTAGATTCTTTTCTTGTGCATCACGCCCTTTAGTAATTTGTTTACGAATATCCTCATCAATTTCCTGACGATGTTCGTAATAGTAAGCAAAAGCAGCATGAACACCCGCCAACGGCACATCATATCCTGCTGCAATCCCATCGGCTGTCATATGATGAAAGCGCTCTGCAATCACCACATCACTGACTCGAAAACCCGTTCCTGAAATACAGGGACGACCACCCCGCACCTTAGGATTTGATACAATAAGATTGATACTCAGTACAGTTTCCATAATCGCGCCTTTCTTGTTCGATTAAGCATAGTGGAAGTTGCCGAAACGGTCAATTTACTCCACTACGGTAATTACCTTTAATTTACAAGCACATGCCGATGGTTACTCCTAAGTAACTACCTAACCTCAAAGTGTCTACTTCCCTTTTGATAGCAAGGCGCATATAGTAATTATTGCACATTCAATGCATCCTTTAGGAGTGATAGTATGTCGATTAATGGAAACCCCACTTTGCTCGTTACAGGCGCGTCCGGTAAGCTCGGTCAACGCGTCCTTGAACTTCTGCTCGAAGCCAACGCCGGCACAATCGTTGCGACCACGCGTTCACCGGAGAAACTAGCGGCTTTCGCTGAAAAAGGTGTCATCGTTCGTCAGGCCAATTTTAGTGATCCTGCATCGCTGACCAAAGCCTTTGAAGGTGTTGATCGACTGTTACTCATCAGCACCGATACGATGGGGGTGCGCTTGGCTCAACACATTGCAGCGGTCAAAGCTGCCGAAGAATCCGGTGTGAAGCATATCCTTTACACGTCCATCGCCAATGTAAGTGCAACATCGACGGCTCAGGTTGCACCGGAGCATTATGGTACAGAGCAGGCTCTGATCGGCAGCAAAATGGGCTATACCTTCCTGCGGAATAACATTTATACCGATATGCTGTTAGGCACACTTGGTCAGGCAATTTCGTCCGGCACTTTATACGCAGCTTCTGGCGACGGAAAGATCGGTTATGTGACCCGCGAAGACTGCGCCCGTGCAGCAGCGGCGGCATTGGCGGATGGCTTCGATGGACGGCGCAGCTTGGACATTACCGGCCCGGAAGCCTTGTCACAATATGACATCGCTCAGATTGCCTCAAGCATCAGTGGAAGCCCCGTCACCTATGTTCCGCTGACGCTCGAAGCCGCGATCAACGGCATGGTGAGCGCCGGACTACCCCAGTTCGTTGCCGAGCTATTGGGATCATTTGACGCGGCGACTGCAAAAGGTGAGCTCGATGTGGTAACGAATGCTGTCGAAGAACTCACAGGCCGTAAACCCACCAGCGTTGCCGAATTTCTCACGGCGAATAAGCAAGCCCTCACTCAACCTGCCGCCGCCCATTAATTATCGCTACTGAAGCCATCTGAACCATCTCTGATAGGAGCACAACAGGTGCTCCTTTTGATTCGAAATGTCGGAAATGTCGCCTACTCGAAATGTTCAAAAAAACTACCCACAAGACTTCCATCGGTCGCAAAAACTGCAAAAACCGCAGTTGCGAGGGATGGGTTTTACGGCGGATTTGAGGGAGCGAGATGCCGAAGATTCGGAATATGCTGCAATTGCGGCAGTTTCGGAAGTGCAATACGCCCTAAAGGATTGCATCGTTTGTCGGATATGGCGGTCTTGTCGCCACAAAACTCGCTGTTTAGCTGAGAAATGTCGGTTATGGCGGCGGTGGCGGCGTTCATGTCGCCCCGATTTTATGGCGGCAGTGACAGTGGGGGCGTGTAAAATAATGCTGTTGCTGTTGTTGTTGCAGTTGAGAATCGGTGGTTCTGTTTCATTGCAACGATTGGTAATTGTTAAGGTGCGGTGGGAGAGAGGGCGCAAAGCCTTGCGCCACTACATCATCCCCGTAGATAGTGTATTCGATATAGGGGGCAAATGGGCTACATTTTGGAAGAACATTTTGTAACTCTTTCATGGGGTTGGCGTTAACCGAATTGAGGGAGCAGGACAGGGGGAAATGTTGGAGGAAGGTTGGAGAATCATTTGTCGGGTTAACCGAAAATAAACTTATTTACGAAGAAGTCTTGAAAAGCGGAGGTATTATGAATTATTTCTTCGTCAGTATACATATAAGCATAGTTAAAGCAGCTTTCTTATCGATAACCCATCGGGTGTCCGACGCTATATAGACTTTTCGTTTCTGATACTTGTTTAAGGTTTATGCTGTGAGAAGTAGACTAACCGTGGAGTAAAACACATGAAGCGACTCCGATCTATGCTTTTGATTCTTTTGAGCATGCCCGTACTGTTTTTGGGGCAAGTAAACGCGCAGGACAATCAAGGCTTTCTGCCAAAATCTGAGGTCATCAATATCGATAATGTAAACCAACTAGAAGAAGTTGCTACACTTGGTTTGGGGGAAATCTACGACATTGCCTATTCTCCAAATGGAGAACAGGTTGTCATTGCAAGTGCAACTGGGTTATCTGTTTATTCAGTCAATGATTGGTCAAAACCATCTCACATCATCAAAAATAACGGCGAACGGGTTGCCGTAGCTTTTACTGTGGATAGTCAATCGCTTATCACGTATCCAATTGATGATGTTTATTGGTTGCCTATTAAAACGGGTGATTTGAAGTCGTACGACATTTCTTCCGGCGTAATGAAAGTCCTTATTGCTAATTTTATGAACTCTGCCGATAACATTGCTATCGACCCTCAAGGTCGCTGGATTGCTAGCGTTGAGCAAGAATGTCAACATTCTTTTACAGGAATTAGTTGTCCAACCGATCCCACTTCGACTCAAGCTGTCCAGATTTATGTCCGAGATATGACCTCAGGCAAGATATTAGAGACGATTACCCCAAACAAACATATTCATGACTTAAAATTCCAACCAAAATCATCAACGCTTGTTTTTCTTGGACGTGGTTTAGAAGATACCGATAGCCTTGTATTCTGGGATATAGACAAAGATAAACAAATCTCATTATGGTCGTTTGAGCAAAATAAGTACACGCAGTTTGCTATCAGCGGTGATAGTCACACAATAGGGCTACCACTTGAAAAAGCAGGCAAGCGATACATTCAGGTTGATTTTCTTGATATTTCAACTCAAGTCATCCGCAGCTCAGATTTTGATTATGAATTTAGTGGACGGATTTGGCTCAATCAGGATGCGAGTCAGGTGTTCTCACAGGAATACACTGATGCCGGCGTTATATCTTCTATATGGGATACAAAAACAGGCCTCAATTTATTTCCGTATAGTGATTCATATGTGCCTGCTCGGACTGTGACATTCTCACCTATTAAAGATACAAGTCTGATTGTTTTGTTCAATGATACGGTGCTCCAATGGGATAGCTACGCTAAGACTGCAAACACCTTGATCGGTGGTCAACGCTTTATGGAACACGCAATACTCAGTGCTGATGACCAGTTACTGGCAATTGAGGGACAGCGTTACGGACATTCCCTCTATGATTTCCAAACGGGAAGGCGCTTACCATTACCTGAGAACAGTAAACCGCTTACTATTTCAGCAGATAGCAAACTGCTGGCGGTCGTGACCGATAATGAGATTCGTATCTGGAACAGACAAGACGATAGCACTTTGACCTCAATACAACTTAACAAGGATTCTGCGCTGACTGCGGCATTTAGCCCTGACAATAAACTGCTAGCAGTTGGATTAGACGTGCCAATGACATTCGATAAAGACGGTAATATTGAGGATTCATCTTGGCTGGCAGTCCGTATTTATGATGTGCGAACAGGCAAGTTGCTGGCTGTTGAACGGTCGTATGGAGGGCGCGACTACAGATTGTTTTTTTCAACAGATGATCGATTACTGGTTACCGATAGTGGGATATGGAATATTAAAGAGTGGCTATCAAGCGGAATAGTAGATCAAGCAAATTCACCTGATTGGTTTATAGGGTTACCACTAGCATTGAGCCACGATGGACGATTGCTAGCGACCACTTCATATGCTGATAATAATCTTGGCGGACGGCATATCATCCATGTGTTTGAGCTTCAATCGCACAAAGAGTTATTCACTTTTGACGCGCATCATGGTGATGTTAATGGGTTGGCATTCAATCCTAGCGGAACATTGCTTGCCTCTGCTACTGGGGACGGAGATGCCAATGTACGGGATAATAGTGTTCGCATTTGGAATATGAAAAGTGGCAAAGAATTACTCACCCTTGAAACGCAGCATAATGATTTTATGCGCGATGTTGTCTTTAGCAACGATGGAAAATATCTCATTACTGTACGTGGTGGATGTGATTGTGAAGGTTGGGGATTCAATAGTGCCATACGTATTTGGGGTATTCCCGTATCCTGATCAATCTGTTTGAAAATCTTTACACTATCTTGTATAGAATTTGCAAGAAAAACGTTCGTTATCTTCGCCCAAAAATTGCAAGAGAATCGGTTGAATATCTTTGTGATATTCTGGCATATTTAATCTACAAATACCTTTATTTTGAGAGCCAAAAGACAAGAAGGAACTGCGGGAGGGTCTTGAACCCCTTCCCCTACGAGAAAATGGGTGGTGTTGGTGACCGTTTACCGACAGGCAGAATGTGGCTGACAACTAAAGTGTCAGGTTATACACGCAATATTCGTTATCGCGTGTCCAGCCCATTCGTTCGTAGAGTTTCTGCGCGGTGGTGTTGGTCACCGCTGTTTCCAGCATCAGCCCTTTCGCACCGTCTTCGACTGCGAACTGACGCGCCCGTTCCAACAGCGCCTCACCGATACCCTGTCTGCGGCCTACCGAGGCCACAAATAAGTCGTTGAGTATCCACAGACGTTTCAACGAGGTTGAGGAAAACGACGGGTACAACTGCGTGAAACCCACCGCATCCTCGTCGAGCAGAGCCAAAAAAATCACCGACTCATGCCGGATAAGACGGTCTTTTAAAAATTGTCGCGCCCCATCCAAATTCGAAGGCTGCTTATAAAACTGGCGGTAGCCATCGAATAAAGGTGTAATCAGTTCAAGATGCTCAACCGCAGCCCGTATAATCGAATGAGTCATAAAAAATTTCTTTCTTTTAAGAAACTACCACAATAAATGTTCGCCACCGTTAACATGAATAGCCGTGCCATTCACATAGTCTTCACTCGCAAGATAGGCCACAGCCCGCGCCACATCTTCGGGCGTACCGACGCGCTGAACAGGTATCGATTTATTAGCGTGTTTCGCCCATTCTTCATCAGACAACTTGTTTCCGGCACTCTTCATCACTGGCCCCGGAATAACCCCGTTGACGCGGATGTCCGGCCCTAAACTTGCCGCGCTCACCTGCGTCAACATCCACAACGCCGCTTTGCTCACCCCATGATGCGGAAACGCAGGCCACGGGTCGATTGCTCCGCGGTCAAGAATGTTGATGATGCAGCCGCCGGAAGGATCATTCTGGCGCATCATCGCGGTCGCCGCCTGCGTACACAGGAAAGGGGCCGTTACATTGATCGCCATCGTCTCCTGCCATTCTTCCAGCGTCACGCTCAGCAAATCACGCTTCTGGAAGTTCGCCGCGCTGTTTACAAAAATATTCAGCCGTCCAAAATGTTCGCGCAGTGCCGAAAAGATCATTTCGACGGCTTCCGGTTTACTAATGTCGGCCTGCACCGCATAAGCATCCACACCCAATGATTTGATCTCACGAACGGTTTCGGTCGCTTCTTTTTCGGACGTGCGGTAATGGATCAAGACATTCACACCGCGCCGTGCCAGTTCCAATGCAATCGCCTTGCCAACACGGTGCGCCCCGCCCGTCACCACCGCCACTTGATCGCTTATATCAATATGCATGATGTAAAGTCCCCCATAAATGAATAAGGACGAACACGCTGGTTCGCCCTTATGATGCATCAAACTTACAACTGACGTGCTCCCAGAATGAGAACGATCATTGCTCTAGGAGTAGCCACCCGCTGGCACAATCGAGAGGAACATTACCGCCAGCACGACCAAAATCACCGGAATCAACAAGCAAGCGAGGAAGACACGATTGTCCTTGTTGAGGTGCATGTAGAACCACACCACCAAGCCTGCTTTAAAGGTCGCCAAAACCAACATTATGAAGATTAACAAACCACTGCGTTCAAAAATCTGCGAGATCACCACTTCAATCAGTGTTGTGATGCCCAGCACGATAAACACACCGGTGTAAACATTTACCGGGAAAGTCCGCCCGACGAACGAGAATTGTTCATCGTGGTCGTCGTGAGGATCGACTACCTGCAAGCCAGTATCAGCATTGTGTTCAATATCAGTCATCATTCCCCCTAGACCAGATACAACATCGTGAACAGGATAACCCAGACGACATCGACAAAATGCCAATAAAGGCCGAACACTTCAACACCGACATAATTCTTGTTGTCGTATTTGCCCTTACGTGTGTTATTAATCACATACAAGCCCCATAGGACACCGATGATGACGTGGACACCGTGGAAGGCGGTTGGCGCATAAAAGCGTGCGCCGAAGCCATCGAATTCATTACCCTGATTGAACAGAGCGATACCTTCTTTGGCGAGTTGTTGGTATTCAACATATTGTAGGCCGACGAACACCAAGCCTAACAAGCACATCAACCCGAACCAGCGAATAAGTCCTTGCGGATTATTTTGCCGAATTTCCCGTAGACCCATGACCATCGCCCAACTGCTGGTCAACAGCAGGAAGGTATTCAAGGTCACCAACAGGATATTGGTGTTGTGATGCACAGCCAGAACCACTTGCGGGTCACGGATGCGGAAGACGATGAATACACCGATCATCGTCGCGAAGACCACCACTTCCGAGGCTAAAAACAACCATACTGCAAATTTAAGGTTTTCAGCATGTGAAACAGCATGGGCAGCGCCATGTGCTTCACGGTGAGTTGCTGCCGGTGTTGCGTCCTTAACCGGTGGCGTCTCGATACTAACTTCTTGGCTCATGGCAACAAACTCCTATTTTTGACCGAGGAAGCTCGGCAGCCCGGTACGCAGCAAATTCGCCAGCCAACCCGCCATATCAGGAAGCAGCGTCATCCACTTGATAGCTGCGAACCTAGCCCACATACCCGCCGGAATTATCATTTTCAGGTAAGGTACAGGCAGGATCAAGAGGAAGCTAATGATGACCGCCAGCACACTAAAGAACATCTCCCAGAAATCGCCGCGTGTCAGGCCAACGGTGTAAACCAGAACGCCGATCACCGCGATGGACAGCACAACCGCTGCCGCGATGCGCCATGTTCGTTCTGCCAATACATGTCGCAGCATGTTAAATATGAAGGCCAGCACCGCCACACCGATCACCGCAAACATCACCGAGGCAATATTGGTCACTTTGACGGTCGGCACGAGTACCGGCAGCGTCAGGCCAATCAGCAGCAAAATCGCCCAGATTGGACGGCGGTAAGCAATCAGCAGCAGCAGCGGAGGCAGCAAGAAAACGGGTATCACAATCGCCATCGGCACTTCGCGGCTGGAAACCAGCAGCGGTATGGTCAACAACGGTGCGGCAACCACTAGAATGAAGATCAATACCCGCCACGCAATATTAGTGCTATCGGGATTTTTCTTGCCCTGATTAAAGTAGTTCAGCGCACCCGCGAACAACGCTCCAAAAAGAAACAGCGAAAACATGGTTATCGCTATAAAGACCACAAGCAGTATGAGATAGCTGACCTGTAAAGAAGCCAGTTCATCCGACATTTTGGGCAGCAGTTCAAGGCTGGTCGCCGTCTGCAAGAATTCGCGGATCGGCTGGTAAATTCCACCCAATGCTACGAAGCCTACACCGGAAACATCACCCTGACCGGGATGCACGTTACGGATGTGTGGGCCAGCAGGTATGAAAGCGAAACCCGCAATCACCAGCACGCATAAAATCGTCCAGAAAGTCACCTGCCATGTGTAAGCACCTAAGATGCTTGTGGCAGGAGGATCGCCAGCAGGTTTAACAGGGACGACAGCATGTTCTTCCTCGGCATGTTCACCGTGGACGCTCATGCGCGGGTCAAAACCACCCATTCCCCAAACAAACACGCCAGCCGAAATGAACGCGCCTAACACAAAGGCCGCGCCGACCGAGCCAGCAACATCCAGTCCCTGTAACATACGGATAACGAGCGCCAGTAGAGCGCCGCCAATAAAGCCCAGAATGCCCATTGGCACTGCGCGGGCAAGACCCGGTTGCAGCATAAGCCAATCCTCTCGTTTCAGTTCAGTCAATAATTACAAGTTTAATCGTCAACAACCACTTAAAGCGATTATACCGCAGCCTCAATAATTATCGAGCCTGCGATGACGTTAATACGCATTGTTAAATGATGTACAACACCACATAAAACAGAACCCACGCGACCGTCACGAAATCCCACAAACTCGTTCCACCTTCTACCGGCCAGAAATCGGTGGAAGTGTATGCCCCACGCTTGGCATTCTGATACACGCGAATCAGGTAGTAACCGATCACCAACGCGTGAATATGGTGGAAACCAATCATCAAACGGTAGATGCTCAGAAACTGACCATTTCCCGGCGCGGCGACGAATTCAATCGCCATCACAATTGCGAACACACCACCCAGCAGCAATCCATTGCGCCAATTGATCGCGAAGGTTTGGATGTCATCCACCTTTAGCGACCGCACCCCTCGCCGAATAAAGAAACTACTGGCGATTAACACAAGCGTCATCAAGGTTGGGATCAGCTTTTCGACCTGAGTGCCAGCGGGCGGCCATGCGTCACTGTTCCCGCGTATCCAAAAGTTAACAACGATCAAGCAGACAAAGGTCATAATCCACGAAATCTGGAAAACCGTTAATCCAGTACGACGATTACGAAGTTGTAGTTGTTCTTGACGGGTAAGTTTTTGCTCCAATGCTTGTTGAGTCATACTGCCATTCCAATAAAATACACTCATATGCTTACAGTACTACCATGTAGGGGTTTGCCGACGACAAACCCCTACGCAAAAATCATCCTAGTCACCTGATGGCGCGGGAGCAACTATTAGTGCTGGACGCGGAACCATGTCAGAATCACCCATCCCAAAGCGGCGGTCAACTTCATCCAAATATTCCTGTGAACCCGCCGAACCATAACCGTATGGGTCGGGGAACGGCACAGGATCATCAATGAAGTTGGTCACAGGTGGCGGTGAAGTGGTCGCCCATTCCAGTGTCAGAGCGCGCCAAGGATTTGCGCCTGCGATCTTGCCCTTACGCAGGCTGATAACCATATTCGCCAACAGCACGAATGTGGAAAGCCCTAAGATGAAGCCGGAAATACTAATCAGCGTATTGATACTCTGAAACTCCGGCAGGTAAATGGCGACGCGGCGGGGCATACCCAACATCCCTGCGATATGCATCGGGAAGAACGTGAAGAAGAAGGCAGGGTAAGTCAGCCAGAAGTGAATCTTGCCCCAACGCTCATTCAACATACGTCCGGTGATCTTGGGATACCAGTGGTAGATACCCGCATAAATGGTGAACACGCTGCCACCAAACAACACGAAATGCAGATGTGAAACCACGAAGTAAGTATCATGCACCTGAATATCGAAAGGGATAGCCGCTAACATCACACCGCTGATACCGCCGATAACGAACATCGAGAGGAAACCCAACCCGAACAACATGGCACTGGTTAAGCGGATTTTGCCGCCCTACAATGTACCCAACCAGCTAAATATCTTGATGCCAGTTGGTACGGCGATAATCATCGAGGTAATCATGAACGGAATACGCAACTGTGGCGTAAGGCTGGTAAACATATGATGCGCCCAAACCGTGAAGCCAATGAGGGCGATACCCATGCTGGACATGGCAACCATTTTGTAACCGAAAATTGGCTTACGCGCATGGATGGAAAGCACTTCGGAAAGAATACCCATACCCGGAAGTACCATGATATAGACTGCGGGATGGCTGTAGAACCAGAATACGTTTTGCCAGAGCTGAGGGTCACCACCTTTAGTGGCATCAAAGAAGCTCGTCCCGCCGATGCGGTCAAGGATCAACAGGGTTAGCGCACCTGCCAAGAAGGGAGTTGCCATAACCACGATAATCGACGTTGCCAGAATAGCCCAGCAGAATAACGGCATCTGCCACCAGCCCATGCCTTCAGGTCGCATGTTTTTGATGGTCACAATGAAGTTGATCGCACCCAGAATGGAGCTAATACCCAACAAATGCAGCGACAAAGCCGCTAAGGTCTGTCCGTCACCACTGTAGAGCGTACTGAGGGGAGGATACTGCGTCCAACCGGCTTCCGGGCCGCCGACCAGCATACTGCCCAACAGCAGCAAACCCGCCGGAGGAATAAGCCAGAAGGCCAGCGCATTCAACCACGGGAAGGCCATATCCTTCGCGCCCAACATCAATGGCACGAGGTAATTACCAAAGCCCGCGAACATCGGGATAATCCACAGAAAGATCATGACCAGCGCGTGAACGCTGAACAAATTGTTGTATTGCGTGCCTGTTTGTACTACATCAAGGTTGGGAGTCAGCAGTTCCCAACGAATCAACATCGCCAGTGTGCCACCAACCAGAAAGAAAAAGAGGGACGTTACCATGTACTGAACGCCGATAATTTTATGATCGACGCTCCAGCGCAGGTAATCGCTAATTCGCAGTTTGGGGCGCGTCAGTTCGCGTATTTCACGCTCTGCTCCGCCTACGGGTACGGTAATGCTTGCCATAATGAAACCTTTCCCAACTACCTTTTCGCTAAATCTCTATCTAATTAGACCATTCTATTACTTCTAAGGCGCAACAGTCGCTTGTATGGCTGTCGGTTCCGGTGTAACTTCGCTCGTGACCTCGACAGTTCCTTCCACAGTCGGCGTACCATTAATTGCAGGGTTCGCAATCTGTTGAATGGCTTCTTCGCCGACGGTTGTGACTTCCGCAGTTGCCTCGATTGTGACTTCCGCTGTAGCCTCACCAGTCGCCTCGGCGGTGGCTTCGCCTGTTGCCTCGGCAGTCGCTTCAGCACCAGCAGCATCGTTTGAACCCTGACATTGTGGCGGAACCTCAACGGTAAAGGGCGGTTGTCCACTTTCAGATTGTGTCGATAAGTAAGCTACGATGTCCCAGACTTCGCATTCCGGCAAATTCAACTGTGGCATCAATGGGCCATAACCCGGAACCAGATAAGCTTGCGGCTCGTGAATGGCTGTGAAGAGATATTCTTGGGGAGTCTGTCCAGTAGCGGCAGAACGCGTGGTTGCAGCGCGATCCGCCACACCATTCAACGCCGGGCCGACGTTACCGATCCAATTAGCCGAAGCCAAATCAGATAGGTTGTGGCAGGTATAGCAGGGATAAACGTCACTTGCCAACAGCTTGCGCCCACGATCAATCGGATCAGGAGGCGGCTCAACCATATCTTTCATCATCGGCATCATCATTGAGTCAAAATCGGTTTCGTTAGCAACGACGATGACCTTTGCGCGCATCGCACCATGATTTGCACCGCACAACTGTGTACATTCCAGTAGGTATTCACCGGATTCAGTGGGTGTAAAGCGTACTGTGGTCACACGTCCCGGCAATAAATCTTGTTTGACACGGAAGGCCGGAATCCAGAAAGCGTGGATAACATCTTTGGGGGTCATCTCCATGACGACTGGCTGCCCTTTCATGACATACAATGTCGGAGAGGTCAGCGTAAGCTTGCCATCATCTTTCAAGTCATCCTGCACCGCTTGGGAGAACTTGGTCGTGTCGTATTCCTTGCCCATGATACTGAGAGGCATCGCGTACTGGAAGTTCCAGTTGAAGCGGGCAGCATTGGCAACAATGCTCATCTCACCCTCTTTAGGGGCGATCATGCTGTTGAAGACCTGCCAGCTTAAAATCGTCAACACGAAGACGATGATCGCTGGGATAGCCGTCCAAACAATTTCCAGTGTGGTGTTGCCGTGCATGTTGATGCCATCAGCAGTCTCACCCGGTTTGGCACGGAAACGCCAAATCGAATACACCAACAACCCTTGTACCAGCAGGAACACAGCCCCACCGATGACCAACAGGATGTGGAACAGGTTATCGACCTGCTTGGATTCAGCAGAAGCTTGTACGGGTAAGATACTGGGGGTGAAAGTACCAATCAACAAGCCACCAGCAATCAAAAGAACACCAACCACCACAATGATGGCGATGGTGGTACCACTGATGCCGCTGTTGCTTTGATGCGGTTTTTGGGGGGTAATCGAGGCCATAAATGCTTCCTGACGACAAATAACGGTTAGAGAGCTAGACAGTGCAATGACAATCTACTTGCAATTAGGAGGTTGGTACTAGAAACTTAATTCCACTTTGAGAAAAATCTATGCTATTGTGAAAAATGAACCTTGAGAACGCAAGGCTATTGTCTTTGTACAATTTTACACAAATTTCAGTGATTTGCCACATAGTTCTCATCTTTCCTTATCGAAGTGAGGTTAACCCTTAACCACGGTTAATCAGGTTATAGCTTAAAGGGGTATAGGCGTGTATACAATGGGTCAAACTTCAGATGACAACCCTGCCGACGAACGGGGGAAATCGGCACACGCACACCATTTTTATCTGGATATTGTAGCACAGGATGGCAAGCGCCAACGCGTTCCACTGCCCCAAGCCGAGTTGGTGATTGGACGCAGCCCCAACCGCTGCGATCTGGTTATTGATGACAATCGGATTTCACGGGTACATCTACGTGTTTCACGCGGGCCGGATAAAGGCATTACCCTGACGGATTTATACTCGGCCAATGGCACGCAATTTGATGGTCACAACCTCGAATCCGGTGTACCGATTACGTGGCTGATTAACCAGACTGCCAGCATTGGTGGCAGCCGCATGACACTGCGTTATGGCACGATGGAAACCAGACGTTTGGGCGAAAGCTAACTATTGGCTGCTTCAAAGATAGCTAACTGTTGACCACGCTCGACCACAGCCCCCTGCTGTACCAACACCTGTTTGACATACCCGTCAGCCGGAGCCGTCACACGGATTTCCATTTTCATCGCTTCAAGCATAAGTAAGGTTTGCCCGCGTGTAACGGCTTCATCTGGCTGCACCAACACCGCTGTCACTTGTCCCGGCATTTGCGCCACCACTTCCGCGCTGCCTGCTAAAGTTGTACGGCGTACCGATTTTGAACCCGGCACAGTCAATGAATAAGCGATAGCATCCACCTGCACAAACCGCTGGTCGCCCTGCGCGGCAGTGTAAACAATATGCGATTGACCATTCAACAACAATCGCCAACCGCTATTCGATAACGGTTGCGCTTGTAAGAGGATTGTTCGCTCCCCTATCGACGCTACAAACTGTCCGTCAGATTGCTGCTCGATGGTCAGATTGTAGGTTTGTCCATTATGTTGATAGCTATAACGCATGGGTTTGAAATCGGTCTTATGGCCTGCTCACCCGCGCACGGCGTAACGCATCTTCGGCTTGGTTCAGCAGCGAGTCCATTACTTTAAAGATGGTCGCCACTTCACCACTGGCAAGCCGCGCCCGCCCCCGATTAGCTTCCGTAAGCTGATCGACCACCAACCACGGGTTTTCATCCTTAGATGCCACCAACATATTCACAACCACACCGCCCATCGCCAGCGGTAGATAAATGTAGCTGGGATCAGGATCGCCCTCGCCAGCAAACCATGCCAGCACACGGGTAGCGTAGTTGACGCGTTCGGCTGCATCACCCAAATCCTCTTTGACTTTGGGATCAATGGTGGAAAATCCCAGCAGAATTGCATCGTACAAGGTTGCTTCGAACAGGTACTTGGTCACCAGTTCGCTACGGTCGATATGTTCCAAATCAGGATTATGCGCCAACACCTGACACAGCGTGAGGAACCAACGACTGTCTTCCATCGAAAAACCGGGTTCGAGTTCTAAGCCCTCGTCCATGGTATACGTCATCATCTTGGCAATGGCTCGCATTTCGCCGGGATGCAGCGGCATACCCCGTTCGGCAAAATGTTCTTCGACCGCCATCATCATCGGCATGTAAACCGTACTACGCGTCAGACTGCTGGCAATGCGTTGGGCATCTACCAATTTGGCCTGCACCAATTCGCGCTCCTCGACCATTTCCTCCATCGTCCACAAGCTTTCATATTTGGCCTGTAAATCCTGCCCGATGGGTGGGGTACGCTTAGGCGCGATGTCAAAATAAGTGGTGATAATTTCCGCCGACTCATTCCACATATGGGCGGAAAACGCCACTTCGCGCAGTGCTTGCAGTTTGAAGCTGGATATGCTCAACACCGAAGGCGGCGCTCCTCCGGCGGGTGGCCTTACCGGATGCCCTTCGTTGGGTGTCCGGTAGCGGACAGCTATCCGTACCGGAAAACCAGTTCCCGCTTGAGTCGGCGGCAGAGGGATAATGGGAATACGCAGCACCCCCACTTCTCCGGGACGCATCGACAATGCGAGTGTCTTTTTGGCGGTATCAATAACGACTGGATTTCCCTTTTTATCCTGACTAGGTAGTTGCAGATGAACTTTAATTTGCATCTGTTGGTCAACCATATTTTGCAAAATCAGGATAACCTCGACCGGCTGGTTCATGTAGGTCTGGGTTGGAAAAATTCCCAACGCACATTGCAGTTTATCCATGCTAATGCGCGAACCACCCGTAATCGAGCCGAGTACATCTGGATAAAGCGGTTCAAGTTTGTGAATTGATTCTTGCATTATCCTACGCCCTATATCCAAACTTCTGAAGCGCGCGGTCAACAACCTGTTCGGCGAGGTGATAGACCATATCATCCTCAGCATTTACTTCAGCATAACGTGATTTAACAATCCGTGAAAGTTCAGTGAGCAACTCACCAACTTTTTCGGCTTTCAACACAGCCCGATCATAAATAATGACCCCACCCAACAGCAGCGGCAAATAGACATCGCTAAAACTCAAAACGGGTTTGTCCGCCTGAATCTTACCGATTAGACGATCCGCGTACTCACGCATATCGTCGTCGCTGCCCATCTTTTCACCCGTCGAGGTGGTAATCATCTGGAAACCCAATTGCATCGCATCTCGCAGCAGTTCATCGTAACCGGTGCTGGCAAGTGCAACCGCTGGTTGATCGACTGCGACCGCCGGGTTAGCCTCAATCGCTTTCAGCATCCCTTTGCACCAAGCGGGTAATGTTAGCGCGTCTTGTTCACCGCGCAGCACCAGTTTAAGCGCCAACTGCACATCGTAATGCGGGTCTTTTAAGTAATCGGGGCTGCTCTCGTCGGGCGTAGCCAATTCCAATATATAAACCATTAGTTTGGTGATGTAATGAATCTCAGGCGGTTGCAGGGCATAACCACTTTGTTGGAAACGCTGAGCCGTGGCTTCATATAATGGAGGGTAGAGAGCCTCACGTTTCAATTTTGGCAGGACAAGCGTTTGGAGCTTTTCGGCATATTGGGTCAGCAGCAGACTATCATCATGATGGTCGCTCATCTTCCACAAACTGACCCACGCAGCTTTCAGATCAACCAATTGTCCGATTTGGGGAGACATCACGTTGAAAGGGGCTTCTAACACCGTTCCCATCAACCCACGCCGATTTGTCGAATAACTGAGTTTCTTTAAATCATTGAGTTTGCCAAGCGTATCATCATTTAAGTGTTCGGGATTAACCTGACCGCCACCCTCATTAGTACGGATACGGCGCGGTTTGCCTTGCGACTTTACCTCGATACCCACACCAACCTTGTAACCTTCACCAATCGCGGTGTCAGGCAGTGAAGTCACAGGCAGCACCACATAACCCATTTCGGCAGGTCGCAAGCCGACGACTAACCGTTCTGATTTAGCAATAAAACGCTTGGGTTTCTTTTTGTTGTCTTGTGGGGGCAATTGTAAGGACGCGGTGACATCAATATCGACATCCGACGCATTTTGAATGAGCAGAATGACCTCGAAAGATCGTCCAGCCCGAATGTTACGCGGGCGCACTCCCAGCGCCACCTGTGCAACATTCACGTTATAACGTGCGCCGCCTGTGATGCTACCTAATATATCGGGATAATTTGTCTTCGTTTCCGCCACACTCGCCTCCATATAACAATTTTATTATACGCGAAATGCGGAAATCTGTGGCAACCACTCAAGGACAGGTAACGAAGTGTGATTAATGCTCTACAAAAACGAGGTCACATCCAATCGCTATAACGGCGCAGGGCAAAGTTGGTAACATCCTCAGCCATGAGGAAGGCCATCTCGTTTTCGGGTGTGCGTTCGGTTTCCGCCCGCTTGTTATACACTTTCATCAGGTCGTGTATCCGTTCAAGCGGTTTCTCGTTGGGCAGCACAACATCTTCTGATACCACCGCCCCCGCCAATACCAGCGGGATATAGACATCGCTAAAGGTCAGTGGGCGTTTAGGATGACGTACAATCTGCACCAAATAATCGGTATAAACACGCAGTTCGTGTTCACTCGCCATTTCGCGCCTTGTCGCCACACTCATAATATGAAACCCATGTGTGATGGCATCCCGCAGCAGTTCGTCATAAATTGCCCCGGTGAAGGCCAATACCGGGTCTTGAACCACTTCCTCATCCATGCCAATCATATGCAGCAGCCCCCGACACCAGTACGGCAGCGGGATCGGTGTGCCATCCGTCGGCCAACCGTGCTTGAGCAAAGTCATTACGGTATACATGGCTTCTTCAGGGTAGTGATAAACAAGTGGCGGCTGCGGCGCAATGCTCAGGATGTAAACCATCAATTTAGTGATGAAGTGGATTTCAATAGCCTGTGCGCGATAGGCTTTACTAATTCGTTCTTTAGTTATGGGTAACAAGGCTCTATATAAGGCAGCGGGCTTGAGGCCGGGAATGATGCTAAGCGCCAGCGTACCCCGATAACGCTCTAGTAAAGGACGTGCGTCACTATCCGTACCTAGTCCCCATAAACTGAACCAACCCGCCTTGACATCATTCCGCGGCATTTCTTTGGCAGGAGCCAGCGCAAAACTAGCTTCTAGAATTGTGCCGAACATGCCGCGCCGCTTGATCGAAAAATTGAGCATCTTCAAAACCATCAATTTTTGGATGGCTTCTTCGCTCAACGAGAAATAATAATCCAGATTGATCTCTTCGCTCTGTTCAGCTTGTCGAATCAGACGCGGCTTGCTGGTCGTTTCGACTTGTACATCTACTGCTATAACATATTCGTTGGCAGGTGCGGCGTTAGGGCGCGTATTAACGGGGATAACCAGATAACCGACTTCGGCAGGGAGTAAATTCAGGGAGGAATATTCATTGGGTGTGCCGAAACGCCCTTTTTCGCCAGCCACATCTTTGGGAGGCAGTTGCAAGGTTGCCGTCACAGCAACATTGGCATCCGACATATTTTGTAGGAGAAGAATAGCCGCGAATGGTCTGCCGACCCGCGCGACGGGAGGACGTACAGCTAATGCGGCCTGCACCATCCCGATTGTTAACTGCTGTCCATCGGTAATATAACCCAGAATATCGGGATAATTGGGCGCGTTTTGTTTTTCAGCCATAAACTATTTTCATTAGTTTCAAAATCACATCCGTAGGTAAGATGCGCCATTCACATCCACAATCGTACCAGTCAAGAACTCCGCCCCCTCTGATGCCAGAAACAGTACCGTGTATGCAACATCATCGGGTGTCGCTACTCGTCCGAGCGGACTCTGAGCGCGAATGGCATCACCATCCGGCCCAGCCAGAATAGCGGCTGCCATATCGGTTTCGACCCAACCGGGAGCAACCGTCGTAATATAAATTTTATGCCCGCCCAAGGCTTTGGCAAGTGACTGACCCATCGCGTTCAAGCCTGCTTTGCTGGCAGCATAAGCCGGTGCATCCGGTTCACCACGGAATGCCCCGCGTGATGAAATGTTGATGATGCGTCCGCCACCATGATTCATCATGTGTTGGGCAGCACAGTAAGTCGCATTAGCCGCACCGAGCAAGTTCGCTTGAATAGTATGCAGCCAACTCGTTTGCCAGACATCATAATTGACCTTGGCTACTGAATGGTCTTCGTAGACGGCGGCGTTGTTGACGAGTACATGCAAACCGCCCATCTGGTCGATAACCGTTTCAACCACACGCTGAATAGCCTCAGCATCAGCCAAATCCGCCTGCACGACCAGATGCCCGCTGCCGGGGAGTGATGCCAAAGTTTCCTCGGCAGCATCGGCGTTGGTGTTGTAATGCACAGCGACACGTCCGCCTTTTTCGGCAAATTGGTGGGCAATCGCCCGTCCGATTCCGCGTGATGCACCGGTGATGAGAATAATCTGATTGCTAAAATCCATAACCGCAATATTCCTTAATAGTCAGTGCATTATAGCTCAGTTTTTTTAACCGATTGAGTCTTTTTCTTGGGCGGCTTTTTAGGCAGGGTATCATCGTTATCTTCCAGAAAGTAAATATACATCCGCAGTTGCCCCAAGCGGATTTCATCAGAGTTTTTGAGAAGGGTTAGTGTTTTGGGTTTTAGCGGATCGCCATTCAGGTAAGAGCCATTGACACTGCCCTGATCTTCCACCAAAAATTGATTACCCTGATGATGCAAGATCATATGAATACGCGAGACACCCCAATTCGCAGCATCATAGCGAGTCAAATCAACATGAGCCTTTAAACCACCGGTTGTCACCTGCCGCCCAAAAGACACGGGTTGGTTGGGCAGCACTGCGAGGACGATGGGCGCATCACTGTGTCCGGCAACAAACAGGACACAAGTATTCTGGCGTGTTTCGGGTTGGACGGCTTTGAGCGGAGCAGTCCCTACCAAGTGCTTGGTGTAGAGGTTCGATTTGCCTGTTTCGTGCTGCACGATCAACGATGACATCACATGGCGGAGTTCTTGAGCGCTGACGGGACGTTCCAGAAAAACTTCGACACCCGCTTTCATAGCCTCGGCGCTTTCCGGTGATTTGGAGGCCGTGCCGATGACGACCATCGGCGTGGTATTCATCTTCACATCACGGCGGATATAGCGACAAAACTCCAAGCCGCTCATATCCGGCAAAATGGGATTCACGATGATGGCACTGGGGCGATTCTGGTTATAGGAGCGGATCGCGCCCACCACCTCATGAGCGATTTTGGTGGTGTAACCTGCCTGTTCCAGAATGGAGGCCACCGCGTTGGCAAACTCTTCATCCTGCTCGACGATTAAGATAAGCTGACCTTTACCTTGCTGAATCTGGTCTTGCAGTTGTAGGCTGGGCTGGCGATGAACTGCACCACCATACGTAGGCGATAACACAAAGGTGATGTCTAGACGAAGCAGTCCCGCCATAATCTGGTCGCCGGATGACAAGCGATAAGCCTCATCCGATTTAAGGCGGTTGCCGTTAAGCTGCGTACCATTACCACTATTCAGATCACGCAAAATAAGGCGATCTACATCAGGCTCAATCGAGAAGTGCAGACGGGAAACACCCATCGATTCGGCTTCGTAAGGGCTTAAATCCACATCAGGGCGCTTATTATTTTCGCCCTCAACAACGCGCCCCACGTTCATTTTGTTTTCCACTCGCACACGGATGGCCGTTTTCCACTGCGGGTTGGACAATTCAATAATCCATAGATCAATCGGCGTGTCATTCATAACTACATCCCGGCTACGCTAAATGTTGTATTCACTGTATTGTATAGGTTCGAAATTCGGTCTATGTGCTTCGGTTTATGCTTCATCATGCTCATACTGCGTTTCAAGTATCCGCCCTTTGACTGAGCGAAAATTCGGTAAAAGGCAGCAGGTGATCATGAGTACTATACGATATTATTCTACAGTAAACACCGACTAGGGGGAAATGCAAACGCAGATGCATTCTAGAACGTGTTTGAATTGCGCAGGTTCATAATCAGTAGTAAGATTTGTACATATATAGAAATGTACTCTATTTACGATAGGAAGATAGGCGATGACCGCAAAAATACGGCCTCATTTTAAAGGATTTTCACTGTTCATCATGTTGGTGCTGGTTGTGGGCATGATCGTGCCGACGATGGGTGTGATGGCACAGGCCGGGTCGCTGGCTGCGGTCAATACAGGTCGGCTCAACGTCCGCACCGGGCCGGGTGTCCAATTTAAGCCGGTTACCAGCCTTCCTTATAACACGCAATTTACGCTGATTGGACGGGCATCCAAGGGCGTATGGGTGCAGGTGCAAGTGGCAACCGGACAACAAGGTTGGGTGAACTCCACGCTGATCCGCACCTACGCTGACCTATCCCTTTTGCCTGTGACCTACAACAGCGATGCCCCACCGCCCCCAACCACCGATGTACCTCCACCAACTGTCCCCGTGGGTGGAACGACGACTTATTACATCGTGAAGGCAGGCGATGATTTGAAGTCCATCGCAACCCGTTATGGAACAACATGGCAAATTTTGGCGGCTGTGAACGGCCTCTCAAACGCCAACTATATTTATCCCGGTCAGCGGTTGACGATTGCTTACAGCGCTCCGGTTCCTTCGCAGCCTGCGCCTGTGCCAGTGCCTTCGACACCGGGGACGCATGTGGTCAAAGCGGGTGAAACGCTGGCAAGTATCGCGGCGGCCTATGGTGTCTCACCCAGCACATTGGCGGCTGTGAACGGCATCACCAATGTAAACCTCGTTTACGCGGGACAAGTCTTGAAGATCCCGCAAGCACCCCGTTATTACACGGTGCAAGCAGGTGATACATTGGTGATCATCGCGACCAAATATGGTGTGACGATTCAAGCGTTGGTGACTGCTAATAACATCACCAACATTAATCTGGTGAAGACCGGACAAAAGTTGTTGATCCCGTGACCCCACCCTAACCCTCCCCAAAACACAGGGAGGGAATTAAAAGTACAAAACGGGTTGCCAGCAGCAGCCCGTTTTTATTTGCACAAATTGCATAATAATCCGCTGAAATGACTGGCGAGTCGCCGCCGAGAAACCGCTGAATTGACAATTTTGTGCAGCGGGTGGCTCGGCTGATGCCACTGAAATGACACTATTGCAGCGGGTCACTCCCGTGTGTCCGCCGCGCGCCAATATTGGCAGTGCAGTTGCGGCTGTAGGGGAGCAATCCGCCGAAAATGCAAAGGCAAAAAACTTAACGCAAAGGCGCAAGGCAGCAAAGACGCAAAGATAAGATACAAAAAATGGTATTAAGCAGATATTCATCATGGTTACAGAATAGCACAAGAGTTCGCATATAATGGTTCGAGTATACAAACTTTTGGAGATGAATCCGGTCTACATCAAATCAAGTCTAGCAGTTGTGCAATGTGCGTGATTTGATGCGAAGGCGGTTGCAAGCCTTCCGGCCAAGCATGAACGCCCGCGAACCAGATGGCTTGTAAGCCAGCGATGCGTGCGCCTTCTACATCAGACTGGGGATGATCGCCAATGTAGACTCCATGTTCAGGAAGTATTTTTAAGCTCGATAACGCCAGATGAAAAATGCGTGGGTCGGGTTTACGGAACCCGCTGGCCTCAGAAATGATGATGACTAAGAAATATTTCCGAAGGTTTGTGGCGTCAATGGTTGCGTTCTGTACATCTGTTTTGCCGTTGGTAATCATCCCTAAAGTGAAACCGCGTCGCTGAAGTTCTTCGAGGGTTTCGTGAACAGCGGGGCGCAGTTGCATGGATTGGGCAGATACACGATACCAATAGTCAGCAATCGTTTCTAAGCTGGGAGCTTCAATCCATTCGAGGTTGGTTTGGATTTCCTTGAACATGACTTCTTTAGGTCGATAACCACCGCCATCACCTACTCGCAGCACATGATGAACAACTTCAAATCTAACCTGTTCATGCAACGTATGATGGAAGTCCTCGAAAAATTGCCGCGAGAATTGACGGATTGAAGCGGCACGGTCTGTTAAGGTGTTATCCAAGTCAAAGAGGATGCACGACAATGTTCGATCCAAATTAGGCCAGCTTATAGAAACGGATCGCGTTGTCGTGAAAGAGGTTTTTGAGTTCGGTTTCGGAGCAGCCATCGACAGCCCAGAGTAAGGTTTCGACCCAACGGGGATAATCGGTGGCTTGGGTGGCAACCGGCCAATCGCCACCATAGATGACACGGTCAAAGCCAAAGCATTCGATGACGTGATCAATATACGGTTTAAGCTGTTCTTTCGTCCATGTTTGATGGTCGGCTTCGGTGACGAGGCCGGATATTTTGCAGTAAACATTGGGAAAACTGGCAAAGGTTTTGAGGTGTTCACGCCAAGGATCAAGCTGCTGATGTTTGATGTCCGGCTTGGCGATATGGTCGATGATGAACTGCACATTGGGGCATTGGCGCACCATCTGGATAGTGTTGAGCATGTGACGAGTGTCGATGCAAATATCAAAGCTCAAGTTGTAGTCGGGTAAGGCTTGCACACCGCGAATGAAATCCGGTTGCAGGCAAAAGTCCAAATCCGGTTCAAACTGGATGATGCGGCGAATGCCTTTGACACGCGGCATGGCAGCAAGTCGCTCAAGATCAGCGCGGGCTGCATCGCCTTTTTCCAGCGGAGCCCAAGGGATAATAGCCTGCAAGCGCGGCTCTTGATCCGCCAAACTGTTGACCCATTCAGCCTCACGCATGAACTGTGAGAAATCGGCCTCACACTGAAGAAATACCATGCGCTCGACAGTCACTGATCCGCAAGCGCGGTTGTAATCATCCAACAAGTAAGGCCGATTGAGCAGCGCGTTATCGTTGAGCCACGGATAATCAATCAGGCGGGTATCCCAAACATGGAGATGGGTATCGACAATCGGAAAGGTTAATTTTTCGAGCATGATTTTCCCTGGCAGTATTTAGCAAAAATTTATTCTGTGCCGGCAAAGGATGAGGTTTCGCCCAGCCCTTCGCTGCCCATGCCGAGGTAGCCACCATCAACCGGTAACTCGGCGGCGGTGATAAAGCTGGCATCATCACTGCACAAAAACAGAACGGCGCGAGCCACTTCGGGCGGCTGTCCTAAGCGGCGCAGCATATGATACTTTCCCCAAATCGGCTCCCATTTGGCGCGGTCATTGTTGGCAGCTTTATCGACTTCGGGAGTCCATATCCAACCGGGGCTGACCACATTAACGCGAATTTTGTCGGGTGCGAGATCAAGCGCCTGACATTTGCTCATGGTGATGATTGCGCCTTTGGTGGCGTTATAGGTCCAACGGTTGGGCTGAGCAATATGGCCTGAAATACTGGCGATATTGACCACCGCGCCACCGCCAGCCGCTTTCATCGACGGGTAACAGGCTTGCACCATATTGGAATTGCCACGCACATTGACCCCCAAACTGCGATCCCAATCGGCGGTGGTGACATCCAAACCTTTGGCGGTGAAGCTGACGGCACAATTGACGAGACAGTTGATATTTCCGTATTGGGCAACCACTGCTGCGACTGCCTGCGCGACCAAATCAGCATCCGAGACATCGACGCGGTGAAAGCTGGCGCGATGTCCGGCGGCTTGAAGTTCGTCGACATACGATTGACCCAGTGGCACATTAATATCGAAGATGGCAACCGCTGCCCCTTCCAATGCGAATTCGTATGCGACTGCCGCACCAATGCCCGAAGCGCCACCGGTGACGATGGCGACTTTACCTGTAAATCGGTTCATAATATGTCCCTTATTTATTCAATAAATGTTTAAAATGAAACGAGGATGAGGCACGCCTCATCCCTACGCAAAAATCGCGTATTTATGAACCCAGTTGCTTAGTAACTGACCGTTAACGTCCCGTAAAGTCGCGCAGATAGAGGAAGTCGTGACCGATGCTGCGGCGGCTGAGTTTGGCGATGTTGGGCATGGTGCGTTTGTAGTGGTTGATTTTCACTCGCGACCAAACCTTCTCGACAAAAGTGCGTTCGAAGCCTTCATCGACCACTTCATCAACGGTATAGCGTTCATCGACCAGTAAAAACAACACTTGATCAACATCATTATAGGAGTAACCGAGTTCACCTTCGTCGGTCTGCCCTTCCCACAAGTCGGCAGAAGGCGCTTTGTCGAGGATGGGCTGCGGCACACCCATCGCCCGCGACAGTTGGCGTATCTGAGCTTTATAGAGGTCAGCCAACGGATGCAGTGCTACACCGCTGTCACCGTAAATGGTCGAGTAGCCCAGCAAGAACTCGGTCTTGTTGCTCGTACCCATCACCAGCCCGCCAAAAGCTACCGATTGATCGTAGAGTGTGACCATCCGCAGCCGCGCCATGATATTGCCTTTGCGGAGATTGGTCATGTCGGGAAATTGATTGATAAGTGGATCAGCCATTTCAGTAATTGGAATGTTGAGATAAGGAATACCCAGCGACTCGATGACCAAAGTAGCATCATTCATGCTGGCAGGGTTGGATGTTTTGTAGGGCATCCGCACCGCCAGCACGTTTTCTGCGCCGAGTGCTTCCACCGAAAGGTAAGCCGAGAGCGCCGAGTCGATGCCGCCGGAGAGTCCCAGCACAGCCCGTTTCATACCCGCTTTGGTGATCTGGTCGCGGATAAAACCCGTCAACATTTTGCGGGCGATGTCGGTGTTGATGTTCAGGCGGTGCAGTAGATCGGGTTGGGTGTTTGTGATCATTGGGTTATCCTCAGCATAAATTGGCTGGCGATTGTTTAAGCAAACATTTCGGTGACAAGGCGGCCGATTTCACTAAAACCGGGAAGAGCTTCCCGCCAAAGTAAATCTACAGATAGGCTAAAGTTGGGCAAAACCTTTGAGGTGTAGCGTGCATCATCTCCGAGCAAAACTTCGTCGTAAATACCATCAGCATTCAGTTGAAGAAATGTCGCTTCTTTCTTCTTGTGATTGATAATCCAATATTCTGGCACACCACCGAGTTCATATTCACGCCACTTGTCAATATAGTCGGTACGTGAATTTCCTTCTGAGACAATTTCAATTACCAGATTAGCAGGGCCAACGACTTCATTTTGATGCAATTGGTCAAGGCGATCTTCTAGTAATATGAGAATATCCGGCGCACGGGAAGAAGGCACATCAATTAGGCGCATAATCATCGGGTCACCTAATATTCGACCAACAATATGCTCAAAATAAGCAGAGAACAAGACACGAAAAAAATGAACCAGCGCATCATGACGTTCATCAATTGAAGGCATCTCTATAACGGCTCCATTGACCCATTCGACATGTTGGCCTTCAAAGCCATTCATGAAGGCATCATAGGTCACGTTTGTGGCAATAATCTTGCCAGAAATTCTAACTTGTCCGGGCATATCCAGTGCCAAAGTTATGATGTCCATTCGTTGGCAACTCCCAATTCCTATCCTACTGTCCTGCATTATACCGCGATTGAAGATACTCAAATAACGAACAAATCTTCCTGTAATTTCGACACTTTAATCAGCCCATCAACCTTTTCTGCAACCAGCACGAAGTCAAATAGATCACGCTGGAGGCAGAGCAAAATATCCTCGGGCGGGACATGATGCACTTCGCCATGCAAACAGCGCTGAATAAATGGCGAGTTGATGCACGACCAGATGGTCGCAAAATGATCGTAGGGTTTGCCTGTTAGTAGATGGTCGAGGTAGGCGGCACAGGCCTCATCTTCGGGCGCAGTTTCGAGTAAGCGCTGCCCCATGCCGATGATACTTACCGTGTCAGGATTTTGCCCACGCACATAAGCCGCAATCGACTTCGACATGACATAGCTGCCTAAGATGACACGCGAGACATTCTTGAGCGCGGCTACTACGCCTTGGGTTCCGGCGCTGCTACGAAGGACAACCGTTTTACTACGCAATGTATTCGTTGGTAATCGCAGCAATTCAGTTGGTGAGTTGCCCGAATCAAAACCATCAATTTTGATACCACCATCCTCACCCGCTAGCCAACAGCCATACTTCTCGCGCAAGGCAAAGGATTCCTCAGCAGTCGAGACGAGAATGAGGCTTTCGATACCCAGAGAGAATAGAACCGCGCTGGTAGTAAACGCCCGCAGCACATCAATGATAATCGGCAAGCCTTGTGCCTGTTCCGCACCCGCGAGGAGACTGCCGCGCTGAACGTTCATTCATCTGCCTCTTTATTGAAGGTGCAGACCAATACTTTATGCGGGTAGTCCTCGGAAACGCTGACCTGCATCATGTAGAAATCACCACGTTCGCCTTCCGTCACCACCAAGGCTTGATGCTTATCAACAGCGATGACGCGATCAATCCGCATTTTGCCAGACATTTTGTAGACGGCTTTGAACTCGACCAACCGCGCTTTCGCAGAGGCAAATTCCAATGCTTGCGGATCATAATTCTCGGTGATGTAATCGCGCAGGCGGTTGAAATCACCTTTATTGAAGATGCTCAACTGAGCAATCAAGCGCATTCCGGCGTTGCTGGGAACAAGGAGTGCTTGAGGTGCGTTCGTTGTAGGCGATTTTTCTTTCGCAAGCAAGGGAATATGCGGGGTTGGGTTGATCGTCACCCCATTTTCGTTCGAAACATTCTGTTCAATCCACTCACTCAACAAAACGGGGATACTACGACCTTTACTATGGGCAATCGCCTGAATCTGATTAAAAAGCGATTCGGGCAAGTCGAGGGTAATTTGCTTTGTCATTAAGTTTATTCTTTGACCTCTGGTGGGAAAAACATCAGGGTTTCTTTATGACCTTTGGAAGTGTTGAAGCGTAAAGCATTTCTTGCATGATTTTCGCGGCATCTTCATTCCCATAAGGCGTTTCGGTAGGATAAAGAATAGGTAATTCAGTTCCACCAATACCCTGTTCAATCCATTCGACCAATAATGCACTAACGCTGCGGCCTTTCCTTTTAGCAAGCACCTGAGCCTGTGCAATAATTGATTCGGGTAACTCAAGTGTAATTTGTTGGTTCATTAGATTTATTCCTAGTTACTTGGCGGGAAAACATCTCGCACCGCCAACTTGAAACCGGGCAGCACATCCTCACCGTCCAATGTGCCGTTGATGTCCACTTTGTGTACAAGCAAGCTGCCGTCTTCAGTTAAGTGACAAACATCAAATACACGTTTAATCGGATACGTAATCCAGACAAATTGACTACCAGATTGAAGATAGGACTCGGCTTTTTCGAGTAATTCACGTTCGCTGTTGCTAGGAGATGAAACTTCGACGGCGAAATCCGGCGCAAAATGAAAGCGCTTGGGAAGTGGATAGGTTATGTGAGTGTGTGCCACAAACGAAGCATCAGGAATCAATTCATCGCCATTGGGTAAGGTATAACTGATGTTGTCGCCAAAAACCAAACCAATGTCATTGTCGTCGAGATAGCGCCCGACTTTACGAACCAACATACTGATAATGTAATTGTGAATGACTTCAGGTGCAGTCACTTCGCGCACTTCTCCGTTGATGAGTTCAAAGGTTTTATCGGCATTCTCAGGGCGCTGCTCGACTTCACGCAAATCGGCTAGTGTGTAACGCCGTTCTCGTAACACCATGTTTGTGTCCTCCTGCAATCAGCTAAACACACCTAATGGTTCAGGGATCACATCATCATGCTCTAAAGCACTTTCTAGCCATCCGCGTTTAGCATCTTCAATCATGTCATGTAGTTCTTCCCAAGTATCGGCTTGAGTCAAACAGCCCGACAACTCCCGAACACGGGCTACGTAACCACCATCCTCCTCATCAGGAATGATCTCAATGGTGTATGGAAGTGCCAGATAGTAATCAAGTGATTTCATCATCATCTCCTTCGTCTGTTTCAGTTATCGGAAACAACTCATCAAGTTTCTCGATGACCTGCTTGACGTAAACAGTTTTGACTTGCTGCCCATGTATCGGGATAACAACACGATGAACCGTATTATTTGCCTTGTCAATCAGAATGAAAATATAGTGACTTCCTGTCACTCGATCCAGTATAAATCCGAATTGTTTGAGCAGTGTTTCGATGTCTTGTCTGGTACGACCTTTTGAATTATTACGCAGCTTGCGACGTAATTTATCCCGCTTGCTCACAATCTACTGACTATCACGATGCAAGATGCGATTGAGTTCGCGCTGCACCAATTCGGGACGTTCGTCACGTAGTAAGGGCAAACGGGCGCGAGTGCGATGCAGTTGATTAAGGTCGATTTCTTGCACGATGAGCGCTTCGTCAAAATAAGGCGCATGGACGACAAACTCGCCATCAGGATCAACAATGGTCGAGCCGCCCCAGAAGTTCTTGCCATCTTCGTAGCCAACGCGGTTGCAGTGCAGCACGTAATTGGTGAACATGCTGCCATAAGCCTGATTGACCAGCTCAACCCAGCGCGAACCGGACAAACGATCACCAGCATCGAGGCCACGACTCGGGCTGGCACTGTGGAAAATCAGAATATCCGCGCCGTCCTGCCAGAGCAAATAAGCCGGTGACATATGCCAGAAGTCTTCGCAGATCAACATGCCGACGCGACCGAAACGGGTATCAAAAGCGCGGGCATGTTCACCTTGATCGAAGTAGCGTCCTTCGTCAAACATGGCGTAAGTCGGCAGATAAATCTTGTGGTGGATATGCAGGCACACACCTTTGGATAAATAAGCCGCTGCCGTATAGAAACGCTGGCGAGTATCCTCGTGTACAAAGCCAAAAACGATGTCCATCTGCTGGCTGGCCTGTAACATGGCGTAGAAAGTCGGATCATCAGCGGTCGGGCGGATGGCGACTTCTGGCACGAGGTCTTGCACCTGATAACCCGTCATCGACAGTTCAGGGAAGATGATGAGTTCTACACCCTGCTGGCCGGCCTGCTCGATGGTATCCAGATGCTTTTGCAGATTGGCTTTGACATCGCCCAGTTTGGGATAGATCTGTGCCAGACCAACTTTCACACGCATGAAAATACTCCTGATTTCATTTTGCTCACAACCTTAAACCAAATACGGGAAACTGAACATCCGTTTTTTGCACAAAGTTCTTTGGTTATTGCGGCCTATAGGACGACAAATAATCTATAGGGCAACAGTAACACAAAGCACAGGCGACCGAAAGAACCAAAGACAAAAATCTAATTGAACCGGGGAGACGCAGAGGATGAGGAGAAGAACTGAACTTATGTTCAGGTTTCAGTTGGGCGGATGGACAGTAGGATAGAGTTCAAAAAGGGAGATAATGATGACTGAAACACCAATACCAACGTTATATGAGTGGGTAGGAAATGCGGAGAGCTTCGCCAAGTTAATTGAAGTTTTTTACGACAAAGCGGTGGCAGACTTGCTACTTAATCCGCTGTTTAGTGATATGCCGCCACAACATCGTCAACATGTGGCGGAGTGGTTTGCCGAGATATTTGGCGGCCCAAAAGTCTATAGTGCGGCTTACGACGCAGGCGAAAACGCACATCATCACATGGTATCGGCACATTTGAATTTGAGCATCACAGAGGCACAGCGCAAACGTTGGGTGCAGTTGATGGGTGATGCGGCGGATGTGGTTCAGTTACCGTCGGATGCTGAATTTCGTTCGGCGTTTATGGCCTATGTCGAATGGGGAACACGCATGGCGTTGATGTTCTCCAAGCCGGGGTTGAAAGCACCAACTAATGAACCGCTGCTCTATTGGGGATGGGGCGAGAAGCTGCCATATATGTGAGTGTGGGTAGTGAGGTGATTTGCAAAAGTGCAAAGTATGTCGCTCTTTTGCAAAGCGCCAGTCATTTTCTTCTACAATAGCTTCCATAAACAGCAATTGGAAAGCACAAATGACTATTCTCAAAAATTATCAGCACTTCGACGGATTGCAGCGCGAAACCGGCTCGATTCGGAATGTGTTGGCTTATCAAGGGCAGCCTGCTCCGCACTCTGGCAAACCATTAAGTGAGGCCATGTTAATGGGTGTCAGTGGTGGCATTACGGTAGGTTATTTTTTATTTGAATACAAAGGTTATCTGCCGCATATCGCGCTGCTCACCCGTAACCCATTTGATCCACTGGACACGCTATTTGAGCGCCTAGCCCTTCCGCGTGAAGTATTGCAAACATCCAAACCCGAAACAGCGATGAAGAACCTGATAGATGTGCTTGAAAGTGGACATCCGGCGCTGGTGTGGATGGATTTATTCAGTCTGCCCTACAATTTACTCGACCCCAATCAGATGTGGGCGATGGTTCCAATTGTGGTTTATGGTGTCGAAGGTGATACCGTTTATATCGCTGACCGTTCCAGCCAACCGCTAACCATTACGGTTGACGAATTGATGAAAGCCCGCGCCCGCGTCAAAGAAGATAAATATCGGGTTATGGTTTTGGATACACCGGATATGGATAAGCTGCCATCGGCTGTACAAAAAGGTATCTGGCAGTGCATCAGCCTGTTCACCGACGCGCCGCCCAAAGGCAAGCGGGATAACTTTGGCTTTGCCGCCTTGCAGTATTGGGCGGATATGCTCACCAATACGCGCAACAAACACAGTTGGGATCGGTACTTTCCAGTGGGTGAGCGCCTATACAATGCTTTGGCAGGTGCTATTGGTCAGCCGGGACTCTTCGACTGGATTATGATTTGGGGTAGCAGCAACGGTGCTGAACGAGGAGTTTATGCCGATTTTCTGGATGAAGCAGCAATAATTCTAAATAAGCCGGCATTGAAATCGGCAGGTGAAGTATTTCGGCAATCGGCTGTAGCATGGAACGAACTCGCAACCACAATTCTGCCCGATGACATCCCATTATTGAAGGAAACGCGTGAACTTAAACTGCGTAAACAAGCCGCTTTTAGGGAGGGTTTATCTACCCTCGATGAACGCAAAGCCATCAACACACGCTTAAAAGTGCTTAAAGATGAAGCGGCAAGTGATTTCCCAATGAACGATACAGAATACAAAGCATTTCGCGAAATGCTGCGAGAGCATGTCCTCAACATCTATACGATTGAAAAAGCGGCTGTTGATGCCATGCAAGAGGCTGTGATTTGATAGAAATTATGTGGATTTATCAATTACCCGCACGTATTCGAGGGTGGTGTCTTCTGGCCCGACGATGGAGATACCCTGCGCTTTAACATAACGCAGGTAATCGAGCATGTCGGCATCAATGCGTTCACCGGGGAGCAATAATGGGATTCCCGGCGGATACGGCATGATCTGTTCCGCGCAAATTTCGCCAATGGCTTGTGCCAAGGGGATGCGTTTGGAGGCGGCAAAGTTGGCCTGTCGTGGGTTGATAACCATTTCGGGTACATGTGGCGCTTTTAAGGGTTGGCTGGCTGATACTGTAGATGTCGGAGTGCCTTTAGCAGCAACTGAACGAAGGGCATTCAAGAGATAATCGACACGCTGCTCGTCATCGGCAATGGTGATCGAACAGATAATGTGCTTAGGATCAACAAATTCGCCGTAGACCTTGTGTTCATGGGCGAGATATTCCGCGAAAATATGCCCGTTCATGCCGGTATCGACGACGCGAATCACCAACTTGGTCGGATCGTGAGCGAAGATACCATACGCACCAATCAGTTCGTCACCGTAGCACCATAAGCCGGGAATAGTGCGAATGTCTTCACGAGCATAAGCAGCCAGTTGAATCACCTTTGTGAGCAACTCACGTCCATGCATCGCCATTTGTTGGCGGGCAGCATCCAACGAGGCCATCAGTAAAGCACTGGGCGATGACGACTGCATCAATGATAGGATTTGTTCAAGCTGGGCAGTGACGATGCGATTACCCTTGAGATGCAGCAGCGCGGATTGCGTCAATGCGCCAACAGTTTTATGCGAACTTTGCACGACCAAATCAGCACCCACTTGCACACCTGATGGCGGTAAATCAGGGTGGAACGGCAAATGTGCGCCGTGTGCTTCATCGACCAACAAAGGAATATTGTGGTCGTGGGCAAGATTCGCTAATCCGCCGACATCCGAGAGATAGCCATAATAATTAGGCGAGGTGATTTGGATGGCAACCGCACCCGGATTGGCGGCTAATAAATCGCGGACGGTTTCCAATGGAACGGCCAGCGGAAACTCGACTTGAGGATGATAAACAGGTGGCACATAGACTGGATTCGCGCCGGAGAGAATCAAGCCGCCGTAGACCGAGCGATGGGCTGCGCGGGGGACAATAACCGTTTGCCCATCACGAACAGCCGCCAGCATCGACACCTGATTGCCGACCGTCGAACCGTTAATAAGAAAAAAACTGCGATCCGCACCAACCGCATCAGCAGCCAAGCGCTGTGCCTCAACCAACGACCCTTTAGGTGCATGAAGATAATCCACACCGGGACTGATTTCGTTGAGGTCAGCCTCGAAAGCCGCCTCGCCCATAAAGTCCGTAATCGGTGTGTTCATGCCAGCGATAAATTTATGACCGGGCATATGAAAAGAATATTCGTGTGCGTTTTTAGCCCGCATAAGGCTTTCAAGGAAAGGTGCTTGTTGTTGGTTCATTTAGTCTACTTTGACACCAGTACTATCGGCTTCGATCCATTTTTCCTGATGGCAGCGCGAACAGGTTGAAAGGGTTTGTCCAGCTTCGAGAGACACACTGTTACCACAGTAAAGACAGGCAAAAACGCTAGTTTTGCTAACAGGCGCAGTAATGGACAGCGGAGTCGCTTTCCCCAATTCCATCCCCGGCATGACAGGTAAACCGGGGCGAATCTTGGCTGCATCATGAAGGAATATACTCATTTCACCGTTCAATTCTACATACGAACGCTTGACCTGCCCCATTTGCTCGACTCCGGCTAGGCGTAACTCCATGTAAATTTCGTTACGCGACATCTCGACTTCCTTCAGACCAGCTAAGTCAAACTGGCCCTCATCAATCAGACATAGAGAAGTACCTTCAAGCGCATCTTCTACCCGATGATTGCGGTTCGAAAACCAGATCAGGAAACGCTCGATGAATACCACGAAGGTAATCACGGCTATTCCGTGAACAATCGGCACCTCAGGATAAAACATGGGGTCGCCAACCGCAGAACCCAACCCGATGATCAGCACCGCTTCGAACAACGACAATTGGGTTAGGCTGCGCCGACCCAACAGCCGCAGCAAAAGCAGCATATATACCAGCATGACAACAGTACGCAGGCCAACTTCCACAAGGAACATCAGCGGAACATCACCAAAGAAAATGCGTTGTAAATCAAAGGTGTAATCTTGCATTTTTAGCCCTATTGATACGGCTTGTTAAAGACCATCATAAAATTTTGACTGCATTTGTGAAACGCCTATTTCTGCGTGTTATGTATGGGATTGAATCAAGTGATCAATATTGCTTCATGAACCCGTATTGTAGCGTAGTTTACGGGCGTGTGAATTCCTGAGCGTTTCAAATAAAAAGATGCAAAGTCACGATAAATGGTGTAGAAAGGGAGTCTATTCAACGGAGGATTAAGCCATGTTAGCAACCATCAGTCGTGAAGTCGCCTTGAGAGAGTTAGACATTGAACATCAAGCGGTGCGAGATTTGATTAATACTCTTTCGGATGAGGAAAAGACTCGCCCCGATACGATTCGCTATGGCCTGTATCCCGATCAGAAGCTGTCATTCAAAGACCTGCTTGCACATCTGATTACCTATGAAGCCTTCACCATCGAAGCGGTTGACTCGTGGAAGCGCGGCGAAAAGCACTTCGCGATTGAGGCGATGCAGTCTGAAAGCACCAGCCGTGACATTCATTACGGTGGCATTGAAGACCGGCGTGGTCAATCACTGACCGAAACCCTCGATGAGTGGGAGCAGACACAATATGCATTAATGGCGATGATCCGCAACCTGAGCGATGCCGATTGGAAAACGAAAGCACCCTTTCCAACCGACGAACCGCTTGATCTCGGTGGCGTACTTGAGATTATTTTGGTCGCACCGCCGCGTCCGCCTTATCGACATCTGCCAGTGCATATTCCGGATAGTGCGGCATATATCAAGTCGCTGCGTGGAAGTTCATTACGAGAAAGAATTTTGTACCCACCTGCTGGCTGTTAGCAGACTGAGAAATATTATCAACATTATAACGAGTAGTGTGATGATGGCACTGAACATATTCCTCAACACAAATTGCAAGCTGGCAATTGGACGCATGATATTCGCTGCCAAAAGTACGCCGTTATCCGCTAACGATGCTGCCGAGACTTGCGCGGCCTCAAACATACGCCGATGGTCGCGTTCGACAACACACCACGCAAAATAATCACCTTTCTGCTGAAAAAACTCCCCTTCACAGTTCCAAAGAACGGACGTGTTATCTGATCGGGGCAAGGTATGCGAATTGTGAAAATCTATTTCCAACTGTCCGAGGAAGCCTATCAGCGAAGTACACACAATTGAAAACAAAACCCGTATGACAAGTACATAACCGAACTTAATAGTGGTAAAACGTGTCTTGATAAAAGTAGATAAAATACCAAAACCTATCAGCGTGCCAATCTCAGCAATACTTATAGCACTTAAAACTATAAACGCCGTGATAACTTGCCAAACCTGTGGATAGTTAGTAATTGGCTCAGGCGATGAACAACACACATAACTCATATAAACAAAGGCGCGGTTCCAATTATTTATGGCAATATCAATCCAAGAAGGGTGAAGGTTGAGATACTGCATCACACTATAGGCAATTGCGAGTTTGCTGATGGTGAGCAGGAGAACAGTGCCTAAACTGTAACGCACCAGTGCCAGCCACTTGCCAACGACCACGCGATCACTATGAACACCTGTCAAAACCAGACTATCCCATGTCCGATTCTGCTTTTCATGCTCAATCATCCCAATGGCTAAAAAGATGATATGGAATTCATAGCCCAGACAGAAACCGATCAGGCATAAGCCAACAAGGGTATGAAAAGTGATGTCGGCATAATGGTTGGTTGCGAGGAAAGGCAGTACCGCAAAAATCAGGTTACAGACAAGCAAAGCCCATCCGATTTTTCGGCGTTTGAAATTTCCGCCCGCATGTTGCAAATGCGCTCGTTCGGCACGGGCAAATACATTTTGTCGGAGCATGGTTCAACAGCTTTGCTGATAAATGACTTACCAGCAAAGCATATGATGATTCGGTTAGTTATGAGGTCTGGATAGGCTAATCATTGGACAGACGAAGGGCAACCAGAGATTTTATCCCTTATATCCCGGCCCGCGCACGACACGTCCCGGCTTCGCACCGGTATGTTCACCATCTTTGAGAACCTGTTCGCCGTTGACGAAGACATGCACCATTCCCGTTGAATATTGGTGCGGCTTGTCGGGTGTGGCGTAGTCTTGCACTTTGGCGGGATCAAATACGACCACATCGGCAAAATATCCCGATTTGAGCGCACCACGTTCCTTAAGTTTGAGGTTGGTGGCAGGTAATGTGGTCAGACGGTGAACAGCATCTTCTAGGGTGATGAGCTGTTCGTCGCGCACATATTTGCCGATGACACGGGCGAATGAACCATACGCGCGGGGATGCGGATTGCTCAACAGGAATACCCCTTCGGGTGCTTGCGACTCGGCATCCGAGCAAAAACTCAACCACGGCAGTTTGACTTGCTTACGCAGGTTGTCTTCCGACATACAGAAGTACATGGTAAAGACGCTGCTGTTGTCCTCGGCGATGAGATCCATTGCGGTGTCTTCAGGTGATGTGCCGCGCATGGCAGCAACTTCGCTTAGTTTTTTGCCTGTGAGGGGTTGGAGTGCGGTGGTCTTAAAACCGGAGAGCAAAATTTTATCCGGCCCGTTCTCGATATACATATTTTCCCATTCGAGGCTGGGTGTGTTCATATCCTTCTTGATGCGTTCGCGGGTCGTAGGGTCTTTCAAACGGGCGATGAGTGCTTCGTGTCCGCCGTCGTGCGCCCAAGGGGGAATACATGCCGCTAAGCCAGTGCCAGAGAACGGATAGGTATACATATCAGCGGTGATGGGCAAGCCTTCCGCCCGTGCCTGCTCGATGATCTGAATCACCTCATCCATCTTATCCCAATTAGAGGAACCCGCCGCCTTCAAATGATAAATCTCAGCGGTGATGTTGGCCTCGCGCGAAATGGTCAAAAATTCCTGTAAGGCTTCGATAAATGTGCTGCCCTCACTGCGAATGTGCGAGATGTACATGCCGTTGTATTCAGAGGCAGCCTTCGCTAGTTCGATCAATTCGGCGGTGGTTTGATAAGTCGCGGGTGGATAAATTAGCGCCGAAGATAAGCCGACAGCGCCTTCCTCCATCGCCTGCCGCACCAAGTTCGCCATCGCTTCGATTTCGTCTTCGGTCGGGGGGCGATCATCATAACCCATGACGTTGGCACGCAGCGTAGATGAACCGATAAACGAGGTGATATTGGTGGAGACACCGCGCTTTTCGAGCCACTCTAAATATTCACCGAGAGTCGTCCATTCCATATCGTATTTGATGAGTGAGTTGCCGAGGATGCCGCGTGTTTGGCTGGCTTTCATGGCTTCGCTCATCGGCCCCATCGACGTGCCTTCGCCCATGACTTCCAGCGTCACACCTTGCCGGATTTCACTTTGTGAACGACCATCTTCGATGAGCGACTCGATTGACCAACTGAGCATGTTGATGAAACCCGGCGCGACAGCCAAACCGTTCAACGGTATTTCACGCTCAGCGGTTGCATTACCGACATCGCCAACCGCCGCAATCCGGTCGCCTTTAATCGCCACATCGCCACTAATGGGCGGGTTTCCGCTGCCGTCATAGATTAAGCCATCACGCAAAATGAGATCGTAATCAGCCACGTTGAAACATCCTTTTCTAGAAGGGATATTAAATGAGCGCGAATCGCCTTATGCGCCAAATAAAATACCCCGCCATTTACATTTGGCAGGGTATATTAACCTAATATTCTTCAAATGCCTTGACACCAATTTGTGTCAGCAAGCCGATTGGTCTCTAACCACCAACCTGCATTTCAGGCTGCGAACGAACAGTCGGCGAGTGTTCAGCTTCCACCTCGTCTTCGCTGTGCGCCTGCACATTGCGAAGCGCGACCACGGCGAGGATACCCAATCCAATTACCACCACGAAACCAACCGCAGAGGTCAGTTGTAAGGCGTGGGTGAATGACTCGCGGGCGATATTGAGCAAGGATGTGCCGAGCGCATCGGGGAGTTTGGCGGCTGCCGCTAATGCCCCACCGAGCGTTTCCTGTGCGGACTTCACCACATCGGCAGGGATGCCTGCGGGAACAGCGGCGGCAATCTGGCTTCGATAGAAGGCAAGGCCGAGGCTGCCAAGAAGCGCAATACCGAGTGATCCACCGAGTTCATTGCTGGTCTCAGAAATAGCCGACGCAGCTCCGGCTCGTTCCGGTGGGGCGGTTGTGATAATCATGTCGGAGGTCAGCGTAAACGTAAAACCAAAACCGATAGAGAGAATGGTGTTCCCGATCACCACCAACGCCAGAGAGTTCACACCGATAAGGGCAATCATTCCGAAGCCGATAGCTACGAATACCATCGCCAGCGCGATAACATATGAAGGACGGATACGACGCACCAGAATCGGCGCGATATTCGATCCGACAACATTGGCGATAGCCCCCGGCACTGACCACAAGCCCGCTTCCAAAGGCGAAAGTCCCAGCACCAATTGCAAGTATTGGGCGATAAAGAGGAACGAACCGAAGCCCACAAAAATCGCCAAGGTATTAATCGCCAGCGAAGCACTGAAGGCCGGGATGCGGAACAGCCGCAGATCAATCAACGGGTCAGCGAGGGTGCGCTGCCGCTGAACAAATAATGCGCCAACAATCACCCCCCCGACGATGCATACGATTGGCAACAAACCAACGCCATCCTGCGCAATTTGCTTCAGGCCGAAAATGATGGACAGCACGGCGACCAGCGACATGATGGCACTGATCGGGTCGAAGCGTCCCGGATTCGGGTCTTTATGTTCGGGGAGCAGAAATGGGCCAACGATCAACAGCAGTATCATCACCGGTACGCCCACCAAGAAGACCGATCCCCACGAAAAATGTTCCAAGAGAAAGCCGCCTACCAATGGGCCAACCGCGCTCCCTGCCGAGAAACCGGAAACCCAAACACCAATCGCGACGGTACGTTGGCGAGGGTCAAGGAACATATTACGGATCAGCGACATGGTGGAGGGCATCAAGGTTGCCCCGGCGACACCCATCAAGGCACGACATACTATGAGCATCGGAGCGGTGGTCGATAAGGCAGCCAGAATGGACGTTAACCCGAAGGCCGCCGCGCCAATCATCAGCAGCTTACGGCGACCAATTCGATCCCCCAAAGTTCCCATCGTGACCAGTGATCCGGCAATGATGAAGCCATAAATATCAATAATCCACAGCAGTTGCGTGCTAGTCGGCTGAAGAGCTTCGCTCAAATGGGGTACGGCGAGATGCAGCACCGTCAAATCCATCACGATCAGTAAGGTAGGCAGCAGTAAGACGGCTAGACCGATCCACTCACGCCGTCCAGCACGGGGTGGCGTGACAGGGTTTACGCGAGCGCCGTTCGCTCCAGTAAGGGTCATAGAAGCTCCTTTGAGTTATGAGATTGTATATTCGCGGAATAGTGCTATTTTTACGTGTCATAGACGCGGCGTAGTAGAACAAATTTACGTCACCGCGCATTACAATGTACAAACGTTCTATTTATTGTATAACACTTTAATAAACTGTCGCCTATTTACACCACATGACCGTTCACCGACGCACAATTTTGAGCCAATAGTCGTCAAAGGCTTTGACATCTGCTCCGGTGACAAGTAGCGTTGGTCTGCCGTTAGGATCATGTGTTTCGTAGAGATAGGAGTCGCGGACTTCTAACTTGAGTGGCACCGTTTCAATCGTCACGCCCGTATTCCACCCAAGCGCGATGGCACAGGCCAACGGGTCATGATGGAAGTTGATGAAATCGGCAGGCAATTGAGGTGAGGTTGCACCATATCGCTCGGCTAATTTTTCGGTATGGGCAAACACTTCGGCTTGGCGTATTAATAACTCGCCTAAGCGTCCAGCATTTTTCAGTTGGCGCAAATCGATTCGACGTAAAGCGGTTTGAGCGGTCAAGGTGAGTGGGACAAGTGTTGGGTTAGCATGGGCGAACACGTACTGCGCGGCCTTCACATCCACCTGAATATTCCAATCATCCTGCCTGCTAAACTGGGGAAAGCCTGATGGAATATCATCGACATAACCACCCATCAGGAACAGCTTGGCATCCTTCAAAATGCCGGGATATTTTTGATCGACCAGCATAAAGTTGGTGTAGGGGCCAATGCCAACGATGACCGCGCCTTGCTCGATGCTCGACTTGAGCAGTTCGAGCGCGTCATCAATCGGGTTGGGACAATGCGGCACAGGTTCAGGCCAATTTTCGGACTCCGGCGGATAACCGAGTTCACTATAACGGAAATATCCATCGGCACAATCTGCGCCCGCCGCAAAGGGAATTTCGGTGCGTCCGGTCATTTTGAGCATCGCATCGACATAGCCTGCCCGTCTGCCTTTTTCTTCAGCAGTCGTAGTCACACCTGTTATCTCAAGATCGGGCCATTTGAGGAGCATAGCAAGGGCGCACACATCGTCCATGTCGCCGCCAATATCAGTGTCAAGATGAATGAGGGTCATCATCAATCCTCCATATAATTCGGTTATAAGAGTCGGGAAAAGTGATAAAGCCGTTATTCAGTTTGAATACGGCACCGATAGCAGCATGATCGGGTTCTCGTCACTTACCACATGTCACAGACTCCTACACAGACATCATTTAACGGAGAATAAATTCAAGCGGTACCGCTTGATACTCCACAACATTAACAACATCGCCCACGTTGAGAACACCGGAGGCGCGATGGATGGCATTTTGAGCAAACATCACACCACGATCTTGCTTGCGATAGGTATTGAGCGTTGCCAGCGGCTCGGCAGGATTAGGAACTGTGCCGGTCGCTGGATCAACGGTGGTCATCACACAGCGGGCGCAGGCTTTCACCAGATCAAAGGTCATATTGCCGATTTGTGCTTCGCGCCATGTATCCTCGGCAAAAGGTTCACTATCGCTGATGACGATATTGGGACGAAAGCGTTTCATAGGAAGCGCCTCGCTGCCACGTTCGATTAAATGCTGGTTGAGATTATCCAACGATGCCTCCGACACAATCAACGCGGGGTAAGCATCAGCAAAGCCAACCTGTGCCTTATACGGCGCATACTTTGGATCGACTGTCCGTACAAACGTATCGGTCATGCGGGTGAGGCGGGCATCTACTTTGAGGTAATCACTAAACCACTGTGCCAGTGCATCGCCTTCGTCCCATGCCTCGCAGGTATCTTTCCAAACCCGTACCGAACGAGAAGAGCCCCGTTCGGCTTCTAAGGGTACGCAAATTGTACTCATACCCGGAGCGGTCAGCTTTAACATATCCGCTTCAAACGTGGGTTGAATGAGTGCCATTGGCGGCAGTTCACGTTGGGTATAAAACATGCCATCTGAATCCGTCACGACCCAGCGGCGATCCCATGCAGGGCCAAAGTTATCGAAGCTGAGGGTTTGGTGTGTCAAACCCGCACACGATTTGATGGGATAGGTATGTAAAGCTGAAACGTGCATAGCAACTCCTTAACCACAATCGTTCATGAGTATCTGATGATTGTAACAGGCAATTGGACTATGATGACAGAGGTTCATAGAACCATAAATCACCTCAAATCTCATTTTGGTTTCAGAATTGGGCAAATTGAATATGAGCAGCAGCGTAACTAAAGCACTATAATTGTGTTAACAAATCCTTTGGCCTATAGCCAAAAACAAAAAAGCGCTGTATTCTGTGTAGTATTGACATGACAGGATGAAGCGGCTACAATGCTCGCCTATCACGGGCCTATAGCTCAGTTGGGAGAGCGCTTCAATGGCATTGAAGAGGTCAAGGGTTCGAGTCCCTTTAGGTCCATAGAAGCA
>JBBQLX010000023.1:0-57147 GCA_038328375.1 Aggregatilineales bacterium | reverse complement strand
CTTCTGCTTTCAGACTTTCTTCGGGTATCATTCTCATGATTTGGCTCGGTTGGGTAGGTTGTGGTGACCAAAACCTAACCGAACCAAGTCATTTGTCAAGTCTCTTTCAACTTTCGTGATTCACTGAAGTTATTTATTTTGCTCAACGCTCGCTAAATGTTCCCTCACCCGAAATTGCACAAGAGTGCGAATGAGTGGCAAAGGCAGCGGTTGGCTATAAGGAAATTGGATCGTTCCCTTGCCCGATGTTTTATAGGCCGCCAGTTCTTCAATATTGGCTTCCATCTCGCCTGTGATGGGATAAAAGCCGATGTGATTCTTCCACGCCGCGAAGTACACCAGATTGCCGTGAAACATGAAAGTTGGCATTCCATATTTCATGGCTTCTGTGGCTTCAGGCACTTCCTCTTTGATCGTCCGCCGCAGCGTTTGCAACACCTCTTGCACCTTGTCGGGAAAAGAGTCAATGTACTCGTCAATCGTCTTGAATTTCGCGGTTGCCATCCCAAAGTCTCCTATCCGTTTATAAGCCTTTGACTTCTAACCACTATAGATGACAAGTTCATTTTCAGCGAAAGCGCGGTTTAGTTCTTTTTACGTGCGTCCAGAAGCCGTCGCAATATAGCCGGTTAGCAGGCGGCTAGAATTGGATGATCCGATGTTATGATATTTATAGAATACACGATAATCCAATCTTAGAAGGGGCAACAGTGAGCTTTAAAAGATTAATCGCCGTCTTGATAGTCGCCTTATGCCTCATCAGTTTATTTTCGTCGGTCATCGCTCAAGATGATGGAGGCGACTTTATTCCTGATGCACCTGCATCAGAACACATTTCAATCCTTGAGTGGAGTCCCGATGGAAAAACGATTGCCGTAGGGATGTATATTGACACTTGCAATAATCCGATGAACAACTATAGCATTCGGCTGCTGAATGCCGAAACATTAGAGACAATCAGCCAGCTTGGAGATTCGCACACCTGCTCAACAACTTATCTCGATTGGAGTCCCAACAGCCGTTATCTGGTCACTAGTTATGCGGGCGAAGGGGCGGACGTTTGGGATACATCCACCGGAAAAAAAGTCGGTCAGATGCAATTTAGCGCTGTCGGAAGTAACACGAACAAATGGAGTCCCGATGGAACCAAAATCGCGGGCATTGATGAAGGCTCACCCTCTGTCACGATATGGAATCCCTTCGGCAGTGGAGATGTCCTCACCGAGTTTGATGTGGGTTCGACAAGTTCATTCGACTGGAGTCCCGATGGAGAGCGAATTGCAACCAGTTATAAAGACGGCATAAAAATCTGGGATGCTCATAAAGGCACATTAATCCAAACGATGGTCGGACGTGCTGTTAGTCATATCGAGTGGAGTCCCGATGGCAAAAAGATCGCCAGTCGAGCTGGATTAATCGATATATTTATCTGGGACGTAGCTTCAGGATATATTTCTACAGATTATGACTTCCATGATCAACTGGTCACACAAATTGCATGGAGTCCAGATGGTCAGTACATTGCCAATGCCAGCGAAGATGGAAAACTTCTGGTCAACATGAATAGGGAAGACGTATTAGAAATCGTTCGATCTCAAAGTCCGATCTATGCGGTCGCTTGGAGTCCCGACGGCAGCCAGTTAGCCTATGCCGGACAAGCGACAGGCAATGTAGTTCAAATTATCCCTTTTATGCCACCTATAGTGCCCACCGCAGCCCCATCTTCCTCAACTGCTATCAATTACCTTGAAAATGAGGTTTATACCGTCAAATGGAGTCCGGATGGACGCTGGATCGCTGTTTCAGGTGGCGAGCGTTATTGTGATTATCCTGCCACAGACTCACGCTCTATCCGCATTTTTGACTCACAAACAGGGCATCTCGCGAAGAAATTCAACATCAATTGCGCTACTGATAATTTCGATTGGAGTCCTGATGGTCAAAAACTCCTCTCGGTATCAAACTTCGCTTATATCTGGGATGTGGAAAAAGAAAAACTCATAATGACATTTCCAGTCAAGATGCAAGGCGTTATTGTCGCCGCTTGGAGTCCAGACGGTGACAAAGTCCTGTTCAGCAGTCCAAACAACTTCGCCTACATTTATGACATTGATACAGGTCTACCTGTACCGGGCGCTCTTTCTGGCATAGTCAGTGGATGGAGTCCCGACGGAACTAAAGTTGTCAGTGGTTATCGAAGCACTGGTGACTTATCAATCAAATCCTTAATGGATGAACCAATCCTTGAGCTTCCAAACCCTGCCGACATATACATCAGAAATATTGATTGGAGCAAAGATGGAACTAAAATCGTCGCCAACCGTGATGATAATTCTATTCGGATATGGGATGCACTTACAGGTCAAGTATTACTCACATGGTCTGTACCAACTGTGGTTGACGTGCGTTTCAGCCCTGATGGACAAAAATTAGCGACCTCCAGTCTGAGTGGCAAAATACAAGTCTGGAACGCCGATACCGGAAAACTACTCGACACCTTTACCAATCCTGATGCCGTTTATTCCGTCACTTGGAGTCCTGATGGCAGCCAATTAGCCTATGCTGGACAAGCCACAGGCGATAAAATTCAAATGATTTCTTTTACGCCGCCTGTAGTCGCAACCGCCGTTCCATCTTCCGCAACTGCCAGACCTTATGTTGAGGATGAGGTTTACAGTATCGAGTGGAGTCCCAATGGGCGCTGGATCGCCGTTTCCGGCGGCGAACGAACCTGTAATTATCCCGCCACAGACTCGACTTCGGTACGCATTTTTGATGCGAAGACTCAACAACTAGCAAAAAGACTATTCGGCATGAGCTGCACCAGCACCAGCCTCGATTGGAGTCCTGATAGTCAAAAGCTTGTCGCAGTCAATATTGTTCACGATTTTGCCTATATTTGGGATGTCGAGCAGGAACAACTATCAATGTCATTCCCCCTAAATATGCAAGGCGTTGGGACAGCCAATTGGAATCCTACTAAGGACATCATTGCTGTCAGCAGTCCTACCAACTTCATTGCTTTTTTTGATCCAGCTAAGGGACAAAGATTGCCCGACATGCAGAGTGTATTAGGAGCAATCGGCGAGTGGAGTCCAGACGGAACCAAAATGGTCAGCGGTTCTCAGGAATCTGGGAACCTATATATTCAAGATATTGCCAGTGGCGAAACCCCGATGATCCTGCCAAGTGCCCTCGACACAGGAACTTATAACATGAGTTGGAGCCAAGACGGAGGCAAAATCGCTTCCAGTAACACCGCTGGTTCTGTGCGCCTTTGGAATGCAATCACAGGTGATACGTTGCTGACGTGGTCTGTGCCGGACATTATTGACGTGCGTTTCAGTCCAGATGGACAAAAACTCGCCACAACTAGCCTTAACGGAAAGGTACAGGTGTGGCGGGTCGATACTGGAAAATTGCTCGACACCTTCGCCAATTCATATGCAATTTATTCCGTCACATGGAGTCCCGATGGCAGCCAACTTGCCTACTTTGATAAGGACACCGCCACCTTACATATTGTCGAACCGTCGTTTGCCCTAAAAAAATAAGACAAGACTTCATGGCAAAGCATGAATAGGTATTTGGTGAGAGGTTACGAGAACGAGACTTCGCCGAAACCCAATTGAGATGTAGACTCAGCATAATATATCAAACGGCCTGCCGAAATGACAAATTCTGGCGGGCATTTAGCCTTTAGAGTCGATTATGCTCAAAACAAAACTCGCCAAGTTAATGCCCCATTCGATGCGGACACGACTGCCTTTAAGTTACGCGGCGATTGCGCTGGTGACAGCGATTGCAGTCGGCGCGGTGCTGCTGGTCACGCTGCGAAATTATTATGCCGAACGCGAACTTGACCGCATGAATCGTGGTGCCGGAGCGATTGGGATTCTGATTGAACAAATGATGGAAGCGGGTACGCCCGTCAGCGATTTACAAACGCGGCTGGATTCGTTCGCCTTTTTCTCGCAGGCCAAAGTGCGTCTTCTGGATGACCAGCATCAAGTGATCGCCGAGTCGAACGACCCTTCGACCGTGAATATGGTGTCCTTCCACTCGCCAGATGGTCAGGGTATCGGTGTGAGTGCCACAACCCGCGTTAATATGCTCTTCGATGTTCAATCTTTCCCGCCGGATGGCAAGGCAGAGATTGCTGGAATGCCACCGTTTGGGTTGGGAGAACGCAACAGCGCACAGGCTGGAACACGGGTCTTTGTGGATGGCAGCCCCTATGGTGTTCATACCGAACCGGATTGGGATATGACCCGCAACCGTTCTGATCAAAAGGCGACGGTGATTTTAGTTGACCGCAAAAATGCTAGGTTAGGTTATCTGGAACTGTTTGATGGCCCTGCGATTGGTTCCGAAATTGTTGACCGTGTAGCATGGGCGCTGCTCGGTGCAAGTGTGATTGCTATCGTGGTGGCGGCATTGGCGGGCTGGTCGATCAGCCGCTTGATTACCACACCCCTCATCAGTTTGAAGCACATCACCGACCAGATGGCGCAAGGGGATTTGTCAGTTCGGGCGCGGATCGACTCGTCGGACGAATTGGGGTCGCTGGCGAGAGCCTTCAACCAGATGACCAACCAAGTTGAACATACGATTACGACGCTGAAATGCTTCCTCGCAGACGCGGCGCACGAATTGCATACGCCGATCACTGCCCTCAACACTAACTTGGAACTCGCCGCGACTGAAAGCGACGATGCGACGCGGCAATCCTTCATTGAACGGGCGATTGAGCAGTTGAAGCGCTTGGAATCACTGACCAACAATTTGCTGATTTTGTCACGCATTGAGACCCACTCGCTGCCGGATGAAAGGAATGTGGTCGATTTAGGGGCATTGGTGCGCGAAACCAGCGAGTTATACGCCTCACAAGCCGAGCAAATGGGCATCATCTTTATGATCGACGTGCCAAAACAGCCCGTCAAGGTCACTGCCAACGAAGCACAACTGCGGCGATCACTGTGCAATTTATTAGACAACGCCATTAAGTTCACCGCCGAAAATGGCTGTGTGGAGTTGGGTTTGCAGCAGGATATAAATGGTATCAAGCTGTGGGTGCAGGATACAGGCATCGGTATTCCCGCCGAGGATTTGCCCTATCTGTTCAACCGCTTCCATCGCGGACGGAATACGGCGGCCTATCCTGGTAACGGACTTGGATTGGCGATTATCAAAGCAATTGTCGAAAGTCATCAGGGGAAAGTCGCGGTGGACAGCTTATCACCGGGAACACGGTTTACGCTGCTGCTGCCCGCAACATAAGTAGTTCCAAGTAAATGTTATGAAAATAACCCGAGACTGATTCCCTCCATCGCTTGCGGGGGAGGGTTAGGGTGGGGGTTGGTATTCGCACCACGTTGTTGACATTACAGAGAGAAGCAATCGTGTTAAAGCAGCAGGCACATATTCTGATTATTGAGGATGATCCGGCGGTGGCGCGGGGCATTCAAGATGGCTTGCAGCGCGAGACTTATCGCGTCGAGTGGAAGGCATCCGGTCGCGAAGGTGTGGATTATGCCAACCGTCAAAAGCCACATCTGATTATTCTGGATGTGCGGCTGCCCGACGGTTCAGGCTTTGATTTTTGCCGCCAGATGCGACAGTTGGGTTTGCGCCAACCGATCATCATTTTGACGGTCAACCAAGATGAAACGGATAAGGTGTTGGGGTTGGAAATGGGCGCCGACGATTATGTGACCAAGCCTTTCAGCCTGCGCGAACTCCTATCCCGCATACGCGCCCAACTGCGGCGGGCATACGGTGAACTTTCGGACGCGGAAGCCAGTTCTGATTTGTTGTTCATCAAAGATTTGATGATTGATCGCGGGCGCGGACAAGTGCTGCGCGATGGTAAAAACCTGAACCTGACACCCATCGAATTCCGCTTACTGGTTTATCTGGCACAAAACAACGAGCAAGCCCTCAGCCGCAACCAAATCCTCGATACGGTTTGGGGATTGGATACCCCTTTCGATGGCGACCACACGATTAATGTGCATATCCGCCGCCTGCGTGAAAAAGTGGAGATTGACCCTAATCACCCTTCGTTAATACTGACAGTGCCGGGTGTAGGCTACCGATTAGCCCGCTGAACTGTTTCATTACTGTTATGTCGAGATTACGAAACTGTGACCTCACCGTAATGGGTTCGAGATTTAGCGTCCCTATACTGTACAAGTCAGCACCTTTGGAAATTGGACAGGAGTAAGATTTATGCAAAGGCGTTCTTTACTGTTTTTGACAACCATTATGATGCTTATCGTCGGCATCGTCCCGATGGCGGCAGCACAGGCACAGGATGGTCGAACGGTCATCCAACTGAGTGTGCCGCAGTTCATGAAGCAAATTATCAGTGACCAATTGATTAGTGACTTTGAAGCAGCCAACCCCACCATCAAAGTGAATGTATTGGCGAACGACAGCGATACTGGATCAGCCGCAGGCGTAGATGCCCAGCTTACTGCATCCCAAGCTTATGCCAGTACAGCGGATGTGCTGTTCGTGGATAACAGCAACATCTCGGTACCGGCGGCACGCGCAGGTTACTATCTCGATATGACCCCACTCACCAGCAGCGACACCACACTCAATGTCGATGATTTTATTCCCGGTGTGTGGCAGTCCTTCCAATGGGATAATGGCATTTGGGCGCTGCCTGTCTCAACTGACATCATCATCCTGACCTATAATCCAGAGGCGTTTGACAAGCTTGGTTTGGCTTACCCCAATGAACGCTGGACAATAGATGATCTGGATAACGCCGTCCGTAAGTTGGCGGTGGTTGATCCCAGCGGCGCGGTGACAACAGCCGGATTATCCGTTTCTAACTTCAATCTGATGTGGTTGTTCCGCAGTTTGTTGGGCAAAGGCTTTTATGATGCTAGTACCACACCCAACGCTCCGCTGCTGAACGATCCCGCTTTGCAAACATTGATGACCACTTGGTCAACTTTGGTCGCGGACGGTATGGTTAGCAGCCAAGGTGGTTTCGCGGCTGCGGACACCGTCCCCATGCAAATTGGTGGCAGCCGTACACTCGGTCGCCGTCCCGGTCGTGACCAGAACCAAGTCACCCTTTCGGCTTCACTGCTCCCCGGCGGCGGTGCGGGACTCAATCCCCAAGGCTTCGCCATTAGCAGCGGTACACAGTACCCCGAACAGGCTTATACGCTGGCGAAGTATCTGACCAGCAGCCCCGATGTGACCAACAACTTCTTCGGGGTTAGCCCTGCTCGCCAGAGTTTGGTCGGCGCGACTTCAAGTAACAATAACGGTGGCGGCCCCAATGGTGGCGGTGGAGCAGTTATTGTTGGTGGCCCCGGCGGTGGGCTCAACAATCTGTCCGAGGAAAATAAGGCGGTTGTTACTCAAGCGCTTGCCAGTGGCATTCCATTAAGCGAACTGCGCTTCGCTGATTATGTGTCGGCAGCATTGAGCAAGATGAGTTCGGACGGCAGCGATGCACAAACGGCGCTCCAAACTGAGGAAGCACAAGCCGTTGCCGATTTGCAAACAGCCGATACAGCGAAGACCAGCAATCCGGTGGTTTTGGCAACACCTGTACCGGAAGTCGTCTTGCAATCGGGCGAAGTAGCCTTGAAGTTCGGTTTGAATTCGTTCGTCGCACCACTGCCCAATCAAGACAAATGGAACAATTTGGTAGCGGATTTCACCGCCAATGACCCACAAGTCAAGAGCATCACACTCGATGTACAGGCGCGTGGTGGCGATGAATTTGCCGCGACCGACGACTGTTTCTACCTGCCCTATAACAATGTTCCGGGCATTGATCTCTCAACCGTGATTAACCTTGATCCGTTCATCGACTCGGACAGCGCATTCGACAAGAATGATGTGATCGGCAACACACTGAATCTGATTACGCGTGACAACAAGATTTGGGCCTATCCACTCGCACTGCAACCTGTCGCGATGGAATATAATGCCGATACATTTGCCAAGTACAATGTGCCAACGCCCGAACAAGGCTGGACGATTAACGGCTTCGCGGACGCACTCAATAGCATCAAACTCGATCCAGCAGATGCCGCGCCTTTCGCATCCCGCGAACCGGGTGGTACGTACCTGCTGATGCTGATCGCCGCCTACGGTGGTATCCCGATTGATTACCGGACTGAACCGCCCACGATAGACTTCACTTCGCAGAAGAATATTGACGCGATCCGTCAGGTGCTTGATCTCGCCAAGAACGGTTACTTGAAGTACGAAACACTGGCCTCGAACACCTTCATCATCAACGGTGATGATGCAGCGGAAAGCATCTACGATACGACCCTCAATGGCTTTAGCTTCCGTGGACGGCGCGGCGGTGGTGGGCCAGCAGTAGGCCAAGCGACCACCAGCGGCACAACCACTGCCTATAAGCTGACCACCTATCCAACCGGAACGGATTTGTCAGCCGTGTCGTATGATGTGACAACCGCTTACATCAGCGCCACCTCACAAAATCCCGAAGGCTGCTACCGTTGGATTAGCTACCTGAGTAAGCATCCCGAAGTGTTGGATGCCATGCCTGCCTTCCGTTCGCAATTGCCAGATGTGGCGACCGTGCAAAGTGCCAATGCAGCCAATTACTACACGCTGCTTGACAACCTGATTCAGCAGCCCAGCACGATTGTGTTCCCATCCCAAACGGGTGGCGGCTTCAATTCACCCGCCAACTTCCTGCTGCAATACTGGATGAACCGTGCCTTCGACAATTATGTACTCAATGATGGCAATCTAGAGCAGGACTTGGCGGATGCACAAACTTACGCCACAGCCTTCCAAGAGTGCGTCGCTGCGATCCCAGCCTTTGATCCGGCAACAGGCGACCGGCGTGCCTTCTTTACACAGTACACGGACTGCGCCAAAAAAGCTGATCCGACTATATCGGGGCTATTTGGTGGCGGGTAAAGGCAAGCACCAGTTCTTTCGTAACGGACGGCATATATGCCGTCCCTACGAAAAATGAGATTGTGTGAGACGCTAAATTCTCATTGCTTCATCTGATAATGTAGGGACGCGATATATCGCGTCCGACATTCCGATTACCATTCAGGCAGGTTCTGAGAAATGTGACTTATAGGGCAAGCCGACAGTTTGCCCTTACCATCCGATGTAACAAAACTGTGCTACAAAACGTATTACTTATATCGAGGGGGAACGTCAGCCGTTTCCCCTCCTGTATTGTTTAATTCACATAATATTTTAAGACTTTCGTTTTATCCTACAGCCTTATATTATCCTTATCAGCGTTATAAGGAATGTAACGTAGGAACGCGCAAATTCGATGGGCAAACACGCGAAAGTCTTAGCCCTTACCGTTTTAATTCATGCTGATGATGAACCTGAGGTTAACGACCTGTGTTCCGATTTTTCGATTTGCTACTCTTCACAATTGAGCGTTTACGAAAGCATTACGTACTGGTGTTTTGGGCACTGGTAGGGCTTTCGACCGCTACAACACTCGCTTTGAGTTTGTGGTTGTATGTGGACGCAGTGAATACAGGTCTGCTCACATCGAGTTTATCTAACCCGCCCTACGCGTTCCGTTTCCGCTACTTAGGCGCATGGAACGGTAACATCACGGATGCAGATGTCAACAGCGCGACAGCAGCGGTACAGAACACCTTCACCGGAATTATCGGTTTGCCATCGGCCCGCGAGGTCAATTTTGCACGGGGTGGCGCGTGGGCAGTCAAGCGGCTGCCGAAAAATCAATCACTCGGCAATCTGAGTCTGGCAACCTTGAACGGAACTGAAGACCAGATGGAAATTTTCCAAGGGGAATGGCCGCCTAAACCGGTTGCTGAAACCGACCCGATTCCAGTGCTGATTCCCGAAACCATGTTGTATAAGATGGGCGTACAATTTGGCGACAAATTGACTGTTACACCTCCCGGCGGCAAACCGATCACCCTACAAATCGCGGCGTTGTGGAGGCCTCTCAACGCCAACGATCCCGGTTGGGTATTTCCGACCAAATTCTTCGATACCATGTTGATTGTGCAGCAAGCCGATTTCCTAAAAAGTTTGACCGGCGTTAAAAACCCGATTGAGGAAGCGGCGTGGTTCGTGGCCTTTGATGGCAGCAGCGTCAAAACCTCAGATGTGAACGGCTTACTCGGTCGGATTGTCGATGGGCAGCGGGCCGTGACTTCCGCGCTGCCACCCATCCGGCTTGATCTTTCGCCTGTCGATGGCTTGAACGCCTTCAACATACAGGTCAACAAACTGACGCAGCAGTTGGTCATCATGATCTTGCCTGTTGGTGGACTGATCTTCTATTTTGTAACGTTGGTGGCAGGGTTATTGGTGAGCCGCCAGTTGAACGAAGATGTGACCTTACGCAGTCGCGGCATGAGCAGGCAGTCAATCCTCAGCATCCATCTGATGACGTGGTTATTGATGGCCTTCATCGCGCTGGGTGTTGCCATTGGTGTGTCGCCTTATCTAGTGAAGCTCATCGGGCAAACCAGTTCATTTATGCGCTTTGATAATCTATCCGGTGCGCTGTACGTCACGCCCACGCAGCAGTCGATTATCATCGGAGCGCTGACGGGTTTGATCGCGGCCAGCAGCGGCTTATTCATCGCGTGGCGCTCAACTGGCGAAACCATCACCAGCTTCAAACGCAACGCGGCACGGGCTAAAGGCGCATGGTGGCAGCGGGCATACTTAGATGTGATCTTGCTGGTTCCCGGCTGTTATGTCCTGCTGACACTCAAACTGCAAGGCGGTTTGCAAACAGCGGTTGAAGACCCCTTTAGCAACCCGTTGAATTTCCTCGGCCCAACCTTATTTTCATTAGGGCTTACTCTACTCTTCCTACGCCTATGGCCTATTTTCATTGGTATCGGCTCACGCTTGATGAGCTATACAACCAACATCGCCTTGTTGATGGCACTGCGCGAACTCACCCGTTCGATTGGTCGTTACCGCAATACATTACTAATGATGTGCTTCACGCTGAGCCTAACCGGTTATACCGCGTCGATGGCAAGCACGATTGATAAAACGCTGCAAGATACGGTGGATTACAAGATTGGCGCAGATGCCGTGTTGGTCGTCGCCAGTGATGCCCAGACCGACGACAGCAGTAGCGCACAAGGCAGCGTCACCGTCACGGGTTATAACACCCTGCCTGCTGACGATTTAATACGTGTAGAAGGCGTGGGCGAAGTTTCACGCGTGGGACGTTATCCGGCGCGGCTTGTGTTCGCCAACCAACGGGTCGAAGGCACAATCCTCGGCATCGACCGCGCAACCATACCGGCGATTGCCCGCTTCCGAACCGATTACGCCGCCGAGGATTGGGGATCACTGTTCAACCGACTGGCGGCTGACCGCACAGGTGTCATCATCAACAGCCAAGCGGCGACCAAGAACAACCTCAAAGTCGGGCAAATCATTACGGTGCAGGTATCGGCGCTCAATACATGGTACGAAATGAAAGTGCCGATTGTGGGATTGGTCAATTACTTCCCAACACTTGATCCAACCAGCGGCTTTTTCCTGATTGGCAACCTCGACCCTATTTTTGAAACGGTCGGCACAGAACTGCCCAGCAACTTCTGGATTAGCTTGAAACCCAACGCCGATTTGAATACGGTACGTACCGAAACAGCCAAACTTGGTTATCCGATTCTGACGTGGCTTGACCCGACCACCAGCTTACTGGCGGCGCAAGCCTCACCTTCACGGCGCGGTGTGCTGGGCTTCCTGTCGGTGGGCTTCGTGGCGACGATTTTGCTAACACTGGTGGGTTCGATTGTCCAGAGCGCGGCCTCTTTCAGCGCACAAGCGGTACAACTGGGTTCGCTACGCGCGATGGGCTTAGGCAGCTTGTCGGTGGCGATTTACCTGATTTTCGTGCAGGGCATCGCAGCCGCCAGCGGCATTTTAAGCGGCACATCCATCGGATTGGCAACGACGCTGTTATTCCTGCCACTGCTGGATTTTAGCAACGGACTACCACCCTATCTCGTAAGGGTTGATTGGGCGAATATCGCGCTGGTTTATGGGATGTTCTCGTTGGTTCTGCTCATCGTTACTTTAGTTACCACTGTGCTGATGAGCCGTGAACGGCTGTCCACGGTCGTCAAATTAGGAGATGCCTGAGATGTTTGTAAGGGTATTTAAAGCGGTGATTCTGCTGACGTTGATGGGAATAGTTGCAGCTTGCAGCCCAAACGCTGCTAACAATAACAATGCTGCCAATGGCGCAAACAACGCTCCGGCGGCGTTGGCACAGGTCGCACCAACTGCCACGCCGATTCCAACCGCGCCCGCCGTTGCCAAGCCAACTTATCTGGTACAGCGCGGCGATGTGCAGAATATTTTGGACTTCACTGGACGCTGGCAGCCACGCGATCAACTGGCATTATCGTTTGAGCTTGCCGGAACCGTGCGGCGTGTGAATGTCAAGCAAGGTGATGCGGTGTCAGCGGGGCAACTGCTGGTCGATTACCAGATTACCGATCTCGAAAATCAATTGGCTTCGGCACAACTCTCATTGGATACCGCGCAGAAAAATCTGCTCAACGGCGCGACAGGTGATGTGGAATCAGTAGCCGATGCTCAAGTGGCACTGGCAAACGCCAAGCTGAGCCTCGCAAGCACCAAAGCTAGCAGTCCGTGGACGAGCGTTGCCTCCGCTAAGATGCAGGTCATCAGCGCCCAACAAGGCGTAGATAACGCACAACGGAATTATGATGACGCGCTCAGCCATCCTGAATCACCCGCATCTGCGGTCGATGGTGCTTACCAACAACTACAATCCGCCAAGAACAGCTTAACCAGCGCCCAGATTAGTTATGATAGCGCGGCACAGAATTTCAATAATCATGATTTTCAGGTGCAGCAGGCCGAGAATAGTGTCATCAGCGCCCAACTCAACCTTGATAAAGCGCGGGCGGGTGGTGGGGATGCATCAGCGACCCAAAGCCTGTTATCAGCCCAACTCAGCCTTGACCAAGTGAAAGCCAAAATCGTGCAGTCGTCCCTGTATGCGCCGATTGATGGAACCATTTTGAGCGTGTCGGTCAAACCGGGTGACCAAGCGGCGGCTTTCGCAACGGTGATTACGATTGGGCGACCTGATCCCAAAGAAGCAGTGGCCTCCATCGCTATCACCGACGCGCAGAAGATGAGCGTGGGAACCATCGGTGTATGCCAGGTCTTGAACCATCCCGAAACAGCGGTGCAGTGTGTGATACGCCGTATTCCATCAACCTCCAAAGAGGCAGACCAGACCACGCGTGTCGCCGCCTCATTGGATAATGTCGCCGCTGACCAGTTGATCGAAGTGCAAATGCCGCTGCAAGTGAGCGCGAACGTGTTGTGGCTGCCGCCGTCAGCGATCCGCACCTTCCAGAACCGAACCTTCGTGGTCATCCAAACCGCCGACGGGCCGCGTAGTTTTGACGTGGTACTGGGTTTACAGACCACTGACCGCGTGGAAATTAAGAGCGGTGTCAATGAAGGCGATGTGGCTATCGGGCCGTAGTACCCCCTCCTTAATCCTCCCCCATAACACAGGGGAGGAAATAAGAGACAGTTTTGTGTCCGTTAGTTGGAATGAGTGAGATGGCTCCTTTAATCGTTTGCAAGCAGGTTGTTAAAGCCTACAAAGTAGATGACCACGAATTGGTGGCGCTGCGCGGTATTGACTTCGAGATGGAAAAAGGCGAGATGGTTTCCATTATTGGGCCAAGCGGTGCAGGTAAAAGTTCGCTGCTTAATTTATTGGGCGGACTCGACACGCCAACTGCCGGACAATTAACGGTCGATGGTCAAAATCTGCTGAACATGAAAGGTCGCAAGCTGGCGGATTACCGACTGCGGCAAGTCGGTTTTGTGTGGCAGAATGTCAGCCGCAACCTATTACCTAATCGCTCGGCTTTACGCAATGTGACACTGCCAATGATGATGGCGGGTGTATCACCGTGGGCAAGAGGCAAGCAAGCGCGTGAGTTATTGGATGCGGTCGGTTTGAGCGACAAGGCCAACCAACTTCCGGCGGCACTTTCCGGTGGTCAGCAGCAGCGCGTGGCGATTGCAGTGGCGCTCGCCAATCAGCCGATTTTGCTGCTGGCTGATGAACCCACAGGCGCACTCGACCGTCAAAGTGCGGCACAGGTGGTTGAACTGCTGCAAATGCTGCGGCAGCGCTACGGCTTAACCATTTTATTGGTGACGCATGATCTGGAGGTGGCGGCTCATGCGGATCGGGTGTTGACGCTGCGAGACGGCGCGTTGGGGCAAGATATGTCGAAGGCCGGTGACGACAGCCCGCGTATGGATGATATGGGCAGTATCCGTTTGCCGGAAACGGTGCGTTCGGTTCTCTCGGATGCCTCACACATATCGGTTGAAATCCGACCGGAAGGTATTTTATTACGACCTGAAACAGAAGCCGACGAGGTGATGACGATGGGCGACACGCTGATGGATGCGCCACCCGCACCTCGCCGCCGCTTCGGTTGGCTGCGCCGTAAGCCAAAGGTGCAGTCATGACCGAGTATCTCATCGAGGCGCACGGCATCGAGCGAACCTTTGGCACATCAGCCAATCCGGTAAAGGTTTTACGGGGACTAGATTTGTGTGTGGAGTCCGGTACGTTAGTAGCGCTCTATGGGCCATCAGGCAGCGGCAAAACCACTCTACTCAACTTGATCGGCGCGTTGGACAAACCGAACGCCGGAACGATTTCGCTCAAGGGTCAAGACATCGTGAAGATGAACGATGGCAAACGGGCGAAGCTGCGCCGGACGCAAATCGGCTTCATCTTCCAAGCGGATACGCTGCTGCCCACTTATACCGCGATGGAGAATGTTGATCTGGCACTGCGTCTGCCGGGGTTAGGCATTTTTGAACGGCGGCGACGGGCGCAAACCGCATTACAGGCGGTGGGTTTGACAGCGTGGGCAAGCCATGTGCCGGATGAACTCAGCGGTGGTCAACGGCAGCGCGTGGCGATTGCGCGGGCACTGGCCTTACATGCCACCATTATTCTGGCGGATGAACCCACCAGTGGCCTTGATACGCGCACCGCACGCCACATCCTAACGCTGTTCCGCAACATCGCCCATGAGCAAGGCACAACCTTGTTCATCGTGTCGCATGATCCGCTGGTAGTGGACTACGTTGACCAAGCCTATGATCTCGTCGATGGGCGGCTGGCTGCCCGTCCGATAGCGTCTCGAACTTAACAGGGGGACTGAATCGCACATGAATACGACCGCAAAAAGACTGCCTATTTTATTATTAACGCTGATTTTGGTGATGACCGCCTGTAATTTACAACAGGAATCACCAGCCTTTCAGGTGACTTTGACCTCAGCGGTCACAGCGGCGACCACAGCCGCCCCGACCGAAACGATTCCGCCGTATACACCGCTGGCGACGCTGACACCTTCGCCCACATTACGACCACCACCAACCTTTGAACCGCCAACGGCGACTTTGCCACCCACCGCTGTGCCGAGCATCACGCCGACATCGACGCTCGATTTGAGTGTGTCGATTCCCGGTTTGCATGGCGCGGAAACAGCCACTCCTACCGGAACAGCAGGTGGTTGTACACCGCGTAAAGATTGGAAGCTCAAATATACAGTGCAGCGTGATGATGCCCTGATTAAGATTGCGGATAAGTACGGGACGAACGTGCAGGAACTGGCACAGAGCAACTGCATCACCGACATAAATGCCATCGTCATCGGGCAAGAACTGCGTGTCCCCGGCACAAGCCAACCCGTCGAACCCTATGTCTGCGATGCGTGGGAAATAATGACCCCCCTGAACGGCACACAGGCTATTCAAGGAACCGGTACAATCACCTTCAACTGGCGTGGACCACGCGCCGCCCATAACCTGATCCGTGTGGTGCGACCTGACGGTTCGATCTTCGAGAGCGTGGTTGATTTACGCCAGAACCAGGAGATTGATCTGGTTAATAATCTGGCACAGCAAGGCACTTATACGTGGTATGTCTATCCACTCGACTCGAATTACGTACAAATCCCCTGCCATGAAGGTGGCCCGTGGACGTTCATGAAGTCCATCTCACCGACCATTACACCAACTTTCGCTGCATCACCCTAAGGCAGTAAATGTGTAGGGAAAAGGCTGTCCCTTTTCCCTACTCCCCCTTCTTGACACCCCTCATCGCTTCATTTGCCAAACCATTTGCCAAACCATTTGTGAACCATTCGTCAATTATTCGTAACGACAATGAAACTCAATGCAGCTAAGTTACTGATGCATATATACTAAATATGAGCAGCAGCTTATGGATAACAGACAATGAGTGAAAAATCTCCACAGGACGACATTTCTAAATTCCTTGATTGGGATAACGATAACCGGCGGCTAGAAATCGAGCGCGAACGGTTACGCCAACGCGCGCGGCAGTATGCCACCCACGCGGCAACCGACGATGTTTCGCCGGATCAGGTCGAGACGTTGTTGACCTTCAATCTGGGAACCGAACGCTACGGCATTGATGTGATGCTGGTACGCGGGGTTCGATCCGAGCTAAAGATTACGCCTGTGCCGGGTGTGCCGAGCTTTTACCGGGGCGTGATTAATGTGCGCGGGCAGATCGTCACCGTTTTGGATTTGCGCTTTTTGCTGAACGTCGGCAACCCTGAAACCCATACGCCGCCAACCGAAGTGATGATTACCCAAGCCAACGGGTTACACTTGGGCTTGCTAGCACATAAGGTCAACGGCGTGGAAAGTATTTCCCGCAGCGAGATTAACCCGATTGACCATCTGCCCTATTCGCAAGGCGTGACGACCGAACGCCTAATTGTCCTGAATCTACAACGTTTATATGAAGACCCGCGCTTAATGGTGGGAGTGAATGAAATATGATGAATGAAACAATGAAGCCTGCACGCAGCCTGACCATGAACCGGATTGTGCTTTCTGCCACGCATATCCTATCACTGGCAATGGGATTGGTGGCGGCTGTTCCGGTTCTCCTGTTTGGCCTCACAGCCAATGCCTCCATCGAAAACAACCGCATCATCATCTGGGCGCTGCTGTCGTTTGTATTCGGCTGGCTGATCGGCAGCATCGTTCATTTCCTGACTCGTCCGGCAACCGATGTGGTGCTGGATCAATACGTCAAATCGCTGGATATGGTGGTGCTGGGCGACTGGCGCGAACGGCTGGATGTCACCACCCTTTCCACCAACCGCGACGAAGAACGAATGCTCAAGCGGCTGGGTGAAGCGGTCAACCGCGTACTCGACCGTTTGCAAGGAATTGTCACCGAGATTAATGATGCGGTGGCGCGGGTCGAGGCTGATACACAGGAAATCCTCACGGCGATGACGCGTCAAATCGCGATGGCGAATGAGCAGGACGCAGTGGTAACGGAAACCACCGCCACCGTGAACGAAGTGCGAGCAACCGTGACCGAAACGGCAGAACGGGCGCAAAGCGTAGCTGAAACCGCACAAATCTCGGTGGACATTTCACGGACGGGAACCGAGTCGGTCACACAAACGGTGCTGGGCATGGAAGTCATCCGTCACCGCGTGGAAGATATTGCCGACAATATTCTGGTACTCTCCGAAAACACACAGCAAATCGGTGAGATCATCGCCACCGTCAATAGCCTCGCGGATCAATCACGTATGCTGGCGCTGAACGCCTCGGTCGAAGCGGCAAGAGCAGGCGAAGAAGGCAAAGGCTTCGCGGTGGTGGCGCTCGAAGTGCGTAATCTGGCGGATCAAAATCGTGAAGCAACGGTACAGGTGCGTGAAATCCTCGGTGAAATTCAACGGGCAACCAACGCCGCCGTGATGGTCACAGAAGAAGGCAGCAAGGGGGTCGATCAGGGACAAACGCTGGTTAATCGCGCCGGTGATTCGATCCGCGACCTGAGCCATGCCATTGAGGAAGCAGCACTGGCGGCGATGCAAATCGCTGCGAGTACGCGCCAGCAAACCATCGGCATGGATCAACTGACGCAAGCCATGCGAACCATCAAGAAAGCCACCACCGAAACTCTAACGACGACTTTACAAGTAAAAGCCAGCGTCCAAAACCTGCGCGATGCTTCCAACCGCATCAACATGGTACTCAGTGGGTTGAAGCTGTAAAAAAGATGATAAACCGCAGAGACGCAGAGAGGTTTGGAAAGTGGGTTATTAGCCTTCTAACGCTAGGCGTTTTGGTGCTGCTCATTTTTGGGCAAGTTTTTGCACAAAATAAGACACCGCAGTCACCCGACCCCAAAACAATCTTTGTATCGGGTGTGGAAGTTGTTGAAACGTATTCCAACTTAAAATATGACAATAAGGTGCGGGTTATAAACTATTATGATCCCACCGCCTTAGAGTGGAAATCATATCCATATCCGGCTGACTTGAAAGATGATGTTGTATCAGATTTTTCATATGGTAAAGAAGAATATCTTTTACTAACACGATTCTGGGAATGGTATCGTTCCTTTAGTGATTATCGCGACATTGGTGCCGAATACTTTTGGGTGTTCGATGCCGCATCAGGCACATTTAGCCAGCCCGCTCAACAATGTGGTCGGGTTCAAGCCAAGCCTAATAAGGGCATATGGGTTGCTTATACAGGTCAAGCAGGACAAGTTTTCTGCAATACTGAAACGAGTGAAACCACCCAACCACTGCCCAAAACCTTTGATGCAGACACACCTTGCTTAACATCATTTTACAATAACCAACCAACAACATCACCGGATGGTAAATGGCTTGTCTTTCATACTTGCCCACCCGATCCCAAAATCTATAGCTATGAGTTAGACACAGGCAAGATTATCCAATTAGGCATTGCAACTGATTTAACTGAAGTTGGTATTCACAGTTGGTTCGACAATAGCAACATCATCTTTTATCTCGATGATCAACGCCGCACATCACAGACACAGGTCCATACAGCCGACATCACACAAGCCGACAGTCTCACCTATATCGCATCTAATCCTCAATACAACGCCTTAAAGTTTTATTGGAAACGGTTAAAAGGCGATTCAGGTTCTGGAACTGCATCATTAGAAATCCATAGCTACGATATGGTCACCCAAAAAAGTACTCAATTATTAGAGTACGATTGCGAAAAAACATCGTATAGCTGTATGGACGGAATTACGTTGGTCAACAAAGCGGAAACGCGCGTTGCCATCGTTGATGCTCCCCCCGACGTACTCGTTGAAGGCTTAGCCATCTATGACATTGCCTCACAAAAGCTGATTTATGAAATCAATGCCAGCGTTGCAACTGAGGGGCAAATCGCTTGGGCAGACGATGACACACTGATTTATCTGGATGAGCGATTTGACCGAACAGATTTGCACATCGTGAAATTTAGCGATAGCGCTGTGACAAGCGATAGGATTATTAAAGATGGTTTTGAATCATATATCGAAACCTTCTTATCGCCTGACGGAAAGTTATTGGTGCTAGTGAATCATAATCGTATAGAACTTGAGTCGGTTTCCACAGGGCAAGCCAAAATAATCGCACAAATCGATGATGAAAAAGCGAGTTTCCGAGCAGTGTGGGACGATCAGAATCTTTTATATGTAAGCCTTCATTGTTGCGCTTCCCCTTCGGAATATAGCTGGCAAGTTCAGATACCAGATGGAATTCTAGCCAATGACTGACCAACAAGATAACGAACTTCTAAATATATTTTGGGTTGAGGTGGGTGATTACCTGCAAAAGCTCAACAGCCTGCTGCTTCAAACCGAGGCTGCCGCCCAAGCCAACCCCGAAGCCGTGCGCGAGATGAACCGTTTTGCCCACAGCATGAAGGGCGCAGCACGGGCGGTGGGCATCGGGGTGATAGAAACCCTTTCGCATTACATGGAAGATATTTTCGGCGCGGCGCTCAAAAGTAAGCTGGAACTGACACCGACGACCTGCGATTTACTGTATGACTCGCTCGACCTCATTCAAAATGTAATGAATGGCGTTGATAACAGCACCGATGCTCTGGCAACCACCATCGCACGGTTAGAACAGACGATTGCCTCGGAAGCCGAAGCCAGCGCCGAAACTCAACCCGAAGAAAAAAGATCAACATCCAATACGGCGGCTATCGAAACCGCCATCGTCAAAGATTCGGATGTGCCAGCGCCCACACCCATTGCCAAAGCAACCGCGCGTACAACCACAGCCGTCACCAGCGGGGCTCAGCCGTCCGACGAGATGATGACAGTCATGCTGCCTGTCTCCGAGGAAAGTGTGCGTGTGCCTGTCTCGCGCATGGATCGGCTGATGGGCGAAGTTAGCGAACTGCTGGTAGCACGGATGCACAGCGAAGAACGGGCGCGGGAATTCCACCGTCTGCAAAAGCTCAACCAACGCTGGCAGCGTGAATGGCGCAGCGTCCGCACCGCTTACATTCGCTTGGCGCGTCGGATGCAGCATGAAGAAGGCCAGATGTGGGAAGAGGTCGTAACCCTTTTCCACTTCCTTGAAGAAAATCAGCGTTATCTCCAAGAAACTCAACGGCAGCTTGCCCATCTTTCACGCGAACTGACGCAGTACAACGCCCAGTTGACGATGTTGACCGAGCAGTTACAGGATGACATCAGCGGGATGCGGCTGGTTCCGTTCGATACGTTGGTCAATAGCTTCCAACGTTTGATCCGCGACCTCGCACGGGATACAGCGAAAGAAGTCCATCTGGCGGTTGAAGGCGCGATGGTCGAGATGGATAAAACCGCGCTGGATGCCCTTAAAGAACCGATTATGCATTTGCTGCGAAACTCGGTCGATCATGGCATCGAGCATCCCACCGAACGCGAACGGAACGGGAAACTACCAATTGGCAGCGTCCATATTACCGTCGAGCAGCGTGGCAAGGAAATTATCATCCGAATCAGCGACGATGGGCGCGGATTAAATACATCGGGCATCCTCCGAAAAGCCGAGCAGTTGGGCATCGTTAGCCCGCAAACCTCGGCTGATCTTTCACCGGAAGAAGTCAATAACCTGATCTTCCAACCGGGGTTGAGTACCGCCGCCGAACTCACGGCTATCAGTGGGCGCGGCATGGGCATGGACATCGTGCGTATCCGCGTCGAAAGTTTGCGCGGGCGCGTCAGTGTGCAGAGTATGGCGGGGCGCGGCACGACCTTTACCATGCGCTTGCCGTTATCGCTCACCCGCTTAAGCTGCATTTTGCTCCAAGTCGGTGGACAAGATTTCGCCGTGCCTTCGGTCAGTGTCTGGCGAATGCTCAAGCTGCGCCGCGACCAATGGTTCACCGCCGAAGGCCGCGATATGGTGATTATCGAAGAACGCCCGATTCCCGTGATTTCGTTGGCGAGTGTATTAGGAAATGCCGCCGCACCCGAAGCCGAAGAAATCCCGCTGATGGTGTTGTCATCAGGCGAGAAGTACATCGCCTTTCAGGTTGATGATTTGTACAGCGAACAAGAACTGGTACTCAAACCGCTGGGGCCGGAAATTACCAACGCGCCTTATATCTCCGGCGGGGCGCTGCTGGGAACAGGCGATGTGATTATCGTGCTTGATCCTAACGACCTGATTCGTGGGGCCAGCGGACAACCACGCATTCCCATGCGCCGAATCGAAACGACTGTCGAACCGGTACAGGAAAAACGGCTGCGTGTGCTGATTGCTGACGACTCGATCACCACGCGCACCTTAGAAAAGCACATTTTGGAAACAGCAGGCTATGAGGTGCATGTGGCGGTGGATGGTCAGGAGGCATGGGAACGGCTGCGCGAAATTCAGCCGGATGTGGTGATTAGTGATGTCGAAATGCCGCGTATGACAGGCTTGGAATTAGCAGCCCGCATCAAAGGCGACGAGCAAACACGCCGTATTCCGGTGGTGCTGTTGACCTCGCTCGGTAAGCCGCAGCAGCAGGAAGCGGGTCTGAAGGCAGGCGCAGATGCCTATCTGGTGAAGTCTCGCTTCGAGCAGGGCGAATTACTACGGGTGATTCGGAGTGTTGTTTAACGTGGATAATTCCAAAATAACTTCACAAAATGATGATAAAACATATCTCCATTTTGAGTCTATTATCTTAAAACCGATAAATCGAACGCTATGGTTGATGCTTGGAAGGGTTTTATATCACGACATTAAAATTGGGTTTGTTATGCAGCCAGATTTACCCGATATGGACAAACTCAAGTTCACTGTAGTCGCTATTGAAACCTATGGTCATGCAATTTCTGAAATAAGTTCAGGAATGACTTGTGCCTTTGTCGTTCAAGTCCCAATAGCCTCAGATGATGAGTTGGTAAAACTCCTCCCTGAAACGTTCTTTTTGAAAGCCGGTAGTTAATGTCTGAACGTGCGCCCATCCGTGTGTTACTGGCTGACGACAGCGCCACCACCCGCAGTTATCTGGCGGGGCTGATTGCGGCTGCCCCCGGCTTAATCGTCGTCGGAGAAGCACGGGACGGCGAAGAAGCCGTCCGCATGGTGGAAGCCCTGCACCCCGATGTGGTGTCGATGGATATTCGGATGCCGCACCTCGATGGATTGGAAGCCACCCGCCAAATTATGGCAAGCCGCCCTACTCCAACGGTAGTGGTCAGCGCGTTGGTAGAAGCCGATGTTGACCTGTCATTCAAAGCCATGGAAGCCGGAGCGCTGGCGGTCTTACGCAAGCCGCCCACCCAACGCGATCCCGATTTCAGCACACTACAGCGCGAGTTTATCACCACACTCCGAGCGATGGCGGGTGTCACGGTCGTGCGCCGTTGGCAAGATACTTCAACCGTAGACAACCCTTCGAATGAAAATCCGTCACCCAAAAATGGCGCGAACAGCAAGTACAGCATTTCAAGCGCTGGCGCATCCGTCAGCAAACCGGAACTGATCGCCATCGGCGCGAGTGCGGGCGGGCCGAGTGCCTTGTCGAGTCTGCTGGCAGGCTTACCGGTTGATTTCGTCCCGCCTGTGGTGATTGTCCAACATATGCCCGACGAGTTTTTACCCGGTCTAGCCCGTTGGCTCGGCAAACATACGCCGCTGCGAGTGTGCATGGCTGAAAGCGGACAAGCCTTACAACCCGCCACGGTGTATCTGGCGGCGGGCGGCGCACATCTCACGGTGGCGCGGCGTGGTCGCACACTGATCGCCAATAAGCTGGAGGATAAGGGTGATAGTCGTTACTGCCCTTCGATTGATGTGTTCTTTACCTCCGTTGCCGAAGTTTGTGGTACAACAGGTGTAGGCATGATCCTCACAGGCATGGGGGACGATGGCGCGAAAGGATTGTTGAGCATCCGTCAGGCCAATGGTCGCACCTTTGCCCAGTCCGAAGCAAGCTGCACGGTTTTCGGGATGCCGGGTGTCGCATTGGCCTATGGTGCAGCCGAACAAACCCTAAACCCCGAACAAATGGCACAAGCATTAAGACGACTAACCGAAAATTCATGAAAAATCACGGTTTCCTTTGTTCTTACAAACAAGTGAAATTGCTGGGAATGGCATATAATCAAAGAAAGGGAGTGTGCGGGTCGCAACAATGTCCGTAAGGGTATGGCCGCACAAACAATTATGGCGCTCGATGTACTGTTAATCGAAGATAGCAAAACGCAGGCGGCACAAATCAAAGCCACGCTGGAAAGCCTCGGCCTTGAAGTGCGCGTAGCCTACGATGGCCTCGATGGGATTCGGTCGGTCATGGAAAAACATCCGGGGCTGATCGTACTGGATGTCAAACTGCCGGGTATGGACGGCTTTCAAGTGTGCCGACGTTTGAAGCGGTCACCGGATACCGCGTCCATTCCGATCATCATGCTCACCGAACGCGACGAGGCGCAATCCACCATGTCCGGTTTGCAGGCTGGCGCAGATGATTATATTCCGAAGGATATTTTCGCCACCGAACATTTGATGACGACCTTGCAAGAAATGGGGCTACTAGAATAAGTATGGCACGCCACAAAAGCCCCTACGCGATGCTGCCCCCTGTCCTCAACGTCCAACTCGAGAGCGGCATGGACATTATGATTGCGCGGAATACTGCCAGACGTGCAGCCTCCCTGCTGGGATTCGCACCCGCGCGGCAGGCACAGCTTGCCAGTGTCGCGGCGACACTAGGGGAATTGGTGTTGAAAACAGGTGCTACCCACATCATGAATTTTAATGGTGTGAGTAATGGTGATAAGACTGGCATACAACTGTCGATTGAAACACCGTGGTTAGCAGGAGTCGCGGTGGGCAATGTGATGATTGCTCTGCGCTCGAAGTTAGGCGATTTGATTGACGAGATTTTATTGGAGGGTGACGACGATATACCGACCATCGTAACCGTCATGTGGCGTAACGAACACGAAACCGCAAATGCCCACAACGAGTCATGATGCCGTGCGCCTGCCCTTACTCACCTTCCGCTTGGGCGAAAGGCGCTACGCTCTATTGATTGAGGATGTGGTCGAGGTCGCGGCAATGGTGGATATGCTCAGTATTCCGGCTGAACATGCGGGCATACTCGGTTATGTCAACCGGCGAGGCAGCATCTTACCGCTACTGGATTTAAGAACCATATTCAAACAACCCAACGCCCCCATTACCAGCGCCAGTGTCTTTATTGTGGCGGCAGGGGGCAATAAGCAAGTGGGTCTGGTGGTGGACGCAGTCGAGCAGGTGGAGTATGTGGACGCACTCCAATTGAGTGATACCTTAGCCTCCAGCCCTTACCTGCACGGTATTATTAGTCATCAAGATGATATGATTTCGATTATCGCACTGCCCTCGCTAATGGCCTTAGCGCAGTAAATCCCGGCAGAAGTACGGGTCAGGAAACAAAGAAAAGATGACAGCAGCAGAGATGTCTTCAACAAACGAACACTTAAACGGCAATGGCGGGATGCGGCGCAGCGACCGGATACTCATTGTGGCACGCGATAACGAACTACGTGCCAGTTTGATTGATACGCTCGAATCAGTGGGCGGCTATATGGTCAATCAGGCGCGGAGTTTTGAAGAGGCCCTGAGCGAAATCCTGCTGACCGAGTTTGATTTGATCGTGACCGAGGCCGAACTGCCCGATTTGAGTGGTGTCGATTTGCTAGCAGTGGTGGGTGGACTGCGACCCAATGCGCGGGTGATTATTATTGATGACGATCTTTCGGCGCGGAGTGCAGTAGCTGTTTACCGGCTGGGAGCAGTCGATTATCTGTATAAGCCATTAAATATGTCGTTCGTGGTGATGCAGATCGAACGGCAGCTTGAGCTGGGACGAGCGCTACAAAACCGTCCACAACATGCCGATGCCCCACAGGTCAAAGATAACAGCGCCGACCGTGCGCGTCGGATTGATCCGCAAACCCGTCCGGCAGCACTGGTACTGGGCAGAGTGCAGTTCAACAAGATCAATGCCGAGTTGAAAGACCTGTTGGAACATGTGAAGGCCAGCTTCGTCGGATTGATCGACGCGGACGGCAACATGGTTGGGGCGGCGGGAACACTCCAAGAATACGACCTGCAACTGCTGACACAGGCGCTCAACATTGACCACAAAGCGCAGAACTCGTTGGCGAGTATCTTAGAAGAAGCCAAGTTTCATTCGACCTATTTTGAGGGCGCACACAACGGTGTGTATATCGTGGAATTTGGTTCGCCCTACACTGTGTCCTTAGCGGTGATCTGCGGTACGGATGTGAAAGCGGGTATGGTGTGGTTGTATACCAAGCGCACAGCGAATGTGATCGACGAAGTATTGAAGGCCATCCCACAACCGCGACGCTTCCCAACGTTTTAAAGAGAAATACAATACAATTTAACCGCCAAGACGCAGAGAACGCCAAGATCAATACAGAGAAGATAGAGATGAGGGTGAAATACATCCTCATTTTTGTTTATGGCAGAAAATGAAAATTGTGCAATTTATCTGCTGAAATGGCAGGCGGGTGTGAGGGAGCGAGGCGCTGAATTGGCGCAGTTGTATGGCGGCTGACCCGGCTGATGCCGCTGAGCGCCGCTATTGTCTCGCGTGTGTCCGCCGCGTCGTCGGGGGTGTGCCGCCGCAGCGGATGTGAGGGCAAATCGCCATAATGAGCAGCGATAAATATTTTTTGTGTCACCGACTGAAATGTGTATGAGAAATACAATTTAATGCATTATTGACAATTCATTATAGAACAAAAGTGCTTAAAAAGTCCAGTTATAAATTGGTTTGAATCGGTGCCAAAGACAAACGCACTTATGGGTTTTCTAGTATTATATCTGTATCCAAAGCATCAATTTGTGCAATAAAATCTTCAATTTTAAACCAATTGGGGTTAGTATTAGCCAACTCAGTTTTGGAACTGGTTTCATAGCGTTGTGTCCGCCATCTACCCGACTCAAAATCATCTTTTATGGGTTTGCCATAGAGACCGCCTTTTTCGCGCCCCATTACACTCCTCATGAGTGTCCCGCTTTTGAATGCCGCATAGATTGCCAAACCCTTCATATAGCCTTCGTTGTTTTTCCCACCAGAAGCTCGTGATACTAGATCGTCGTAAGTATCTAATGCGATCCTGAGTACCTCAAGAAAATAATCATCAGGCACAATCGTTATAAACTGTTTGTAGAGGTTCTGCCATGTAATGACTGGAAATTCGAAATTTCTGAGAGCAGCTTGCCACCTTTCAGGTACTAATGCCACATGATAAATATGGTCTATGTGGAGATCATCTTTTAAAGCGCCCAACAATAACTTCTGATTAGTCATTTGCCGATGTAAGGATGTTGGAGCAGGCGCAAGAAACATCTTTGCTTCTACAGCAATTAAAGTTGTATGTATGCCTTGTTGTATAAGTATAATGATGTCGGGTGTGTCGCGCATATCAGACAGATTTGGAAAGCGTTTCGTAGTATTAGTACTAAAGATTGAATCAAAAAAGCTATACTCGGTAAAAAACTGTATATTGGCACTTTTTGGCCTAACGTCAATAGGTTGTGGAGTGTAACCCTCAATCAGCGTGGTGAAGCGATCAAAATGACGAAATCCATCCCGACAAACGAGCATCGGAAATACGGTCGCTGTATAAAAACGCTCCTTGCGATTGATCGGCAACCCGCTATTCATCAATTCTTGTAATGACATAACTCTATCTCTCCTCGTACTAATTATTGGCTGTTTTCCTCGACCTCAACCATCTCAAAATAGAGCAAGTCGGAAAGTTCGCAGCCAAAATAATCACAGAAACCCTCAATGATTTGGGCTTCGTACTTACGCACATCGTTGCGAATCCAACTTGTAACGGTATGGTTTGTCACACCGACGAAAGATGCAATGTCTTTCAATTTAATACGTCGGTTGATTTTCCGCTCACGCTCTTGAATAAGCTCAAGCAGCCGATTTCGTAATACCCGTTTTTTCATGGATATTACACTTATTTCTTGGTCTTCTGTGGCAAGAGCGGCTTCTCTGTGACGAGATCAAAGCCTACCGCTTCTGCCAATTCTTTCGCCTGTTTATGAAATAACTTTGCCGCTTCCCAAACAATATCCATTGCAGCACGAAGCGTCACTGTTTCGGCAGTATTTAACCGATCTGTCGATAATTCTTCTGCCATACGGGTATACATAAGTGCATATTTTCCAAAATGGTCGCGAGGATTGTGCTTAGGAGTAATCTTGAGTTCTGACCGAAGCTGAGCAGTTGTACGATCCCATAGTCCTTTATACATACGATCTGTGGTTTGAGCATACATACTTGGGAGTTCGTCAATAACCGCATTTTTGAGGGCTTCGACAAATCGCTTGCGTGTCACAATGCCTTCAACCCGCAGTGCAATCCAACTATCAGGTTTCCCAACACGTCTATACTCATCAACCGTTCTATCGAGAGAACGGAATAACCCAAGTTCAGGGTCTTCAGTTTCTTCAAGCCGTTGTGCGCCAACCTGCGCTAGCCACAATTTAAGTGGTTCAGCTTTGGGCGATGGTATGGATTGAAGCAGGCGAAGTGCTTCCTCTGTAGTAACAACATCAGTAAGCCGCAATTTGCCATCTTCGGCAACTAATTTCAACCTCTTACAATTCGTAAGAGTTTCATTTCCCTCTTTTTTCAGCCGACCCTTCAAAACATGATAATAATTTTGTGCTGTTTTTTTATCAGCATCCAAAAGCACCCCAACAATGTCGATTATGCTGTAATGCCACTCGTTTTCAAACCATTCTTTGCGAATACTGCTACCATCTATGGGCATATACGGAGAAAGATCGGACATTATCCACTCCAACTCACTGTAATTTCAAGATACTTGAATTATAAGTTTATTGAAGTTTTTGTCAAGTTAGCTTGGAGATATTACTTTTATCAAGGCTGATAGCGGGAATGGAGCCGATAGCAGATGGATGAGGTACATCTCATCACTCCATGTCGCGAGGTGTTTCGATAAAACGCTATTAAATTATAAGGTCATCAATGGTCTCCTTTAGTCGTGAGTAGGTTACAAAATCCCCACAAATCTGTCGGACTGTGGCGATGCCGATGCTGGCGGCTTCCAGCGTAATATGCTGTTCAAGATTGGCAGTAGTGGTGACATAAAAGCCCCATACATCGACCGCTAATACATCACGGCAGGTATCATCAGGCTGTGCGGGGAAGATACAGAACACATAGATTTGGGCGTGGCGCTTGCGGGTGGAATCATTCAAAGCAGTACGTGCGTCCCAGCATTCATGGGGCGGAATTCTATAGCTGGGATTGGAACGTTTTTGAGTAGGGGTATGCCATGTCTGGATATAAGCTGACGATTTGACTTCAATACGTGTTTCACGATAGATCAGATCATAACAATCCCATTCGAAGCGAGGTTCCGACAAGACATCTGCTCCCAGCGCCTTACCAACCAGATATTCAGCGAGAATGCCTCGATGACGATTGCCGAGCAGATCAGACATTGCCCAGCGCCAGAACTCACCTACCGTTCCAGCATCGCCAATCGGATCTTCTGAATTGAGAAAGCGAGGTGTTGTCATATGGTTGCCTTTGGAGACAGCAGCAGACGGAGTGAGCCACGTTTGACATAGGAGCGTAGTCATTCTATGGTATAACGTTAGTATAATATCTATCGTTCAGTAAGAACCATAAGACTCCACAACATTGTTATGATGAGAACAATCAGATATAGAGCGTTTTCTTATCGTATAAAATATTAATGGGTGCCCGGCAGATTCAACTTTTGTATCCGACCAGCAAGGCGCGGTTGGTTTGGAGGTGCAGGCAAGCAGCCTCAAAACCGGCTTGTTTGAGGAGTTGTAAGTGACGATCCAGACCCATCGGCAGGTCGCCGCGTTCGGCGACGATGCGCTGGTGATCGTCAAAAGTCGCGCCTTCCCAGCTATATACTTGCGATTCGGAAACGGCATCCTGCCGCGCCCACAAACTCTGATAGACGCTGTACAAACTCCCCTGCTCAACCGCGATACGATCTAACAAAATGAACAATCCGCCTGCTTCCAGTGTGTTATAGATGAACTGGTAAGCGACCAGCATTTGCTCATCGGTGAGGTGATGCAAGGTTTGGACGCTGAAGATGATTTGATAGTCACGCGGCGGCAGTTGCAGCGTGGCAATGTTGGTGAAGTCGTGGATGAGTGTGGTGTACTGGCTTGCATAGGGTTGCAAGCGTTTGTGGGCGAGTTCGAGCATCGCAAATGAGGCATCCACACCGACAAGCTGTGCCTGTGGAATGCGCTTAAATAGCATTTCCTCAACCAAGCCTGTACCAATGCCCAAATCCAAAATTGTTTTGTCCGGTTGGTAGTGGTCGGCAATGATGGTCAGCAGCATGTCAAGCTGTTCTGCGCGTGAGGGATTACGATCACGGTTTCCAGCATCCCACGATTGGGCGGTCGTCGGGTCTTTGAAATCTTGATAGGACATGGTGGATAGCTCCAAGTTTCAAGAAAAGAGTCATTGAGGTAAAGCATAGCAGGCGTGAACCAAACCGCAAACAGAAAGTAATAATCTGAAATAATTTACCCATAGTTCATGAAATAATTTCCTTAATGTTACCTGTTATCACCTGTTTATCAGGTTAATTTAACGACTGGTTTTGACCGCTGCGTATCATTTCCTGTTCTATAGACGCACATGAATAACTTGTGCTATAAACAGAACAGATACTCTACAACCCGCCAATAGGAGTAAACATGACTGACGAACACCCAATGAACAAAACCGAATTACTGGCAAAAATTGAACAAGGTTGGAACGACTTCAACGCCTACTTAATCACACTCACACCGCCACAAGTCACCGTTCCAACTGATGCAGCCGGTTGGACAGCACTCGACCATGTGATTCATATCGCAGATTGGGAAAAAGGTGTCTTGGCTATGCTTAACAAGCAAGACCGCCCAGCCGCAATGGGTGTCGATAAGACCACATGGGATGAACAGGACTTCGATAAGATCAACGACGTTCTGCAAAAGAACAGCCAAGACAAAACGATGGAACAAGCCCGCACGCATGTTATGGATGTGCATCAAGCTTTTGTGGACAAAATCAAGTCCATGAGTAATGAGGATTTGCAGCGTCCATACAAATATTACCAACCGGAATCGGATCAAGAAGCACCGGTAATCCGCTGGATTCAGATGAACACCTACGAACATTATGCCGAGCATATGCCGTGGATCGCTGCGATTGCGGCGAAAGGATTTACGAAAACGATGCTGCTCGACAAACTCCAAAAGGGTTGGGATGAGATCAATACGTTCTTCGACGACTTGACCGATGAGCAAAAGACCAAACTCACAGACGCAGCAGGTTGGTCGGTCAAAGATCATGTGATTCATTTAGCTGAATGGGAAGACGGTTTTACTGCCCTACTCGATAAGAAAGATCGCCGCACTTATATGGACATTGATGAAGCCACATGGGGAAGTGGTGATGATCCAATTAACGCGGTGCTTCAGAAGCGCTATCAGGATTTAACGTGGGACGAGGTTATACAGAAGCGGCAGGCTATCCACAATAAGCTCCTCCAGCAAATCAATGCGATGAGCGACGAGACATTGCAAGCATCCTACAGCGCTTATAATCCTGCCTCGAAAACCACATACCCGATTAACCAACTCATTGGTGGTTCAACCTTTAGTCATTATGCTGACCATCTGCCGTGGATGACAGCCATTGCAACGAGCGGGAAGTTATGAGTAAGGCAGAACTACTCGCAAAAACAAAGGTCAGTTGGGATGTACTGAATGCTTATGTGGCAACTTTGAATGAGATACAGTTGACTCAATTGACGGATGCGGCGAGTTGGACGGTGAAAGATCACGTCATTCATCTAGCAGTATGGGAGGACGGGGTGTGGGCGCTGATGAACCATAAGAACCGCAGTGAACAAATGGGCGTAGATGCCGAGACATGGAAGCGCTGGGATTTCGAGGAGATGAATGGGATTATCCAACAGATGCACAAGCATAAGCCGTGGGCGGAAGTCGACTCTGAACGACACCGCATCCATAACCGCTTCATTGGGCAAATCGAGACGATGAGCGAAGCGGATTTAGAGCGACCGTTAAGTGACTTCAACCCCGAATCCAGCAGCGACAGACCGATCATTCAAACCATCGTGGGTGATGCTTACAGTCACTATGACGAACACCTGCCGTGGATCAAGGCGATTGCGGAAAAGCAAAATACAAATACGAATTAACTACAGAGACGCAGAGAACACAGAATTCAATGCAGAGAGTAAAGGGAGAAGGTGCGACTTCTCCCTTCGCATTTGAGGCGTTAGGACTGTTTTAACCGTACTATCGTCAGCTTGAGACTTGGCAGTTGGGTGACCAGCAATGTGTTATTCGTGGCCCAAAAGATAGGTATGAGGCCACGACCTGACGGCGCAATGAAACGCCCCGGCAGCACCATCTCTCCGGCTTGACCGGGTTGGCTGGTGATATACAGCCCTTGTTTATCTTCGTTGACTGGATCAAATGTGGTGTAGGCTAACTCAGAACCTTCCGGCCCCCAACCCGCCGCAAAGACATAAGTATCAATATTCAACTGCTGCTGACGACCACCCGAAACAGGCAGTGTATAGATGGGGCTGGCTTCCGGTGGACGCGCTTTAAATGCACCGGTCTTATCCATGCCAAGAACCAAAAGCAGATTGCCCTCAGCCGAAAATTGATATGCCCACGGGGCAGTATCTTGGACGGCAGCAGCAGCAAACTTAGCTTCTTTGGTGGTCAAGTCGAGGAACCAATTGCCGTCTTTCTCATTACCACGAGTGTCAAGGTTATAGGCAATCTTCGAGTCATCGGGTGACAAAGCAAAACCATAGATGCTAAAAGCAAAATGCGTCCCTGATGGAGAGACCTCTTCAATGGCATTATCAGCGATATTCACCTTATAAAAATCCGGTTCGGCATCGCCTAATTTGTTGAAGACATAGCGGATGAAGTAAATGGATTGACCATCAGATGACCACTGCGGAATCATATCGACGGTAAATTGGACGTTTGGATCATCGTTTGAAATCATTTTAAGCTCACGATTAGGAGCAGGAGTCATATCCTTGATGGTGTTGGTTTCAGTATCGTAAACCCAAATATCGGAATCGCGAAAGGAAAGCAGAAAGTCTTCGGAGAAGGCCAGTTTAGTACCATCCGGCGACCACCGTACCGTATCCAAATCCATGTGAACGTCTTTATCAAGCCTGATGCAATCGCCTTTTTCACCTTCAATCGAGTACAGGCAAAGGTCATACCCCTCAACATAGGCAAAACGGCTGCCATCGGGCGCGAGATAAGCGGCGGTGCGTCCGGGTCCAGCAACTAAATCAAGGGTGGTGGCTTCGGCTGTCCAAGCAGCAGCGCGGGCGGGAGATATGACCAGCAGAGCGCTAAGAGTCAGCAGCAAGCAGACAATAGATAAACGGCGCATTGAGTATCCTCCATTATGTATGGTTTATCCTATCACTTCACTTTATAAACGTTGGAAGATGGTGGCAAGTTCCATTAGGCTGATTTTTGAGAGCGACTTTCGAGCAAACGCAGGTAGAGATCAACCACTTCGTCCATCATAGCAGGCCACGATTGAGTTTCGGCAAAGGCGCGGGCAACCTGTCCCATTTGTATCATATGGTCGCGATTAGAGATAGCCAAACGCACACCTTCGACCAAGCCAGCGGTATCGCCAACATCGAAGATGTAACCTGTGCGACCAATATCCACCACATCAGGGATGCCACCGACACGCGAGGCCACTACTGGTAAACCAGCAGCCATCGCCTCAACGACGACGAGGCCAAAGGTTTCCATCGCTGAGGGAAAGACAAATAAATCGGCGCTGGCATAGGCTTGTGAGAGTTCCTCGCCTTGCATGTAGCCCATAAAGACCGTGTTCGTTCCAGCAAAATAACGCTGGAGATTATCACGAGCCGGGCCATTACCCACCAGCACTAAACGGGTGTTGGGGATTTGTTCGAGGATAGCGCGTAAATCACCGATGCGTTTTTCAGACGAGAGCCGACCGACATAAAGCAGCAGCGTGTCGTCGGGATGACCATCACTCATGCGGTGACGCATATCAGCATTTCGGTGACGCGGATTAAAACGCTCGGCATCCACACCGCGCCTCCATAAGCCAACCTCATGGACACCGAGTTCGAGCATTTCGCGCTGAATCATTTTAGATGGGGCAAGGGCATAATCGGCCTGATTGTAGACCATGCGGGTGAACCAATTGGTAAACGGTTCGATAATGCCGATATTGAAGTGATGCACCAAGCGCGACAAATCCAGATGAAAGGAGGCGACAGTTGGCACATCCAACCACTTCGCCATTGCCAAGCCTGCCCCTCCGACCAACGCCGGACTGATGGCATGGATAATATCGGGTTTGAAGGCGCGAACTTGGCTGTAGGTGGAATAGTTCGGTGGACCGAATTTGAGTTCGGGGTAAAGTGGCATAGTGATTCCCGGTACGCCAATGACACGGGTGCTGCGGTATTGTTCACAGCCCATCTTAGGCGCGACAATCACTGTTTCGATGCCCTGCTTTTCGAGATGATCGAGCAGCAGGCAGGTCACGGTGACAATGCCATCAATTTTGGGTAGAAACGTTTCAGTGAAAAAAGCCACGCGCATGATGAATATTTTTCTTTAGGTCAGAGATTCTGACGATTAGAACACTGATTAGGGGATATGGTGGCGAACAAGTTATTGGACTATCGCAATACAAGATTGTGATGTCTCTTCAGTCATTGAGCGAAGAACAGCAAGCATTAAGATGACTGTTCTTGCCGCCAGCGCTTTTGCAATCTACAATAACAGTGATGGCTTTATTCCCCTTCATTATCAGGTTTACGCATGACTAATACGCTAGATGTGACCGTTCGATTAGATGACCGTGTGCGGTTGATGTCCGCTGTGCTGGCTGCGACTGATTGGCCGTTGAAGTCACAGACCAAGAAACCACACGGTACACATTTACACGCCCGTTCGACGCGCAAGTTTTTGGAAGTGGTCAAAAATCACCCAGCAGTACAGACCATGCAGGGGTTACTTGACCAGAACGCGCCCTTGGAAGCTTTTTTCGCCTACGCACTTCAAGTGAGTTGGCCCTCGATGACTATGACGGAAACGCCGAGTTGGGTTCCGCCAAGTTGGGGGGAGCAGTTGGCTGATTTTTACGTGCAGTCTCGGTTGGCGATATGGTGGAAGAATGAAGACCCCTCATGGCAGGCCAGCTTGCACGAGTCGCAAAAGATGTTCAAGGATGTGGCTTTCAAGCCGATGCTCAAGAATTTCTTTGGTGATGTACCTGAAAATCTGGTGTTCATCCCGAACATTTCTTACCCGACGGATATTGATCTCGCCATCCGTGCAGGCGACGAGTTGGTGTGTATTGCGCCGCCGCGTCTGGCATGGGGTGACAGCCCACCGTGGCCTTACGACGAAGACCCCGGTTACATTTACCGCATGGCGCTGCAACAATACGGCAAGCTGTTGGTTCATGCCTATTTGCTTACCCATGCCAATCAACTGACGACGGTTATCGAAACGACGCTGCCCGTCAGTGACCAATTTCGTGGGCGTTATCCAACATGGCAAGAACAATTTACGGTGCTGTTCGTGGCGGCAATCTCAGCGCTCTATATGGAAAAGCACTTGAGCAAAGCCGAAATCAATGCTTATGTGTTAATGGAACGCAAGATGCACGGTATGACCTCGCTGCCGGGGATGATCAGTGTGCTGCGGCGTTATCTGGCGGCTTACGAAGAAGGCAAGTATAAGGAACTGATCGACTTCTTGCCATCCTTCCCACGGCAGTTCAAAATCGCAGCCAAGATTGTGTCGTTGTAGATTCAAATCCTCGCCCCCATAGCGCCTGCCGTGAGTACACTCAGTCGGCACTTACCCTATAGGGCAGAGGGGGAGAAAACCTAAAGTTTCCAGATTTAGCGCAGACGACCATGGGGCAAGATAGCATGTACACCACCCAATTCATTGACGATCTGGGTGATGTGCAGGTCAACCGCATGGCTGGACAGCGCGACCACTTCCCAGCGATCCAGTTGATACAACTTTTCCATCAATGTGAACATGGCTTCAAGTGCCATGAAGGTTGCTTCGTTTAGACTTTCATGGAAACCCATCGTGATCCAACCTGTGGGTGTATTGGCGACAGGTGTCGTTACGGGGAAATCATCACGCAGGTTAAAGGTCAACTCGACCAATTCCATCGGACACTCAATCGCCGTGCCGCCAATTTCACCGTCGCCTTGAGCCGCATGTCCATCTCCGGTTGAAAATAAACCACCTGCCACTGCTATCGGTAAATACAAAGTGCTGCCTGCCACCAATTCCCGACAATCGAGATTACCACCATAAATGCGTGGTGGAATCGTGGAGTGGATACCTGCTTCATCGGGCGGCATCCCCATGATGCCCATGAAAGGCCGGAGCGCCGTGGTGTGTCCGAGGTGATTACGTCCAATCATGCGGTCGCTATCAAACCGCCAATCGTGGACAATGCCTCGGCTGGTGATGTTCAGACGCTTATTGATAGCGCTCGGCCAACCTCCACCTAGACAGTAACCCCACGCACCGAGTTCGATGGTCTTAATTTGAATTTCGAGCGTCATGCCGGGTCGAGCGCCTTCAATGGCAATTGGACCTGTGAGCGCGTGACCGTCATCGAGTTTGGGATCACGACCTTCCATTTCACGGCGAAGAGCATAGGCTCCACCGACAAATGGCTCCATACCCCAATTAGAGTCGAGCGTGGTGAAGCGCACCGTATCACCGGGTTGGATGGTCAAAACGGGCTGGAGGTCACGCGAAAAGTGTCCGTGTAAGGTACGACGATCAGGTTTTAAAGTGTGAATCGTTGGCATTATTGATCTGCTCATAGAGTCATTAAAGTAAAAACCCAGAGGGTATCTGAGGTTCACAGAAGATCATAGCATAAATTTTCAAACGCTAAAAGGTTACTTCATGTCGGCGGCTTTATGGGGTGGGCCGGGGAAGAATGAGTTGGTGGTGGCGATGTAATCGGCATATCCCGGTTTGGTCTTTTTCAGATTTTGTTCCAAAAGCGCCACACCGGAAACACGCATGAGCATCAGGGTCATAATGATGGGCGAGAAAATGGATATGAAGCCGTAAGGAACACTAATAGCGATCAAGAAGTAACCCCACCACAGGGTGGCATCACCGAAGTAATTGGGATGGCGGGTATAACGCCATAAACCCGTTCGCATGACCTTACCTTTATTGGTGCTGTCCGCTTTAAAGCGCGTCAACTGCCAATCACCGACCGCTTCAAAAGCGAAGCCGGTTAGCCATACGACTGCACCCAGAATATCAAACACGGTTAGGTTAGCGGGTTCTGACGCAAATTGGGCGACCATCAAAGGTGTGGAAATAATCCACATCAGGAAGCCCTGTAAAGCAAATACCTGAAAGAAGCTCCACCACCACCAGCGATCACCATTGGCTTTGCGCCATTCTTGGTAGCGGTAATCTTCAGCATGACCGAGGTTGCGCTGCCCGATGTGCCAGCCCAAGCGCAGCCCCCATAAACTGACCAGCACGGCGATCAGCAATTTGCGGGTGAGAAATCCATCCGGTGTGAGGGCGAAATAGACCCAACCTGCCAGTGCGAAACCCGGCCCCCAAAATATATCCACGATGCCCGCGTTCTGCATACGCAGACTGACCAACCAGATGGCAGTCATGTAGATCATGATGGCAAGCAAACCGATCAACATGACTTGAAGCATAGATCAAAAACCCCACTCTGTAATTAAAACGTCCAACAATTGATTATATCTATCATACATAATGCGGACAAAACATGAGCAAAAGGTGATAACCAAAGAAAGTCTGCCTAAGATTTTCGCCAGATCAATTCAAAAGTAATGTCTTGTGCGCCTTGCCACAGCACCAACCGTCCTAGTTCGGCGAGTTGATCTTGACCTTCGATGATGGTTAGGAAGTGGTTACCTGCTAATGGCCCTGCTTTGCTGGCAAACGAGCAGTGACCATAAGGCAGCAAGATTTCGGTCTCGCTGATACCACCGGGATACAACAAAATCTCACCGGGAGATGGATAGCTAATGGCATTTTCCCAATCAACACCGAACTTGAACTCACCCAAAGGAATCCACGCAGATTCGCCACTCCAACGGGCTTGGATGATTTTCTCTTGATAAGGCAGCAGCTTGAGAAAAGCAGCACAGGTGGCGGGTGCAGCGGCTTCTTCCATACGCGCCTTGAAAACGAAACTGCCAACGGTAATGCGAATGTGTGAGGACATGGGTTACGAATCTCTCAGTTGCATAAATAAGGCGCGTTTTTCACCGGGGAGGGTGTAATCAAATCCGCAGGCCATGAAGAAGGCATCCGATGAGGTAATCGCCATCACTTCAAGGATATTGGCGGTGCGGGCGCGATCTAAACAGGCATCGACCAAGCGTTTGCCCACACCCTGCCCCTGCATAGCGGACGACACGGCTAAACTGCGTACTTCAGCGAGCTTCCATGAATAAATCTCCAAGGCGGCGCAGCCCACGATTGTACCGTCTTGCTCGGCGACAAACAGCGTCGGCAGCAAACCGCGCAGTTCATCGAAGGTGCGCGGCAGCAGCTTGCCTGCCTCCACAAACGGCGTAAGGAACATGGTCAGTGGTTCGAGGTCATCTGCGGTCGCTGTGCGGACAAGGATGCCTGTTACGGTTGTTTCCGTCGCCATACGAAGAAATTTCCAATCTGCGTGTCACGCTCGTAGTTAAAAACCAACCAATTATTGAGATCAGTATACTCCTGAAGCAGCGAATTTGAGTCTTCATGACTGCCTGTTACCCAAGGCATATAATCTACCTGAAGCACCAGCACATAAGGTGGCAAGGCTGCCCATAGCGTATCAACATTTTCCTTGCGCCAGTCTTGCGGATACCAACTGCCAACCAATGGAAATTGAAAAATGAAGCGGGTAGCAGGGTTTAATCCGCTGAGGTAATAAACTTCCGGTCGAAAACCCCAGATGTAAAGTGAGTCCCCTTGTGCGACCCGTTCACGTAAGAGCTGCGCCACCTTGAGCGACTCATCAGCTACGAATTCGCCTGCCACGAAGCGCCCGAAATAGGTTACTTGATCTTCTTGTCGGGTGAGGTATTTCCATGTGGTAGGCCAGATGCCAATGGAGAGGATTAGTAGAAAAGCTATCGCAATAATGAAGGTGCTTAGATAGGAATTGTAGGGGTTTGCCGCTGGCAAACCCTTCGCAAATATGCGCATCAGCAGGCGTTCAAAAACATTCACACCCTGCGCGGCGAGCAGAACCAATGGTGGCAGCATCGGCAGCCAGTGGTAATCGTAGCCTTTGGCCTGCGACAACATGATGATGAGTCCGGTCAACAGCCAAGCGAGGAGAAGAAGTACTGAGTACGGAGTGCTGATAGAAGTACCGAGTACCGAGTACTGAGTACCGAGTTTAGGATCAGAAGGTTGAGTGGCAGTTGAAGGTATTTGGCTTGCAACTCCACATAAAGCTAAGACAAACAGCAGCCCCCAATAATGCCAGCGATAACCAATGGCGGTAGTCATCAGATCACGGAAGTCGTTGGCGTTAAAGGTGAGCGCAGTATATTGGGCGGTCACTTGAGCGCTGAGGAGGAATTCATTCCATGCGCCTTGTGCCATTAAGAGCAGAACTCCCCCACCGACCGTCACAATGCCACCGATGATGAAGGCTAAGATTGCATAAGAATCGCGCCGACTGAACGGGTTTGAGGCACGCTCATTCCAGCGCAGCCAAAGATAGATGAGGCCGAGCAAGACACCATAAAGGGCAAATGGGTATTTATACCAGAGGATGTAGCCTGATAATGCTCCAGCGAGGAATGAGCAACAAGTTGCAAGTCGCAAGTTAGAAGGTTGTGGATTAGCGCTTGAAACTTGTATCTTGTCACTTGCGACTAACGTTAAGACCAGCGCCAAGAGCATCGGCACGAGGACAATGCCATCATTCTGGGTGAGAGTCCAGAATGTTTCGGTGAAGTAAAAAACAGGGAATAGCAGCGCCGCCCATAAACCGATGCGCCGGTTGATTAAGCGCCGACCAATCCAGAACAAACACGCGCTGCATATTGGGACAACGAGGAAGTCAATGGCGCGGAGTGCCATCGCAGTTTGTCCCAGCAGGCGCATCGCTAAGGCGTAGACATAAAAAACAGCGGGCGGCTTAGGATTCCAGAGTTCGGTATATGGCACACGCCCATTAATAATGCCGCGTCCGATGGTGGCGAACTCGCCTTGATCGCGCCCCAATGGATAGGTCAGCACAGGCGAAGCGATTAGACAGACGACCACCAACAGCAATGCAAGCAGCAGCCAATCTCGTTTGAGGAGTCGTGCTAACAATTCAACGGCTCATTCTGTGGCAAGCGACTTCGCCATCCAGACACCGATACGTCCTTCATGCAGCGATTGACGGTGCGTTTCGACATAACCAACTTTGCGATAATACTCTTGGTTGGAGACTTGCAAGGCGTTAGTTATCAGGGTCATTTTATCAAGTCCGGCCTCACGCGCTTTATCTTCAGCGAAGGCCAATAATTTTCGTCCTAATCCGTGTTTCTGATAAGCCGGATTTACGCCGATGGTATCCACATAAAGCGAGTCATCCACCGGATAAATGATGAGTAACCCTGCTACGTCGCCGGATTTGCCTCCGTCAATAACGTAAATCACCCCGCGATTGATGAAATCGTGATAATCAGCCGTGAGTGCCAGCGGCTTCATACCGATGATGTCTATCCATTTGGTGAAAGCGGCTTCAACACAGTCCAAAACGGCTTGATAGTCATCCGCTGTAGCAGCGCGAATGGTGAACGTATCGGATGTCATAGATGATGTGTCCTTTAGCCCCCGCTAACAATTTTGACGATCAAGAAGGCAATTACAATCGACAAACCCAGCAGCATAATCAGCAGCAAGCGTCCGGTTTCCAGCAACGGCGCGGAATTGCTCTGCTCGACAGTGACATTACCCAGCAAATCCACATAAAAATCGAGGCTGATCCGTCCGCGCGACAAACGAGCCATGTAATTGTGTCCGGTGACTTTCGTCCAGCCCGTGTCCTCGTCGTCCCAGTTATCGCCCAAGCGTTCACGGATCGCTGCGTCTAGAATTTCTTGAGCGCGTTGGGCGGGAATCGGATCAATCTCGTCTGGCATACTTTACTTACCCCATATTCAATCGGTGAGGTTCATTATACTGGTGGCTGACCGCCACACTCAATACTGTGCCGTCACGCCACCCGCTGTATTGCCACCGTCGATAATGAGCAGTTGTCCGGTCATGTAGCTGGAGTCATCGCTGGCGAGGAACAATACCGCCCGCGCAATTTCCTCAACCGCTGCTATGCGACCCAGTGGGAAACTCTTGCCCATCTCTGCGAACCACGCCTCGCGGGTCTGGTCAGTAGGCTTGCGGTTATCCCAACGTTCGACATAGGTATCACCCGGACAAATGGCGTTGACGCGGATTCCCTGCCGCCCGTGATCGAGTGCCATCGCTTTGGTCAACTGCACCACCGCGCCTTTGCTGGCACAATAGGCCGCAGCTTCTTGACCGCCGACTACCGCCCAATCCGAACCATTATTGACGATGATGCCGCTGCCCTGCGCGATCATATGCGGCAGAACAGCCTTGCTCATATAGAATGTGCCGCTGACGTTGGTGACGAAGGTATCCTGCCACATCTCGAAAGAGGTATCCAGCACTGTACCGCGCGGCACAATACCAGCGTTGTTAAAAAGGATGTCGATCTGTCCAAACTGGCGCAGGGCTACATCAACGGCGTGTTGGCAATCCTGAGCCTGCCGCACGTCACACGATATGGCTGCGGCACTGCCACCGAATGAACCAATGCTTTTAACCACTCCTTGCGCAGATGCTGCATCACGAGCCGCGATCATCACCTGCGCCCCTTCGCTGGCGAACAAGAGCGCTACCGCCCGTCCGATACCTTTGTTGCCGCCCGTAATCAAAGCCACTTTGCCATCGAGTTTGCCCATCGTATCCTCTATTTTGTTCTAACGATCACTGCGCGCCGCTGCCCATAAGCCGCCACATAATCAGCGATGGTAATGCGATCCACCGCGCCAAAATCGGCTGAGACTTTCAACCGTGCTTCCGTGACATCAGGTAATTGTGCCGCCGACTGCGCCAAAGAATCTTGTTCCCATAAGCCCGCCGGAACACGTCTGTAGGCTTCGGCTGGTTGTTGCAGACATATGATAAACCCTTGTGCCACAATTATGCCTACGATTATCCAACTCCACCGCCTGCCCTTAATCAACTTGGTTTCAAAGGGCAGCGCCACCAACAGCACTAAAGCAGGCAGCGCGGATATATAACGCACATACAGCGGCGAGGCTGTCCAGATGACTCCGCCAAATATAGTCATCAGCACCAACGTCGCCAAGATAACAATATGACGAGGATCTCGCAGGTGGCGCAGGCAAATCACGAACCCAACGCCACAAGCCAAGAGTGCAAAAAGCGGCAATAACGGCTCAATGCTCAACCAGAAGGGCGAAATATCGGGCTGCCCGACCCACGCCAACAGTGAGCGCACAGCGTTCGCTCCGAGATCAGCCGGCAAGCGCATCGTATTGAGGTTGCCTGTGAGTGGCAGTCCCGAAATAAACATCGGTGCAAATCGTGGCAGGCTGACTAAGATAAATGCGAAAAGCAGAACACAGAGACATAAAGGCACAGAGGCACGGAGATGAGGTTGAATATTTTCGGTGTCTTTGAGTCCTAGAGCCTTTGTGTTAAGTATATGGAAAAGGATATAGATGATCATTAGGACAGGAAGCAGACGCGACCCATGATAAAAATATTGCGCGATGCCCGCTAAGATACCTGCCCAAACAAAATTCCCTAATTGCATCCGGCGCATTGCACGGCCTAATACTGCTAAGGCCAGCAGCGCGAAAAACGGATCAATGATGTTGTATAAGGCCAAGCGGCTGAAATAAACATGTGCTGGAAAGGTGGCGAGAAAGGCCGCCGCAATCAAACCCGCCTGCCATGACCACCAGACTCGCCCCAACAGATAAGCCGCCGCAATGCTCAACGTGCCGAAAGCCAATGAGACTAAGCGCATGGCAAAACGGTTTTGACCGAATAACGCCAATGATCCGGACATCAACCATGAAAAGGTAGCCGGATTGCCGTTATGTGCTGGTGCGAAAATCGGGATGTGCTGACCATGCAGTATATCCGAGGCATGGGCGGCAAAACCGATCTCGTCAGCCAGTAAGGGCAAGTGGTCGAGGGAATATAAACGAAGGCCAAAGCCTATCAGAATGACGACCACTAGCAGTATCAAATATTGCCCGTGCGAACGATTTGGGATATTTGGGATATATCGCTGCGTTGAGCTTGCAAAAGCCCAGCATAAAGCCAGTATTAAGCCGATCCACAGGGAGAATTGAAGCTCATAACTCGGCCAATTGTAGTTGATGAAATTTGGGATATATTTCCCAAATTTGTCCAATCGCGCCCAATCACCTGCCACGACTGGCGGCATAATTGTGATGACCGTTAAGGTCACACTGCATACCACTGCTATGTACAGCGCCATAGCACGGCGAATTTCGGCGGCGATTAGCTTTTGCATTGGATGGGACGCGCTGGCAGATTGGCAATGTTGAGTTGCATCCCAAAATAAGGTGAAGGGTCAAGCGTGTTGCCAATCACCGCCTCGTTCTTAAATGTGCCATCAGCCTCACTGGTGACCATACTAAAGTGGACGTGCATCCCAATCGGCGGACGGCCTACACCAGCGTACTCGCCTTGATAACCGAGCAGATCACCGCGCTTTACGGGTATATCGGTTGTATCAGGTGGGAAGGCTGGCACGATAAACGAACGCGAACCGTCACGGGTCGCCATATGGGTGTAATAGCTCCAGATGGTGCGTCCAGCTTGTAATGGATCATCATGCTTGATGATGACTGACGACAGCCAATCACTTCGACGGGAAAGCAAGCCATCAAAAGCGGCGTATACCGGAACCGTGCCGGGTTCACCATCACCAAACACATCAATTCCCGTATGGGGGTTAAAAAGGGTATAAGGTCCGGCGGGATCGTTCCATAGCAACCCTATCAGGCCATCGGACGGCAGGCTGAAGAATGCATCGGGGCAAGTGGTGCGATTCATGGTGGTCGTCAAAGCGGGACGCGAGGATGCATCCGTAAACCATTGTTCGATGACCGGATTGCTGTTGCTGCGCGAGTCGCTATAACGCGGCAGAAGCCAACGATAAGTCACAAACGTCAGCAGCAAACCGATGACAATCACGATGCCTAACATGGATAATCGCCTCTTCAATAGACCCACCTTTTCGCCTTACTATTGACGCGAGTTGAATTATGAAGGGATTACACCAGCCATGCAAGCCTGCACACAGAAACCATTTCAGGAAGATATTGGTACAAATATTCGAAAATAAGTTTACTTTTACATACCCTTAATCGCCGTTTGCGCTAAAATGGTATAGACGGTAGCCAAAGGAAAGTAATATATGACTCAGGTCGTTACTGCATCAGCCTTATACGGCAGGCGCTATCAAACGGGGAAAATGCTTGGTCAAGGAGGCATGGGATCGGTCTACGAAGCCATTGATCGCCTGACGGGTAAAACCATCGCACTCAAACGGGTCACCGGATTAACCGAAAATCAAAACTTCAACTCTCCTGACGACAGCTTGAACTTCCGTCTCGCCCTCGCGCGTGAGTTTAAAGTGTTGGCATCGCTGCGCCACCCCAATATCATCAACGTATTGGATTACGGCTTTGATGAACAGCGCCAGCCATACATCACAATGGAACTGCTGGAAAACGCTGCCAATTTTGTAGAGGCAGCACGGGCGCAGCCACCCGACCAACAGATTAACCCGCTGATTCAACTATTGCAGGCGTTGGCCTATCTACACCGCCGCGGCATCCTGCACCATGACCTCAAACCGAGCAACGTGCTGGTGACGAACGATGGACATGTCAAAGTGCTGGATTTTGGTTTGGCTGTCGAACCGGAAAAGGCCGAAGGTGATGTCGTGGGTACATTGGCGTATATGGCTCCCGAAGTCATCCAAGGTCGCGAACCAACTACCGCTATCGACTTGTATGCGGTCGGTGTCATCGCCTATGAAATATTCTCCGGCAAACACCCTTTTGATACGGATAACGCTCAAAAATTGCTACAAGAGGTTTTATTTAGTGACCCTGACTTAACCACTCTGTATTCGCAAACCCGTCATTTTCCGATTAATCCAGCAACGGACACCAAAATCCTATCTGACCAATACAAAACACTGCCATTGGAAGACTTTAAAACCAATGTCATTAACAACTTTAATACGATTACCGTCGATAACAATTTGGCTGACATTACTAATTCTGCACTGTCTCAAGACAGCCTCGAATTTGATTTCATCGACACGGATGACGTTACTACGCTGGCAGGCATTATTGGCAAGCTGCTCGCCAAGCGCCCAGAAGATCGCTACAACGACAGTGACCGTGTAATTGCGGATTTAGTCGCAGCGCTTGGCATCAGTGTGCCACAGGAATCAGCCGCCATCCGCGAGAGCTTCTTGCAAGCAGCCACCTTCGTGGGGCGCGAGGCGGAACTGAAACGCCTAGAGCAAGCACTGGCAGAGGCCATGACTGGTAAAGGCAGCGCGTGGCTCATTGCCGGGGAAAGCGGCGTGGGCAAATCGCGGTTGATCGAAGAACTGCGTATCCGCGCGTCGGTACAAGGAATTACGGTACTGCGCGGGGAAGCAGTCGCGAATGGCGGTCTACCCTACCAACTCTGGCGCGAACCGCTGCGGCGTTTGGTGCTGACCAGCACCATAAGTGATCTGGATGCCAGCATTCTAATGACCATTATCCCTGATATTGACGATTTACTCGGTCGTCCGATCACTGACGCGGTAGTTTTGGAGGGTGATGCCCACCAGCGGCGCTTATTCGGCGCGATTGCCGACCTCTTCCAAAGCCAAACCCAGCCCATTATGTTGATGCTGGAAGACCTGCAATGGTCAACCGAAAGTTTGGAAGTTGTCAAACTGTTGTACGGCATTGTGCCGAATTTGCCCGTGCTAATGGTCGGGAACTATCGCCACGAAGAACGTCCAGACTTGCCACAAGATTTACCGGGAATGCAGGTCATGCGTTTGGAACGGCTGTCACCAACCGACATTGCAGCCTTGAGCGTATCCATGCTGGGCGAGGCAGGCCGTCAACCGGATGTGCTTGATCTGCTCAAACGTGAAACTGAAGGCAACGTTTTCTTTTTAGTGGAAGTGGTACGGGCTTTAGCCGAAGAAGCGGGTGGGTTAGGTCGGGTGGGCAGCATGAGTTTGCCTGCCAATGTGCTGGCAGGTGGCATCCAGACTATCATCCGGCGGCGCTTGGAACGTGTTCCCGAAAATGGACGTAAACTGCTGCAACTGGCGGCAATCAGCGGGCGACAAATCGACCTCACCCTTTTGGAGCAGGTCAGAGGTGATGTTGATCTGACCGATTGGCTGACTACTTGCATTAACTCAGCGGTACTCGATGTACAAGATGGTCAATATCGCTTCGCCCATGACAAACTGCGTGAAGCCACCATCGCAGATATTCCCGCCGACGTTGCGGCAAGTTTGCATCGTCAGATTGCCGAAACACTCGAATCGATCTATCCCAATATGCCAGAACAGGCCACAGTGATCGCACAGCACTGGCGGGCAGGCGGTGATCTGGCAAACGAATTCCATTACACCCAAGCAGCAGGTGATTATGCCCTACGGATTAGCGCCCTTTCGGAAGCGATTATTCACTTCGAACGCTGCCAGGAACTGCTGCCGTCGGTCATTTCTGATGTCAATGAGCGTCGCTTTGTAAAAGCCGAGTTATTTGTCAAACTGGGTGAAGCGCTGCAATATACTGGCGCGTACAGTGAGGCCGCTGTCGAAATTGCTGAAGGCTTAGCCCTCTACGAGATTATTGGTGATCGGGCGGGGTCGGCTCGTGCCTTGAGCTTGCAAGGCGATAATTATTGGCGCATCGGTAACTACGAAGCGGCGTTAAAAGCATGTTCCGAGAGTTTTGCCCTGTACCGTGTACTGCATTATCCCGATGGCGAAGCCCGTACTCTGAATCGTTTGGGCATGGTGGCGCTCGATCAAGGGGATTATGCCCGTGCCAATGAACAAATTCAGGCAGCGCTTCAAGTAGCCGAGGCAACACAAAATTCAGTGGCGCGGGCTGCTAGCATGAACAACCTCGGCGTGGTGGCGCTGCGGCAGGGTAATTATGCCGACGCAGTACGTTACTTCGAATCAACCTTGACGCTGCACCGCGAAAATGGTGAACGCTGGAAAGTGGCGAGTACCCTGCATAATTTAGGAACTCTGTCGGGTGTTCAAGGCGACTTGGAAGGTGCAACCCGTAACTTTGAAGAAGCCCTGCAAATGTGCCGCACTATTGGTGATCGGCGCGGCATTGCTCTGGCGCTGGAAAATCTGGGTTTTGTGGCACAGATGCGCGGAGAATATGACAAGGCGACGACTTATCTCGAAGAAAGCCTGTCGTTGTCACAAGCGATTGGCAACCGTCCCGGCAGCGCCAATGTGCTGATCAATTTGGGACACGCCGCCAGCGGGCAGCACCTCACCAAACGCGCCGCCGATTTGTTCCGCCAAGCGCTGCAAATTGCCCGTGAGATTGATGCCGCACCGATGATGTTGGAAAGTATTTGTGGGCTAGCCGGATTGCAACCGGATGATTCGCAGGCGCTGGCGTGGTTGGGGATGGTGCTTAAACATCCTGCCACCACGCAGGAAACCCGCGATATGGCTAGCAAAGTGCTTGATAACCTTAAGGCACATCACCCCCCGGCTGCGGTGGATGCTGCCACCTCGCTTGGTCAAGATTTGCAACTCGAACAAGTTGTGGGCGAAATTTTACGATAGTTCCTTCCACTACTTTCAACTGAATCAAAAGCGGCGACTGTAATAGTCGCCGCATTTTGTTTACTTATAGGGAGAGCTTGGCTTTCGCTCTCCATTCATTTAGCGGTTAGCGCTGAAGTTTGAAACTTCCCACACTGCTCCACGGACTGACAGTGTTGACAGAACAATCCGAGAAAGCGACGCGCCAGTAGTAAGTACCGTTAGTCAGCGGGATAGTGGTCACTGATTCACGATCAACCACGATGGCTCCCTGCACAATACCCTTGAAGCCCGAATTCTTGGAGACTTGTACAGCGTAACAAACGTTGTCGCCATCTTCCCAATCTTGGTCATCGCTCCACGTCAACTTGACCAGCCAATCCTTCACGACTGCGCCAGAGATCGGTGATACCAGACGCGGTGCGCTCGGTGTCACAATCTGTACCTTATCCTTACCACTGAAGGCTGCGCCGTAAGCCGTCTTGCCGAGCAGCACGGCCTCGGTTGAGGTGGCGGTCAATTGTAGTTTATTGGCTTCGAACCACAGAATACGGTCAATCTTGCCATCGTGGTTGAGGTCAAAGACCAATGTGTAAAATTTACCGAACAGCTTGACAGCCGGAGCGCCTGCCAACGTAACGGTCTGGGGGTCAACCGCGCTTGCGTCGAAGGTTGAACTTCCGAAAATGGCGACTGCTACCAAACCGGGTGAAGTCAGGTTAATGCGATTGCCGGACGAGTAGGGGCGAATATCAATCTTCACGCCCGCCGTAGCCGATGTAACCACCCAGTTGAATTGGACAGGTACAGCATTGCCTTGTGGATTACCGTTATCTTTGACGGTCACGGTGACTGCGTAAGTGCCAGCAGAGTTAGCGGCAATCGTCCCGCTGATTAATCCGGTTGTATTGCTAATGGTCAAACCGGACGGCAAACCTGTCGCATTATAGGTTAGCGGATTGTTTTCTGGATCAGTCGCCACGACTTGCAAGGAAACGGTTGTTCCCTCTTTAGTGTTTTGGTCGCTGATGGGGTTAATTGTCGGATTGCTATTTGGCGCACAAGCGAATGGTGTAAGGTTCGTCAAGCCGATAACCGCATTGCTGAGTACCTTGTTGCCTGCGCTATCCAACACCAATGGAGGATTGCTGCCATCGAAGTGCATCGCACCGGGTACAGTCGCACACATACCCACCAGCACACTAAAAGCGGGCGCAGCGAAGGATGTTCCGGCGGCGAAGCTGTTATTGCCCAATGGATAACCGACACCGGGTGCAACCACATTGGCATCCTGCGAGAATGACCAAATTTGAGTACTGTCATCGAGTGTCGCACCGACGGCAATGGTTTCTTTCCAACTGGCGGGCGCAAGTGGGGCATCACCCAACCACGGACGCAAGTTACCGGAGGAAGCCACTGTGACCGCCGTAAAATTCTTCGACGGATTGGCGCTGTCACTCAGATATTTGCCGAGAAGGAGGCGCAAGCTCTGGAACTCATCAGCGGTTGCTGCATCCGCTAGATGATCCCAATAGGCACTTACCTGATTATTCGGCACGCCCAGATTTTGGGTCAGGTATTGGTTCATACCAAACCCTTCCTGTTCAGGGCAAGCCACACTGCCAGAGCTAGCGGTTACGCTGATGCCGCCTAGCGTCCACTTTAAATTACTGCCGTTGAAGGATACTTTAAATACATTCTTGTGTTCTCCCGGCACGAAGGTTGTTACCTGACCCCGATCTGCTGGTGAAGGGCTGAACTGATTAAAGTAACTGATGGGAACAATCACACCGAGTGCATTGGGGTTGGTGTAACCGAAGTGCGCTTCATATTTACCGCTGCCAATATCCGCCACACATTCCAAGATGGGTGTTACCGGCTTTATCGGCAAAGGCAAAGGACTCGCGCAAGGAGTTGAATATTTGCTAGCAGTAACAGTACGCGTTTGACCGTCTGGTCCTTTGATCGACCAGACCAAGTTACTGCCACTAAATGCGGTCGCAAACACAAATTTCTGTCGCCCCGGTTCGAATTGATTGGGTTGTAATTGATATTGTGGGAATGGGCTGAACTTGTTGGAGTTACCGACCGGGATTTTCACCAGTTGGTCATTATCATTCTGGTAGCCGAAGTAAGCGATATAACCGCCATCATCACCGCCATTGTGCGGCTTGTCAGTCACACGCGACTTGCCACCATGATGATCGTCATCACCCAAGACATGAACGACACATTCCAAAACAGGGGTTATTGCCAAGGTGGGAGTGGTTTGGTTGTTGGCGACGATCACCTGTGTAGCCTGATTAAAGTCGAAAGCCGGAAGCTGTGTCCCGCCAATCATCGGACCGGGATCAGTACAGGAGATCAGGCCGAAGCTCATATTCAGTACAAAGCGACGATAGGACTGGGCTTGGAGCGCTGTCACTTTGGCTGAAATGGCATTCGCGATGGCATCCGCATTGTATTTGGGAGTAACCGCGTTAATGTCTACCGCAAAACTCGCAATTTTAAGGTCTGGCTGCCGCACTTTAAGTGCATTCAGCGAGTCGTCAACCACTTGCTTGACAATAACACCGTGCGGTTCATCACTGCCCGTAAACTCGTCCACGACTATGATCGCGGTCGCGTCGGTGTTGAAGCCCAAGTGATTCAAGAAGAAATCAAGGTGGTCAGTCGCCCACTTGCCGGCTGGAACCGGATTGTCACGGATTTCCGCTGCTACGACCAACGGGTCAAGATTAACAGCCTGACCGGAGACCGAAAAACCTTGTCCCGACACAGAAAACCCTTGTCCTGATACCGAGAACCCTTGTCCCGATACTGAGAACCCTTGTCCTGATACGGAGAAGCCTTGCCCCGACACCGAGAACCCTTGACCGCCGAGCAAATTCGGAGTGACCGCACAGGCCGGAGGGCTGGTTGTTCCCTGTGCCTGTATCACACCGCTGGAAAGCGACATGACAGCCACAAACAAGCCCACGATCAAAATAAGGCTGCGCTTTCGCTGACTCAATAACCGCAAAAAGCTAAACATTTAATCCCCCCACCGCGCACAATAAACAGGTGGACATGCAAAAATTTGCCGTCCATTTTTTTGATACAACCTTAATATGTATAACATTATCTTTACGTCCTAAATATTACCTAAACGGAAGAGGACTTAGGTAACTTTTCAGGATAGAAGTTTGATATATTTCAAACCGTTCTCCAACTTTACAAACCAAATTGGGCTAAAAAGATAGATTTCCGTGAACATCGGTTAAGAAATTGAAATTTACCTGCAAGGTCAAGCTTGCAAGGTACGGCTGTTCATCGGCTAATTATTCACGTAAGGAAGTGGAAACGGAGGAAGGCTGGAAATTAGTCCAACGCGGAACGAATGGTTTTTTCCATCGTATCGAGATTTACATTCTTGAGCATGTAGGTTTTAGCACCTGCGTCGAGGGCTTGTTGAATAACGTCCAGTTCAACGGTACTGGTCAGAACGACAATCCGAACATTTGGAAATTTTTGGCGGATAATACGGGTAGCCGTTACACCATCCATAACGGGCATCATCAAATCCATGAGGATAAGATGCGGTTGAGCTTGTTCGACCAAAGCCACCGCTTTTTCGCCGTTATCCGCCTGCGCTACTAATTGAAAATCATCCAATAACTCTAAAAATACAGTTAAGGCATTCCTCACTTGAGGATGGTCGTCAACGATCATGATGCGAATCATCTGGGAAGGTGTCATAGTACTTCAGAACTACCTAAAGATTGTTTCATTCTAAAGGCATTACGTCTTGCATGTATGGGAATTAAGGACATATTCAGGAGCAAATCGAATTCGTGTTTTACGAATTAATTGATATACCTTGTGGAATAGGCATCGAAACAACAATTTCTGTTCCGTCACCTTTCCGGCTGGATATATTTATTAACGCCCCCATCAAAGCTGCGCGTTCGCCCATGCCATCTAAGCCAATACCGGGTGTTTGCTGCTCGGTATCAAAACCACCACCATTATCGCGTATTCGCAAAATCAGTTGTCCGTCGTGTGCCGTCAGTTCCACATGCGCCTCGGAAGCTTCGCTGTGCTTAATAATATTATTAAGCGCTTCCTGTACAATCCTGTACAGTCCCAAGTGAATTTCTTCGGGCAGAATGGATACCCCTTCGACAACGCACTTAATCGCAATCTTTCGGCGACCTTGCATACTCAAAGCGAGCTGCTCAAATAATTCTTTGAGATGGGTTCGCACGAGGTTGCCCGGTCGCATTTCTAATAGCAGCGACCGCATTTCGGATAAAGCAGCCCGATTGAGTTGAATGACTTCTTCTAACTGCAAACGAGCCCGTTCCGGATTTTTCTCTTGAAGCTGCGGTAAGCTTTGGGCTAATATGCTGGCGGAAAAGATCATTTGGGTGACCGAATCATGCAGTTCACGCGCCAATCGCTGCCGTTCGGCAAAGGTTGCCTGTTCGTGTGCATCTTTATATAAATCAGCCAACTCGACCGAATAGTTATGCGCGCGTAGCAGAACTTCAACACGCGCCAATAATTCGATTTTTTCAATCGGTGTAAATATAATCTCATCGATGCTCTTCCAAAGCTGGCGCGTCACAAGGCTAATATCTTGCCGTGACGTAACCAGCAAAATAGGCAAAAATATATCGTTCTCCGCATCTATATGGGCGAAGATTTGGCTTTGGAAGCGCTTCAGACTCACACCGTCAAAGATACCGAGATCAAAAGGCTCTCGGATACTTGCTTCCGAGTCCGCCACCTTCACATTATGGTATTGCTTCAACGCATCTTGGAGCAGTTGCCCATTCACTTTATTTTCAACTGCAACCAAGATCATGCTGTCAGACATCTCAGCTCTCCAAAATCATACTATTGACGAGATTCACCAATTCCTTAACCACCAACGGTTTAAACAGCACCCCTTGAGCGCCGTGTGACATACTTTCCTGACGGATACTTGTTACCTGCTGCGGCGAAATAATCAACAGAGGAATATTCTGATTGGAACATTGTTCGCAATAACCCCAAATGCTCCGGTCAAAACCAGCAATATCGACCAGTGCTAACCCATAGCGATCTTCACCTGCCAATATCTGCCCAAACTGTTCCAGTTTAGTAGCCGAAATACACTCGTAGCCTTCTTTTTTTAGAAACTGAGCGAGTAGTTCTAAATTGCGTACGTTGCTGCCAACAATCAGAATTGGCAACGTGGATGTCCCCATACAACAAACTCCTTATTCTTTAATTTGAGGAACACCAAGCAAAATACCCCGCATTTCGGTCAGCGGCTTGCCAACTTTGATTCCATACTTTGTAATCTCATACTCACGCATGGTCTTTTGGAAGTCGGAATGGCGCTTCTTGAGTACGCCTAAAGTCCGCCGCAGTTCACCGTGTATTTCCAGATAGCGAAAGAAAATGATGTTATCCGCCATATAACTCGCCGCAATCTCGGTGGCCTTAAACTGCCCGATAATATCATCGACTTCGTTAATCAGTATAACAGCCACATTCTTACTTTGAAGATACTTAGCGAGTGCATGGATATGCCGTAGCAAATCTTCGCCGCGTACCGATAAACGGTAGCCCGAAATACTATCAATCATGACAATCGACGCACCATTATCTTCAACATCTTTGCGTACCATGCGGGCAAACTCATCCGGGCTATAACGCAGCGGTTCAATTTGCACCACCGAAAGGGTGCCGCGCTCGACCATCGCCGCCACCGGAATGTTGATGTTGGCACTCCGACGCAGCAGCGCTTCCGTCCATTCTTCAAAAGTATAAATAACGGAGCGTTCGCCGCGCCCCGCCGCTTCCTTCATAAATTGCATACCCATTGTGGTCTTTCCAACGCCGGTTGGCCCTGTCAGAATGGTTACCGTGCCACGTTCCAGCCCACCATGTACCATTTCATCAAGCTCCGGGATACCCGACGATAGGATACCCGTTACAAACTCCTGTTTCGTTTCAATTGTGGGAACTAATCGAGGGAAGACTTCCATCCCCTTGGCACCCAACCGCAATGAATGACTGCCGCCGATAAAGTCCGAGCCTCTGAACTTGGTTACACTGATGGTGCGGGTATCATGTTCATGGTCAAGACGGACGATGCCATCACTCATATATTGCAAATCGTCATCCGGCTGTTTGTCGCTGTATTCCGAGGTAAACAATACCGTTGCGCCGCTGTCTGTCAAAAATCGCAAGAAAGAATGGGTCTGGCGACGGAATTGCAAGTCATCACTGGAAAGATAGCGGAAATGCGTCATGGCATCAATAAAGACCCGTATCGGTTTTAGGCTCTCCACTTCGGCGGTAATCCGCTCGGTGGTTGGGTCGCGCTCCACATCCGCTGGCGAAAAAATATCATAGCTTTGGAGTTGAGCAAAAAAGTCAGGCGAGGGAGCGAGGTCTAAGAATTTAATTCCTGTAAGATCAAAGCCCACACTTGAGGCGTTCTCTCGTATCTGCTGTTCGGTTTCGCCCATCGTAATATATAAGGCTTGGTCACCGCGTTTTGCGCCGGCCATTAAGAAGTGTAATCCCAGTGTTGTCTTGCCACTGCCCGGGTTTCCGTGTAATAAATAAGCGCGTTTGGCGACAAACCCACCTTTTAAAATCTCATCCAACCCGACGATACCGGTCGGTAAACGCTCAAGTGATTGCTGAGAAATAACTTCAGAACTACCCGCGACCTGAACCATCATTAGTCTCCTAAATACAGCCCAAACTCTGTACACATTATTTAAAACTAGACTGGGTATTCGGTTAATAGCCCTTTTAGTACTTTTTCTGGCTCTATTTTGCATTCTAGGGAGGGTTAATGCAAATCTTCATCAACGCAGAATATTCGGTTGGCTTACATGAATATATTTGCCTATTTAAGCAGCCCAATGTCAAGTTACTTTTGGACATCTTTCAAATTTTTTTAACACGAATTTATTAAAATAGAACTAACTTGCACACAAATATCAATTTCACCATTACCGCGCCTACCACTCCACTTGTTTCATGCCCGGTATATATTCGCACACCGGGCAGTAAATCAAGTCAGGTACGCCGATTACCCTACTAGCGCATCAAAACACGCCAAACAAGCCGCCTGCGTCTTCTTATCGGTATCATTCGCCATATCCCACACCGTCATCGAAACTGCAACCACTTTGCCTGTGCTTGCCAGATACTTCATGACAGCCGTTAACGCGTCGAGGGTTGGGCCACCTTCAGCAGCATATGCCATCGCGGGCGCATCAGTCGGGTTGAGAATATCGGTATCGAAATGCACATATATGGGACGATCAGCGAAATCGTATTTAACAAGGTCCTCGATATAATTGAGATGGTGCAGTTTGGATGAGCGTACTTCAACCCCTTCAACCACATCAAGGTTACGTCCGTCCGACAGGATCACCTGATCTTCCGGCAGGGGCTTCGTGCCAGCCAATTCCATCAGCTTTTGCTCGCCGCGTCCAACCATCATCGCCAGCGGCATTCCGCCGATAAACCCGCTAGGTGACGTTTCAGCCGTATTGAAGTCGCCGTGTGCATCCAACCAGATCAGCAACGGATCAATCCGCGCCCGTTGCAAACCTGCCAGCATCCCGATAGCTACGCAGCAGTCACCGTTGACGCTGATGGGACGATCTCCAGCAACAATCGTTTCAACAACAAAATCTGCCAGATTTTCGTTGAGTGCTGCCATTCTGGTGTAGCGATCATCACTGCTCATCTCCGGTTGGTTCGCCTGCCAATCCTTTTGAGCCAGATGGGCAATCTCCGGCTGGGGTTGGTCAATGAAAAAAGGCGTATACATAAATCGGTTTTGCACGTTCAAACAACCTTTCCGTCGTTTGTTTAAGTAATTGGTAACGACAACCAAGTCGTGCATAGATTATACTCTCTCGCACCAAAGATCATGGGCGCACTGGCTAGATATGTCCTCTCGTTTAGGCCGGGTCCACAACAGGATTACAAATGATGATGCCTATCGAAAACGATACCTATTCACGTCTCATCACTTATCTGGATGAAAACAACGTTCCCTACCGCCTCATAGACCATGAACCCGAAGGCCGCACCGAGATCGTCAGCGCTATGCGTGGCAACCCGGTGTCTCAAGCCGCCAAATGTATTATTTTGATGGTTAAAATTGGTAAGAAAGTCACACGCTATGTGCTGGCAGTTGTACCCGGCAATGCCCGTGTGGATATGAATGCTGTTAAAGCGCTGCTCGGTGGAACCTACGCCTCATTTGCATCCAAGGATATTGCCGAACGGTTGGCAGGCAGCATCGCCGGAACCGTGCTGCCCTTTTCATTTGATCCTGAATTGGAATTGATGGTCGATCCATCTCTGCTGGAGAATGATGATCTGTACTTCAATGCGGCACGGCTTGATCGGTCAATGGTTTTAAAAGCCAGTGACTATGTGAATTTGGTCAAGCCACGTCTCGAACGCATTGCTCAAGTGGAAGCACCTTCGTCAGACACCCAACCCTGAGAGCGCTCTCAAGCTGTCCGCCAGAACTCAGCCGCGCGAGGTAACTGGCGCAGTTCGCTGCGGGCATCCGGTTGCCATTTGGTGTAATTATCCAAAAAGGCGCGGATAGCATCTTTTTCGGTTGTCGTAAAAGCCCCCACACGGTTCAGAAAATCGGTGATCTGCGAATGCTTCAGCGGATCAGTCTTCTTTTCCAGATACTTTTGCAACAGTGCCGGGTCAGGGGGGGTCAGGCTGTGCATCAACCCCATTGGCAGCGTACTCACATGGTGATAATAAAACATGGTCGCCAGCATAAACGCCGGAAGATAATAGCGGAAGGCTTCCGGGGTCATCAACGGCAAATCCACATGATAATTGGAAAGTGTCGTCAATTGGACATCACGCCAATTCTTGCCCCAAAACGCGCGTGTTAAAGAAGCACCGTCCGTATCCGGTTTGGCAATATTCTCATCGCCGGGATATGGAGTCGAGGCAAAGGCTTCTTCGATTTGTGCCGCTACTCGCTGCCGCGTTTCGTGCGCGGGGGAAAGTTCGATTTTTGGGAATAATTCTGTACTGGACATACTACAGCTCCTTACCTTGCACTTACCGCTTGCACATCATCGCTGCAACGGTATAACATTTCTGTTATAGCACAATTCTAGTCCAAATAGACTTGTAGAAGCATTAAGCGTAGCGCCAAAACTCAATGGTTTTGCCAACGAGGTCGATGTCATACAACAAATAGCCCAGCGGATAAACCGCCGCAAAGGTATCGAGGAAAGTCAGGATTGCCATTTTCTCGGCTGGATTAAAGGCTGATGCCCGCCGCGAGAAATAATCGTTGTATTCACCTGCCACATAATTGTTGATTTGTTCGTCTGATTGGGGTGTCAAACAGAAAATCAGATTATCGGTCACTGTACCAATCGCATCATGGTTGAGCAGCGCCGCCCGCATCATCGCCGGTGCGAAGTATCGAAATCCCGCTGGCGTGAGTAAAAACATATCCCAGCGGAACTTGTAGAGCAGTTCATGGCTCACGTCTTGCCACCGCTGACCATGCAAGGCTGCGGCTAGCGTCTCGCCATCCGCACCCACCAGTGCTTCACTCGGAAAAGGTGTCTCCGCAAATGCCAATTCAATTTGTCGCGCCACGCGCTG
>JBBQLX010000022.1:0-57935 GCA_038328375.1 Aggregatilineales bacterium | reverse complement strand
GTCAAGAAGTCGCGGGTTTCTTTGCTGTCCAACATACAAGTCTTGCCTGCATCATCAGCGACGCGACCGCCCCATGATTGCAGCATGGTTGTGGTTATGTTGCCATCACCCACATTGGAGAGCGCGAAAGACATGGCATATACATTCGGCGGATCGTTGATGGCGCGAGCCATATCACCGAGTTCTTCCCAAGTTGCTGGCGCATCCTTGAAACCTTTTGGCTCCAAAAGGTCATTGCGGCGGAAAAGAACGTTACCGTTTGTGGCGTAAGGAATGCCATAAATGTTGCCACCAAAATCTTCACTGGTGACCAAGCTGTCGGCGGATTTCAGCCAACCGCCATGCGCTTTGCCAACTTCGGCATACAGATCATCGACCGCGACCAATTGATCTTGCTTGCTGAGTAATAACATAAAGTCGCGACCGAGGTCCAGCACATCGGGCATCGTACCGGCTTCGATGGCTGCCGAAACCGTTTGCACCGTTTCGTTCTGGTTGATCATGACAACTTCGACTTTAACACCTTTTTCCTCACCCCATTTTTCGGCACGGGCGACGAGGGTATTATTGGCTTTTTCCGAGAAGATCAGACCACCCCAGAATGTAATGGTGGTCTCTTGGGCGAGGGCTGGGGTGACGCTGAGTACCCCAATCATGACGAGGACGAATGCTAATAACCATTTAGAACTGCTAAAACGTTTCATTATCTTCTCCACATAAAAATTAATTGAGAAAACCTGTATTTTGATGAGACTGCGATGCCAATTGCGTTGAGTTTTCAGCTACCTCCTTACTCTGACGGCACTGACCGCCTTTATAATTTATAATGTTAACATGAAATGGCTTGATTTCGCCAAATTTCATGTCCTGCTACATTACGCGCATCATTTTGTCTAAGCAGACTATGTTGATTACATAAAGGAATATAGGAAAAGTAAAACCTCAACTATTTGTTTATTTTAAATTCACCCTTTTGGACGTAGGCTTTTTATAAGGCGCTTCTAATACAGTTGCCTAATCAGCACTAGGGTTCTATGATATACTGCTATGTGAAAATTAGAACAAGTCGAAACAAATGTTAGCATGAGATTGAACGGCGATACTCCTTCTAAGATTGTCCAAATCCGTAATTTGACCAAGCATTATGATGAAGGTGGTCAAAGTCGCAAGGTCTTGGACAGCGTCAATCTGGAGATTGAAGAAGGCGAGTTCTTCGTGATGTTGGGGAAAAGCGGCAGTGGTAAGAGTACGCTGCTTAACCTCATCAGTGGTATTGATCACGCAGACTCCGGACAGATTCTAATCGGCGACACGGATATAACGGCGCTCAACGAAAAGCAGCAAACCCTCTTCCGCCGCGATAAAATCGGCATCATCTTCCAATTTTTCAACCTGATACCGACCCTAACCGTCCTCGAAAATATTACCCTTCCGGGTGAACTGCGCGGTGATAATCGTCGCACGGTTGAACAACGTGGACGGATGTTACTCGAACGCGTCGGTTTAAGTGACCGTGCCGACACCTATCCTGATAGGCTAAGCGGTGGCGAACAGCAGCGTGTAGCCATTGCGCGGGCGTTGGCGGATGAACCCAAGTTGGTTCTGGCAGACGAACCTACGGGCAATTTGGACGAAGATACAGGGCAAACTGTACTAAAGTTACTTTTGGAACTCACGCGCGATGCGGGTAAAACGCTGGTCATGGCGACGCATAATCCTGAGATTCTTCCCTTCGCTGACCGTGTTTGCCGCATTCATGAGGGCAAACTGGTTGTAACGCTCAATCATGAGCCTGCCTAACCAATCGTTAGCGGGATGCAAGGTTATTGGGCATAATTAGATTTATTGCTGATCTTGGAAGGAAGTCCTTATAGCACTGAAAGGTTCAGCACAATGACGAACCCTGATCCAGCACTTATCAAGCAATTATTGGCCGATCTTCGTGGGTTTGACAAAGAGAAGCGCCGCACCGCCGTGATGAAACTCGGTATTATGGGTGGCGAAGACGCAGTACGGGCGCTCATTATGGCGGTTCGTAACGACCATGAAGACTTGATCACGCGCGGACGCGCTGCCCTCATGTTGGGCAAACTCCGCGACATCCGTGCCGTAGACCCCCTCATCAGAGCCTTAGACGCACCCGGTTTCCAAACCCCTGTATACGCTGCTGAAGCACTCGGTAAAATCGGTGATCGCCGTGCGATTGACCCATTGTTAGCGGCTATGAATTCGGGTAACGAAACCTTCCGCAAAGCAGCGATTGAGGCGTTGAAGAAGCTCGGTTACATGCCAGAGCGAATTCTCGGCTAGGGATACCTTTTGGCGGTTGGCTAAACGGGATAAGAGGAAAACTGTTTGAAGCCATGCAGTAGGTATTGTGGCGTAAAACATGTTTGAGCATAAAATACACGGGCGAGTTCGGTAACTCCGAACTCGCCCGTTTTTTATAAATCGCTATCAGGTTGGCGAATGAAAATGAATCAACATCCCAAAGATAATAATGATGTCCTGTTCATCGCCGAGTTAAGTATCTCGACACTTTTGCTTAACCCTCCCGTTCATTGATGAAAGCGACGATCAATTTCGTGCTACATTAGAAAATGGTCGCCTAACGAGGATGAATAAGCCATAGCCGACGTTATTCTATTCTTCATTATTAAGCTGGAGCCTCATCAATGAAAATCAGGGTTCTGATTTTTTTAGTATGTATGACCTGCATGAGCTTTGTTTATTTTGTGCTGCCTTCCTGCAATAGTAGTCTAGCAGGCATCGCAGCCTGCTACGAAAATGATCAGGCCATCCTGAACCATACGGCTCAGTCTCCTTATCAATACCGTATATTAGCACCCTATGTGATGAGTTTGGTGGCGAGTCCATCTAACCATAGCGCGTGGTTTATGACCGTACTAGTTGTTCACCTGCTGAGCTTTGCGCTCATTTATCCCATTCTTTATACGTGGCTGCGACGTTGGGGAAGTGAGAGGTCAGCCATTGTCGGTTTGTTTGTGATGGCGCTGCTGCTGGCCTTTTCGTTTTTTCACCAATATCCGCTATCCCCGACGAGTGTCATCGAATTAACATTGATTTGTGTCACGCTGGTTTTGTGGAAGCGCTTCTGGGTCATTGTAGTGATGGTCATCCTCGCAAGTCTCAACCGTGAAACGGGCGTGCTGCTGGTCGCGATTTATGCGTTGTTGACTGTGGCGGATTATCGTCAGCGTGGTTACTACATTCGGGTGTTGGTTCTAGGTGGTCTATGGGCGCTTATAACGGCTGGACTGCATATTACGCTGGGTGCAGCGCCGCATGTTTTAGGTTTGGTAGGGACGATTCAGAGTAATATTGAAGACTTATCTTCAGGGCTCATTGTCAACGTTATCCTGTTACCGCTGTGGATTGCGGCGGTCATCGGCTATCGACGTTCGCCAATAGCACTCAAGTGCTTGGGTTGGTTGGCGTTGGCTTATTTATTCACGGCTGCGGTGGGCGGCTTATGGGCTGAAATGGCACGTTTAAGTTTGCCTGCCATTCCGCTGATAATACCCTTCGTGGTGGCTGAAAAACCCATTCAAGATAAACTCAGCGTTTCCGAGATCGTACAAATAGAGAGCGCTTAACCGATTATGCTTAACTGGATACCGCCTGACCACTGGCTGCGAATAACTTCGATTGATGCCCACACGGGTGGCGAACCGCTGCGAATTATCACGGGCGGCTTTCCTGAGTTAGAGGGCAGTACCATCCTCGAAAAGCGGCAGTATGCTCGCACCCATTACGACCATCTACGTCGAGCGTTGATGTGGGAGCCGCGCGGTCATGCCGATATGTACGGCGCAATTTTGACACCGCCCGTTACGCCCGATGGTGATATTGGCGTGTTGTTCATGCACAATGAAGGCTTCAGTACCATGTGTGGACACGGCATCATCGGACTCATGAAGGTCGGCGTTCAAACGGGCATGTTCCCCATCACGGGTGATGAAACGGTCGTGAAGATTGATACGCCTGCCGGACGAGTGACCGCAACCGGCCATTTGCGTGATGGTCAAGTCGAGCGCGTGTCATTTGTGAACGTGCCGTCATTCTTATACCAACAGGATTTGACCGTTTCGGTTGATGGATTAGGCGAGATTGTTTATGACATCGCCTTTGGTGGCGCGTTTTATGCCTATGTGGATGTCGATCAACCCGCACTTAAAAATGTTGTGATTGATGATAAGCATCAGACGCAGTTGATTGATGTGGGGATGCGGATCAAGCGGGCGGTAATGAACAGTGTCACACTGCGCCATCCAACCGGAGATGATGACCTCAACTTCCTTTACGGCACAATCTTGGTGAAGATGCTGCATACCGAAGAGGTTCACAGCCGGAATGTCTGCGTATTTGCCGAAGGTGAAGTTGACCGTTCGCCCACCGGAACGGGTGTCAGCGGGCGGCTGGCGATTCACCACGCAAAAGGCGATTTGCCCCTTTATGAAACCATCACCATCGAAAGTCTCATAGGCTCGCGCTTCACCGGACGCGTCATCGAAACCACCGAAGTGGGCGGCCTGCCGGGAATTATCTCCGAAGTCGCTGGCACAGCTTACATCACCGGTCAGCACACCTTCCTAATTGATCCTGACGATCCGCTGCGCGATGGGTTTATCTTACGGTAATGGATCATCAGCATGTTTTGTAACTGACGATTCGTAGTCACAAAATCATAATGCCAATAAAATACCCGGTTGTGCGCCGGGTATTTTGTTAATTGTCTTCAGTATGTTATCGTGCTGCGGAGACGACTAGGCTAGGGCACTGCTGCTTCGTTGACGGTGCAATTACCGGTTACAGGGTACAGCCAGCCGTAGCCGATGCTGTAGACATGATGGTCATTGTTTTCAAAATCGAAACCCAAGTCGTCACCGACCGAGCCATTGTGCCATGCCCATGTCCAAGTGCCATCCGAATAGTAGGGCGCTGAGAAGGTAAAGTTGAATGTCTCAGGAGCACGATTTAGGATCGCAGCCGGAACCGAGACCACACCATAAGTCGGATCGACAGTTGTCAAGTCCAATAAGCAGCCTTGAGCAACAACTTTTTCCAGAGGAGGGAGAACGCTCACAAATTCGACAGGGAAGTCTTTACGGGAGATTTTACCATCGTTAAAACGAGCCAAGAACCAACCGGCCTTCCAGTACCAGAGCGACGCACAGCCATCCTGATTTTCTTCGCGGTAGAGCACGCCACCGGGGTTGCATTCGTTGTCATCAGGGGTGCCGCATCCCGGCAAACCGCTGCCATCGCTCGTATCGGTGGTGCAGGTGCTGCCCGCGCCGGGGAAATCTTGCGCCATAGCTGGGACAGCCATGATGGCAAAAGCCATGATCAAACAAAGAGCCAATAGACGGGTTTTCATACTATAAATCCTTATTGTTATATAGTTCCAACTGCTTATTACTAAAGTACCATTAAATTGTTTTTATATTCCGTAAAGAAATAATATTCCATTAAACATTTATTCTTTGTTCTATTAATAGAGCAAAAGATGCCAGTGCATTTTAGAGTCGCTTTTAGCGCTGTTCCTCGCCTACCCAAAACCATCTAAATCAACCGCACTTCAGCGCGAAAACCATATCGCCAGTATGATAATCATGGTTATCTCCCTCACTACATGTCATACGAGGCAATTATGACTGACATCGCCGTCCAAATTTTGGGCTTGTTGCTATTCCTCGCAGTGATCATCGGTGCATATTGGCGCTGGGTGCGGCCTCACAACATCAATCTCGAAACAAAAGGTGTCCTGCTGCTTATCATCGCCACGATGGTCGGTGGTTTACTTGGCAGCACCGGCTGGTGGTTTGATGTACCCCAAGCCTTCTCATGGGATTTACCTCCATTAGCCAGTCGGATGTTAGCGGTAGCAGGTTGGGCGTTTGGTGCGGCGACCTTCATGGCTCTGCAACATCCGACCCGCCAGCGTATTCGTTTAGTGCTGTTGATGCTGGCGGTTTATCTGATTCCGCTGGCAGTCGCGATTGTCCTCTTTCACCTCAACCGCTTTGATCCAAACGCGCCCATAACCTACGCCTTCTTCATCATCGTGGCGGCCTTAGTCCTACCAACCCTGTGGTATCTGTTTCGTAGTCCGCTTGTTATAGCCGAAAGCAATCCGATTACACCACCTACTCAACCCATTCGCCTATGGTTGATTATCGTCGCGCTACTCACGGCTTTATGGGGCGTGGCATTGTTCATCACCGATAGCGGGCCAATCAATCTCATTTGGGTGTGGCCCGGTGATTTACTCAGTAGCCGATTGATTGCAGTGATGCTGCTGACGATTATGACTGCCGCGCTCTACAGCTTGAACAATGCGGATGTCGCACGAGTTACGCTGGTGCTGATGATCGTCTACGGCTTTGGGGCAGCGCTGGCAAACCTATGGAGTCTGACATCTGGAAAACCTGTTCAGCTTCTTTATACACTGGCATTTGGTGCGATGGGGCTGATATCGCTGTTGTGGTTCCGTCGTACAGCCTAAAAAAGTATTTCCCTCACGGTAGTTTCAGAAGGTTTCCTCCACGAATTCCCACCAGATTTACCCTACTCTCCAACGCGTTCTCATGGTAAAGTTGGCATATATCCCAAATTTACCCTTGAATTTGGGATATATTTATACTGGATGAAATGTATGCCCAATCTGATAGATTTATATAAGCTCGATCAATTTAACGATACGTTCGCACTCGGTCATTATGCCCGTGTGTTGGATGCTCAAGACCGTCGCAATGGACAGTCGGTAGCTTTTAAGCTGCTGCGCCCTGAACATGTCTCGCAAAATGGTGAACTCAAGTGGGAATACCGTGCTTTCCCCAATGAAGCCGATTTGCTGATGAAAGTGGCGGGAAATCCCCATGTGGTGCAGCTTCTAGACTGCGGTTATATTTCCGGTACAGGCGAAGCACCGACCGACGGCGAAATTAAATCCTTTCACGTCGATGCGATGGGCTTTGCACAGGCCATGCCCGAATATGCCGAAAGCGGCTGGCGGCCTTATTTGGCGTTACAAAACTTGCCACGCCTCCACAATCTACTGTATCTGATGAAGCCCAACCAACCCGGCGTTCGTTGGCGACTGCCCAGCGAAGAAGGCTTGGCGCTGGCGCTGCAATTCGGTGAACTGCTGAAGATGTCGCACCAGAAGGGCATCGTTTACCTCGACCACAAACTTGAACATGTCTATTGGGATGGCACACAGCTTCGCATTATCGACATGAACAGTTCGCGCCAACTCGAAGGCACAAGCCGCACCGATCAGCAGCAGTATCGTGCCGACATTCATAACCTGTGCGTCGGTATTCTCTATCCGATTTTTACGGGACTGTCGCCATTAAAGACAACCTTGCGTCCACAGCCGGGAAATATGGCGGAAGCCGAAGCCCGTTATCAAAGTGTGACCGCGCTGGATTTTGGTGTCGAGCCGACTCTCAGCCAAGGTATCAAAGACCTGCTGCAAGCAGGCGCAGCCATGCAGATTGAAACGGCTGACCAGTTCATCGCCATGCTTCAAAAAGCAGCCTCGGCACATGGTTGGGACTTCCCGAATTCCTATACCAGTCCCGCCAGTCGTGATGCCCGTGGACAAATGCGCGCTGGCCTAACTCGCTTGCGGCGCGGTCAGGCTGACATCCGTGAAGCTCGTGATATGTTCCGCGAAGCTGCCATCCAAGACGGCATTAACGAGGACTTAGAAGCCGAACTGCGGCGGGTGGTCAAAGAGATTAACGAGATGTTGAACAACCGCGTCATTCCGTGATCTTTTTACCCCTTAAATAACGGCTAATCCCAAAATGGATAGCCATCGTTTCGTAGGGGCGGAACATGTTCCGCCCTCTTGCCCACCACTTTTCATTTGACCACCATCATGATAAACATAGAATACATAACTATCTTTTATGTTTATTTTCGGTTAATCCGACAAACCCTTTTCCAACCTTTCCTCAACCTTTACCTCTGTCTCACTCCCTCAAAATGGTTAGCACTAACCTCTAGAAATAGTTACAAAATGTTCTTCCAAAATGTAACCCGTTCGTTCCCTACCTGTTATACACTGTTTATTGGAAGGCTTGCATCTGGCTCCTCTCTCCTAGCTGTACTCAGCGGTTGGGAGAGGGGTTGGGGGTGAGGGCAGACCACCGCACCTTAACAATCACCAAGCGCTGCAAATGAGACAAAAACCACCGATTCTCAACTGCAACAACAACATCAACAGCATCATTTCGCTCACAGTCACTGCCGCCGCCACTGCCGCCATAAATCCACCCTTGCCGCATTTGCCGCTTGTGCTGCTAATTCCGCTTTGGGAGTGCGCTTCAGCGCCCTTTTTTACTCAGGCGGTGGCTTCAGCCACTGCCGACATTTGCACTTGCCCCGTTTGAGTGGTGGCTAAAAGGTAAACTTCACTTCTGAATCTGAAGAAACTGAAGAAATTTGCGAATCTTCGGCATCTCGCTCCCTCAAATCCGCCGTCAAAACCATTTGTCGCGACTGCGGTTTTTGCAGTATTTGCGGTTTTTGAATCATTTGACTTCCCAACCCCCGCATTTAGCCTTTCCTCGGTACCCGGTTACGCAGCTATGGTGTCAGTTCCGGTTTGATAACTTCACCAATGCTGATTGTGGCCTCCGGTGTAAGTTGCGGTTTGCTGGCTTGACCAACCCCAACTTCAGGTGTCGCTTCAGTCAGACTATCGACCAACGGGGGAATCGGTTCGAGCAAGGTTACCCTGATCGTTTGTCCGATGTAAGTTACCTGTGGGCAGTTAGCTAGCGAACCATCAAGCATCGCCAGCCAATAGCCGGGATTACGGTTGCGTAAATCTTGTCGAAGTGTGTAAGTGATTTGTGTGGGAAAGCCCCGTTCTGGATCATAAACGACGCTCATCTCAATCGGGCCGTCGCAAATACAACCATTCGGGCCACATAGCGAGCCTTGCTGTTCAGCTTCAAGCTGCTTAAAGAGTCCTTCGACTGTCGGTAAAGTGGTCGTGCGATTGCCGGTGACCGCGCTTCCCATGCGACAGGTATCTTTGTTTTTGTGGCTTACGGTTGTCCCGCGCACATCGAAGTCTATCTGGCAGTTGAAATAAGGTCGTTTGTATTCGATCACCATCCGGTAATCAGTGATGCCTGTGGCTGCCCATCGGGCTTTGGCAGTTTCCAAATCGTTGATGGGTTCGGATTGGCGGAATACGAGCAAAACGATAAAAAGTATGGGTAGCAAAGCCCAAGCAACCATAAGCTGTCTGCGCGGTAGTCGCACAGTCAACTTATGGACAAATTGGGGGATTGTTGCGGTTAAACGCACCGATTTTGAGATACTCATCTTCAGGAATACCCAACGTTTGGTTCACGCTTGGAACGATACGCACCAGCTTATTATACAGGCTGCCGTCCATACGTTTATCCACCATTGTGAGGAAATTATTGCTGATAGCGTTGCGGTTATGATCGAGTTTCACTTTACCTGTGGGTGTTTGGAATTCCAGAATGCGGAGCATGGACTGGAAGCGCAATTGTCCCTCAGATAGATCACCATCGACATTTTTAAGAGCGGTTAAAGCGCCCAGCGTATTCACGTAATATCCCCATGCAAATAGGGATGGGGATGCCAACCCTTTGGGGAACTGCTTGCGGTACGCACTGACGAAGTTCTGCCAACTGGGAGCAGGATTATTATCGGCGATGGGGCCGCAGGTTGCCATGCCCACCAAACGGTCAGACAATGCGCCGCGTGTGCTGAGTACCGTTTGGTCAACCGAGAGCGTCCCGCCAATCAGTGGCGTTTTACGACCGGTAGCATCATACTGTTTCAAGAAGTTGATAGCATCTGTGCCACCCAGCGCGACGAAAATAGCGTCCACTTGGGGCGGAATAGCAGCTACGATGTCGCTGTAATCATCCGTACCCAGTGGAACCCAGTAGCGGTTCAGAATCTTGCCACCCATTTTACAGAATTGGAGTGAGAAGCCCGCGACCTGCCCATAGGGATAGCTGTAATCTTCAGCCAGTGTCACTACCTGTTTATAGCCCTGTATGCTGTAAACATATTCAGCTAATCCTGACATCCACTGCACACCGTTACTGGTGAAACTGAAAAAGTTCTGAGCCGGGTTACGCAGGGTTATATCTTGAGCGCCAGCGATGCCGTTGATGAAAGTCTTATCGGGATAGCGTTTGGCATAATCACGGATTGCCAAGCCTTCGTCACCCGAAAGTGGCGCGATCATAAAATCGACTTGATGCTTCTCCAACAGCACATCAGCCATCCCTTCGGCATCTTCGGGCATAGCGTTAGTGCCTTCTTTGAAGACCGTCAACTTTTTGCCCGCAATTTCACCACCGAATTCAGCGACCGCCATATCAAGACCACGAAATCCGTCTTGCCCGCCACCGGCATAAGGGCCAACCAAGGTTGCTAACGCGCCGATCTTAATTTCGTCAGTAGCCAATTTGTTTACCTGCTTTTTACATCTATAAAATATTTTTGATGCAAGTGCCTATTACACTTATTATGCGCTGGCTTTCGGGTTCAATTCTTTAAAATTGTATCATATGTCTAAGTTAAGCCGATAATATTCTGGGGATTGTGTGAGAAGCCAAATTTGACGTGGGCGTTAGAAGCGGTAAAATCACCAAACTAACCAATAGAACAATTCGTAAGATAGGTACATCTGCCAATTGGTTTGGGTTATGGGTGAGTTGTAAAATCTCGGTTCATTTATATTAGCTATCTTTTCTGGTTTGGTTGATCCCTGACCCAGCATTATTGTTCATTTGAGACTAAAGATGTGTTGAATGGCTGAATCTGTCCGCGATACCGCCCCGATCCTACCCGCCACCCGTGCGGATAATCCGCCGCCGGATCGCACCAACATTAAAACGATCCTTACTATGTTGCTGTTGATCGTGTTAATCGTGCTGTTTTGGGAAGGCGCAAAGAGTTTCGGCAAAAGCAACGGTTACAAGTTGGCGGTAGGTGACTCAACGATTGATCTTTCGATCTTTAATGACACCAAACTGCCTCATCTGCCCGCGATTATCGAAGCCTTTTTTCAACCTGCTCAGCGTAATGGGCCACCTCTCTATCAGACGCTGATTAATTACAGCATTTTCACGCTGGGCGAGGCGCTCTTCGGATTTGGGCTGGGTGGGATATTGGGATTTTTGTTGGCTGTCGTTTTTGCTCATTCGTCATTGATGCAGCGCGGCGTGCTGCCCTACGTGATCGCCTCGCAGACCATTCCGATTTTGGCAATTGCGCCGATGGTGGTGATTTGGATGCGGAATATCGGGCAAGGCGGTTTAGCCGTGCCGATTATCGCGGCCTATCTGACCTTCTTCCCGGTGACGATTTACACGCTGCGCGGGCTAACGGATGTGCCAGCGACTTCATTGGAACTCATGCATTCCTATGCGGCGACCAAAGCCCAAATTTTATGGAAGCTGCGACTGCCGAATGCCCTCCCACATATCTTCACGGCGCTCAAAATTTCAGCAACCGCCAGCATTGTAGGCGCGATCATTGGCGAACTGCCGTCGGGTATTCAGAACGGCTTAGGCATCGCGCTGTTGAACTTCACCCAATTTTATAACCAGTCGCCCCCGCGTTTGTGGGCAGCGATTTTTACATCAGCCTTGATCGGCATGATGCTGTTCGGGGCGATGGCGTTGCTGGAACGCTTCGTTATTCGCTGGCAAGTTAAAGAATCCGATTGATTGTTTCGCTTCCTAATTGATGTTCAATTGCAGTAAGGTTTTAACGTGACTCCCATTATCTCCATTCAAAACCTCACCAAACGCTTTCAGGGGTCGGACTCCGGTTCGGTGCTGGCGCTGGATAACATCAACCTTGATATTCAAAAGGGCGAATTTATCTCGCTCATCGGGCCGTCGGGCTGCGGTAAGAGTACGCTGCTGCGCGTCATTGCTGACCTCATACAACCCACCTCAGGCACAGTGACGGTAAACGATAAGTCTGCTGCGCAAGCAAGGAAAGATCGCGACTATGGCATGGTGTTTCAGAACGCGACCCTCTATGACTGGCGCAGCATCCTCAAGAATGTACAACTACCGCTGGAGATCATGAATTATCCCAAGCCAGAGCGTGACCGCCGCGCCCGCGAAATGCTCAAACTGGTGGAACTGAGCGAGTTTGAGGACAAATATCCTTGGCAGCTTTCAGGCGGTATGCAGCAGCGGGTGAGTATTGCCCGTGCCTTATCCTTCGAGCCTCAAATTCTGTTGATGGACGAACCTTTCGGCGCGTTGGATGAGATGACGCGTGAACGCATGAACAACGAACTGCTGAAAATTTGGAAAACCATCGAAGGCATGACGGTCATTTTTGTGACGCACAGCATCGCTGAAGCCGTTTACCTTTCGACCAGAGTGGCGGTGCTGTCACCGCGTCCCGGTCGCTTGTCAGAAATCATTGATATTCCACTGCCACAACCGCGCAGTTCGGAAACCCGCGAGATGGAAGACTTCTTCCACCTGAGTACCCGCGTCCGTAATGCGTTACGCTTCGGAGTGGAAAGCTAATGGCGGATACACTCAACATCACACAATCGGGTGGTGTGAAGCCAGCGACAACCGCCTTCGATGATGTCAAGGACGACCGCCGCGAGAAACGCTTAGGGCGAGATTTCGTGGCGCTGGCGACAATAATCCTAATCATCATCACTTATCATCTGCAAAATCCGCTGTTGATGCAGCTTCAGTTCGGGCAAGCGTGGCGTAATCCAACGCTTCAGCCCGTGTTGGCGGTGGCCTTAGCGGTCTGTGTATACACGCTGTCTGGAAGCTGGAAATGGCTGCGGCAAGATCGCGGTCGGCTGCTGGCGGTTGGTTTTCTCATTATCTATACAGCCTATGTCCTGCTTGATGTGATTTTTAAGTTCAATATGTTGGCGCTTATCGTCGGTGTGTCGCAGGATGTTTATCATAGTGCGGTCACGACAGATTCGCCTATGGCAGTCCTACAATCAGCCTTGAATATCAGCAGTTTGCTGGAATATCTGGCGATTGTATCGGCTATCATGCTGCTCTCACCTTGGAACCGAATACCCGTTTATATCTCAGCCATAAAGCGTAATGCCGCGCCGTTATTGGTGGCGATTGTGATGGTAGTGCTGTTGGAAGTCTTGCTAACGGTTTTCAATGTACAGCAATTCTTACTCCCTAAGCCATCCGTGATAATCGCTAAGTTACTAACCCTCTACGACCAACTCATCACCGTCGGATGGAATACCTTTCAGAACGCTGTGATGGGGTTCATCTGGGGATGCGGCTTGGGTATCATAACAGGCATGCTTTCGGCACGTTTCACCAACTTTAGTAAGGCGCTGATGCCCTTGGCTATTGCAGCCAACTCGGTGCCGATTATCGCCTTCGCGCCGATATTCAATACATGGTTCGGGGCGCTCAATCCTCAATCCAAAGTGGCGATTGTGGCTGTACTGGTTTATTTCCCGGCGATGATTAGCACCGTCAAAGGTCTGAACTCGGTGGATTACCGTTCACTGGAACTGATGCGATCTTACGCAGCGACGGATTGGGAAATCTTCCGTAAGCTGCGTTTTCCTATCGCTCTGCCGTTCATTTTTTCAGCGTTGAAGGTGGCGACGACGTTGGCGATGATCGGCGCGATTGTCAGCGAGTATTTTGGCGGATCAACCAAAGGATTGGGTTACCGCATCCGTGAAGACGCGCAGTTGTTCCGATACCCCGAGTCGTGGTCATCAATTATCATCGCGGCCTTGCTGGGTATCCTTTTCTATCTGGTGGTTTCTGCCGTGGAACGTGCTATGATGCCGTGGCACATTTCGTTCCGCGAAGAATAAATAGGGTTCAGTCATTGTTCAAGGAGAAAGACTATGCTTCGTAAATTTGTTCCAGTTCTCGCCATCGTGGCAGTAGTGATGGCTTTAGCCGTTGCTCCGGCAGCCGCGCAAGATATGACCAAGATTAATTTTCAGTTGAAGTGGACGACACAGGCTCAGTTCGCGGGTTATTATGCCGCGTTGGGTGAAGGCTACTACAAGGATATGGGCTTGGATGTGACACTGCTTCAAGGTGGCCCCGATATTGGCCCGCAGCAGGTGGTTGCCAGCGGTGGTGCAGAGATGGGTACTGACTGGATCGGTAGCTTGCTTTCTGCCCGTGAAAACGGTGGTGACGTAGTGCATATCGCTCAGATTTATCAACGCTCCGGTATGCGCGAAGTGACCTATAAAGACAGCAACCTGACCACTTGGAAAGATCTGAAGGGCAAGATCGTTGGTGTGTGGGGTTTTGGTAACGAAATTCCGGTTAAGGCTTCGCTGGTCAAGAACGGCATTGATCCCGAAAATCCTGATGATGTGACCATTTTCAACCAACCATTTGACATGAACGCTTTCTTGAACAAGGAAGTGGACGCTGCCGCAGCCATGACCTACAACGAATTGGCGCAGGTTTTGGAAGCTAAGGGCGAAGATGGCAAGTTCCCGGTGTACACACTGGATGATCTGAACATCATTGACCTGAATGTAGACGGTGCGCCTCTGTTGGAAGATTTGATCTTCGCAAACGGCGCATGGTTGAAAGATAACGAAGATGCCGCGACCAAGTTCCTTGCTGCTTCCTTCAAGGGCTGGATGTTCTGCCGTGATAATGGCGACAAGTGCGTCGATTACGTTCTGGAATCCGGTTCAACACTGGGCAAGGGTCACCAAGCTTGGCAGATGAACGAAGTGAGCAAGCTGATTTGGCCGTCGGAAAAGGGCATCGGTATGTTGGACGAAGATGCTTGGAAGTCGTCGGTTGATATTCTGACCACCTACGGCATCATTAAAGAAGCTCCGACCGAAGGCGCTTACCGTACTGATCTGGCACAGGCCGCTTTGGATCTGATTACCAAAGACGATGCTAAGGCTGATGTGATGGGTACAGACTGGAAAGCTGCTGATGTAGCGATTACGGCTGGCGGCGAATAACGGTTTCTAGTTATTAGTCGATAGTCTGTAGAGATTACAAAGGCGGTGGGCGGTTGCTCACCGCTTTTTGATTCGTAAAATTCTTCACATTCGTCAGATTCGGAAGTGATCTTTGGCTTGTTAGTCTCCAGTCATTCGTCCAACCGTTAACTGCTATTCATGCGGTTATCGCTGATAAGAACAACGCCACCATCATCAGAGGCCACATCACAGCGTAAGTATGTGATGTGGCAATCCGCAAGGAGGATACGCAATTAATGATTGGTTGTTGATACTTTCACTTGTGTGATAAATTCCACTTTCGAGATCATTGTAGAAACTTGTTCTTTGTCATCAGTGGATAAGCGTTGGATAATGTTCAGATATGAGCATGGGAGAGCGTAATGCGTAGAACCAAAGCGGAAGCGATGAAAACCCGCGAGGCTGTGTTGAAAGCAGCCGCGCAGATTATTGTCCGTCTTGGAGTCGGCGGCTTTACCATTGAAGCGGTTGCCCAAGAAGCAGGCGTGACAAAGGGCGGTGTTTTGCATCACTTCCCATCCAAAGAAGCGCTCATTAACGGTTTGATTGAGCAAGTCAGTGAGATGTTTAATTTGCGTGTTCAAGCCGAATTGGATGCAGAACCCGTGGGAGAACCGGGGCGCTGGTTACGTGCTTATATTCGCACCATTTTCGCAGTTCAATATGAAGACATAGACCTCATTCCGGCACTTGCAGCCGCCGTCGCTGCGGAGAATCAAACAATAGATCGTATCCGAAATGCCATGCAAGCAAGCCAAATGGCCGCCATTCAGGATGGCCTCGACCCAACAGTGGCATACATTATCCGCCTCGCAGTAGATGGTGTTGTCTTTACGAGAGCATTTAATCTTAATGTATTGGACAGGGAAACGAGCCAAAAAGTTGCTGATGAGCTTCTGCGTTTAACCAGAATTCCGCGTATCTCAGTATAATTTGTACTCGATTTTATGAGTCATTTTCGGTGATAACTTAAATTTTTAATCAAACACGCGGATGACCGTCTTTATGGTCAAAGGGACACGACAATGATTGAAACACTAGAACAACTTCCATCGTTATGTGCGGTACGTCGTCGGCTGCCTTCGGGCGAAGAAGTGAACATCCCCCGGCAAGTTCAGCACGAATGGGAGCGGCTAAATCTAGCGGAGCAGGTCAAGGGGAAACGGATCGCGTTGGGCTTCGGCAGCCGAGGTGTGGCGCGAATTGATGAGATTGCGCGTGAAATGGTGGCGATGGTCAAGGTCAGCGGTGGCGACCCTTTTATTGTGCCTGCAATGGGCAGTCACGGTGGTGCAACTCCGGCGGGACAGATTGAAGTGTTAAGCGGACTCGGAATTACTGAAGAGTCGGCTGGTTGCCCGATCCATGCGACCATGGAAACGGTCATTCTGGGTGAAACGGAGCGCGGTCAGCCTGTACATTTTGATCGTTATGCTGCCGAAGCGGACGGTTATATGATTTGCAACCGCATCAAAATTCACACCGATTTTCATGGCCCACACGAAAGTGGTTTGATTAAAATGTTAGGCATCGGCATGGCGAAAGAGATTGGCGCGGCTTCTCTACACGATCATGGTGTGGTCGGCTTGCGCGATTACATGCCGGAAAACGCCCGCTTGGTACTGCGAAACACGCGCTTCATGGCGGGCTTCGGTGTTGTTGAGGATGGGTATCATCGTCCAGTCTGTTTGGAAGCATTTACCAAGTCCGACATTGAGGCGGGTGAAAAACGGTTGCTCGATCTGGCACGGTCATTGATGCCGCGTTTGCCGGTTGATGATATTGATGTGCTGATTATCGACTTCATGGGCAAAGAGATCAGCGGCGCGGGTATGGATACCAATGTCATTGGACGGTGGCGCATCGCTGGCGAAGCTGAGCCTGAAACCCCGCGCATAAAAGCGATTGTGGTTCTTGATCTGACCGAGGCATCACACGGCAACGCAACTGGCACAGGCTTGGCAGACTTCACTACCCGCCGTCTGCTCGACAAAATTGATTTCCCGATCACTACTAAAAACGCCTTCACCAGCGGGTTTCTGATGCGGGGAAATTTGCCGATGGTTTACGAAACCGACGCAGAAGCCATTGATGCCGCGCTCACGGCATGTTTTCGTGCAAATCCGAAGGCACGGAGCAGTGCGCGGGTGATGCGAATCCATAGTACGCTCGATCTTGAACACATATGGGTAAGCGCGAGCTTGCTGGATGATGTACAGGCGAGTAGCGGCTTCATCGAGGCGGGTGAAACGCAGCCGCTGCAATTTGAGAATGGTGCCTTGATTTAGTTCGGTATTCTCAACGACTTCGAACGGGAGGGACATAGACCTGCGCTATGAGCAAATATGTGATGTGAATGGATGTTAATTGGGTCAGCAGGCGGTGAATCGGAATGCGCGAGATAAGCGTGTATCCTAGAATTAGCACTTCCTGTTTGAGGTCAGATCAGCGATAGGAGAATTTCACAGGATTGTGAATCAATTGGAGTTGAATGGTCATCACGAATTGGCAGCGTTCTTGCGTAGCCGGCGCGTTCGTGTGTCACCCGAACAAGTTGGACTACCCACAGGGATGCGACGGCGTACACCGGGTTTACGACGGGAAGAAGTGGCGATGTTGGCTGGAGTCCGAAAAGAACGTGCAAATCATTCTGAAACAAGCATCAAGCGCCTAGACGTTGGCGCAGCAGCGGTTCACGAACAGCCTTTGCATCCAACTTGTTTGCACCGAGAAAAGTCACGAAGCGCGTAAAACCAGCGGCTAATGCCTCTGCAAAAGATTCATCTTTGCCAAGTGCTTCATCCTCCAACCACAAACCTATGATGATGAAGGTATTGATCGTCCGGTCGAGTTTACTGTCGAAGCGTCCCACCAGATGGTCGCCCCATAAAATCGGTAAGGTGTAGTAGCCGAATTTACGCTTGTCCACAGGCTTATAGACTTCCCACACGTAGTCGAAGCCAAACACGATTTTGGCTCGCCCTCGTGCGCTAACGTGGTCGAGTGGTGCGAGGAACATGACTTCTTCGGTTGTGGTCTTGTCCAAGGGTGTCCATGCTTGCGGGATACGGCCTGCGATCAAATCGTCCAGCAACCCAGCATCGCTACCCAGTGCATAGTGTATTGCCTTCCAACCTTCAACCCTCACCTCAATGATCTCGCCTTCTTCTAACAGAACCTCGCGTATCGGCTTGGCTTTGTCAAATGGCAGGCCACGAAAGAACGCATCACTGGTGCGGTTGAGACGCGACAGACCCGCGAAGCTAACATCCTTTTTGAACAAGAAACGATCCGCTTCATCGTCGCTGCTTTCACGAATCAGATGGGCAGGTGCGACCGCTTCCGTCAGGGCATACACGCGCTCGAAATTCTCGCGGTGGTGTGTCATGACTTCTCCGGTACGCCACATATAATACAGAGCCAACGCACTGTCCTTGCGCCCGCGATAGCTGTCGGTTCGGGTTCGCGTGGACATCGCGAAATCACGGTTGGTCACAGTACCACGCTCCTGCAAAATGCCGCGCATCTCCACGATGGCATCCGCATGGTCAATGCCCATTCGGTGAATGCGATTATCCAGATCCACTCCACCATCGCGCTCACGGCGCATGATTACGCGCCAGTGCGGGAGTTCGTCCATCGGTCGCGCAGCCAACCAACCACCCCAGTCGAAGAACTTGCGCTGTTCATAGGTTACATTTTCCCACATGCCGGGGGTGTAATCGAGTACCCGACTGTGCAGCTTGATGTCATGGCTGCGAGCGATGATTTGCAGCGGGTCGAGTTGCAAATACTCCATCTCGCGCATGGCCTGCTCTGTGCCTTCAATGCCTCGCCACCGACGACCGGGCCACAATCCCTGTTTGCCGAGGATGAAACGACGCGCAATCTCGATATTGATGGTCAGCATAGCGGCCTATTCTAGTGTTGCAACACTCGGATCATAACAAACGAATTCAACGGTATTACCGTCTGGATCATAGAGATACAACGAACGTGATTGTGTTAAAGCATGTTCCATTGTCCGCAACGGATAGCCGAGCGCCGATATTCGCTTGAACTCATCCTCGTAGTCTTTACGATCAATAATAAAAGCAAAGTGATGGAAGGGTGTTTGCCGTGTGTCATGACCACCGAAGGCCGTATCATCCACATCTGAAACTTCGCCCAGTTCGAATAAACCAACCGCTTGTGTCTGTCCCATGAAACCGTCTGAAACCTTCAAAAAGTGCATCTTTCCGGACACTTTAAAAGGTTCCAACTCAATCACATCGCGATAAAACGCCAGCATTTTCTGCATGTTCGGTGTGCGGATAACAATTTCGCCAAGACGTTTCTCGACCATATGAAGACATCAATTCAAGCTATCAAACAATTTTTCTATTTTACGATGAACTTATGTTCGGCGCAAAGCATGAGGATTGAATATGGGGAGCTTCATTAAAGCTCCCAGTAACGACGTGCTTGTTAGCGCGGTACCAATTTGATGGTTGCGGAGTGAGCCTTTGAACTGAGGGTACTGTCGATGATGCTTGCGGCGTAGCGTTTGTACTTGCTCCGGTATTCGGCATCAATCTGGTTATGGATATTCGAGTTGGCATCCTTGTCCATGAAGGTGACATCTCGGCTAATCCCGCCTGCGTGGATGTGTCCTTCGTGACGTGCCTGAGTGCCACTAAACTAGATCGGATATACAGGTCATCCCCTACCCGCACAACCCAGATTGTTGTCGATTTTCGCAGCGTGCCATCGGCTCGAAGGGATGCGATTTCGAGTTCTTCTGCGCTTCCGATTTTGCTGAGTTCGTCACTTGTCCATGTGGTCATGGTTGTGCTCTCCTTGAATCCTCAGTTATTGATGACCAACGATGCCATGTGGCACATACGGTTCTTCCAAGTAGATGACATCTTCCGGTGTCAATTTAACCGACAGCGCACTGACAGCATCTTCCAAATGCGAAATCTTGGTTGCCCCGACAATCGGCGCAGTTACCGGTTGCTTCTGTAACAGCCACGCCAGCGCAATGTGAGCGCGTGGAACGTCATGCTTTTCCGCGATTTCCGCGACCCGCATGACAACTTGTTGATCGGTTTCGACTGTGGCATCGTACTTCATTTTCTGGATTTGATCGGTTTCGGAACGAAGTGTGCTTTCGGCTGACGAGTCACGCGTCAATCTTCCTGATGCAAGTGGACTATAAGGAATCACCCCAATCTTTTCTTCGCGACACAGCGGCAGCATTTCCCTTTCCTCTTCGCGGTAGATGAGGTTTAGATGATCCTGCATCGAGACAAAGCGTGTCCATCCGTGTTTCTCGGCGACGTGCAGCGCTTTCTGAAACTGCCACGCGAACATGGCAGAGGCTCCGATGTAACGCGCCTTACCCGCCCGAATGACATCGTTTAGCGCTTCCATTGTTTCTTCAATGGGCGTTTCGTAATCCCAACGATGAATCTGGTAGAGGTCTATGTAATCTGTCCCAAGCCGCTTCAAACTTTTGTCGATTTCGCTCATAATCGCCTTGCGTGACAGCCCGGAGCCATTGGGATCATCACTCATTTTGCCATGTATTTTGGTGGCAATGACAACCTCATCCCGCTTGGCGAAGTCCTTCAAAGCCCGTCCAAGAAACTCCTCACTCGTCCCTATGGAATAAACATTGGCGGTATCAAAGAAATTGATCCCTAGTTCGAGCGCTTTTTTGATGATTGGACGGCTGCTTTCCTCATCGAGTACCCATTTGTGAATCCCTTTCGTCGCATCTCCAAATCCCATGCAGCCGAGACAAATGCGCGAGACTTTCATGCCAGTTGAACCTAAGCGAGCGTATTCCACTGTTATGTCCTTTCAAGTTCTTTCATAATCAAAACCTTCAGCCCTGATATTGTTCGTCGCTGACCTGTTCCATCCAGTTGGCGGCCTTACCATCGAGCGATTCTTGTATAGCGATGTGTGTCATGGCGGTGGTTGGCGCGGCACCGTGCCAATGTTTCTCACCCGCTGGAATCCAGACCACGTCGCCCGGACGAATTTCCTCAATTGAACCACCCCAGAGTTGTATCCGACCGCAGCCAGCGGTTACGATCAGGGTTTGTCCAAGTGGGTGAGTGTGCCATGCGGTTCGCGCGCCGGGTTCGAATGTGACACTGGCACCGCCTGCCCGCGCCGGATTGGGTGCTTGGAACAGAGGATCAATGCGTACCGTGCCGCTAAACCATTCCGCAGAGCCTTTGGTGGATGGTTGTGAGCCACTTCTTTTGATGTCCATTTAATCGTCTCCTGTTGAAGAAAAGCCAACTTATAAAAGCAGCATGGGGCGTTCTCTATCTATAGGGTCATTATAGAGACTTTGAAGTTAAAGACGGTAGAATGATTGTATAATTCTGCAAGTTTCGAGGCGATGTAGAAGTATGGTAAGAGGTTCATATAGATAGGATCAATGACCAGCAAGCCGAATGTGAGGCTCAACAGATGCAAGCTAACCACAACGTTATTATAGAATCAAATAACCAATGTTGGCTTCTTAGATCAGAATCGGTGCAGGAGGTTCACGTGGCGAGATGGTTTACAGAAGAGAATAATGTGAGGATCACAGACTCTCACCTGTGAGGAAAATTAGTTGGTAAATTTTAATCGGCAGATGACAGGTCGATTGGGTCAGCGGGCGGCGAGTCGGAATGCGCGAGGTAAGCGAGTTTGTCAGGATTGATGATATTGCGGATCGAGATGATTTGATGATCCACGATGTTGAAATTCATGACGAACACAAGGACATCGCCCTGCCAGACCACCAGCGATAGGCTGCCATTGACATCATGCAGTTGGACACGGGTATCAGGTGTGAGCCAGCGAAAGACCCCCATAATCAGGCGTATGACGGCTTCGCGTCCACGCTGGGGTATACGGGCGACAGGTGCTTTGCCACCACCATCGGCGTACATCACAATGTCCTCAGACAGCATATGAGTGAGGCCGTCAATATCGCCTTGAGCAATCGTTTGCAGAAATTGGTGAACCAGTTTAGTCTGCTCGGCAGATGAGGGTTCAAAGCGCGGGCGGCGTTCGACCAAGTACTGCTTGGCAAGATGATAATAACGGCGACAGTTGGCTTCATTCTTATTGACGATTTTGGCGATAGCAGCGTAATCGTAATCAAACACTTCACGCAGCAGGAACACCGCGCGTTCGACGGGTGACAGATTTTCGAGCAGCACCATGAAAGCCATTGAGAGGGTTTCGGTTTCATCGGGTTCAGGGCTGGTGACTTGTTCAGTAAAGATCGGTTCAGGCAGCCATGTGCCAATATATTCTTCACGTTGGGTTTTGGCAGACTTGAGTTGATCAAGGCACAAGCGGGTGACAATGGTGGTCAGATAGGCTTTGGGTGATTGGATGTCTTTGTCGTGGACGTTCTCGTAGCGCAGAAAAGCTTCCTGCACCATGTCTTCGGCTTCCATCGCGCTGCCCAACATGCGGTAAGCAATCGAAAACAAGAGATGACGATATTGTTCGAAGAGTTCGGTGTCTACTGCTGCCATTTGTTACAAAATCCTTGATCAATCAGGGTTTGCCAGCGGCAAACCCCTACAAGTGTAATACTTATTTTAGCTGATTTGAGCCGCAGTTTTGGCTGTTTGGGCAGCACCTTTAGCTGCGGGACGGCGCTGATAGTATACCAAGCCGGGATTTTTCACTGACCAAACAGTGTAGCGGCAAATCATCTCTTTGAGTGCTGCTGCTAAGCGTCCTGTGAGTATCGTTTCTTTAGGCATGTCGTCGGTGTCATAGATCTGAAGCAGAGCAGCACTGCGTCCTAAGCTGGTGCAGCGGTAGAAATCAACGAACTCATGTGGACGGTGCGAGACACCATTGATACGCGCGGTCAATTCATCGGCTGCATAAGCACCCATCGGGAGTGCGTTAGCGCAGGCCATACGAACAGGTACGCCCGTCGCTTGACTGGCATCTGCCGCGTCACCCACAGCGTAAATATCAGGGTGCGAGATCGAGCAAAGATGATCGTCGATCACGATTTGACCGAAGTCGTTGACCTTTATCCCGGATTGACGCGCCAACTCCGGCACGGCGAACGCGCCTGCCCATAAACACGCATCATACGCGAGTGAACCGCCCTCATAACGGACTTCATTGGCGCTGATTTGACTGATGTTGGCGTTATCAATCACCTCAATATGCAAGCGATCAAAGACTTGTTTGAGATAGCGTCGTCCCTTTAGTGATACCTTTGCGCCAAATTCATCGCGGGTGATGAGACTCACCTTGAGGTTTGGATACGATTCAGCGAATTCGGTGGCAGCTTCGATGCCGGTAAATCCCCCGCCACAGATGACCAATCGGTTGCCATCAGCTAGTGCTGTGAGACGATCCCGTACTTTCATGGACGAGGCTTCCGTATTCAACGACATCGCATTTTCCGCAGCGCCGGGGACACGGGCGGTATCAATGTGACTGCCGAGCGCGTAAACCAGATAATCGTAATTAAGTGGTTGGGCATTTTGCAATGTCAGCGTGTGGCTTTGTGGATTGATGGCAGTTACACGGGCTTGGATAAAGTTTATATCTCTGCCCTTCAATAGTTTACTGAAGGCGATTTTGTCCGGTGATTGGTTGGCTGCCAGTTGGTGAAAACGGATACGTTGGACGAATTCGGATGCAGCGTTAACCAACGTGATTTCTACAGACTGCCCACGCAGCTTGCGGGATAGGCGACCCGCCGCCATAACACCACTGTAACCGCCACCGAGTACGACGATATGTTTCTTGTGCATGATGTATCTCCTTTTCAACGGGCGTTGATTTGTGCGCCCCAATTGCTTTCTAATAAAGAAGACGATTGAGAACCCGATTTTGTGATTCGCTGGGGTAATCATTGCTTCGATTTACAGCCTAACGAGAGATTATTGATCCTGGTATATTGACCTTTAATCCGCTACTCAGGATTTATTTGGCTGTCTTGTGAGTTTTATATACAACTTCTCATGAATAATTGTCCTGTTTACCTTAGCTATCTACACTCAGTTTCCTTATAATCATTCATGCTTCTCAAAAATGAGGGTAGCCTGAGATTCTATAATTCCGTTGGAGGAACATCATGGTTCGCACAAAATCGTCAAAAATTATATTCATTCTTGCATCATGTTTGGCAGTGCTTGCGTTGATCGGTTGCAGCCCGTCGGCTACAGCAACCCCTACTATCGCACCCGCAACTGTTAAACCCACCGAAGCCGCAACGATTGCAGCCACATCAGCAGCCGCTGAATCGACCGAAGCTGCCACTGCTGAAATGACTGCTGAATCAACTGAAATGAGCAGCGAATCAGCAACAATGGAAGTCACTGCCGAAATGACAGAAATGCCGATGATGGAAGCCACTGAGGAAATGACCGCCGAAATGACGGAAATGCCGATGATGGAAGCCACTGAGGAAATGACGGCTGAAATGACAGAAATGCCGATGATGGAAGCGACCGAGGAAATGACCGCCGAAATGACGGAAGTGCCAATGGCTGAGATGACCGCCGAAATGACGGAAATGCCGATGGTTGAAATGACCGCCGAAATGACGGAAATGCCAATGATGGAAGCGACCGAGGAAATGACCGCCGAAATGACGGAAATGCCAATGGTTGAAATGACCGCCGAAGCCACCGAGATGCCGATGATGGAAGCCACTGAGGAAATGACCGCCGAAGTGACCGCATGCCCATCTGCAACCCCGACCACAACCCCGACGGTTACACCGACGCTTGATGGTACGGCAACCGCAACAGCTACCGTGACCAAGACACCAACCATTGTCCCAACGCTTGATTTGACGACAACCGCAACGATGACACCGACTGTGATCCCAACGGTCAAGCCTTGCTAAAGCAAGACTGATAAGTGGGGTGAATGATTGCTAGCGGGTAGCGGAAACGGTTCATCCATTCGCTGCCTGTAAGCATTGATAGAAGTGTCAAAAGACCATCTGGAAACAGGTGGTCTTTTTTGTTGGGTGGTGGTGAGGCAAGGTGTTGCAGCGCAGTATGATTGGTATGTGGATGGCGTGATGCAGCGGACACGATGTTCTACCCAAAGACACATCTTGTAAGACGTTTTCAGGCAGGAGAAGGAATAGATAGTCACTCATCCGTGATGTGATGGATCATACACGTCACAAAGGCGGTTAAATTAAAAGCCATCTGGTATGGGATACACAGATGGCTTTTAGTTTGTAGGTACGGATCAGACGCTAGCGGATGGTCGGGTCACTAATCCAGACATCCGGTGAGAAGCGAGTTGCGCCTTCAATGAGCAGGTTCTTGGTGTAGCCATAACCGAACTCGTAGACGTTCAACCCATTTTGCGTCGAGATGACAGGCTTGGCAGTACCAGTCACGTTATCGTAGACGCGTGTGACCGGTTCGCAATCGGTTTGGCTGGTTTGCGGTTCGCAGATTTCGAGCGTGACCTGTACGGTCTTGGCAGCCGCGTTATCTTGGATGTAGGTGACGCGGATGCTGTCCCATGAAACTTGTGTCTTCTGGTTTTGGACTTGGTTGATGTCCGGCGGCGCAGGTGGCGTGCCTTGGTTGAGCAGGGCTTGGAGTGCGCCACTACCGGTCGGTGTGGGAGTTGGGCCGGGGCCATTACACCAACCAGCATCACAGAAGGTTAAGGGCTTTACACCTTCCAGCGTCGGCAGTTTTTCATAGGTATCCTGCGGCATACTGGTCCAACGGCGGTCAACGAATACGGCGAAGTCTTGACCACTGATGAACATCATGGTCGAGTCGCCAAAGTTACGATACCAGGCTTTGAACTTGGTTCCACCGGGCATGACACCCATATATTGAGTGGCATTGACATCGAGATAGGTAAAGGCATATTGGCCTTGAAAGATAAATTTGTCACTGGCAGCACTGGTGGTATCCGGCGGCGGTGGATTTTCGATGGTGTTGTTCACGGTAACGGCAAGCTGTTGGCAGAATGCGCCTGCGGGTACAGTATCCACCGAGAAGCCATAAGCACGTTGGGCTAAGGCCACCAGATTTTGCAATTGTGGTGAGCAGCTTTCGGTCTGATCGACACCTTGCCAACCGCGTGGACGGGGTGTGCGTCCGAGTGTGTTGGCGAGCAGTTCCAGATTAAAGCGCAAGTATTGATAGCCATAAATCGGGACGGCAGGAGGTGCGCCTAACCAACCGGGGGGACGTTGACCAATGCCCAACTTTTCATTGGCGAGATTTTCCAGATCGAGGAAGTTATCGCTTAACAAGTTGGAAGAAGTCTTGTCTTTGTTGCCTGTCCAACCAGCAGGACGGGTGTTTAAGCCGAGTACTTCATCAGCCAGACGTTCAATGTCACCACGGGCTGCCAGCAGTTTGTCGGGCAGGGCTTCGGTAATTTCAGGAGCGCTGAATATTTCCTTGAACGTGAGTTCTTGAGTTTCACTGGCGACAGTCTGGCAGTAGTTGACCGCATCATTGCCGGTTACGATGCGGGCGTTGAAGGTGGTATTCAACACTTGTACCGTGTTCATGATGCTACGATCACATTTGAAAAGGGCGATGTTGCCTTTCCAGTTGTCGAGAGGGCGGTTGCCGAGACCAAAGACTTTATCGGCGGTGAGTTCCAAATCGTGGCGGATGTTGCGGGCGACGAGGTTGATGTCTTTAGTGACAGGAGCACCAATCCAGCCATCAGGACGTTCATCACCAAAAACAGCGGTTGCCAACAATTCGTTGTCATACCACAAGTCGGCGACATAGGTCGGTGAATTGGTGTTATTGATGTCAAACGTCCAACTATCAGGGCGTTTATCTGCACCGAGGGCTTGGGTGGCGGTGGTTTCCAGATCAGCACGAACATCCAGTACAAAACTGGTGATGTTGTTGATCTGCTGGGCTTGGACAATACCAGTCATCGTCAGGAGAGCGATAACTACTACAAATAGGAATTTATACCGTGGCATACGGTTGGCCTTTGCAATCATTCAGTTTAGGACATAACCGAATTATACAGTGATGCGGCCTAAACCAAAAGTAACCCGATAATTACGGAGCAAAAACTCAACGCAAAAACTCAACGCAAAAGCGCAAAGCAGCAAGGACGCAAAGGTCAATGCAATACAGATTAACCACAGAGACACAGAGAAGAGTCATTAGCTTTTAGTCGATAGTCTATAGATGAATACAGTCGAAAAACTGTTTACAAAAGTGTGAGGGAGCGAAGGATGTAAAAAACAGACGATAGCAGGTCAGATTAGGATGAACGATGACGATTTCTGAGGGAGGGGCGTGTGATAAAGACCTGCTTTGCAGGTGGAGCAGGTAAAAAGGGGGTGTTTTGAGGCCATTTATGAAGGTAACGTTTGGAAATTGAAACGGAGTTCGAACGATCAAAATCGGGATTTCGTGGTAGAATTTTTGTTCTCATTTCACCTGACTGTTTGTAAAAGAAAATTAGGCCGACGTTCTTCAACCTCGCCAATTTCAGCTACAATTGAGTTTTAGTGATGTATAAAGTGGACAATAGTATGGCACTAGGCGAACCCAAACCACTTCCTGATGAACATCCATCGGCTTATGCTTCTCGTGTCGGAAAGTGGTATTTGGCATGGAACAAGTTAGATAAAGCCCTAGGGCAATTCTTTACACCCCTTTCGGTTGCTCACTTCATGGCCTCCTTACTGCCATCGCACGAAGGCTTAATCCGGGTTCTTGATCCGGGTGCGGGGATTGGTATTTTGTCGTGTGCGGTGTGCGAGGTGTTGAACGGCGATATAGAACTTGAAGCATATGAAGTTGACGATGAACTAGCAAAATATCTTGACATCTGTCTTTCGTATACCCAAGTTTGGATGAAATCAAAAAATCGTCACCTTAGCTATCGCATTATTCGTGATGATTTCATATTGGCTAATGGGGTTCCACTTTCCCAACCGACGGATAAGCTGTTTGATATTGTCATATCCAATCCTCCATACTTCAAACTTTCTAAAGCAGATCCTCGCGCCAAAGTAGTGGAGCGCGTTGTTCATGGTCAACCGAATATATACGCTTTGTTTATGGCAGTCAGTGCTGACCTGCTCCATTTGGGCGGACATGCTGTGTTTATTACGCCTCGAAGCTATGCGGCTGGACAATATTTCAGCCGTTTTCGGCAGTACTTTTTTAGCCAGATGAGACCGCGTGCTATCCATCTGTTTGAGTCACGGCGAGATGTGTTTGATGAGGTATTGCAAGAGAGTTTGATTATGCTGGTAGAACGCTCAACCGTGAATAAAGAGATCGTTCTGTCATCTAGCGAAGATTTTGATTTTAGCCATGTCATTCCACGTATTAAGTTAACCGATGAGATTCTCGGTAAGAATGATGTGCTGCATTTGCCGCTTTCTGAACAAGATGATGTCATTGCAGCGATTGTTCGTTCATGGACAGGCAGATTGCATCAATATGGGATGGAAATTTCCACGGGTCCGGTTGTGCCATTTCGAGCTACTCATCTCGTTGAAACAAGAGGTAATGTTCCATTAACCCACGCACCTTTGCTCTGGATGCAAAATGTTAAGCCCATGTACTATGAATGGCCCGTACAGCATAAAGGACAATACCTTGTTTTGAACGGTGCTGATAAGCTGCTTGTACCCAACCAAAATTATGTCCTCCTGAGGCGGTTTAGTTCAAAAGAAGAACAGCAGCGTTTGACTGCTGCACCTTATCTCGGTGAGCTTGACAGCTCCGTTATAGGATTGGAAAATCACTTAAATTATATTTATCGCCCTGATGGATATTTGAGCGAACATGAAACTCGCGGTTTATCAGTTCTCTTAAACAGCACTTTGATGGACTCCTACTTTCGAATTTTTAGCGGCAATACACAGGTAAGCGCAACAGAGCTGCGTAACCTTCCACTCCCACCACTTGATTCAATCATTGAACTTGGGCGATTAGCTGCCTATTCTCATGTTAATGTCGATAACCTCACCAGTGAGGTGTTAGGAATTTATGCCTGAAATCAGCGAAGCAAGACAAATCCTTGCGGCATTGGGGATGCCACCTGCCCAGCAAAATGAAATGGCGGCACTCACGATGCTGGCACTCTGCGACTTGAAGGCGAATGATGGTTGGTCTGTTGCGAAACGCCACAGTACAACCGTATCCAAAGGCATTATGGCATTTATTCGTTATGAGTATGGTAAGACATATGCACCAAATACACGCGAAACTTTCCGACGGCAAATCCTTCATCAATTTGTCCAAGGGCGTATTGCAGACTATAACCCCGATAATCCCTCACTTCCCACGAACAGTCCAAAAGCGCATTATGCTGTGAGCGAGGCTGCGCTGATGGTGATTCAAACCTACGGAACGGATGGTTGGAATGATGCGGTTGAGAATTTCAAGCATACATATGGCAGTCTAACGACACTTTATGAGTCATCTCGTCAAGCGGTTGGTATCGTGCTGACACTTCCAAATGGTGACAGATTGACTCTATCTCCGGGTGAGCATAATCGCCTTCAAGTGCAAGTCATCGAGCAATTTTCTCCGCAGTTTGCTTCTGGAGCCACTTTGCTTTATTTGGGAGATACGGCAGACAAAGACCTGTATATGGCATCGGAACAGCTTATCAATCTTGGTATTCCTGTTACGGAACATGATAAGCTGCCTGATATTATCCTTTATTTACCCTCTCAAAATTGGCTGTATCTCATTGAGGTCGTCACTTCGCATGGACCAATGACACCCAAGCGAATTGTCGAATTAAATGCCATGTTAAGTCACTGTAGTGCTGGAAAAATATTTGTATCTGCATTTCCTAACTTTGCTGAGTTCCGCAAACATATGCGAAATATCGCATGGGAAACAGAAGTGTGGATTGCAGAAGTACCGGAACATCTGATTCATTTCAATGGAGATCGCTTTTTAGGGCCACACAAATAAGCACCTTTAGATAAGCGCTACATCGTCAATCTGCTTGTGTCTCCTATGTGAGCGTGGAAATGGTCGCCATCGTTAAGGCGCTGCCACTATTGGCTTAGTTCCCCTCCCTGTGTTTTGGGGAGGGCTAGGGGTCGTATTCTTGTTTTGTTATAAGGCTAGAGAGTCACTCTTGCAGCACTTCAGCGATACGTTCAATAACCGCATCAGGTTGCTGGAGGACTTCACCGTTGGTAAAACGCAGGACTCTTAAACCAAGATTTTCCAAAAATTCGGTGCGAAGTTGGTCATTTTCCTGCTGCTCATCGTGAATACTGCCATCTACTTCAATAACCAATCGTGCTTTGGTACAGTAAAAATCCACGATAAAGCGGTCAATGGTATGTTGGCGGCGGAACTTGAATCCGAGGACTTGTTCTTTCCGAATGCGCTGCCAAAGATGATTTTCGGCATTAGTCTGCTGCGTCCGCATTTCACGAGCCAGTATTTTCGTTCTATCGTAGATGTCTTTGGGTGTATTGGTGTGCGCTCGTGCGCTTGTTGTCTCTTCTTTTTCCAGTGAGTCGGCAGTCATTGGTTTTTCCTCCTTTTTTATTATGATGCTGATACCGCGCTACGAGGGGTAAAGAATGGCAACAATGCGACCCCACCCCTAGCCCCTCCCCGTAGTAACAGGGAGGGGAACCGGATTTCAAACGGAGTTATAACTTGACTTTAAGATCATTTGTTCTATAATGAGTTTAATTCTTTCTTTGGCTAGCACCATGCTAAACGGTAGCGTTCATGTTCGGATACGATACAAACTGAAATTAACCCATAAATGTCTTTAAAGCCCCTCCCTGTTACTACGGGGAGGGGTTGGGGTGGGGTCGCATTGTTACTATGTTGATGTGACTTGGGATTAGGGGAACTGAATAGCAATCTTGGCGGCGGCAGACCAAAGCCTATAATTGCCGCACTTCCAGCCGAGCGATCCGCCGAATTGCCAGAACTTTCGCCAAAAAACAGCGGTTTTAATGGCGAAATTGAAGAAAATTGTCAATTAAACGGGGGTTAATCAGGCTAGGGATGATTATTTGGATCGTCTACACTAAATCCCTCACCAGTGGCAGCACTCAAAAGATTTTTATCTGCGCTGATAAAAGTCATGGGTTCACCAAGTATGATGGACGATTCAACAGCACATGCAAGTTGAATAGCATCTAGAGAGCGCAACGGATAGCGATTAAGCAAATCACGGGCGCGGCTTAGAACAATATCTTCTAAAGCAACTGAGAGATATTCTTGCTCAAAGTCAGCTAGAAATCGGGTTTGTAAAATCAGAATATCAGCCGCAGAAATCGTCCCTTCGCGTTTTCGACGTGCTAACGTCGAAAATACTTCTACCTCTGTTAAATCCGATACAACGATGACATGTCCTGACGACACATCAACAAGGCTTTTGATCCACGTCGAACCCATTTCACCTAAATAGCGTTTGATGAGCGCACTGGTATCGACATAGTAGCTGCTCACGCTTCATTCCGGTCTTCGTTGATCAGTTCCTCTGAAGGACGTGCGCCAGACGGGAGGATACCAGCCGCACGAACCTCGGCATCAGTGGGAATACGTGTATTGGGTGGCAGTCGATGGGCAGAACTGAGCAGGCCAGCCGCCGCTAATTTTGTACGAGCAACTTCACGGGCTGAGCTAATTGAGACAGGCACATAGGGTTCTGGCGATTGGATAATGACATTGATCGGGCCGGGAGGAATGTTATCAGGAACTTTGATTGTTAGCTGACCGTTTTTATCAACAATGGCTGATAATTGAATGGTGACCATTTGGTTTGTCCTTAGCTATGTCACACTTTTGGTGATTATAGCATCAGCTAGCCATTTTGATTGTCTGTTCCTACAGCATACTCTCGCCGCCATCCACGTTGATGGCTTGACCGGTGATGAAGCGGGCTGCATCCGAGCAGAGGAAAAGCACCACGCTGGCGATTTCGTCGGGTGTGCCATAACGCGCTTGAGCATTATTCGGTGGGGTTTCGGGCATTTCACCCTCGGCGATGTTACCGGGGCAAACCGCGTTGACACGGATACCGAGCGGGGCAAATTCGCGGGCAGATTGTTTGGTCAGGCCAAGGAGTGCGGCTTTGCTCGCAACGTAACCAACTCCATCGGCAAGGGGATTGGGGTGTCCGGCAGTCGAGGCGATATTCACGATGACACCGCCACCTTCATCCGCCATGACGCGTCCGGCAAGCTGGCTGACGAAGAAGGCGCTGTTGAGGTTGACTTCCATCATGCGCCGCCAATCCCATTCGTCGTATTTGGGCATGGGGCCGCCTTTGAAAGCGCCCGCCGCGTTGATGACGATGTGGATATGACCGTAAGTATCCCGCGCAGCTTCGATCAACGAGCCAATCTGAAAGCGGTTGGATGCGTCGGCCTGCCACGCGGTTGCTTTACCGCCTAAATCGATGATTTCGGTAGTCACTTTTTCGGCACGGTCGGGGTTGATGTCGTTGACGATCACCGATGCGCCAGCTTGTGCCAGCGCCAAAGCGATTGAACGACCCACATCGGCTCCCGCGCCGGTTACGATGGCTGTTTTTCCAGTGAGATCAACACTAAACGAGTTCAAATGGTCTGCAACCAATCCTGTAGGGCTGTATCAGCACCAAAGTGAAATCCGCTGCTGCGCGGGTCTTGCAACATACGATCCGCATAAGGGGCGACATAATAATGTGCGCCGTGCTTGTAAGCGGTGTTATGGGTTTCGCAGACCGATTTGCCATATTTTTGCCACGGTCGCCAGTCGTTTTGCCCCATGATGACCAGTACACGGCTTTCGATAGCCAATATCGCTTGCTCATCAAGGGCGTTGGTCGCGAGTACAACACCATAAGGCAGTTGGATACGGGCAAACAAGCCAAATGAGTCGCCTAAGAGACCTGTGCCAGCGGCCTGTGCCAAGATGACCACCCGTTTGCGATCCAAGTTAGGTTGTTCGATGGCTACTTCGTAAGCGTTGACTGCATCTTGTATGGTCGAACCCGAGCCACCCGCACCGCTGCGGCCTGTACCACGTTTATCCCAACGGAAGACGGCATAACCAGATGCCAAACCCGCTTGAGCAAAGTGATTATATCCCGTGCGATCATCACAACCGGCATGATGCAAAATAAACATTAGCGGAAAGGTCTTCTGACGTGAGGAGAGAATCGGATATTCGATTTGTCCGTCTAGACGCACGCCGTCACCAGCAAAAACAATTTCTTCGGTGTGGGCGACCGCGACACGTTCGTCTATTTGGTTGACAATCATATATTGTTACTCCATCTGGCTCATCGAAAAAGGGGTTTGCGATACTGGTAACAACGTAATATTTTGTATCAGTTTTGCACAGATGAAGTTAATGAACATAGTATAACAAGTTTTTGACGATATGCACCCATGACTTTTGGATATTTGTCATGTTTTTTACGTTATTTGGATTTCTCAATGTAATCTCATACCTTAAACGTTTAAGTGTTGGGAATCTAAATTTAAAGGCGAAATAGGCGAGGTGCTTGACACTCTAGAACACGGGTGCTACTCTTATGAACAAGGTTTAGATTCGGTTAGTGTGTTCTGGGGGTGGCATTGGCGCTTGAATTCAACAAATTAGTTGATCAGCTTCAGAAGATGGGGCGCATGATCCACGAGATTGACTTTGATGTCAGTGATCGTCTACAAATCGCCATCAACCGCTTTGAAGCCGCTACCGATCTCGATTTCATCCATGAGCGTATTGATATGGTACGGCGACCGGATGTGAGCGGGTATCGCGGCGCAGCCCCCCTTGATGCGCCCTTCCACGAACGCATCTGTGACATCTTCCCACCACCACCCACACCGCCGAGCGCGACCATCATCGCGGCGGACGGCTCCCAAATTTACCCGAACGAACAATGGCGAATGCCCTACTACCTGACCAACGTCGGGTTGTTTGTTTATCATCATGGTGATGATCGCACACCGGAACAGATCAATCTGCCGAAGTTGGTTTATCATCCGGATCATGTGCGTGATAAGAGCAGTCGGGTGTTGAGCAGCCGCACAATTGATGCGCTGCGGACTGTGAGTGAGATGCACGAGTTGGGTAATGTGGCGTGGAATATGCGGGGCGAAGCGCGTCCACTTTTGGCGCTGTATGACAACCATTTGATGTTCTGGGTCAACAGCGATGTGACCGGACATATCGAGTTGATGAAACGCTATTGGGGCGGGTTGGTACATCTGCATGACTCCGGCGCGTTGTTGGGTGGTTATGTCGATAACCCGGTTCGAAGTAAGATGGTCATCCGGTTACTCCATCTGTTGCACTTAGCTGAAGAGGACATCAAAGGCGATGCATTGGGTTCAGGCGACATGGAAGGGTTGAAAGACCTCGACCTGTTTAATGTGCTGTTGGGGCCGGGAGATCGCTCGGCGTTGATGCTCCAAAATTCTCCGCGCAATCTCCTTTATAAGAAGCGCGGCGTGAATTACGAGATTGCGTGTTTTTACGTCAAGGTCAGCAGTGGCTATCAGGACGCGATTGCGCGGGTAGATATTCCGATGTGGGTGGCGCGTGACAAGCAAAAAGTCGATGAACTCCATGCGCTAATTATTTCTCAAAGTGCCATGCAAGGGCGCAATCCCTATCCATATGCGCTGACACGGGCAGACGAATTGGCGGTGGTGAGCAGCAAGGATAAGGCCAAGCTGGAGGAAATGATCCGGTTAGAGTGGCGGTTGAATAAACCGGAGATTGATCCGCTGGTGATTTCGGCGAAGAATTTTGGTAAGCGGGTGGCACGGAGTGAGAAGCGGTTGCACGAGTTGTGAAGTCAAATACAAAAAAATACAGTTGAACCGCCAAGACGCAGAGAACGCCAAGTTCAATGCAGAGAAAAACATTAACAAACTCTCGCCTTAGCCTTCTCCCAATAGCGGGAGACTAGAGGTAAAACATCGAAGCATAGACCGAGTGGAGGTAGTCGCTCATTATGATGACCGTACAAGAACAAAACATGGTGGGACGCGTGTTGAGAGCCAGCACACGCGGATTCGCCTGCGGTACACAGAGCAACCGTGTGAACAGCAATCAGGATTTTGGTGCGTTCGTCAGCGCGCCGATTGCGAACGACGACACAATTCAGGCGGTTGGCCTGATTTACGCCGTCGAAATTAAGGACGATTTATTGGTGAACGAGTTGGTGATGGCGGATTCGGTGAACAGCAGCATTTTACGAGATCAGCGTGAGAACCGCATGGTTCCGATGGAGATCAGCGTTCTGAACATCGGCTACCGCTACATTAGCAACGGCGCGATTGTCCACAGTTTACCGCCGCGTCCGCCGATGAGCCTGAGTCAGGTGGATTTGTGTACGCGGGATATGATCCTTGATTTTACACGACGGCACGATTACCTGACGCTGATTCTGAACGCGTCGGAAGTGCCATCGGATGATTTGCTGGCGGCGGCTATCCGTTATGCTTCGTGGCAGTACGAAGATGAAAACCAGCGTTACCAGTTTCTTGTGGGCTGCGGTCGGGCGATTGCGCGGCAGCTTTCACATGATCTGAAACGCTTAGAGCATGTACTGGCGTTGATACGACCCGTTATTTCTGCTTAAGAAGCCGTTTGAAAAGATTGATTCATTTTATGTCGGGCGGGTCAGAGACCGCGCCCTACGAGAAATCCTATCGTTGTTTTGAATCTGTCCTTTTGTTAATAGGACTTTTCAAATGACCTCTAACCGTTTGGCAAGGTTCGCAAAAATGCACTTGGGACGATAGCCAAGTTCGTCATATCTATCAGCCATCTAAACGAAGGCGAAACGACTCTGACCAGAGCAAAGGTGACAGGCAGGGTTCAACGACGCTGGTGGTTAAGGTCTGTTTGACCAGTAGTGCAATCTGCTGGTGATGTACCGCTTTGGCAGCCGCGAGTGCGGACGCTCTGCCGTTTCTTTCGCGTCCACCATTGGCAGCGGAAGGGCTGGATGAGTGCTGGTTGTGAGCCTTGTTTAAGTTGTTCATAACCCCTCCAAATAGTGCTTGCGTCGTGTTCTAAATTACATTATCATGATAGCACAGAATTTCTAAAAAGGCAAGCGATTTTTGTCCGATTCTTGCTCATTCTTTAGACTGAGAGACTAAAGTTTGAGGGAGAAATTTGCTTCCATATTTACTAGAACGTGCCAATTGGGAAGTTTGTTCAAAAGTGGTGAAAAGTGAGACGAGACTGAACCGCAGAGACGCTGAGAAATGCAGAGAAATTCGAACCGCCAAGAACGCCAAGATAACGTAATGGGAAAATAGGATGACCGAACTGGTTATTAAAACAATACAGGCTAATGAACTCGACAGTGTGACACGCAAGGTGATTATTGATGTTTGCGTGGATGCTCACAAGAATCCGGAATTTTATGAACTGTTTGATTTTGTCGCGCCGGATAATGTGCATGTGATCGCCTATCGGGGTGATGCTTTGATCGGACATGCGATGGTCAGCACCCGTTGGATGCAGCCGGAAGGCCATCCGATTTTGCGGAGTGCTTATATTGATGCGGTGTCGGTTGCGCCCTCAGAGCAAGGGAAAGGGGTTGGCAAAGCGGTGATGTTAGGAATTGCAGCGGTCATTGGTGATTATGAGATTGCTGGTCTGGAAACCGATAAGTTCGGCTTTTATGAAAGTGTCGGTTGGGAATGTTGGCATGGTACATTGGCGGGTCGCGGTGCTGAGGGATTAATCCCGACACCCGACCAACATGGCGTGATGATTCTACGGCTGCCCAAAACGCCTGCGCTAAATCCGCTTGGCTTATTGACGATTGAGGATCAAGGGGCGCGAATCTGGTAAGCATAAAAACTTTTAACGCAAAGTCGAACCCCCACCCCAACCCTCCCCCGCAAGCGATGGAGGGAGCAATACAGGTTATGTGGTGGGTTATTTTCAGAGTAGTACGCCAAGATAAATGCAAAGAGAAGATGAGAAATACAATCGGGCAGATGCGGGTACAATTAGGGGATGTCTGGACATCACCTACAGGAGCAGACGATGGATAATCCGCTGGAATTCAAACTGCCAGATGATCCGATTGATCGGGTGCATACAATGGCGCTTGATCTGGCTTACGGGGTTTCGCGGGGTTTGTGGGGAACGAACTTCACCGTTGACCGGACAGCGCGGGACGAAACATGGATGAACTGGTCGAACACGCCCAACGGAGCAGTCAACTTTGGCGAGTACATCGAGCGGAAATGGGAGGATCGTCCACCATCAGCCTATTTAATGCTGTCGTTCGGCTACTTTGTGGAGTTTGAGCAGAAAGATGGTTATCTGCTAACTGCCAAAGCCTTCGCCCTGCTGGAAAAACCAGTGAATCCGCCCTCGGTGTTCATCTCCTATGCGCGGAAACAGAGCAGCGCACTCGCCTTGCTGATTGAGGCGCGGTTGAAATTGGAAGACCGTAACCTGCGAGCCTTCATCGACAAGGATATTCCGTTGGGTGACGAGTGGCGTGATGTACTGGTAGCACGGATCACCGCCAGCCAATATTTTGTCCTTCTGCTGACGATGGAGACCTTGAAATCCAAAGCGGTTTTGGAAGAGGTTGAAATCGCGCTGACGATACCGGCCTGCAAGATCATCCCGATTTGTCATGGCGGCTACAGCTTTAGTAAAGAATATGACACGACATTGGGCGAACGGGTTTTGAGTGTAGAGATCATTGATACACTGGCGACCAAAAATGCGCTGACCGTCGAAACTGAGAGTGCCGCCAGTTACGAGGATAAGGTGAATCGTCTGATCGGGCGATTGGGCTATTCGACGATTTAATCCAATTCAGTACCCCTAACCCCAACCCTTCCCCTGTTACTATGGGGGAAGGGAGCAATACTCGATATTTTTAGAGCAGAGAGCGCAGAGAAAGACAAGAAAATTCATGGAAACCAAGCGACCGATTTTGATTTGTGTAGTGCAGTATGCCGACGAACTGAAAGCCGGAACACTGAGCGTTTCCGACTTGGTGGATAAGATCGACAAGTTAGGTGTGGATGGCATCGAACTGCGTCGTGAGTTGTGGGCGAATTATGCCAACGAATTGCCTGCGGTCAGTGAGCAAATCAAAGCATCAGGCAAGCTCGTGACTTATGCCACCTTTAGTACGTTGTTCAGCAAAGATCACCAAGCGCACAAACTCTTGCTGCATGATCTCGACACGGCGAAGGCTTTGGGATCGCCGCTGCTGCGCGTGTTCCCCGGTGCGGCTCCGGCGGACACATCTGATCCCGCGTGGACTGCTGCAATTGAAGCGGTCGCCCATGCAACCTCTTTGGGCATCCTGATCGCGCTGGAAAATTGGGGTAAGCTGCCCGGTGGACACCTCAACGAACTGACCTATATCCTCAATCACATCCCGTCGGCAGCGCTCAAAGTGAATGTCGATGTAGGCAACTATGCCATGCACGGCGAGGATGTCTTGGAGGCGATCAAAGTCTTGGGTTCGCGTGTGATCTATGCCCACCTCAAGGATAAGCCGGTGATGAACGGTGATGCCACCACTTACTTGGGCGCGGGCGCTTTCCCGATGGATGCGATTGTCGCGGCGTTGGAAGCCCTTTCGCAGCCGATTATCTACACCTTCGAGTTCGACGGTGACGGCGAGGCTGAGTCACGGATTGCAAAGAGTCTAGCGTACTTGCGGGAGTGAAAGAAAAGACTCAACGCAAAGGCGCAAGGAAGCAAGCCGCAAAGAGAAGAGATTTAACACAGAGACTCAAAGGCTCAGAGACACAGAGGGTAAAACTTGGACGATCTTAATGAGGTTATATTTTGCCTTGCTAGGGGCTAAAGCCGCCTAGCTAATCACCAGACAAGCCTGCTAAAGCGGCTTCAAAATCAATAAGACGTTTGGTTTTTAAAGTCACGTAACACCGGATTGCTTTCTTGCTTGAAGAATGAAAATGAGTTATCAGATAAGTCTACTAACTATTATGTCGGCAAACGAGAAGTAGAAAAATAAATGCCGTATTGGAAATGTTTTTACCACGCAATATGGTCAACCTATAAGCGCGAGCCTGTGATCTCAAGCGAATTGGAGAAAGTTATTTTTGAGGCGATACGCGCCAAAACACGGACACTCAAAGGAGAAGTCTTTGCTATTAACGGGATTGAAGATCATATCCATGTTGCAGTTTCATATCCACCACACGTTGCAGGCGCGGAATGGATACGCATCATGAAAGGATTATCAGCACATAATGTGAATGACTCCTTCCCAAACCTCGACAGTCGCTTTCGATGGCAACAAGGTTATGGCTTGTTGACTTTTGGAACAAAGGCACTGCCATCGGTTGTGAGATATATCGAGCAACAAAAAATACATCATGCCAACAAAACGACGAATGATTATTTAGAACAGACAGATGATGAGTAAAAATAGCCGCTTTAGCAGGCTTGTCTGGTGAGTAGCATGATGGCTTTAGCCTCATGCGGCATATACAGGTGAGATATTATTACTAGTGGAAAATTACGGAATGAGTTTTAAAAACTCCCAACTGTTGACTGATAACTATCAACTGTTAACTATAGGAACTATAGACAATGAATTACACGACTGAAAATCTAAATGACTGGTTCCCGAATGGCTCATCACATGACATGACCTCACGTTTGGGCGTGGTGGTCGGCGGGTCTCTGAGCAAGGGGCTGGTCGTTAAGTTGGATCGCGAACAGACGGTGGAAGAGTTGGCGGTGGGGCGCTATGTGGTGGTACACGGCGCAAACGATACCCGCTTCTTCTGCATGTTGAACGACATCAGCCTCAACAGTGCCAACCCCGGCATCCAAAATCACCCGCCGGAGTTTCAAGGTGATCCGTTTTTGGAGGCGGTCTACGTGGGTACTGCCGTTTATGGGGTTATCAACGTCACACCGATGTTGATGATTGAGGCCGGTCAACCGCGTCCGGTGAAGACCATCCCCGGTCACTTCACGCAGGTTTTCAACGCCACCGTCGAGGATGTGAATGCCGTTTTCGGTGCGGAAGACGAGGCGCATTTCAACGTCGGTTCGCCGCTGGAATTGGAAACCACCCAGATCAACCTCGACCTCAAGCGTTTGGTCGAACGTTCGGTGGGTGTTTTTGGCAAAAGCGGTACGGGTAAGAGCTTCCTGACGCGCTTGCTGATTGCGGGGGTCATCAAGTGGGGCAAGGCGGTCAACCTGATCTTCGATATGCACAACGATTATGGTTGGGCAGCCACCGATGAACGCGGCACACAGGCCAAGGGCTTGAAGCAGTTGTTTAACAGTCAGGTGGTCATCATTACCTTGGATGGCGAAAGCACACGGCGGCGTGGGGCGAAATCCGACTTTGAGGTCAAGTTGGGTTATGACGAAATCGACCCTGAAGACATCGCAGCACTGCGCGGCAGCATGAACCTGACCGATGCCATGATCGACGCGGCCTATACCCTCAAAAAGCGCTGGAAGATGGGTTGGATCAAGCGGCTGAATGAAGCCACCGAGGGCGACTTCGACGACATCACTATGAACACCAATATCGCTGAAGGCACATTGCTCGGTTTACAGCGGCGGTTGCAGCGCTTTGAACGCTGGGGCTTTTTGGTGGATGAGTCCACAGGCGACAGCGTCAACCAGATCATCAATTTGCTGATGAACGGCAAGAATGTGGTGCTGGAATTTGGGCGTTATGGCAACGAACTGGAAGCCTATATTTTGGTGGCGAATTATCTGACACGCCGCATCCGTGATAAATATGTGGATATGGTTGAGCGCTCGTTGGGTGATGATGCTCAGAAGCCGCCACAGTTGATGATTACGATTGAAGAGGCGCATAAATTTTTGCAGCCCGGTATCGCCGGACAAACCATTTTCGGTACGATTGCCCGCGAACTGCGCAAATATAACGTCACACTGGTGGTCGTGGATCAACGTCCCAGTGGCATTGACGAGGAAGTCATGAGCCAGATTGGTACACGGGTCACGGCACTGCTCGACAACGAGCGTGACATCAACGCGGTACTCAATGGCATCAACGGCGCACAGGGCTTGCGTGAAGTGCTGGCACGTTTGGATACCAAACAGCAGGCCATCATTATGGGACATGCTGTGCCGATGCCGGTGGTGATTAAGACACGCAGCTATGATGAGGATTTCTACGCCGCCATTATGCGCGAAGGTGGTATGACGACGGCTGCGGCTAAAGATAAACTCGGCAGTGGTGGACGCGAGAAACGGCGGTTGTAGGGCTAATAGTTATGCTTGAACGATTAATTACAGTCGGTCGTCTTGGTGATCTCATCGAACGGGCGAATGAGTTCACTGAACCACTCGATGGAATATATTCGTTATACGTGCCAAAAGATCGAAAATGGTCGCTGGATGAAAACGTTGAATGCGGATTGATACTCATTCTAAAGGACGACCCTGAGGATTTCGTTCCCGATGAGGCCAAAGAACGCAGTTGGGTACTGGCTTCTGATCTACAAATCATCCAAACGGTTGTTGATGTGGCGTATAAGATTCATCCCAATCCAACGCAGGCTTATTTAGTAAAAGCGTTGGAATATTTTATGGAGAATGATGCTTTCCTGCAATAAAAGAGACTATTGAGGGGCAAATCAGCATGGTTCAACTTATGGAAAAGGCACTCGCTGAAATCAACAAGTTAGCAGCCCAAGACCAAGAATTATTCGCGGCATGGATATTGGAAGAACTTGAATCCGAGCATCGTTGGGATGAAGCGTTTGCTGCCTCACAGGATTTGTTAGCGCAAATGGCTGATGAAGCTCTTGCTGAACATCGAGCAAGCAAAAACTTCCGCTTGATGTAGATACGTTATGAAATCAGTTACAAGAGAATATTAGACAAACCCCGCAGCGGTGGTCGTGAGAAACGTCGATTGTAAGGGGCAAGCGATAAAACTTGCCCTAGATAAAGCCGAATGATTACTGCTTCACAATTTCCATCGCGCACAGGCTGGGAATGCCATTCATACGCTTGAGGGTCAAATTCAATGTTCCATCAGAGACAGTCTCGGCTGCGGTCGTGAGCATATGGGCAACTTTATAGCCTACCGAGTTTGGCTGATAATTTGTGTACTTGGTTGTGCCCTCGACGAGAATATTAATATTACTCCGTCGGCTCGAGCGCGTCTGTGTCTCCACAAAGAACAGATTGAGTACATAATCGCCACTTGGCAATCCAGAAAAATCAACGTTCAGGTCTCTACCATTGCTCCCGCTGCGGGATTCAACTAATGTCTGGCAAACATTGGGATCGGTGATGCCCGACATGCTCGTCGGCATGACATTGTAAATGGTTCCGCCTGTTGAGGTGGCGTTAGAAGCGATCCATGTATGGCCATTTGAATCGAGGATGTTGCTCGATGAGCCGAAGTTTAGATAGTAATGTCCGTCACAGACATCGCCTGCACCGTCTGCGTCGAAATCTTCTTGTCCAGCGTTGGCGGTATTCGGACAATTATCAACCGAATCTTCAATACCGTCTGCGTCAGCATCTTGAACCACATTAGGTATCGTGATGTTAATGTTTTGGGCATCCGGTGCGCTCAGACCATCGCCAACACTGACGTTGACGCTGTATGAGCCAGCGTTGTTATAATCGGGATTAACGACTAAAGTCGCTGTGTCATCCCCATTATCAGTAAACGTCATGAAGCTGCTTTCTAGCCCCACAACGGAATAGACAAGTGCATCCCCTTCAGGGTCAATGGTGTTGAATGTAATAATGATTGATTGACCTTCATTGACAGTCTGTGGACTAACTGTATCCATAGAGGGTGATTCATTTGTGGTAGGCACTCCAGAACCCGAACCACTACCGGTTCCAGAGCCAGAACCGCTGCCCGAACCCGTACCCGTACCACTTCCTGTACCCGTACCAGAGCCAGAACCGCTACCAGTACCCGTACCCGTACCACTTCCTGTACCGGTTCCAGTGCCAGAACCGCTGCCAGTACCCGAACCTGTGCCGGAGCCAGTACCGCTGCCTGTGCCGGAGCCAGTACCGCTGCCTGTGCCGGAGCCAGTACCGCTGCCTGTGCCGGAGCCAGTACCCGAACCTGTGCCGGAGCCGGTTCCCGAACCCGTGCCGCTGCCGGAGCCAGATCCAGTACCCGAACCCGTGCCGGAACCATCAGGCGGAGCCATTGCGACGGTGGTGCCGCATTCTGTTTGGGTGTCTAAATTACAGGTGATGTTCTCAAAAACGTTGGAGACTGCATGACCGACTGAGGTGAGGATAACGATAACTACAATTGCAACTAATGAGAGGATGAGTGCATATTCGATTAATCCTTGTCCAGCTTCCAAACCTCTGAAACGCTTGCGCCGGCGTGGTCGCCGCCTAAGAATGTCATTTGGCATATACATTAGGCTTTGTCCTTTCTTATAACCTACATTGACTGGTTAAAATGAATTAAAAGATCAACTCAGAATAAAGTTAATCCTTTTCACATTCTCACATCTTATTCTATTTTAACGATTCATACGATGAAGATTACTCGAAATTCATAAATAATTGATCTTTGAGGGAAGGGGTTCGTAAAGAAATTCAGTCTGTTTTGTCGCAAAGGAGAGTTTTGAGTATCGTAATAATGTACGGAAATTGAGGGTAGATGCATGAAAGACTGTCTGAACATTGAGCATCTAAACTTTCAGTTTGATACTGTCACCTTATGAGTTTTGTTACAATAAAACGTTTCGGGAAACTCTTTATAGGCTTCAAGAATGGACTGAATACATGGAACTCAATAAACGTGTAGGTGAATACGCGGCTGCGATTGTGCGGGATGCTGCCCTGCTTCTTGCTGATGCCTCTAATATGAACATTGAGCAGCAACAATTCGCTGGCGAACTCAAACGACATTCAGCTCGTTTTGTATCCTTTTTCAATGAGCATTTGACGGATTTTGCCGAACTGACTCATGAATCAATCGTACTTATTCATGATATGAGTAACCCGCTCGGTTTGATAGAAGGTTATTGCGAATTATTATTGACTCGCGAATCGGATAATTTGTACCAATCACAACGGCAACAACTACAACAAATCAAAACCGCACATGATTTTATTCTGAATACGTTCATCATCTGGGTTAATTCGGAACATGAAAAGGGTAATCAATCAACCTAAAATGTTCGGTTGATTGCTTTGAAGCCGCTTTAGCCCGATGCCGCAACCGCCTCTCTTTGTATTTGACTCACTACTCGGCACTCATAACTCAATACTATTTTTTAGGTTTAAATTTACAAACTCACCAAACCAATCACCTACCATCCACTAACCTTATTAACAACCCGTCTCCCTCAAAATGGTTAGCGCCGACACCTCGAAAGAGTTACAAAATGTTCTTCCAAAAGGTAACCCATTCTCTGCTAACATCGAATATGATGGTGATAGGACGCGTAGGCGCTTGGCGTTGACAAGCCCTTTCCGTCCCTCGCATCTTAACATCCTATGACCTGTCTTGGCATCAATGCCGCCGCCAACGACGACACAAAACTGCACTGCCGCAATTGCAGTAACTGCCGCATTTTCCGCAGTTTCGGCGCTTCGCTCGCTCAATGCCGCCATCAAAACCATGCTGTAACAACAGCATCAACTGCAATAGTTGCATTTTCCGAATCATGCGAGGAGGGTTATCCTGCTGGAACAATCTGCCAAGCATAACCCTGTTGCAGTTCGCTGTAGCTTGCTGTAAGCCGCAGAACGCGCCCATCAGCCAATTGGATCAGCAAGCTCGGACTGCACCCGCTGTTACACAACTTACGAGTTTGTTGAATAGTAGCCTCAAAGAAGGTTTCCAGCGCGGTTGCCCAACCCAGATCATCCTGTAAACCGGTGTTAATCGCCATAATTTTGTTGAAGCGTAGGTTTGGTTGTACTCCGCCGCTGGGTGGCTGACCTTCTAGGCTAAAGCTCTCACCCTCTGCCCATGTATCTGGGTAAGCCTGCCAACCAATAAGCACATGTGGCTTATCCGGTACGGGGTCAGTGACAATCACGTAAATCGTTTGGGTGTCTTCCCGCTGGAGCATGAAACCCCGTTCGAATGTTTGAAGGGTCGCGCGGGTTTGAATCGTTTCGGTTGCACACTGGTCTGTCCCGGTGAAACACGCTCGATTCTTCACATTGATAATATCGGAACGGGCGGCGACTTTGTTCCCGGCCTCATCCGACCCTTCGACCTCGAACTTGAAGTAGCTATCGGTCGACTCTGGCGCTAAGGTGTATGACCATTCGCCGTTCGCTGGCAAGTTTCCGGCGATAACTTCAGGCTGCACATATTCCCACAAGTCGCCGTTGCTACCCGTTGGCATATGCACAAAACGGAGCGCCGCCTCGGTTGCACCGCTGATGCTCCACCGAAAGGTTACCTTGTCACCAATCAGCACTTCCTGTGTGTCCGCCGAGAAGGATTGAATATGCATCTCACGCTTGTTGATCACCACGAAGGTAGCGACCGCACCGATCAATATGCCGACGGCGCAGGCTGCGAGTAATAGGGCTATTGTTTTGAGCGTAGGCATGTAGCAAACCTCATCCAATTATATTATTTGACACTATAGCATGAGGTCAGCGCTGTTTTGTGGCTCAGGGGGGCAAACGGGGGGCAAAAGGTAGATAGCATGTCGCAAGTTGGAAATATTCGAAAAAGGGTGCGACAAATCAAAACACCCTTAATCGGTAATTCTCTTAATTAAGGAACCAAAATAGCTTTGTGATGATTTAGAGCCTGTTTGGTATGACATGAAAAACCGGATAGGCTGCCGCAATCTTTTCGAAGTCTGCAAGTGGTGCGTTCTTGCCCACTGGAATATGAGGGGCTGCCCCCGGCGCACGTTGTAGATAGTCTTTGATGATGGCAGCGCGTTGGCTAACAGGCACTTCTTGGAGTTGAACTTGTTCGCGGCGACCATGACGCAGAACGACGTTTCCGTTGGCTGCACGAACATTCTTAACCCACTGCACATCTTCTCCAAGCATCGACACAAGGTAGCGTTGTTTATCGACGACACCGACGACCAATGGCAGCGAGATAATCTTTCCCGACTTACGTCCGTTTACTTCCAATGTTACGTAGAGGTCGCCGCCCATTCCCAATGAGACCACAACCGCCCACGCTTTATTGAGAAACTTGGCAATCCAACCGGGACGTTTCCCACGGTATAACCATCGGCGTAAGTTGATTATAGTCAAACTGCCCCACTTTCAATCAATAGAAACATCAATGGGACACTCATGTCTCACCGTGTTGATGCAATCTGTATAAAACCGTCTAAAGTATGAGCGCGAACTAGCGCAAGGACAGGTGATTATTGTCCTGTTCTAGAACTACTTTCATCATACGAAACGAGGCAGCATCATTTCTCGCCGCTTGTTTGGGCGATGACATCGGTGGCAAATTGGTTGGCTTTGCTAATAAAGCGCATGACAATCGCGAGTTCATCTTCCGAAAATTCTTTGCAGAGCGCGACCAAAGCCGTACCCATGTGCATGGAATGAGGCACGATTTCCCGAGCGATTTTTTCCTGATTGGGGATGACCACCACTTTACGCCGGTCTTTCTCACTGTGTTCGCGACGCACGTAATCGGCTTTCACCAGCCGGTCAACCATCGCGGTAACGGCTCCGGTAGTCAATCCGGTGTATTTAGCCAGTTGTCCGGCGGTCGATGGGCCGTTCAAGAGCAGGAAGTCCAGACATTCGTTATCCGTCGAATGCAGCCCGACTTTATCCGCGACCACTTGGCTGAACATGACCGAATTAGCGGACACATAACGGAACTGCGTAATCAGTTCCTGCGTTAAGGCATCGTGATTATTCGTGCTTGACATCAAAAATAAATCCTCCTAAAATTATCTCAATAATCAAGATAGTTAATGGTTGAGATAATATCATGAACACTCAGACTGCGACAAAGGGCTTCAAAGGACACGTCCTCATCATCGGCGGCGGTATTGGTGGCAACAGCCTCGCACTATTCCTTCAAAAAGACGGTATCACCTCGACCGTCTATGAAGCATACGCCTACAAAGACGCGGTTGGTGGTGGCTTAGGTCTCGCGCCCAACGGCATGAATGTGCTGGCGGCACTCGGATTGGCAGAAACCGTTAAAGAACGCGGTACGCTGAACGTCGAAAACTGCTTCTACAACGAACGCGGTCGCATTCTAGCCCGTTATAAAAATGGCACTGTCAAGCAATATGGGCAGCCCGGTGTGAGCCTGACACGCGCCAGCCTGCATGATATTCTGACAGAAGCCGCGAAAAAGCAAGGTATCCAGATCGAATATCAGAAGCGTCTCAAAAATGTAAGCTATCAGGGTGAAAAAGTGATCGCGCATTTTGAAGATGGTACTCAGGCTGAAGGTGATTTGCTGATCGGTGCGGACGGCATCCATTCCAAGACACGGCAGGTGGTGTTCCCCGATGCGCCCAAGCCCGCCTATGTGGGCATTATCGGTGTAGGAGGGTTCGTACCTGCGGCGGCTGTTCCAACGATGACGCTGCGCGAAAGGCAAAGTTTCTGCTTCACCTTTGGGCCGAATGGGTTCTTCGGTTACTGCGGCGGGGATAAGGGTGACATGATGTGGTGGTCGAATATGCAGCGCAAACAAGAACTGACGCGTGAGCAGTTGGCTGATCTGTCGTTGGATAACCTCAAACAAGAGATGTTGACGACATATAAAGGCTACCACGAACCGATTCAAACCTTAATCCGCAATACCACCATGTCCTTCAAGATTAATGTGAGCGATATTCAGTCGCTTCCAACGTGGCACAAGGGACGGGTGATCTTGATTGGTGACGCGGCACATGCCGTCAGCCCGAACGCAGGGCAAGGCGCGTCGATAGCGTTGGAAGATGCGATGTACTTAGGCAAGCTGCTGGGACAGTCAGTGAATTATGAACAGGTTTTTGAACAGTTTGAACAGGCTCGTAAGCCGCGTGTGGAACGTATAGTGGCAGAAGGTCGGCGCAGAGGTGATGACAAACTGGTTGTGACTCCTTTACAGTCCAAGATTCGCGATGTGATGCTGATGATCTTCATGAACCTGTTCGGTGAAAAAGGTCAGGATTGGTTGTATTCGTACAAGGTAAGCTGATTAACTGCGTGAATTAATCCTAACGAATGTCATTCGTCAGCCGAAGCTCACATCACTATAATTACGAACAGCACCTTTTCCTAATTCTAAATTCTAGTGACGAAGGACTGTTCGGGACATGACTTTCTTCGACAAATACTTTCCGCTTCCGCACATTCTGCGTGATGAGTTCAAGGGCTACGGGGTTCATAACTTTCAATCTGACCTGATTGCGGGTATCACCGTCGCGGCGGTCGCGCTGCCTCTGGCACTGGCCTTCGGTGTGGCATCAGGTGCTACGGCTGCCGCTGGATTGGTTACGGCGATCATCGCGGGCTTCGTAGTCGGTGCGCTTAGCGGTCATGGCTACCAGATTTCCGGCCCGACCGGAACCATGACGGCGGTGTTAATCGTGGTTGCCAGTAAATATGGCATCGAGGCGATTTGGGTCACGACATTTTTGGCGGGACTCATCATTCTGCTGCTGGCGATTTTGAATTTAGGTGATCTGGCGAACTTCATACCGGCTTCGGTGATTGTCGGGTTTACCAGTGGCGTGGCTTCGATCATTTTTATCGGGCAGCTTGATAACCTATTAGGCGTTAAAACGCCCGCTGCACCCAATGCGCTGTTGAAACTGGTTAACTATTTTAATGGCGGATTCGCACCTAATCCCAACACCGTGCTGTTGGGCGTTCTGGTCATTTTGATTATGGTGTTCTGGCCTAAAAAGCTGAACCGTCGCGTTCCGGGTTCGTTGATCGCGATGGTGGTGGTTACGGGACTGGCGGTTGTCAGCCACATGAACGTGCCGACAATTGGCACGATCCCCCAAAGTATTATTTTGGATCAACATTTAACGCTGAGTGCGTTTCCTTGGGCTTATGTGGGTGATTTAGTTGTACCAGCTTTTTCAGTAGCAGCGTTGGTGGTTATCGAGGCGCTGTTGAGCGGCGCGGCGGCGAACCGGATGCCAGAAGCCGAGCGTAAGATGGTCAATAATCAACATTTGTACGCGCTGGCGGTGGGCAACCTGATTATACCTTTTTTCGGCGGTGTCCCCGTGACATCGGCTTTTGCGCGGACGAGCATGGGCTTACGAAGTGGGGCGCAAACACGGGTGACGAGCTGGGTGCATTCCGTAATCCTGCTGTTTGCAGTTTTATTGGCTGCGCCGCTGCTTTCCCAGATTCCGTTAGCGGTGCTGGCGGGTGTGCTAGCCGTGACAACGTGGAACATGAACGCGTGGGGCGAAATCAAGCACATTTTTGGTAGGCGCTTCAAGACTGCGATGATGAGCTTTCTACTCACACTGGCTGGGACGGTTATCCTTGATCTAACGCAGGCCATTATTCTGGGTGTGTTGGTTTCAGCGGTGGTCTTTATCTACCGGATTAGTCGGATTGCCATCGAAAAACTGCCGGTGTCGTCTGAGAAGATGCAGGGACGCGGTTACATCATGCAATCGGATGCCAGCAAGATCGTGGTGATATATGTGGTCGGGCCGTTGTTCTTTGGGACGGCTGCCTCTTTTGATGAAGAAGTCGCTAATTTAAACGGCATCCGTGATGTGGTGTTGAGTATGCGTACTGTGCCATTAATGGATACCACCGGATTGCGGAGTATCGACCAATTGGTGACGCGGCTCGAACGGCAGGGCGGGCGTGTCTATTTGAGTGGGTTGAATAAGCCTGTAGCTGAATATTTAGAACGCTCACGGCTGATGGCAAGAATAGGGCAAGAGTCGGTTCATTGGAGTTCGCTAGAAGCCATTATCGCGGCGGATCAATATCGGGCAACTGAGGGAATTCAGTTGCCCTGTTAATGAATGTTACAGCAAGCTAAGACTTTAACGCGCTTATACAGTGTGTCCCTTGAGAATCAGCGTTTCAGGAGGCACAAAGCCCACATTGACGCGGGTTTCGACGCTCAGTTGATCGCCTGAGAAATGATAGACAAGCGTTTGGTAGAAGGGTGTGGTGTAAAAACGAATGACCGTCGTGAAGGTATCCTCGGCTGTCCATGCACCGCTAACAACGATTGGAGCTGGTTCAACTTCCCAAGGTTGGTTGAATAAGGTCGTCTCACTATTCTGCCAAGCACCATAACCACAGGCAATGCTTTCCTCGACTGCACCTTTCTTGATCTTCAAAGAGATGGCGGAGCCGTTAAAGTTCGAAGCGACGCTTTCGAAGCCGAACGAATTGCTCTCAAGCGTAAACGTGCGACCCGTTATTTTTGCTACAGTGGGCGACGAGGGTTTGCCTTGAACAGTTGGTATATGTAAGCTGGATAACCGCTCCGTCAGTTTATCGTAGTCAGCATCATCAATGGGAAGTGCTTCACTTTTTATCGCAGGCAGCAAGATATCCCACGCCAGATTCAAGGGCGCTTGCATATCACCGAGTCCGCTGGTAATCGCCAGTACAAGATCCTGCTCAGGCATAACGACACAATATTGACCGAACGCACCATCACCGCGATAGGCATTATGACGGCAGCGCCAGAACTGATAACCATAACCTTGATTCCAATCGTTTTCCGGATTGTCACCATTTGAAATGTGAGATGCTGTTGCCTCATCAACCCACGCCTCCGGTATAAGCTGTTCGCTGTTCCACATGCCTTTTTGCAAGTAGAGCTGACCGAAGTTGGCAATGTCCTCGGTGCGGATGTTCAAGCCAAATCCGCCTGTATTAATCCCTTGGGGCGAATCCTGCCAAGTGGGGTTTTTGATTCCCAACGGCTCGAATAGACGAGGTTGCAGATAATCAATCAGCTTCATGCCGCTGACTTTTTGGATGATCGCCGAGAGCATATAAGTCGCGCCGGTGTTATAGAGGAAATGTGTTCCCGGCTTATGGATAACCGGCACTTCAAAGAAGGCCTTCGTCCAGTTGCCATCGGCGCGCGTACCGAGGGCTTGCATCGTATCAACATCGTTGCCTGTGGACATCGACAGCAGATGACGAACTTGCATCGCTGCCAGATGTTCATTCACCTCGGCGGGCGCATCGTCTGGAAAGTAGGACAGCACCGTATCATCAAGCGATAGCAGTCCTTCGTTGGCGGCTAAGCCAATTGCAGTAGAGGTAAAACTCTTGCTGAGCGAAAACAGCATGTGCGGGATTTCGTGTCCATAGGGCGACCACCAACCTTCAGCAACCACTTTGCCGTGTCGCAGCAGCATGAAACTGTGGAGTTCGTGGATTCCGTTTTCTACTGCCTCGACAAATTTGAGGATAGCGGATGAAGCGATTCCCTGACTTTCGGGGGTAGCACGTTCTAAAGCATTTTTAACGGGCGTAAGCATCGTAATAACTCCACATTCATAAAAAGATGAAGTGGAGTATAACGCCGTCCATGTTGCGTGAGCTATACCATTGCTCAGGCGATTAATTCTACAGAACGCGCCATCAGCAACAACGGTTTCAAAGACTCCATTGATACGTTGATCTGAGTTTCGATCATCATCTCATCATCTGCAAAATTACAGACAACGGTATGGAAGAATGGTGTTCCATAAAGCCGTAAAATCATCGTAAAGGTGTCTTCATCTGTCCAAGCACCGCTGGCAGCGACAGGCGAACTTTCAAACAATAACGGTTGGTTGAACAAAGTGGTTTGACCCCGCTGCCATCTACCATAACCACAGGGGATTGTTTCCTCACCTGCTGCTGTTTTGATGCGGACTTGACAGCCCGAATCAGTAAAACTCAGACTGATGGCTTCGAGATGCAGCTCATTGGTATCAACCGCGTAAGTTCGACCCGAAACCTGCGACATGATGGGCGACTCTACGTTACCTTGTACGGTTAACATCGTTAGACTGGATAACTTCTTTTGGAGTGTATCCTGAGCTGCGGCATCATCAGGCAGTGTATCTTGCTGCATCGCTGGAAGCAGTATTTCCCAGACGAGGTTTAAGGGTAGTTGTGAGTCGAATAAATCGATGCCAGATGTGATCGCAAGGACGGCATCTTGATCCGGCATGACGATGCACCATTGACCGAATACGCCATCTCCGCGATAGGCGTTATGACGGGAGCGCCAGAATTGATAACCATAACCCTGTGTCCAATCAATTTCTATGCCGCCATTCGAAATCCGAGTCTCGGTCGCTTCCTTCACCCAATCCTCAGATAAAATATGCTTGCCTTGCCACATGCCTTTATCCAGATACATTTGACCGAAACGCGCCACATCTTCGGTTTTGAGGCTCAGTCCAATGCCACCAGCAGTAATCCCCTGAGGTGATTCTTGCCAAGTGGCGTTTTCGATACCCAGAGGCTCAAACAGTCGCGGTTCCAGATAATCGACGAGCTTCATGCCAGTAATCTTCTGGATGATCGCCGACAGCATATAAGTCGCTCCGGTGTTGTAGAGGAAATGTGTTCCCGGTGGGTGGAGAACGGGTACTTCAAAGAAACCTTTGATCCAGTTACCGTCGGGTCGATCAACCATATACGACCAAGTATCGTTCGCCTGACCTGTCGACATGGATAGCAAATGGCGGATTTGCATCGCTGCCAGATGTTCATTCGCTTCGTTGGGTGCTTCTTCTGGAAAAAAAGATTGCACTTTATCATCGAGTGAGAGGATACCTTCGCTCACCGCCAGACCGATAGCGGTAGAAGTAAAACTTTTGCTGAGCGAAAACAACAGATGTGGATACTCACGTCCATAAGGCGACCACCAACCCTCTGCGACGACTTTGCCGTGTCGAACCAGCATGAAACTGTGGAGTTCGTGAATTTGTCTTTCCACCGCCTCGACAAATTGAAGGATAGCCGACGAAGCGATGCCCTGACTTTCGGGCGTGGCGTGTTGTAAATCATTTGTGTCGGTTGTGAGCATTATCATAACTCCGCGTTGCGTTGAGGGGTCAAAAGGGTTCAAATAAGTATAACACTGTCGTAGCGTGAACGATATTGTAATTCCGCGTTTTTTATTTCTTACACTGCGGCAGATCGAAGTTACCCGTGATCCAACATTGGACGGCGAGGATGCCGCGCAGGTTGCGGTCAAATTCGGCATCGCGTGTGCCTGCCAGTTCGACATCGGCAGAAAGGATGCCTTGCCCATCTGCCCAATTGGACTCCGTGCCGCTGACGGCGTAGGCATCGAACGGTTTACCATAAGGATAACCGGACGCATCACCCAAGACGGCGGCGAGTTGGGCTGAATCAATCACATCGTTACAAGTGCCTTCAAAGATGCCATTCGCCGCAGCATGATAAAACAGGGCAGCCGTTGGACGTGTTTGTTGCATAAACACCGAAAGCGCAGCACTTTCCGGCTCGGAGAAAGCCTGTGCGCCGGGATTCACCTTTTGCTGCTGCCAATAAGCATCGGCTGACCAATCGCAGCCCCAATTGCGATTCAAATCCACGTTATTGCCGTTAAAGCGACCGTTCGCTGTGCGTCCGCGCGTTAACCCATCAGGGTTCAAGACCGGAATCAGAATGATTGACATCCCCGGCAGCACATCAATCGGTGTGCCTTCGAAATGGGCAACAAGCGTGTTGATCAGCAGTACCGTATTCGACTCAAAGCCGGCGTGGATGCCACCGACTAGCATCAGAACCTTATCACCATTACCAAATCGCCAGCCTAGAATATCGCGACCTTCAGCCGATTGTCCGATGATAAATGTATTGGCAGCGGGGATGCGCGTTAAAACAGGTGTGCCGCTGGGCGTGACGTTGGGATCGAGCGTGAAGGCAGGTGATGGACTGCTCAACGGCGGCGACTCTAAATTAGGAAATTGAGGGAGCGTCGGTGGAATAGGTGAGGGGGGCAGCGTGGGTAATGGCAAAGGAACCGCTGTGGGAATCAGTGCGTCGATTACTCGTGGTGTGAGGGTTGGGCGCACGTTTTGGAGCGTGATGGCTGTTTGAATAGGTAAGTTAGGTGTTACAGATGGGACTGTCGTCTCTTGGCAAGCGGTGAAGAAGATGAGTATGATTAAGATTACAATTGTGCGTGTTGTTAAATGCATATTATTTTCGGTTTATGGAGGGGGATTATGGCTTCAAAGAAGTTTTGTACCTTATTCATCGGTCTAACTTTCTTGCTATTGGCTGCTTGCCAACCCCAAGAAGAAGTGGTCGTTCTGCCCACAGTTGCAGTCTTGCCCAGCCTCACGCCGAGTAATACGCCGACTCTAGCGCCAACTGAAACACCGACTAGTACGGCAACCGACACGCCCACAGCAACACCTACCTCAACCTCTACGGCATCAATGACACCCACTGTTACACTTTCGCCAACATCAAGCTTGATACCGCCTACAGCAACATTTACCCTAACATCGACCAGTACCTTAACGAATACACCTGTGTCGACCAATACACCTACACAAACGAATACCCCGATTGCTACCATTACGCCACTGGCACCACAAATTCTATCATTCAACGGCAGTGCTACCAATGTAACAGCCAATACTTCTATCACATTGGTGTGGAGCGCACAGGGTGACTCGGCGCGAATTGATGTGATGAACGCACAGGCACAAGTCACTCAAACGTTCAATGTCGTTCCATCGGGATCGCTGCCGGTGACAGTTCCCGGCAACCTCGGTACATTGGTTGTTTACCAGTTGACTGTTTTCCGCGGAACACAGCAAGATACCCGTTCGGTTCCAATTACGGTGCAGTGCGCGACGGCGTGGTTCTTCGGTAACCAATATGCTCCGCCGAACTCCGGCTGCCCGACTGGTCCGCAAACCACAGGCACAGGCGCGTTCCAAGCCTTTGAACGCGGCTTCATGATTTATGTTAACGACTCGAACCGCAACACAATTTACGGCGCACAAAATCAGGATGCTCGGTACATCACTTATCCCAATGGTTGGGATGGCACGACCGCTTATACCTGCTTTGGCACACCGACCAGCGGATTGGTTGCTCCCCAAAATATGTTTGCATGGGCGTACTGTAATACGAATGCGCCAGTTGGTGCTTGGACGAGTTCGATAGGCTTCGGAACCACTAATATTGATCTCGGTAATCGCACCATCCAGTTTGAGGATAGCGGCGCGGTTTATATCGACTCACCGCTGGGGGTATTCCGTTTTAGTAATGCCAGCAGCGGTACGTGGATGAAGATTAAATAGTATTAAAGTTCGAATTGTCGTAGGGAGAAGGCATTCTTTTCCCTACACACGCATATTTTGAGTTGCTGATTCGCAGCTTACACTGCACAACAGGGAACGATACTTTATGGCAATGGATACGACATTGATTGTTATGGCGGGGATGCCGGGTGGTGGTAAAACGACACTGGCGCGGTTGGTCTCGCGGCGGTTGGGTATTCCAGTATTTGCCAAAGATCGGGTACAGCGGGTGCTGCGCGATCATAATCTGGCACAAGCCAATACAGGCGATGGCTATTATGTGATCCTTGATATGGTGGATGAACAGTTGGGGTTGGGGTTAAGCTGTATTCTGGATGCAACCTTTCCACTCGACCATTTCCGCACGGTCGCCAGCGAAATCGCCCAGCGGCATAAGGCCAAGTTTTGTGCGCTTTACTGTTACTGTTCGGATGATGCTGTTTGGCGCGAGCGAATGCGCGACCGTGTGCATTATGTACCCGGTTGGAAACCTGTGGGTTGGGAAGATGTGACCCGGATGCGCGACTATTATCAACCGTGGAATGACAACGCGCTGTTTATGGATTCGATGCGAACACCCGAAGAGAATTTTCCGATTGCACTGGATTATATTCAGAAGGCAAGTCACAAGGAGTATGTGCCGCATCAGCCCACCGAAGGTAAAGAATGGTGGGAATGGTAGAAACGAAAAGAGGCGCGTTTGCGCCTCTTTTAGCGTGTTTTAGGAGGCGATGGCTTCTAGCCGGGGTATGTAGACGGGCAGTTCTACCCAGAAGGTACAGCCCTTATTTTCTTCACTGTCCAAACCCACTTTACCGTTATGCAGTAAGACGAGTTCCTTGACTATAGACAACCCTAATCCGGTGCTGCTTTCGCCGTTGGTCGGGCGTGGGCTGAGTTTGGAAAAGGGCTCGAACAAGGCACTTTGTTCTTGAACTGGAATGCCGGGACCTTCATCCGTAACTGTTAAGCGTACTTGCCCAAATTCTAAGGTTGAGGCAATGGTCACGAAACGGTCATTCGGGCTGAACTTGATGGCGTTACTGACGAGGTTGCTCATCACCTGCATAAAGCGGTTGGGGTCAACTAAGACTTCACCTTCGGTTTCGCCCATGAGAAGGGTGATGTTCTTGGCGTTAGCGGTTTCGCTGTAACGCGATACGACTTCCCAGATCAGGTCTTCCATGACGTAGGGTGCGAGGTGGAGTTGGGTTTTCCCTTTTTCGAGCGCTGCGGTATCCAGAAAGTTTGTGATAAGGTCGTTCATAGTATCTATCGCCATTTCAATGGTAGTGAGCGCTTCTTTATTCGCGGGTGTGTCGGTGATTTCGGTCTGCAAGAAATAGTGCGCCAGTCGGATGTTGTTAACCGGATTCTTTAAATCGTGGGTTACGATTTGCAGGAAACGATCTTTCTTCTCATAAGCGGTTTTAAGAAAAGTGATGACCTGTTGTTGTTCTCCGCTGCGCTGCTTGGCTTTGATCAAACGGCGAATACGGGCTTTTAGGACATCGACAGGGAGGGGCATGACGACTATATCGTTTGCGCCCATGTCTAATGCTTGAACCTGTAATTGTGGTTCACAAGGGCTGTACATCACCAATATGGGCAAGTCAGTCAATGTTGGATTGGTACGCAATGTCTTGAGCAGTTCCAAGTCGCCATCCATGATGACCAGATCATAATCGGTCAAGGTGCTGTGGTTCAGCGACTCTTCTGCGCTTTTCGCGATGACCGTGAAATCTGTTTCCAGTAAGCGGCGGATAACCTGACTTACTTCCACATTCTTGAAGATGAAAAATAGCCGGGGGAGTTCAGAAAGTGAGGCAGTTATTTTTGTCATTTCAAATTATGCGGTGCCGATTTTTAACGCACCTACCTCCTTTTCTTGATGTTTAAGTCGTTGTTCAGCATTGTTATAAAGAAGATAATAGCATGAATATCAACTTTAAGTCAATTATTTTATTCATTCTGTCTGAATTTTAGGTAAATAACAACAGGACTATTGAGCTATGCGAGGTTAATACGGGACAGGTTTTCCCCTAGGTTATGAGGGAAAGCGGATTTTTCCCTCATGATGACAATAATTGAGATTTATTCTTCTAGTAGATTGATCTTAATTTTCTGCTGAATTTCGTCATTAACGCCAGCAGCGCTGCGGAGATAATTTTCCACCGATCCATATTTAAGGTGGATGTGTACCAGTGCGGCCTTCAAGGTGTTGGGGTGTGAGATAAACAGGGGTTGCAAGTCTTCAGCGGTTACGCCCGTCCATGTGAGCGAACTGATGGCTTGCTGTCCAAATTTGAGGAAGTTGTCGTAATACAAATTACTCAGGGAATAATCCGCCAGAATAACATCTTCCGGCACACCGAGCAGCGTGAGAATGAGCATAGTTGCGACACCGGTACGGTCTTTGCCCGCTGTGCAATGGATGATGGCAGGAAGATTATCGGCGTTCGCTAAGCGGCGTAGAATGTCGCCATAGAGATGGGCGTTGCCATCAATAATGACGCGGGTATACATGTCCGGCATCATAGTATTGAAGCGGCTGCGGTTGAACAACAGTGCCATCAGCCGTTCCCCACGATTGTCGGCGGCTATCAGCGGCAGATGGGCATAGATCGGCGCGGGGTTTTGGGGCAGCTTGTCGGGGGCAGCAAC